>JAUNWX010000013.1 GCA_030540075.1 Lachnospiraceae bacterium
TCTCACACATATTTCGCATCTCTCCCTTCTGAGCATCTGATGCTTCATTATAAACCTTTTCAAACCGATGGTCGTTTGTCATGACACTGAGCAGCTGCGCCTCGCCTCACATCAAAGCCCCTGCAAAAACCTACGCTGTTTTAATGAACTCAAATGTATCTGTCCACCTGCCATCACCTTCTCCAGAAGTCACGATATGTATTTTTCCGGAAATCGGATCGATCAATATTGACTGCGGGAAGAACTCCATGCTCTCTCCGTCATCAACATATGTAACGGTTCCTACACCATTAGAATCAATCTTTGCTGTGAATACAGATCCCCATCCGTCGCCAAGATCTATCTTGAAATTCAGAGAATCTGTTGAAGCCTTCGTGACTTTCATCGAATATCCGCTAACATCAGCTTCAGACACAGTTGTTCCCGTATAAATACTAGAATAAACCTTCGTGTCTCTTAAGGCCTTATACTGACCTACCCAGTTTTCAATGTTGAGTGCATTCGCACTTTGTCCTAGCTGTTTTGTCTGAACACTTCCATTTACTGTCCATGCGCCATCAGCATTTACTGTATATCCATCCGGGGTCCTTGTATTCGTAAGGCAATAGCCACTTGGATCGAAATAGTAGCATTCCGCTACACCATCACCGTTTCCGTCAATCCACTGCCATGTGTTCGCTGGCCATGTACCATCGCCATTACTGTACCACCACCCCTGAGCGTTCTTAGCCCAGGCGCCTGCATAGGTAGCCATGCTCAAAGCACCAGCAAATCCTAATGTTACAGCTACAATCCTCATTTTTTTCATCGTGCATCCTCCTTCATTAAAAATTTTGGCTTTCACAACCGAAGAAGAGCCATGATGCTACAGTTGTAGCCTGCCGCCGTTCTCACGGCAGTTCATCTCCCGGCTCTTCATAAATGATCTTGCCATAGGTCGGATCTTTATAGTAAAACGCGTCATGTAAGGGTGATTGATATGGCTGCTTATGACCCCCTTGCGCCTTCACAGGCACTGGTTCCTTCTTTTTAGGATCTGTATCCTTTACCCTTTTGCCACAGTTTTTACAAAATATACTTTCCTCCGGGATTTTCTTCCCACACTCCGGGCAAAACATCGTCGTCCTCCTTCCTGCTGCAAAATACGCTGATTGCACAATTGAATCCTTCTACCCAAAGAATACCATAAAATTAAAGCATCTACAGTGATTTGAGCGAAATAGTCGAGTCTTCTCCAGCACATATCATGCTGCTCTCTATTTCTTCCCGGGGCCTAGCTCCACCATCTGTATTTTGTAACCACTGAAAAAGCGACGAGTCCGATTCACCGCGAATCAAGCTCGTCGCTTTATTTCTTCATGTCTCCCAGGGCATGCTCCACAATATCACTAATATGTCGTCACGTTCACGCTTCCGTATCCGCCGTAATCCGTCACCCTTGATTCGTATCCCCGCGCCCGCAGATCATGCACATCATAGCTTGCCGGATCGATTCTCTGTCCGTCGATATAAAACTCATACGAGGCTCCGTACTTCTGCAGCATCTCCTCAAACGAGTGATGGTACTCATAATCCGTCGAGAACACATCCGCGTAGTCCATCTGCATCAGCGTACCATACATGTTCTGCACATAGGCCTCCGTCTTCGGACAGCAGCCCGTGGAATCATGCACGATGTTATCAAACACCGACGCGATAAACTCGTCAAGCGCCGACATACCGTACATCGTATCCTCCGCGATACCGGTATGCGACTGAAACGATCCGGCCTCCTCTGCATACAGCTTCTCCAGCTCTGCCTGCGCGCCCGGAACATTGAACACATACATCGCCATAAAATAGTGCCCGAACTCATGGTAGGCCGCACGATCAATATGCTCCTCAACCAGGCTGATCTGCCGCGCGCCGGTGTCTGTCATCCCCGCCGGCTGAGTCGCCCCCTGCATCGGCAGCGCATGGTCCGTAATATACACCGTCCAGCCATTGCCGTAAAACTGGCGCTTCAACGCCTCCGTGCTGAGGATAAAATCGAGCATCTCCTCCACCTTCTGCACACTGGCATCCGAAACACCCGCATCCCGCTCAATCACCGACTGTGTGAGATCGATCTCCCTATACGGAACCTCACGCCGGAACTCGATGCCCGGCCGTGCTTCTTCGCTTTGGTCAATGCTTTCGCTTCTGCTTTCATCCCCACTCGTCTCATGTCTCGGCTCCGGATCATACGTTGCTACCGTCAGCATCAGAAGGACCACACAGATTACAGTCGCCAGCAGCGGACCGCACCCCTTACCCGAACGCTGTCCTCGATATCCACCCTGTTGTCGACGATTTCTCCCCTCCAGCTCCGACCACAGCGCCTCGATATTCTCTACCTGATGGTTTTCCTTCCGGCGGCGGTCCTCCCGCCACCAATCCCGATCATCCAGACTCATCCTATCCCCCTGTCATCATATCTGTCGAACTCCTATCATGCGTCCTCGCACGATGCTCTATTCGTCGCTTTCTGCTTCTGCCTATAATCATACCGCAAAACCTCATCCTGGGCATCGAAAACCTGAAACGTACTCAACCTATTGGCCAGCGCCACCCCATCACACGTCCGCCGCCAATGCCACCAAATTATTCATCATGGCAGATTGACAATCTTATGAAAAGTGGCATGCTCGTAGTGGGATATCCCACTTTGCCAGGAGGTGATCATTATGGAAGCAGTTAAAAATTATGATGTGCATATCGATAGCAAAAAACGGGTAACTCTCCGTGGTGCGAAATATCAGTATTACAATGTCAGAGAATATGATAATGGTTGCATTATGCTGGAACCTCGTGAACTAGCCATCCCTAAAGAGATTTCATCCAGAACACTTTCCAGCATAGATCAGGCAATTCGCAACTTTAAGCTCGGCCAGGTATCGGCTCCAGTGGATCTTTTTGATTTCTGAGGTACGGATATATTGGGTATATGGGCTGGATCAGCAATCCATAACAATTATCGGACTTGAGCCGCATCCAGAAGATAAGAAGAATGGTGCTTATACTCGAATAGTGCTTTCAGAACTGCCTCCACTTGAGTGAGTCCCATCAGGCGCCTTTGATAAATTTGGGATATAATCCAAAAGATACAAAGCTGATGGCTGGAGATTAAATATTTGGGCTGCAGTCTGGGATTTCGGAGTTAAACGGAGACAGGTACCCAGGATATGGGGATGCCATATTCTGGGTACCTGTCTCACGGATTCATTGGTTAAGATTGATTTTCACCCATTGCCGGGATTCATTTAGAGGTCCAAATGTTGCATTGCCTCCGTCATTAAAAACATAATAGTCGTTGTCAACTTTACAGAGATCTCCTCTACTTACATCATATCTCTTGTTACTAAAATCTGACTGGTCCCAAATTTTTCCAGTGGTTTTTTCCATGGCATACCAGCCTACTATTTCTTGCGGGTCATGATGATTGTACATGTCGTTCTGCACAAGTTCTGCTCTTGTTCCAAAATATATGGATCCTTTAAATATATATACCTTTCCTGGCTCGATCGTATATCTTGGGTTTTCCTTTACGATTTCGTTCCAGTCCTTAGCAACTGACTTGAACGCTTCCGGCAATTTTGAGTCAGAACTAGAAGCTTCACCGCCGCCTGTGCCTCCACCAGTACTACCGCTTCCGGTACTTCCACCAGTAGTTCCGCCGCCGATATTTCCTCCCCCAGTGTTTCCACCACCGGTATTTCCGCCGCCGGTATTTCCTCCCCCAGTGTTTCCACCACCGGTATTCCCCGAGTTTTCGCTTCCACCTTCGTAGTGAAGAATTACCTGATCACCCTTGTACTCTACCCAAGCCGTACCACCGGCCTTCGGATATTCTCCAACGATGTTTGTACCGTATGCACCTTCCAGATTTTCCTTCAGTCCGCTGCTCTGCCAGTCATCCTTTTTCTGCTTAAGTTCCACAGCGCCGAACAGATCCTTACCGTTTACATCGCCACCTTCAGTAATCGCCTCGGTCATCACTTGAGCATATTGAGATCGTATATTCGCCGCATCGGTCGCTTCCCTTGCCTTCTCCAACTGCCCGCTGAAAATCGGTATCGATATCGCTACCAGTACTCCAATGATGGCAACCACGATTAGGAGCTCCGCAAGGGTAAAGCCCTTCTTACTACGCTTAATATGCATTCTATCCTCGATTTCTTTGATGTAAGAATATATAACCATGACAGCTGATATAGCATCACAACAGTAATCACCGAGAATAATTTTACGCGTCCGCATACGCACAATCAATGCGCGTAATCGCTGAAATATCGTTCATGAATATAGCTAAATGCCAGTAACCACCATCGAAGCCGCTTACTTCCCGCAGGACAATGCCTCCGTCTTCACCTCATCGTTCGCACGATATGCGTCGCTGCCTCGGCATCCTTCTTAACCACGAGAATTTCCGTAACGAACTTCGGTTTGATGCCCAGACTACCTGTCCTCGCCTGGTCGAAAACATTTCTCCGATTCAGGTCCTTCATCCGACATTCATAGCGGATGCCGACCTCGCTCAACGCTTCCTTCATGCGATTCAACTCCTCCGCATTCGAAACCGTCGCCACGCACGTCTTGAAAAAGTGATCAAACATATCCTTTTACCTCTCTGATCGCCGTCCTCTGCTCCTACATATAATAATACCGCAAAACCTCATCCTGAGCATCGAAAACCTGAACCGTACTCACCTACTGCCAGCACCGCCCATTCCAAGTCCGCCGTCAATGCCTTCAAATTATCCATCACATCAGATTGACAATCTTATAAATAGAGGTATGCTCGATGTGGGATATCCCGCTTAATTTAGGAGGTGCTCGCTATGGAAGTAATTAATAATTATGATGTACATATCGATAGCAAAAAACGGGTAACTCTCCGTGGAGCGAGGTATCAGTTTTACAACGTCAGAGAGTATGATAACGGTTGCATTATGTTGGAACCTCGTGAACTGGCCATTCCAAAAGAGATTTCATCCAGAACACTTTCCAGCATGGATAAGGCAATTCGCAACTTTAAGCTCGGCCAGGTATCGGATCCTGTGGATCTTTCTGGTATCGAAGCGATGAAACGTGCCAGCCGCATTGCGGAAGAAAATGGTACATCTGACATGTCACTAGACGAAATCAATGCCGAAATCGCAGACGCCAGGAAGTGAGGTGTCCTATCGTGAAATACTATGCGCTAATCGGCACCAATGATCAGGTTACCAATCCATAGAAAATACATAAGCAGCTCAGCCAGTGAGATTTATCAGTCACTCCGCCGAGCTGCTTACGATTTCTTATAATTGCAATGCGACGAGACTGATTCCCATAGAATCAATCTCGTCGCTTTTGTGTCTGCAACATTTTAATGTGAGCCTGGCTCCAATGTTTCATTCCCCTGTTCTTTTGACTGCGCCGCCATAAACCCTTTCGTGTAGCCGACATCATAACCTTCTTTTCTGCCCTGTTTCAGAAAATCTATCTTCCCGGGGCCTGGCCCCAATATTTTCTGGCGGCCCTAACACGAAAACACATCCCATGGGGTTGTGCACTTATATATTAAGCCTACTCGGAAGCGCTTTATGTGGCCTGAGCACAATATCGGCCCAAATGGCCCCATGTTTTTCGCTATGAAAGCAAAGCAACGATACCCCAAAAATCAAATACAATCACCATCATGATAATGACTGTAATCAATAGCACGTTCAGCCACGCATACTTATCCACACTATGGCAATGGCGTGCTAATACAGGTACGGCAATACATAGCAAAATTCCAAAAACGATATATTTAAATGCAACCCCTATAAGCAATCCAATAGTCCACACTGAAAGTGCTAATATCGCACTTAGTACATCGATTTTTGTAACGTTACCTGAATTGCGTTTCGGTTTTAAAGTATAGTCGGTATCAGTAAATGTGTCGTCTCGAAGCGGTTTATAAATAGGTTTACTATTTAAACTAAAATCACCACCATATAATTCTTCCTTCTTACGGCGATCTTCGCGCCACCAGTCTCTGTCGTCTAAACTCATAGTCTGCCTGCTTTCTATCTAGGCTCGTTGCTGCTTCCTGGGGCCTGTCCCCACCACCTTATGATTTTAGCATAAATTGACGTCACATTATATCGGAAGATCGCTTCCTTCACTATAACCTTCACTATAAGGAGACTATCATGTAGGACGCAAATGATTGAGTGCTTACGAAAATCATAAGCAGCCCAGCCAGTGATATCCATCAGTCACTCCGCTGAGCTGCTTATAAGTTTATAGATATTTTAGAATTTGTTTATTCTTTCTTCCCGGGGCCTGGCCCCAATATTTCGGACTCCTATCATGCGTCCTCGCACGATACTCTATACATCTTTGTTTCTTCTCTGATCGACTTATGCGTACTGTAAGGTATGAATTTCCGCAAGTTCATCTGCCAGCAGTATCTTCAGATTACGCATATCAATTTCATTCTGCATATCCAGAAAATACGAGTCCGACACACCAAACAGCTTCGCCAATCTTAGCGAGGTATCTGCCGTAATCTTTCTTCTGTTATGCAGAATGTCCTGTATTCTGGACACCGGCACCTTGATATCCTGCGCCAGCTTATATGCACTTAACCCCATCGGAATCATAAACTCTTCCTGAAGAATTTCTCCGATTGACGGAGTTTCGATACGATTATTCGTCATGATGCATACCCCTTCATCTAAAACTAATGATAGTCAACAATCTCTACACGACTCGCTTCTCCATCCTCAAAGCAAAAGCAAATCCGATACTGATCATTTATCCGAATGCTATACTGCCCATCCCTGTCTCCGCTTAGCTTTTCAAAACGATTTGCCGGCGGCACTCTTAGGTCCTGCAGAGTTTTTGCATTGTTCAACATAATTAATTTGCGCAAAGCAATGCGCTGAATGTCATGAGGCAGTTTTTTAGAGAAAACCTGTCGATAAATCTTCTCTGTTTCTTTATCAACGAAACTGATTATCATAGCCCAATTATACCCGTCATACATGTACACGTCAAGCAAGCAATTATTTCACAAAAATACGCATGATTAGATTCGTGTTCGCCCAATTTGTTCATATCTCGATTCTACCATGACGTTTCTTATCTGCATATCGTCGTCAAACAGACTATATTGAGCGGTTTACCTCCAGTGTTTTCAATGGGTTCCGAGGTTTTCGCCTACAGAAAATATTTTGGTTTTCACAGCCATACGGGCCATGGCGTCATTTCCCATCACATGGCCAATGCCTCCGCCTTCACATTATCACGCCGCCTTTCTATATCGCCCCTCAGATGTCAACTTCCCATTCTCGACAAACTATTCTTATAGCCCGCATAGCGTCGTTTATATTCAACGCTCTCCTGATAGTCTTCATGCTTCTTCGTCCGAGCAATACGTTCAAACGAATACCCATACATCTTATGGAATACCATTTTCACCTTATATTATTGTCCGCTTTCTGAATTTTGTGCTACCATATCTCATATTCACATGAGCATGCGCTTCACATATTATGAAGTCTCGCATCACGCTGTTTGCCCTATGAAAGGAATCGTAATATGAACCGAAAGAAAGGCTTCACGCTCGCAGAACTCCTGATTGTGGTTGCCATCATCGCTGTACTCGTCGCGGTCTCTGTACCGGTTTTCACAGCACAGCGCCGTAAAGCCGTCGACGCTGTAAATAAGGCGAATATCCGTGCCGCAAAATCCATGGCACTGGCTGCATTTTATGATGACAAAACTAAATACTCCGAAGACATTTACCACACTAAAATGGCTTACTTTAAATATACGAATGGCAGTCTGGAACCGATTACCGATCAAAAACCCCATCAAGTCAATAACATGGCCAAAAAAGTTTGTGCCCAGGCCGCACAGCACAAACGGTGCGACTGCATCTATGTATACGTTTCCTTAAATGACCGTAGACCTATCCAGACCGCTCCGTACCTCGACCAGAACGGAAACATCCATGGCAACAGCTCCGTCAACGGCCAGTTCGGCTAGCTGGACTCTCCCATCGCCAATGCCTCCGTCTTCACATCATCACGCATCCTGTTAGCATCCGTCTTTTGTAAAAATAGCGAAAGCGACGAGACTGATTCATTACGAATCAAGCTCGTCGCTTCATTTCATATGAGGTCCGCCTTCCTGCCGGGCGTACGGTCAACGCCTCACCACATTATGTTTAGAATCGTAGGTCGTCTGAATGATATAGACGCTCTCCAGCTCTCCGCGCAGATCGCGTGACCAGAGATAGAACTCCACATCGTAGTACCCATTGTATTTTCCAGTGTCTCCGTGGTTTATAAGATCAAAGTTCTTGGGGCGAAACTGATTCATTAAAAATCAAGCTCGCTGCCTTTATTGGTGCTATGATTGTAGTAGAAGTATCTATGACAAAAGGAGACACGCCGATAATGAGCTCCATAACCATCGCTGATTTTATCAAATCCGGAAGACAATCATTAGCCGCCAAGAACTATTGGAGTGCCTTATCTGTTGCTCTGATGTTACCAAGTATGTGCTCTCGACTGGCCTACGCAGATAAGGCAGAATACCATAAGCCTAATGGGGATTTCAAAGATAAAAAATGCTATATTGACTGGTGCTCATACAACATTGATAAAGACCGTTGGATCATAAGTTGCCTGGGAGAAAATTTCGCTGAAGTTCTGTACGACATACGATGCGATATCGTTCATGCCGGATGCGCTCATGTTTATCCGAAGAACTACCCGGACGGACTGGGCTTCTACTTTTCAATCAACGACGGTGGAACATCCACCGAGATGACAAAATATCGGATTGTCAGTGTCAAAACATTATGCGAGCAGATCTTTTTCAATGTCGAAAACTGGTGTTACAAATTCGGATTAGAATCCGGCGCATCCAGCTTCGCACGCACGCAGGTTTTTGACAGAGAAATTAAAGATGACAGATTATTATATCAACGTTTATGTGATAAAGACCGCGCTGACTATCTCGAAGAGCAGTTCCATAAGGAAAACTCTACAAATCAATAAAACAGGATGAAGCGGAAAGGCGGGATTCAAAAAGCGACGAGGCTGATTCACAGAGAATCTAACTCGTCACTTCATACCCCGAAGCAACCTCAAAGACTCTTGTGTAAGCTAATATCAGACTGGCTGAGCTGCTCGAGCAAGTAGCAATCATCGGCGTTTTAGTCGCTGTATCTATTCCAATCTTCACATCACAACTTAATAAGGCAAGAGAGGCTACTGACATTGCTAATGAGCGTGCAGCAAAGGCGGCAGCTGTTGCAGCCTACATGACAGCTGATGAAGGAGCGACAAGTGGTGAGACCATATATTACTATAATGCATCAACAGGAGAGGTGACTACTGGAAAGCCAACAGCTGGATATGGTCATAAGTATACAGCAACACAGGCTGATCCTGTTGGTACTGGTTTAGCCAAGGACGCTATTGCAGACCATACAGATATGTTTGTAATGATTAAAATTACTGCTAAAACTGATGGAACTGCAACCACGGCAGTATCGTGGGAAAAATAATCCGAATTTATTGGTGATTCGCCCATCCTCCGCGCGAGGATGGGTATTTTAGTGCATAGAAAAGCCCACCCTCGCTGGGAGAATGGGCAAATGAACGGAACTATAATTAGTTAAATGCAACTGTAACGGTAGGCTCCGTTCCATCAGTCGGAATAACATATGTTGCGGTAATAGACTTTCCAGCTACAGATGCACCAGTATAGTTAAACTGTGTATATGCTGGATCAGTAGTATACGCAGCACCGTTAACCGTTGCAGCAGTTCCCTTACCAATCTTTGTAGCGTTTGATTCTGCGGCAACAAAAGTACCAGCTGACGCATCATAATATACAGTACCAGCTGTTGCTGTTCCATCAAGAATAGCGACTACTGCTTCTGCCTTTGCAGCTCTGAGATTTGCAAGATCAGTTGCCTCACGGCTCTTCTCCAGCTGTGATGTGAAGATTGGAATGCTGATTGCGACTAAAACGCCGATGATTGCTACTACAACGAGCAGCTCAGCCAGGGTGAATCCCTTTTTGTTTAACTTCTTGAACATGATTTTTCCTCCTATGATGTTCGTTTTCCCTTGATAGGTATGTTTGTTTTATATAAAAGTGTCTCGCACGGATCACTTTCATATCATAATGAGTTACTGTCGGTTGCTGCACACATCTCGTTTTGCTTCGCAACCACGTCATGTGCAACCTTAAAAAAGATTGTACATCGTAAACATCGGCAGATAAATCGAGATGACCAGGAATCCTGCGAAGATTGCCATCAAAATCAGCAGTGTCGGTTCCAGCATGGAGATCGCCTGCTGTATTCTCCGGTCCGTCTCGCCTGTGAAGTACTCGCCGATGACGTTCAGTGTCTGATCGAGTTCACCGGTCTGTTCGCCGACGGAGCACATTTCCTTCAGTGTGCCCGGGAAGTACGCGCAGTTTTTCATGCAGTCCCCGAGCTGTTTGCCCTGCTCGATCTGTGAGATCATCGCGGCGACGTCCTCCTGCAGGAGGTAGTTGTCGAGTACCTTCGAGGTGACGGAGACGGCGTTGTTCAGCGTCAGTCCGGACGCGAGCATCGTCGACATCGTATTGGCGAATTCCGCTGCGCCGTTCATGATATTGATCTTACCGATGACCGGGAGATGCAGCTGGATCTGTCCTTTCAGCTTCATGCCGCGTTCGGTCTTCGTGAAGAGCTTCCACGCGACCACCAGCGCCAGCACGACGATGAGGAGCAGCATCCACCATTTCGCGAAAAAGTTCGCCATCGCGATCATCATGCGTGTCATCAGCGGCAGCTCACCGCCGAGGCCTTCGAAGACCTGCGCGAGCGTCGGGATGACCTTCACCATGATGATGATCAGGACAACGACCGCGACGCACACGACGAAGATCGGATACGTCAGCGCGGCGCGCACCTTCTCGCTGTTTTTCGCGCTGTTCTCGTAGTAGCGGTGCATCCGCGCGAAGGAGTTATCGAGTGTACCGGACAGCTCGCCCGCCCGCACCGTCTCGAGGAAGGTGAGCGGAAACGCGTCCTTATATTTTTCGAAGGCATGCGCGACGGTCGAACCGCCCTGCACGTCCTCTGCTGCATCCAGCAGGATCTTTCGAAGCTTTTTATCATCCGTCTGCCGGGCGATCATTTCCATCGCGCGGCCGATCGGCATGCCGGATTTCAGCGTTATCGCAAACTGTGAGCACATCAGCGCCAGCGACCGGGTCTTGACCCGCGGGCTTCCGATCTCCATGTTCAGGAGTCCGCTCGCCGCTCCGCCTGTTCTGACCGGGGTGATACTCGTGATGACCGGGCACTTCTGCCGGATCTGCGCCACCGCAGCATACTCATCCACGGCCTGCACGACGCCTCTGGTTTCGGTCCCGTCCGCGGTCAGTGCTCTGTATGAATATGTAACCAAGCAGCTCCCCTCTCTCACTGATAAACCGTTTTTTCACATGCACATTACGCTGCAGAAACCACGGTTTTTGATTGCTAACTAGATTCTATCATGCCTCAAACCAAAGTCAATATCGCTATTTAGAATATTAATAATCGTTCTCGTTATTCTTAATTGAGGCGCACAGTTCACAAATTTTCGCGGCATTTTAACATTTTTTGGACAATGTCTACGCCGTCGCTTCGTCACGTCCCGCTTCGTTGCATACACGGCCATCCGTCGCTTCCGCGTCGTGCATGATGGAGGCATTGGTCTCACTCACCAAGCGAGCTGCAGTTTCTTTCGGATGTAGTCGCGGTCGACGCCGCCTTCCTCGGCGGTCTGCGGGAGGATCTTGCCGTCCATCGCCATCTGGATAAGGCAGTTGTCCATCGTGATGGCGCCCTGGTCGGCGCTCGAGAGCATGAAGCTCTGCATCTGCGGTGTCTTGCCCTCGCGGATCAGGTTCTGGATCGCCTGAGTGACGATCATGACCTCCGCCGCCACGACACGACCGTGGCCGTTCGCCCGCACGAGGAGCTGCTGGCTGAGGACGGCCTTCAGGGTCGTCGAGAGCTGCAGGCGGATCTGGCCCTGCCGCGCCTCCGGGAACACGCTCACGATTCGGTCGATGGAGTCTACGGCGCTGTTTGTGTGCAGTGTCGCGAAGACGAGGTGGCCGGTCTCGGCGGCG
Source organism: Lachnospiraceae bacterium (assembly GCA_030540075.1). Classification (GTDB taxonomy): domain Bacteria; phylum Bacillota; class Clostridia; order Lachnospirales; family Lachnospiraceae; genus Oribacterium. Next base: position 12,193 of record JAUNWX010000013.1, read on the forward strand.
GTCAGCGCGGTCTCGATCGTGGCGAGGTCACGCATCTCGCCGATCAGGATGATGTCCGGATCCTCACGCAGGATGGCGCGCAGGCCCTCCGCGTAGGACTGTGTGTCGGTGCCGATCTCGCGCTGATTGATGATGCACTGGTCCGGCGTGTAGACGTACTCGATCGGATCCTCCAGCGTGATGATGTGCTCGTTCCGCGTGTGGTTGATCTGGTCGAGGATCGCCGCCAGTGTCGTCGACTTACCGGAGCCGGTTTCACCGGTGACCAGCACGATGCCCTTCTGAAGCGACGGGAAGCTACTCACCACCTTCGGCAGGCCGAGCGTGTCGAGCGCCGGGATGCGGTTGCTGAGGATACGCAGCGCCGCCGAGATGTGGCCCTGCTGCCGGAACAGATTGATACGCACACGCTCCCCCGCGATCGTCGCCGCGCAGTCAAGCTCACCGATCGACTCGATTTTCTCGTAGTCCACCCCGGCCATCTCCCGCGCGAGCCGCTCGCAGTCCTCCGGCGTCAGCGCCTCCTCGCAGAGATTCACGATCTGCCCGTCGAGACGGCACTTCGCCGGCAGCCCCGCGATCAGATGGATATCCGACGCACCACGCTCCGCCGCCAGTGAAACATAATCCGCTATCTTCATAGTTCTTCCCCGTTTCTAAGTAAATTCTTGCTTAATGGTACAACATTCAAGCCGAAACAACAATTAAAGAATTGCGTATAGCGCCCACATTAAAGAATTGCCTGAATCCCCTACATTAAAGAATTGCGTGAAGCCCCCACAGTACCAGCAGGTGTGCCGGATAGTAGATATAGAAGAAGTATTTATGAAACTTCCGGTGGGTCTTCGCCTGCTGTCCGTTATAGAAGTACGCGATGCACACAAAGCCCAGCACCATGCCGAGCGCCTCTGTCACGCCCTCGAGCATCCCCTTCGTGAGACAGGACACCACGATGAAGTACGCGACGCACTTCAGCATCCCGCGCCGCTGCTCCGCCGGATCGACATAAAAGCGCTGCGCCGCTGTATGAAACGCCGGGCGCAGGAACAGCACGAGCGGCACGGACAGGAAGTTCCAGTCCGTGAAGAGGCTCGCGAAGAACAGCAGTACATACAGAAGCTTTCGCAGTCCCCCGTCAGCCACATGGTCATGCACATACAGCACGCCGAGGCAGATGAACAGCGTGAAAAGCATATTTCCGAAGAAGCCACCGATCGCCAGGCTGAACGGCAGCTGCGACAGCAGCGCAAAGAGTAACAGCCGCTTCGCATATCCCCGCACATCATGCGTGTAGAAGTAGCCTTCGATCAGGAAGTAAAGCATCACCGGCCCCGTAAATGTCCCAATGCACAGAAAGAGTCGGTAGAGCAGCGTTTGCGGTTCCAGAAATATATATGCGATATGATCCAGCGTCATCGCCACGATCGCCAGATATTTGATGGCATCACGCGTCATGAACCGCATGCCCGTAGTATTTTCACCCATATTCTTCATACCCTGTAAAAACGCCGCCGGCTATGCTTCCTGCACAGCCGGCGGCGTATATTTTAATCAATTCCTGTGATCGTCCGCATGACTTCGTCTACGGTGGTGATGCCTTCGTCGACGAGCTTGTCGGCGTTTTCGAGCATGGTGATGTAGCCGGTTTCGTGCGCGAGGCGCTGGAACTCCTGCTTGTCGGCGCCGTCGGTGATGCACTTCCGGAGGGCGTCGTTCATGACGAGGACCTCGAAGTCACCGATTCGTCCGCGGTAGCCGGTGTTGAAGCAGTTGTCGCAGCCGCGGCCGTGGTAGAAGATCCGGCCCGGGCGCATCGGCAGTCCCGCGGCCGCAAGCTTATCCGGGGTCATCTGCTCGACCACCTTGCAGTTCGGGCAGACCCGGCCCAGCAATCGCTGGGAAATGATGCCACGCACGCCCGCCGAAATCAGATACGGCGCGACGCCCATGTCCTTCAGTCGGTCGATCGCCGACACAGCATCCTCGGTATGGATGGTCGTGATGACGAGGTGTCCGGTCATCGCGGCACGCATCGCGATCTCCGCGGTCTCACCGTCTCGGATCTCGCCGACGCAGATGATATCCGGGTCCTGACGCAGGATCGCACGCAGGCCCGACGCGAAGGTCAGTCCCACCTTCTCGTTGATCTGCACCTGGGTCGCGCCCTGGATGTTGTACTCGACCGGGTCCTCCAGCGTGATCAGGTTCGTCGTCTCGCTCAGCAGCTCGTTCACGAGCGCGTACATGGTGGACGACTTACCGGAACCTGTCGGGCCCACGATCATAATGACGCCGGACGTAAGGCCCAGCAGCCTGTCGATCTTCGCGTCCTCGCTCGCCGGCAGTCCGATGCCGCGGCGGTTCAGCTGACTGCCGTCCCGTCGCAGGATACGGATAACGATCTTTTCGCCGTAGATCGTCGGCAGCGTCGATACTCGGAGGTCAATGTCTTCGCCCTTCAGTCGTACCTTCGCACGTCCGTCCTGTGGCACGCGCCGCTCGACGATGTCGAGGTGCGACATGATCTTCACACGGGAAATGACCGACTCCTGCAGGTTCCGCGGAATCGTCAGAATCTTATGCAGTCGTCCATCGATACGCATGCGGATGATCATATCCTTCTCGGACGGCTCCCAGTGGATATCGGACGCATTCTCGATGAAGGCACGCTCGATGATGGAGTTGACAAGTCGGATCGTCGGTGCCGCCACATCACCACTCTCGGTGATGGCCGACGCCTCTCCGCTCGTCACCTCATCCTCGCCGAGGCCGGCCTCTGCGCGCATCTGCGCCATCGCCTGCGCGGCGCCTTCATTGCCATACAGCGTGCTGATTGCATGGTCGACCGCATTGCCCGCCGCGATCATCGGCACGATGTTCTTCTTGCTGACCATCTTCGCCTGCTCGATCGCCATGAAGTTCGTCGGATCAGCCATCGCGAGGAAGAGTGTATCCTTCGAGATAGACACCGGCACCATACGGTTCTCGCGGGCCAGGGCCTTCGGGATATACTGCGACATCTCCGGCTTGATATCCGTCTTCGTGAGGTCAATGTAGTCGATACCCAGCTGCAGTCGCAGCGCGTCGACCATCTGCGCCTCCGTGATGAAGCCGTGCTTCACCAGCGTCGCACCCAGTCGCTCACGCTCCTCCTTCTGTATCTTCAGGGCCTGCTGGAGCTGCTCCTCGCTGATGAGATGCATCTCCACCAGCATATCGCCCAGTCGTTTCGTTCTCATATTTCGTTCTCCTTCAGCACGTCGCGCACGGCTCTCTCCGCCCGCGTTCCGGCGTATGGTCGCCCTGTTACGACTTCCGTTCCGCCGACGCGACTGCACATCCCGGGCGTCCGCTTTCCCCCTGCCCGATCTCTGCCGTCACTTCCTTCCGTATTCTATCATATAATACGGTGAAATTCCGAAGACTTACGAAATATCTTCCGATGCCGTCCGTGCTCTTCGATACGAGGAAGGCATGCGCATGAATCGTCATGATCTTCTCGTCCGCACGCTTGTACAGGATGTCCGCCTGACTGCCGGTGAGTGCATTGGCCTCTGCCGCCTCCAGCAGATGCACGATGTCCTCCTTGTTGATGACATAATCCGTGATGTGGTTTCGGTAGTCCTCGTCCACCAGCGCTTCGCGGCCCACGATGCTGTAGTAGAGGTCATTGACCCGCACGAGCTCCACATGCTTCTCGGGATCCATCTCATAGAACGCCACCGGTCCCAGGATATGATTGAGGAGCGTGTCGCTGTAGACATTGTCGTCAAACATCTCCACCATATGGATGCGGTTCGCCGCGTGGAGGCGAATGCCGACGGTCTCCACGCGATCACCTGCCCGCAGCATCTCTTCCATGCGATCATACGGGAACGGCCGGTAATAGTAGTAGCCCTGCACGTAGTAGATGCCGAGTGCCTTCACCATCTTGAGCTGGGCCTCGGTCTCCACGCCCTCACAGACCACCGGCAGATTCAGGAGATGCGCCATGTTGATGATGGACTCCATGATCTTCACGGTCTTCTGCTCGTCCTTCCCCTGCACGAACTTCATGTCGAGCTTCAGGATGTCGAGTTTCATGTCGCTAAGGGAGTTCAGGTTCGAGTAGCCGGAGCCGAAATCGTCGAGGTAGATGCGGAAGCCGAGCTCACGCAGGCGCGATACGGTCTTCTGCACGCGGTCATAATTATCCGCATAGGCCGACTCCGTGACCTCGATGCCGATCAGCTTCGGATCGATGCGGTACTTCTCCTTCAGTGACGCGAAAAGCTGTGCTACGTCGATGAGCTCGAAGTCGATTCTCGAGACATTGACCGAACAGGTGATGGTCTCGACGCCCTGATCGAGCATCGCGCGCTGCCGCTCGAACACGCGCTCCCAGATGTACTGGTCGAGCATGACCACGTAGCCGCTGCGCTCGAGGAGCGGGATGTACTCGCCCGGCGAAATCACGCGACCGTCCTTCACCCAGCGCACGAGCGCCTCCATGCTGACCGGCTTACCGCAGCTGATGTCTACGACCGGCTGCGTATAGAAGGTGAATTCCCTGGCCTGGATGCCGCGGATGATATCCTGAATCATCTCGGCCTCCCGGTCCTTCGACATGAACATGTTCGGGCGGAATACCGCGATGTTTTCCTTATGGTTATAACGTACGGTGTTCAGTGCGAGCAGCGCCTTATCGTACATGTTTTCGATGTGCTCGCTGCGGTCGGTGATTTCATAGATCCCGACCGACTCGGAGAAGCCCATGTTCGCATCCGCGAGGCGCTGGAGTGACTTCCGTACGACCTCCACGATTTCCCGCGTGCTCCGCTCCGTCGCGAACATACAGCAGAAGTAATCATCCCCCAGGTAGCCCGCGGTGCCGAGCGTCGTCCGGAGCTGCTTCTTCAGCTCGTCCGCCACCATCATGAGCAGTGCCTGGCTCTTCTCCTCACCATAGATCGCCTCGTAAAGCTTATAGTTATTGATATCCGTGGTAAACAGCAGGAACTTATTCTCCGGATACTGCGTGAGCAGTGCTTCCGCGTTCTGATAGAAGGTGAAAATATCCGGGAGGCCGATCATCTCACGCTGCGCACGATCCTTTTCGTTGAGCTCCTCCATCCGCTCGCCCTTCGCGTCGGTGATGTCCCGAAGCAGGACCATGAGTCCGCCCTGCCGTCCCTCATCGGACGCAAAGAACGCGACCTGCTCTACCCAGCGGAGCCCCTTTTTCGTGTGCATGCGGAACTCGATTTTCTGCATCGCCGGACGGTTTCCATTTCCGACGAAAGTCCGGACCTTGTCCCCGTTCCAAAAGTTCTCGACACGATCTGCATCCTCACCATACACATCCTGCCGTAGGAAGTGCTCCCGCGCCTCATAGTAGTCGAACGGCGTCGCCGGGAAATCAAAAAGCGCCGGATTCTGATAGGTAATCTGCGCAAATCCCTCACGAATATGAAGTTCTGTGATCATGTCATAAAACAGCTTCTCCACGTTTCCCCTCCTGACTGCCGGTTTCTTACCGCCCGCCGTTTCTTTTTTCCCGGGCCGGCTTCGCTGCTGCACCATCGCAGCCGGTCTCTTCTATCCTGCGCCAATGCAGTCGGTCTCTACATCGTCACTGCGCGCTTACGCTCTGGTCGATCGCCCGGAACAGCTCCAGCGTACTCGAAAAAGCGAAGCTGCGGTCGCCCTCGATCCAGGCAGCGACCCCCTGCCAGCTCGCGTGCTGGCGCATCTCCGTCCGCACGAAAAAGCTCGCGATACGGCCACGTTCGCCCCAGATCTCCCGCGGCGTCTGCTCCTTCGACAGCTCCGTCAGCCGTCTCTCCGAAACGAATTCCCGCGGCGTCTCCTCGCTCCGATGACGGATAAACACCCGCGTGCTCTGTGCCGCCTCCGGGTAGTCCCACGCATCGTAGAGCGCCTCCATCTTCGCCAGCAGTTCCATACAGGAAGCAAACGGAATCGCCTCAGCACTCCACGGGTGCATGAGACGCCCGCTGAACTCCTGGTTCTCATACGTATCGATGAGCACCGCGATCAGATTGATGCCATAAAGCTTTTCCATTACTACACCTCGCTCGGACTGAACAGCTGTATATCGCTCTGACTGATTAAATCACAGTCCTCCCTGGAATCCACATTTAAATTGCACGCAATCGGTTTCGCTAAAAAACGGCTACAGCTCATCAGAAATACATGAAGATCTGCAATTTCCTATCGCCAGTTTACGAAACCACTCCGGTAAACCAATTTACATAGATACCTGTATTCTACTTGTTCCGGACAGAAATGTAAATCCGGGATACGAAATTGTTACATATTTCACAATTTTGCCGATCATTTCTCTATGAATTTACGAAATCGTTTTCGGCTCCCGTTCAAAAAAACCGGAAGCTGAACTTCCGGATGTGTATGCTATATTTCGTCGTCTTTTGGATCGCTCTCATCCAACGCCTGGTCCATCAGCTTGAGAAGCTCAAGTGCCGATCTGAAATGCTGCGACCGCCCCTTATCCGCCCAGGTCACCTTTCCCTGCCAGCTCGCATTCTCGCGGCAGCAGACCTCGACGATAAATGTACCCTTGTGCTTCTTTGCTCCATTCTCTTCCATGCTGCGTCCACCTGTTCAAAAATCATTCTCGAAGCTGCGCACATGCATCCCGCCAAAACAGGATTCCATATACCCCAAAGAGGACCGCCTATGCACGCCCCATCTTTAATATGATTAGTATAGCTTATCTCCTCTTAGAAAAGCTATTAAAAAATGCAGATTCTTTGCGATATTTGCAAAAAAGAGACGCCCATGGCTTTTATCAGCCATGGGCGTTACAGTTCGTTTTTATTCTATTTTCGTTTCAGCCTCGTACCGGCGATCAGTCCATTCCGAACTCCTGTGCCCAGTAGGTCTTGCCGTTCTTTACAACTGAGCTGACAGCGACGGTTGTGAAATCCGGCTTTAAGATGTTTGCCTTATGCTCCGGAGATGCCATCCACGCGTTTACGACTGCGTCTGCGGTGTTATAACCGTCTGCAAGGTTCTCACCATACATGAGATCCGGATTCACGGTGTACCAGTCAGATCCATCTGGTCTTGTGTGAGAGAAACGAACGTTAAGCTCGTTTGCTCTGACAGTTGCTGCTGCTTCCAGAGAAGCGTCGTAACGAAGTGCGTTTAAACCGTTTGCAACGCGGATATCGTTGACCTTTGCGATCACCTCGGCTTCGGTGTTGTTCTGTGCGAAACCGGTCATGCTCATCATAATGCCTAAAAATGCAACAACGAATAAAGTTCTAAGAAGCTTCTTCATCATTTTGTCCTTCCAAGTGCAACTGGCTACCCTCGTGGGGCCCTGTAGCTTTGCGTCGCCGGATTGCTCCGGGTTTGCTATTTAAATGAATCAGGTACAAAAAACGGCACCGGGAACTTTCCCGCTGCCAGTTAACCTAGAACCTTCTTTGAATTAATTCTTGATTCGATAACTAACCTTCGGATTTCTCCATGAAGATTGCAACTGGCTACCCCCTGTCTGTGGGGCCCTCTAGCTTTGCGTCGCCGAATTACTTCGGTTTTGCCCAAATGAGAACCTAGGTCGGATTCTCACCGTTAAAGAGACGCGAGCACGAAGCTCCTTTTTTTCCTCTTCACCTCTTTACAATCTTTATTCTACCATTGTTTTAATTTATGGCAAGTCTTTTTCGTGATTTTCGCTTATTTTTCTGACAGAAGCCCCCGTCACACAAAGAAGCTGTGCCTTAGGCACAGCTTTGAATACGTTCGCCACTAAGGCATCACGGGGACCCCCGCGCCCTACGGGCGGCACTCCCCCGTGATATTCACTGCTGATACGCACCCTCGAGTGCGGCGTGCACGACGAAGCGCTGATTTCCGCCGGAGCGGCCGATACAGGTCGAGAGTGTGAGCAGCGCCGGGCGCTTCACGAAGTCGATGGTGTGCTCATCGATCGCAAGCGTCGACTTCGAGAGACAGCGCTTCACATACTGATCATAGCCATCCGTGCCCTCGAAATCATCGTAAGTGGCACTCCCATCCGTCGTCTCATAGAAGGAAAAGATCCGGTACTTTCGCACGTGTCCCTTCGTATAGACATAGATATACGGATTCGAAGCGCAGAGCCCCGGCTCCTTTTCAAGCTTTTTCAGCGTACCAAACATCGAGCCGTTTTTCATATTGTGTCCGAAGATGAAGGTATTCTTCGCACGAAAATCATGCGGACTCAGGCTGTCATAGAAAATCGAGCCGGCGAAGTTCCTCTTCCCCTCGAAGGTCTTGTGAAGATAATCGGCGTTGTCACTGGAGTATACGACCGGATACTTGAGATCGAGCACCGGGATGTACAGAACACAGGCGAAATCCGCGTTCGTGTTCAGCAGCGCATCATAATCGATCTGCAGGGCCGGATACGGCAGTGCCTTCGCGCTCCCGCTCTCTCCCGCAGCGCCATCTGCGTCCCCGGCGACTGCATTGGCCGCCGCCGCGTCCCCACCACGGATATAATCCTCCGCGAGATCCGCGTACTCATCCCCCGCCGCCTTATACTCCATGTAGTCGCGCAGGAAAAGACCGCCGAAAATCAGCATCGCCGCAATCGCAACGACCGGCACCATATAAAACAGAAGCCCCCCGACCCCGGACGATTTCTTCTGTTCTCCCTTTCTCGAAGCCATTTCGCATCATCCTTTCTCATGTGATATTGCAAGTCACCCTTTAATACCTAGCATACGTCTCCTTCATAATACATGCAAGAAAAACACCACGTTTAACTTCAGGAGATAGCAGCGCATGGGACGCACCGGAGGGCTGCCACACCCAGCTAGAACTTCGGCTTCGGCTGATAGTGAATCTCATTCACGTTATACACCGTCACGAAGGCCTTCGGATCGACTTTCATCACGAAATCCATCAGCCGGCGGAACTCATGCTTCGTCACGATCGCGATGATCTCCGTGTGCTTCTCGAGATTGTAGGCGCCGACCGCCTCATAGAGTGTCGCACCGCCGATCTCGCGGATGATGAACTGCCGGATCTCCTCGCAGTGATCCTGCGACACGATACAGACGCGCTTCTTGATCGTCTGTCCGAAGATGAAGTAGTCGAGGATGATTCCGTTGAAGTAGGTACCGAGCAGACTGAGCACCACCGTCTTCGAGTCATACGCAAGCGCACTGGAAAGGGCAATGATGACGCCCGCAGCGGTCATCGCCTTTCCGAGCTCGATATGAAAATACTTATTCAGCAGCTTCGCGACGACATCAAGCCCCCCGGAGGAAGCATTGTCATTAAACAGGATACTGCAGCCGACCGACACGACGATGCAGTACGCCACGACGTCGAGGGTCGGATCCCCGGTGAGCGAGGTATAGTGCGGGAACAGCAGCTCGAACAGGCCGAGGATCAGCGGCAGGATGATCGAGGTATAGGCCGTTTTAAAGCCGAACTCCTTTCCGAACACCGCATAGCCGACGATCAGCAGGATACCGTTCATGATCATCGTGAGCTGTGAGATGCTGAGCGGCACGAAATGCTGCAGCACGATAGCGAGACCCGAGATGCTTGACACCGCCGCATGGCTCGGCACCAGAAAGAAAAAGACCGCAGCCGCAATGATCGTGCAGGCGACGGTCATCAGCAGGATATCCTTCAGGATCAGGCGATAAGAGAGCTTCTGTTTCATACGTAAAAACCTTCCTTTAAATGATGCTTTGATTCTACAATTTTCCGGCATACCTTTTCAACATATCCGCCGCTTTTTTAGGCTTTTTCAGGAAGCTTTTTTGCATAAATGTGGCCTTCCTGCCGCGCTATACTTGCATAAGTGCGCGCTGCGTATGTATATTTATGCATTTAATATAAGTTTTCCAGATGCTTTCGGATGATCGTCGTAGCGATATCCCCATCATCAAACCACAACATATAGTGATTCATTCATTAAATATCCCCTATTTACTAGGTATGATATGGTTAGTCTGGACTAAAATAATTTTTTAAAAAAATACATTTTTTGAAACTTTTCCGGTTGTAGTTTTCGAGAATCTATATTAATATACAGGCATAGGTCGTACGGAAGTACGAAAACCAATCAATTAAATTTATATTCTAGGAGGAATTTTATCATGGCACATGTTATTTCTGATGAGTGCGTTAGCTGCGGTGCTTGTGCATCTACCTGCCCGGTTGAGGCTATTTCTGCTGGCGACAGCAAGTATGTTGTAGACGCTGATACCTGCATCGATTGCGGTGCTTGCGAGGACGCTTGCCCAACAGGCGCTATCGCTGCTGAATAATTCAAAGCGACTACCTGAAAAGAGCGATGGTTCGATGAACCACCGCTCTTTTTTTAGTTCAGTAAATGGGCCCCGAAGGGCCCCTACGTTGAATCAAGCTCGATCCACCTTCAGATCAAACTCCTCCGGCATGAAGCGCGGGCAGACATTATCCGTCGTCGAAATCACCGAGCTTGCGAGACGTGCACCGATATGGCAGGCCTCGCCGAGGGTCTTTCCGTAGGTAAGACCGATGGTCACACCGGAGAAGAACGCATCCCCGGCACCCGTCGTGTCGATGACGGCAACATTGATCGGCGGACAGATGCCATAGCTTCCATCGATTTCCGCATAGACAGCACCCTGCTCGCCCATGGTCACAACCATGCGCGGATACTGCGCAGACTTCACCTTGTGCCCGATGATCGGCGCCAGCGCCTCCGGGGACAGCTTCTCATAGTCATCCGAGAACAGCAGTCCAGCCTCCTGCGCATTGCACACGAGACAGGCCGTCCGCTTCATGAGATCACGACGTTCCATCGCGATGGACATGTTCGACACGACCGCATAGACCTGCTTATGATACTTCTCCGCGAGGTCCAGGATCTGCTTCAGGATACAGGACTCCATATCGATATCAACCGTCACGGCATCCGCATCCGCGATGATCTCATCGCCCTGCTCCTTCAGAATCGTCGAAATCTCCGAGAGATCCGGACGCTTCGAGATCGAGGCCACCACATCGCCGTTGTGCGAGAACACCGCGAGCCAGGTGCCGAGCCCATCCTCCGTACGGCGGATGTAGCTGGTATCCACCTTATGACGATTCAGTTTGTTGATGACATCCGTACTGATACCGGAATGATCCACCACACTGATGAAGGTCGGCCGCAGCTCCACATTCGCGATATCCTCCGCCACATTCCGGCTCACACCACCATGCACCTCGCAGACCGTGCCTGCATTTCGCCCGGCCGGCACGTACTTCCCTTCCGGATACCCCTTGATATCCACGAACGTAGCTCCGATCACGACGATTCCCTTACTCATGCTTACCTCTCCCATGCTTCTTTACTGAATATTGACTCGAAAATTATACGATATATACGAAAAAACACAAGTGGGAGTTCACCACGCCCCGAGTTTATAAAAATTTAATGGAGTCAGACCCCCTTACGAAATTCTTAAGATGCCGTAAGAGGCTGGCCCCATGATAGAATCACGCTTTTCTGCGCTTCAGCAGGCATATGCATTCACAATTATTTGTGCGCGGGAACATGTCGACCGGGCAGAGCTTCTCGACTTCGTAGCCGGCGTCCTGAAGCGGCACGAGGTCGCGGGCGAGGCTCTTCGGCTTGCAGGCCACGTAGATCAGGCGGTCGACGCCGTAGTCGATGATCTTTGCGAGGGCCTTCGCGTGAATGCCGTCCCGCGGCGGGTCGAGGATGATCATATCCGGGCGCGGTGCGTCCTCGTAGCTGCCGTCCTCACGGATAAGGCGGCCGCCCTCCTCGATGACCTTCAGTACATCGCCGGCGATGAAATCGCAGTTGTCGATGCCATTCAGCTTCGCATTCTCGTGCGCAGCGGCCACGGCCTCCGGGACGATCTCGACCCCGACCGCCATGCTCGCCACGGAGCTCATGAGCTGCGTGATCGTACCGGTACCAGAATAGAGGTCGTAAATCACCGGCTTCTTCACTGAAGCACCCGCCGGATCGGCCGAACCCGGCTGACCAGCGTCCGCAGCTTCCCGCGCAGTGTCTGCCCCCGTGGTGCCTGCATTGGCCGCGGCCTGCTGCGCCGCCTGCAGCTCCGTAAAGCCGGCATACTCGCGGACCTTCGTGTAGAGCTTCTCCGCACCGAGCGAGTTCGTCTGGAAAAAGCTGAACGGGGTGATGCGGAAGCGCAGTCCCAGGATCTCCTCATAGAAGAAGCGCTCGCCGAAGAGCACCTCGGTGCCCTGGTCCTCGACGACATCCGCCAGCGTGTCGTTCTTTGTATGCAGGATACCGGCGAACCTGCCCTCGATCTTTCCTTCCGCCTTCAGACGAAGCAGCGTATCGCGCCAGCCGGCGAGCACTTCCTCCTCGGAGAGCGCCGGCTGCACACGCACGAAGCGGTCCGCGGTCGGACGGGTATGCTTCTGCTGGGCCTTCGGGCTGTAACGCCGCTCGAACCACTCGTCGAGGCCCTTCTGCCGCTCCGCGATCAGCTCCTCGGACGCCGGCACGCGCTTCGCACTCGCCCAGTTCGTGGAGGTCACGAGGTCCACGAGGATCTCGCCGGTCTTCACCGCGCGACGGTAGAGCAGATGACGGAGATAGCCCTCCCGCGTCTTCTTGTGAAGGTAGGTGATATCGAGCCCCGCGAAGTATTCCCGCGTCGCCTGCACGATCACGCCCGCATCCGGGTGCGTCAGCTGACAGCAATCCGCGTCGATGATGTTGAAGAAGCTCCGCTTCTGGTGAAGTCCCAGCGTCAGCTCACCGCCCATCCGACAGTCGCCGAAGGAAAACTCCATCTTATTCCGGTAGCCCTCCGAGACCGGCGACGGCACGATCGGCTCGAAGGTATACGTATCCGAGCGTACCACCGGCTCAAACAGTTCATGAAGCGCCTGCTCCTTCGTCTTCAGCTCTTCCTCGTAGCTCGTGCCCTGAAAGAAGCAGCCGCCACAGATCTCCGCATTGTCACATACTCTCATACTCTTCATCTTTCTCCATCGCCGATGTGGCCAATGTCTACATCAGCGTTCCTTACTCTTTTTCGTGATAACACTCTACCATATCTCACGGCAGAAAAACAGGGCCGGCCAGCGCCGACCCCCTCGTATCGCATAAATTGGTCACTGTTCACTCGTCAACAGGATCTCGGCGGGAGCCGAGCTCAGTCCTCGTCCTCGTAATCGTCCGCATCATCCTCGAAGTCATCATAATCCTCGAGGTAATCCGGCATCATGAAACGATAAACGGCATACGCGATACCTGCGACGGTCGCGACACATCCGATGATGGCGAGCACGGTGAGGATCGTCTTCTTCAGACGCTCATCCTCCTTCTTCTCCTGGATGTACTCCTGCAGCTTCAGCTTCTGAAGCAGAAGCTCTGCGTGATCTCGGGCATCATCCTTATATGTTCTGACACTGTCTGCGAACTCTCTTGCATTTGTTCTCAATGCATTCATATCCAGCTTCTCCATATGGCACCTCCTGCGCTGTTTTCTATTAAGAAAAGTATACCATCGAAGGGGCTGTTTGACTACAGCTTCTAACACTTGCGCCGAGATCTCCGCTCCATTTCCGTTCTTCGGTCCCGACGCCATCACCACACAGCTTCATCTCACAGCTTCTGCAGTTTCGCGAAGCTCGCGAGCATCTTCTTCTGTCCGGCGGTATCGAAGGTGACTGTCACGGTATAGTCCTTCTTTCCGTCCTCGATGAGCTCGACGGTGCCCTCCCCGAACTTGATGTGCTTCACGCGATCGCCGACCGCGTAGTCGAGGGTCTCGAGCTTCTGGATGCCGGTCTGGATCAGGCTCTTCGGGATACCTGCGCCCTTCTTACGGGTCGTACCTGCCCCGCTCTTCGCGAGATAACCGGCGGAGCCCATGCCATGAAGGCCATAACTGTTCGCACCTGCGCTGCTGCCACTGTCGGAACCATACGCACCCGAGCGTCCGCCGTAGCTGCCGGAGCCATAGCCACCGCCGTATCTGCTCGAGCTCCCGCCGCCTCCACGACTGCCGTAGCTGCTGCCAGCGCCATAGCTTCCGCTACCGGAACCGTAGCCGCCGGAGCGTCCGCCCTTCGCACCGAAGCGTCGTGCGCTCCCGCCGAAGATATCCGAGTCGCCATAGTCGTCATCCTGGAACATATCGTCGTAGCTCTTCAGCAGCTTCTTATCGCAGAGCTCATCCGGGATTTCATCGATGAACTTCGATGGCTTCATCCGCTCATACGCGCCGTTCAGCATACGACTCCGCGCAGAGGTCATCACCAGCTCCTCCTGGGCACGGGTGATGCCGACGTAGCAGAGACGACGCTCCTCCTCGAGGTCCTCCGGATTTCCGATGGATGCGAAGCCCGGAAACAGTCCGTCGTTCATGCCGACGAGGTACACCTTCGGGAACTCGAGTCCCTTCGCACCATGCAGCGTCATCAGCGTCAGAAGATCCTGTCCATCGTCCTTCCGGTCGATGTCCGCCACCAGCGACACATCCTCCAGAAACTCACCGAGCTTCGGTGCGTCGCTCTGCGCCTGATAGTCCGCCGCCTTACTGATGATCTCCTCGATGTTCTGGAAGCGGGTCTCTGCCTCGATCGTCCCCTCTGCCCGTATCTCCATACCGTAACCGGTATCATCCCGCACCGACTCGATCAGTGCCTGAATCGAGAAGCTGTCCTCCTCACCCGGCTCCGCCTCCGTCTCGAGGTAGCCGGCCTTCCGGAGCTTCTCCCGCCAGCCGTCCATGAGCTCGACGAACTCCGTCAGCTTCGTGCCGGCCTTTCCACCGATGCCGATCATCGGTGCGCGCTCCGCAGCCTCCAGCAGGGTGATGCGATGCTCTGCCGTCGACGTATCCGCCGCATAATTACGGAGCTTCTGCAGCGTCGCCTCGCCGATGCCGCGCTTCGGCACGTTGATGATACGCTCGAAGGCGACATCATCCGCACTGTTCGCGATCAGCTTCATGTACGCGAGGACATCCTTGATCTCCCGGCGCTGGTAGAAGTTGACACCACCGATGATCTGATACGGCACGTTCATCTTGATGCACTGCTCCTCGAGCAGACGCGACTGCGCGTTCGTACGATAGAGCACCGCCTGATCATGATACGCCCTGCCGCAGTTCCGCGCCTCCCGGATCACCGCCTGTGCCTCATCATTGGCCCCCTCAAACTCCTGGAAACGAACATCCGGACCACCCTTTTTCTGGGTCCACAGCTTCTTCTGCTTCCGGCCATGATTGTGGCGGATGACTGCATTGGCACAGTCGAGGATCTTCTCGGTCGAGCGATAGTTCTGCTCGAGCTTGATCACGCGCGCGCCCGGGAAGCTCTTCTCGAAGCTCAGGATGTTCTCGAGGTTCGCGCCACGGAAGGCATAGATGCTCTGGTCGTCATCACCGACGACGCAGAGATTCCGGTACTTCTTCGCGAGCGCATGCACAAGACGGAACTGGATGTCGTTCGTATCCTGGTACTCGTCGACCATGATGTAGCGGAAGCGCTCCTGATAGTACTGAAGCACCTCCGGCTCCGTATCAAACAGCTCCACGGTCTTCAGCAGGAGATCATCGAAGTCGAGCGCATCGTTCTGGTGCAGCTTCTTCTCATAGAGCTCGAAGCAGTCCGCCATCTTCCGCATACGGAGATCCCCGCCGCTCGCCTCCTCCTTCCGGAACTCAAGCGGACTCAGGCCCCGGTTCTTCGCACCCGAAATCACCGACAGCACTACGCGCTCCTTAAACATCTTCGGGTCGATGCTGAGTTCCTTCAGCACCTGCTTCATCAGCGTCCTCTGATCATCCGTATCATAGATGGAGAAATCCGACTTGTAGCCGAGACGATCGATGTAGCGCCGGAGGATACGAACACACATCGAGTGGAAGGTCGATACCCAGACCTCCCGCGCCTGCGTCCCGATCAGCCGGTCGACACGCTCCCGCATCTCCCCCGCCGCCTTATTCGTGAACGTAATCGCGAGGATGTTCCACGGCGCGACACCACAGTTCTCGATGAGATAGGCCACACGATGCGTCAGCACCCGCGTCTTCCCGGAGCCCGCACCCGCCAGCACCAGCAGCGGCCCCTCCGTGCAGCGCACTGCCTCACACTGCTCCTTATTCAGAATCTTCTCCAGATTTTCCATAACTCTCCTAAATCTCAGATTATTTATCAAAACGAATGTGCGGAAATTATAGCACAGAAGGACCGTTGAATTCAAGCAAGAGGACTCGGAGTACTGTGCATCCGTCGCCGGCCCTCCGGCCCCTCTGATCGACATGGTTTAGAAAACCATGTCTTGTCGCTCAGGTGTGAATGTGTTATAATCGCTACTATGGACGAACAATTTTTTCAGAATTTAATGGAATATCTGCAGTCGATCGGGCATATCGCCTCCGACGACATCCCGAACCTCGAGCTCTACATGGATCAGGTGACCGGCTTCATGGACAGCCACCTCACGACCATCAAGCGCCATCCGGAGGATAAGGTGCTGACGAAGACGATGATCAACAACTATGCGAAGAACAAGCTTCTGCCGCCACCGGATAAGAAGCGTTACAGCCGCGAGCATATGCTGATCCTGCTTTTCATCTACTATTATAAGAGCATCCTCCAGCTGAATGATATCGAGGCGATCCTCCGCCCGCTGAAGGAGAAGTACTTCGGTGGTCACGGCGACGCGAAACTGAAGGACATCTACGATGAGATCTTCGACCTCGAGCCGGCCGTGAAGGCGAAAACCCTCCGCGACGTCGGCGAAATGGGCGTCAATGCCCAGGAAACCTTCCAGGAAAGTGATCCCCGCTTCCAGCAGCTCTCCGACGAAGACCGGAAGGAGCTCCAGCTCTTCCTCTTCCTCTGTGAGATCGGCACCGACATCTACCTGAAGAAGCTCCTCATGGAGAAAGTCGCGGATCAGCTCCACGACATCGACCTCGAGCGCCAGGCCGCCGAGCGCGCATCGAAGATGAAGAAATAAGGCTTCATCACCCTGCACCGCCTTCGGCCAATGCTTCTATCCTCAACAACATCACGAAAATCCCCACTCCGATCACGGAATGGGGATTTTGCTTTCTACTGCTTTCCAGTAAATCTTCAAAAGAATGCGGTCAAATCAGTGCATCATTTCTTCTTCATGTTATCCTCGAGACCGAGGCGGCTGAAGACCATATCATAGCCGTCGGCACCGTAGTTCAGTGAACGATTCACACGGGAGATCGTCGCCGTCGACGCACCGGTCGCCTTTGCGATGTTGAGATAGGTCTCCCCCTCACGCAGCATCTTCGCTACCTCATAGCGCTGTGCCATGGACAGCAGCTCGTTGATCGTGCACACATCCTCAAAGAACTTGTAGCACTCCTCCTTCGACTCCAGTGTCAGCACTGCATCAAATAAATGATCGACTTCCTTCGTTTTTAACTTACTATTCATCCTGATTAAACTCCTGTATATTACGTAAGCACGAAAGCCGCGCGCCGCTTTAGCGGTTCTCAGTTTCAACGCGTGAGCTTTCATGCTTTAATTTGCAAAAGTAGTATAGCACCGCCGCCCCGGACTTTCAACCCCATTCTATCGGCGTCGGTCTCCTCGTGTCGAAGACGCTCTGCACATCCATGAGGTCGCTGAGCTTCGAATCTTCGCCGCAGTAGTCCTTCCAGAGGCGATAGCCGTCGAGGTTCCGGCGGCCCTGCCGCAGGCTGTCGCCGCTGATCTGCGTCCATGCCTGCGTGGAGTCGACGTTACAGAAGTAGCGGAAGCCCGCCTTTTCGAGCATCTGGAACTTCTCGTTATCCGCGCTGTATGGATGCCAGTCCCCGATATCCGCACCGAACGGATAGAGGATGATATCACACGGCTCCGGCATCAGGGTCTCGACATTTCGCTCCCAGCGATCCGTGTCCCGTGTGAGATCCGCGAGGCTCCGGTTCGTGAAGTTGATGTGGCCCCAGCTGTGCGAGGCGAGCTCGTAGCCGTCCTCCACCAGCACCTTCATCAGCGTCTTCACCGTCTCCCGATCCGCCTCGATGTTCGGATTCGCTGTATTCTTCGGATCATAGTTCGGCGAGCTCGCATCGTAGGTCTCATCGGTACGATAACCGAGCACACCGTTGTAGCCCGTGAACGCCATGATGGCCTTCGCGCCGCGATAGGAGAAATCCGGATGCTCCTCGATGAAATTATCAAGAATCGGCACGATGTCATAATCCCCGATGGAGACATTGCCCGCCGCATCCGTGTACTGCAGCTTCAGCTTCCCGTTCTCATCGAGCACCATCTTATCCGCGAAGCCGCGGCCCTCCATATACTCATAGTAGCAGACGTCGTCCTCCGACATCACAAACGGCTTCTTCCCCTCCGGCAGCATGATCTTCTTCGACACCATCTTCTCCGTGCCGTCGTCCTGCTTCTGCACCTCCGCGATGTCGTGAAGCCCCACGAGCACGTACCCGCGCTCATACATCTGCTGTAGGATCTTCTCGAACTCCGGGATCGTCGTCATGACCTGATTGAAGTCCTTGCCCTGCTTGTCATCGGTAAACGCCCGCTCCGTGTCCACCGTCAGGATATGGAAGAATACGTGCGTGATCTCACTGTTGTCCGCCGCCACCATCGTCGCCGCGGTCGCCTGATACTCTTCGATCCGGCTCAGCGCCTCCGGGTCCTCCTTGTAGTCGGAGTTCGCCAATGTCTCTGCCGCGGCATCATAGTCATACATCGCAGCGAGCCGATCTGCCTTCGCAAAGAGTGTCGTCCGCGCATCCTGTGGCGCAGCCTCGGTCTCTGCTTCGCTGCCACTCTCTCCCGAAGCCGCCACCGCGGTCCCGTCGCCTGCATTGGCCTCATCCGACGCAGCACTGCCCGTGTTCAACACACTCTCCTGCGTCTCACCCCGCTTCCCAGACGAAAGCTTACCACTCAGCGCACGCACGCCGACCACAAGCAGCAGAATCAGATCGATCAGGATAAACGCCGCTAGGATACGGTAGAACCAGGCCCTCCGCACCCGCGCACGATGCCGTGCCTGACGCTCCGCACGACGCGCCGCCAGCCGCTCCTCATACAGCCGCTCCATCTCCTCCGGATCCGCATCATCCGCTTCTTCCTCATGCGTGGCATCCTCCAGCACCGCATCATCTATATCAATATCCTGAATATCAAGATCCGGATCCGAACCCCGACCCACATTTTTCTCTCTCATAAAAATCACCCGCATCTATAAATAATCTATAAAAGCGCAAACACCTACAAATAACAATTTGTCAATTATGCCTACATCTTAACCCAGAAGCTCCCTATAGGCAAGAACGACTTCCTTAAGGTTTTCAGACAGTCAGGGATCCCCATCACACGTAGACTCCCGATTGACATGTCAAGCCCGTCTGCTATAATATCTAGTATTAAAAACTATGTGTTGTTAAAGAGGCGAAGCATGAATTATAAGGTTATAGGTGACAGCTGTTGTGATTATACACCGGCGCTGAAGGCGGATCCGCATTTTACGATCGTTCCGCTCACGCTGGAAATCGGAGATTATTCCGTCGTGGACGACGACCACTTCGATCAGCTCGATTTTCTGAAGCGTGTCCATGCCTCGCCGATCGGACCGAAAACCGCCTGCCCGTCTCCGGAAGCCTACATGAAGGCGATGGAAGACAGCGACGCAGAGGAGGTCTATGTCATCACCCTCTCCGAGCATCTCTCCGGCTCCTATCAGGCAGCCGTCATCGGAAAGCAGATGTACGAAGAGGAGCACCCAGACGACGGACGAAAGATCTATATTTTCAGCTCCGATACCGCATCGGCCGGTCAGCTGAATTTCTGCCTTACGATTAAAGAGTTAAAGGAAGCCGGAAAAAGCTTCGACGAGGTCGTCACACTCGTAAACGAAAAGATTAAGACGATGAAAACCTATTTCGTGCTTGAGTCCCTCGACACCCTCCGGAAGAACGGACGTCTGTCCGCCGTGAAGTCCTTCCTCGCATCCGCCCTCAACATCAAGCCGATCATGAGTGCCGACGGTGGCGTCATCATCCAGCTCGAGAATCAGCGTGGCATCAATAAGGCGCTGAAGCGTATGTGCCAGATCGCGGTCGAAAAGGCCGGCGGCCCGGAGAAAACCGCTCTTCTTCGCCTCTGCATCACGCATGTAAACAACCCGGCCCGCGCCGAGTTCGTAAAAGAAGAATTTCAGAAGCTTGCCACCTTCCGCGAGATCGTGATCACCGACGCCATGGGCGTTGCGACCGTCTACGCAGAGGACGGCGGCATCGTCATCGGACTTTGATACTTAAAGAAAACCGTAATAAATCAGCCGGGGTGACTTCTTCACCCCGGCTGAACTGTTAAAGAAAGACCAGGCCACCCGGCCTGGTTTTCATTTAGAACGAAATATTTGCATCAAATAGTGCAAAGAAATTATCGGCGTCGCTTTCCGGATGTGCCGTGAGATCGATTTCCTTCCAGAACGGCTCACGGAAACGGACGATATGCTCGTCGGCGTACGCCGTATACTGCTTGAGGAGCGCATTTGAGCGGATCGTTTCCTCGAGCTTTTTCTTCCGCTCGAGGGTCGCCGCCTCATCGTAGGCGTCGATGCACTTCAGGATATAGTATTTCCCATCCTGCTCGATGATATCCGAGATCTGTCCCTCCTCGAGGGCGAAGGCTGCCTGGTAGATGGCGTCCTCCTTCTCGGACTTCGCGAGCGTCTTCTCGATGTTCGGGTCCTCGCTGTTCTGACGCGCGTAGTAGGAGAAGTTTGCGCCTGAAACATTCACCTGCTGCAGAAGCTGCTCTGCGAGCAGCTCATCCGATACCACGATTTCCTGCACACGGATGATCTTCGCATCCGCATCCGAGACCTCGGAATCCACATCCGAGATCAGGTACTCGGCGGTCTTACACGCGACGAAATACTCGGTGTAGATCGAGACGACATCGTCGAGCGTGCAGTTTCCCATGAAGGCCATATCCTCTGCGCTGAGACCGTCGTAGAAGTCGTTCGCGACGGTACGGATCTTCTCCATATCCGTCGAGGTCGCGATGATGCCCTTCTCGGTCGCCAGCAGATTCAGTGTCTTGATGTCCTGAAGAAACTCCTTCATCTTCGCGACGAAGTATGGACCGTAGGTACTCTCCTGCTGGTTTTCCACCGGCAGATCCCAGATTTCCGCACCGAGCTGGTTCTGATAGCGGTTTCGTTCGGAGCCGATCACGATCATCGCCTGTGCCTCCGTATAGCCATCGACCTCCTCGGTTTTACCTGTGATCTCGATGCCCTTACACGAAATGAAGCTGCATGCTATCAGCACGCAGCTCAGTACAAGCTCTGTTTTCTTGAAAAGTCGTTTAAACCTCATTCAGTAGTTCTTTCTTTAATAAAAACCGCGCATCCAGAAGGCCGTGACGATGCCGAGGATCGCGCCCATCAGCACCTGCAGTGGTGTGTGGCCGACGTACTCCTTCAGCTTCATCTGAAACTCCTCCGGCTTCCAGTTAAACGGGTTATCCTCGAGGATCTTGTTGAGCAGCACCGCCTGCTTTCCGGTCTCCATGCGTACACCGGTCGCGTCGTACATGACGACGCTGGCCAGGATAAAGCTGACCGCAAAGGCCGGCGACTGGAGTCCATACTGGAGTGCGGCGGCGGTCGTCAGCGCCACGACCGTAGAGGTGTGGCTCGACGGCATCCCACCGGATCCGGTGAGACGTTCCCAGCTGATGCCATGGTTTAAGTAGGCATCCAGCGCGGTTTTGATCACCTGCGCGAGAAACCAAGAAACCACCGCCGCCATCAGCATATAGTTCTGTAATAAGTCATCCAAAAAATTCATCTAGTCTGTTCTTTCATGATGTAAAAAGGCATCCACGAGCCTCTCCGCGCTTCGCGCGGCACTCCCCCGTGATCAGTATCAGTACCCTATCAGCCAGTCATACAGCTCCTGATACTTCATGGCACTGGTTCTCCAGGAGTAGTCCGCCGCCATCGCACGGTCCACGAGCTTGTTCCACTCACGCTTATGATCGTAGTATACGCTCTCGGCGTAGCGGATCGTGCCGAGCATCTCATGTGCGTTGTAGTTCGAGAAGGAGAAGCCGGTTCCGGTATCCTCGTACTCGTTGTACGGCTGTACGGTATCGCGCAGTCCACCGGTCTCACGTACGATCGGAACGGTTCCGTAGCGGAGGGCGATCAGCTGGCTGAGTCCGCACGGCTCGAAGAGCGACGGCATCAGATATGCATCGCAGGAAGCATAGATCTTATGGCTGATTTCATTGGAATAATAAATCTGCGCGGAGACCTTATCATGGTACTTCCAGTCATAGTGACGGAACATATTCTCGTACTTCTCATCACCGGTACCGAGCACCACGAACTGGATATCGTCCTGACAGAGCTCATCCATGATACACTCGACGAGATCGAGACCCTTCTGGTCGGTGAGACGGGATACGATTCCGATCATCATCTTGCCCGGATCCACGTTCATGCCGAACTGCTCCTGCAGTGCCTTCTTGTTCTTCGCCTTCTCCTTACGGAAGTTACGTGCGTTGAACGGCTTTACGAGGTACTTATCCGTCTCCGGATTCCAGTCATCATAGTCGATACCGTTGACGATACCGCGGAGGTCATGCGCACGTGCGCGGAGCAGTCCATCGAGGCCCTCGCCGTAGAACGGCATCTTGATCTCCTCGGCGTAGGTATCGGAAACCGTCGTGATCGCGTCGGCATAAACGATACCACCCTTCAGGAGGTTACCATCCTTCTTACACTCGAGCTTATCCGGTGTGAAGTAGTAGTCGGACAGCTGGGTGAAGCGCTGGATCGTCTTCACATCCCAAACGCCCTGAAACTTCAGGTTGTGGATCGTGATCACTGACTTGATGGAGCGATAGTACTCTCCGCCGGCGAAACGATCGTGGAGAAGCACCGGAACGAGACCGGTCTGCCAGTCGTGGCAGTGAATCACATCCGGATGCCAGTCGAGCAGCGGCAGCGCAGACAGTGCTGCATAGCAGAAGAAGCAGAACTTCTCGAGATCCCAGTACCAGTCACCGTATGGACGGTCACCGGAGAAATACGACTCGTTGTCGATGAAGTAGTAAATCACGCCCTGGTGCTCATACTTCAGGATACCGACATAGCGATCCTGTCCGAGATAGTTCATATAGAAGTGGGTCACGTACTCCATCTTCTGGCGCCACTCCCACGGGATGCACATATACTTCGGAATCATGACGCGGCAGTCATAGTACTGCTTGTCGATGGTCTTCGGAAGTGAGCCGACGACGTCCGCGAGTCCGCCCGTCTTGATGAAAGGTACGGCCTCCGATGCGAGCATGAGTATGTTTTTCATTATAGTCCTCCGGTCCATATTTCTTAAATAGAAATATAAATTATAGATAGCTTCTATTTTAATCCTTCGTGAAACGCTTAGCAAGGCTTTTAGTTTCGTTCGGCCAATGCCATCGACCGGCACGTACATCTCCGCCCGCGTGGTCGCACATCACCACTTTCCATCCAGATTCTTCCTTCGTACGGTCGCCTGCCCACCACTTTCGTTCGGCGCATCACCGCCCACGTGCCAGCTTCTTCAGCTCCCGCGCGTTTGCGAGCACCGCCTCCGTGATCTGACCGCCCGCAAGCAGTCGTGCAAGCTCCAGGACAGAATCCTCCTCGGAGAGCGCATGGATCCTGGTATGCGTATGGCCGTCGGACACCGACTTCTCGATGCAGAAATGCTGATCTGCCTTCGCCGCGATCTGCGGAAGGTGTGTGATCAGGATGACCTGGTGAAGCTGCGCGATCTTCCGAAGCTTTTCCGAGACCTTCTCTGCCGTCCGACCGGAGATACCGGTATCGATCTCGTCGAAGATCAGGGTCGGGATCTCATCGCTGTCGGCCAGCACGGTCTTGATGGACAGCATGATACGGCTGAGCTCACCACCGGACGCGACCTCACTGAGCGGTCGCAGCGGCTCACCCGGGTTCAGGCTCACGACGAAATGAGCCTCATCCATACCATTCGCCCCCGGCTCCTTCAGTGCGCTGAGCGGAAGCTCGAAACGGATATCCAGAAAGCCCATCTCCGACAGCTCCTGCCGGATGCGTTCACTCAGCTGCTTCGCGCCCTGTTCACGGGCCTTCGTGAGCTCGGCACAGCGTACCCGAAGCACGGTCTCCGCCTTCGCCACGGCCTTCTCACAGCGTGCTCGTGCCGCATCATAGTCCTCGAGCTCAGCAAGGCGCTGCTTCTTCGCCGCGAGGGTCTCCTCCACCTTCGCGACGGTTCCGCCATACTTCATCATGATCGAGCGGATATAGTCGAGCCGCTCGGTGACCTGCTGGAAGTCCTCCTCGTCGTACTCGTTGTTCTCCATATAGTGGTCGAGGGCACGCACGGTATCCTCGGAAATCGAGGAGAGATCATACAGGCTGTCGCTGATGTCCTGAAGCACGCTGTCGTACTGGAGGGCATCCTGCATCTCGTGGATGGCCGACGAAAAATCGACGCCGTCGAGGATCTCCCGCGTCCGCGCGACGGAGCCATAGATGCGCTGCGCATTCTGGTACTTCCGGTACTTCTGGGCAAGCTCTTCCTCCTCACCTTCCCGGAGCGCCGCCTTCTCGATATCGTCGATCTCGAACTGAAGGAAATCGAGCTCCCGCTGGCGCTGTCCCTCGTCCATGTCGAAGCCCGCGAGCTTCTCCCGGAGCGCGGTCCAGTCATGGTACTTCTCTGCGATCTCCGCGCGCAGTGCCCCGGTCTCCCGCTGCTGAAAATCGTCGAGGATCTTCAGATGGTAGCCGTCCCGGAGCAGGGACTGGTGCTCATGCTGCCCGTGGATGTCGATGAGGAGCTCCGTCACCTTCCGGAGCTTCGCGAGCGTCACGGTCTCATCATTGATCTTGATCTCCGAACGCGTGGCCGAGATCTTCCGGCGGATGATGAGCTGCCCGTCCTCCGGCTCGATGTCGAGCGCCCGCAGCTTCCCGACGAGTTCCTCACTGAAATCGCCGAAGACGAGCTCCACGAGTCCATACGGCTGGCCGCTGCGGATCATGTCCCGGCTGGCCTTCGAGCCCAGCGCGAGATTGATGGAGCCGATGAGGATGGACTTTCCGGCACCCGTTTCACCGGTCAGAATATTGAGCCCGGGCTCGAACTCCACCTCCGCGGAGTCGATCAGGGCGAGATCCTTTACATGAAGATGATATAACATATGCGTTTCCTCCGAAACTTCCGTTATATGTAGTAAGACCGGACGCCGTAGCGTCCGGCCTGCACGATTCTTCCACCTGCGTATTCTGCGGTCAGATCATCGGTACCCGGATGCTCCGTCAGTTCTTCTCACCGAGAAGCCCCCGGACCTTCTGCATGATATGCTCCGCATCGTCACCGTTTTTCGTCGCACACATGATGGTATCATCGCCGGCCAGCGTGCCAACGATTTCCTCGAAGCGGAAGTGGTCGAGCGCCGCCGCAACCGCGTTCGCCATACCGGACATGGTGCGGATCACCAGCAGGTTTCCCGCCGTATCCATGCTCATCAGCGCCTCGCGCAGTACACGGATATACTTATCGGAGTAGGCCTGCTCCTCCGGCTCGAGCAGCTGGTAGTACTGTACGCCACCCGGTCCCGGGACCTTGCTGAGCTTGAGCTCCTTGATATCACGGGAGACCGTCGCCTGCGTCACCTTATAGCCTTCCTGATTCAGGATATCCGCCAGCTCCTCCTGCGTCGCGATGCGCGTATGCTGCACGAGATCGATGATTTTCTGATGTCTGGATTTCTTCATTTGTAAACCTCTTCTGGATGCTGCCATCCTGCGGCAGCGCTCGTATCACCGGTGTCCTGCGTCCTTCGGACGCACCCGTGGTCCTCTGTGGGCAGCTCTGATGCCCGCGTGTATCAGTCTTCGCCGTCCATCTTCTCGCGCAGGGTCTCCAGGAAGCTGGACGCACGGAGCTTCACGAAGGTAGTCATCTCATTCGCACGCCGTACCTTCACGACGTCGCCCGGCTGCAGACGCACGATCCGCTCACCGTCGAAGGCCACGATTTCATTTTCTGATTCGATGCGCACCTCGATATGGCTGGTGTCCGGCAGGATCACCGGCCGGCTGTTCGTCGAGTGGGCGCAGATCGGCGTCATGATGATGACACTGGTCTCCGGTGCCGCGATCGGCCCGCCCGCTGACAGATTATAGGCTGTCGAGCCGGTCGGCGTCGCGAAGAGGATGCCATCCGCCGTATAGTGACGGAGCTCCTCGCCATCGCAGAACACTGTGAAGCGAAGCACGCTGATGCCCTCGCAGCGTGAGATCAGGATCTCGTTCAGCGCGGTTCCACGGCTGATCACCTCGCCGTTACGACGCACACTGCCATGCAGCATGGCGCGGACATCGCGTGTATAGTCATGCGCGAGGAGCCGGTCGAGTGCCTCCGGGATCTGTGCCGCCTGCGAGACCTGGGTCAGATACCCCAGGTGGCCTGCATTGACCCCGAGCAGCGGTGTATCCTGCCCGCGCAGCACACCCGCGAGGCGAAGCATCGTGCCGTCGCCGCCGATCGAGATGATGGCGTCCGCATCCGAGAAATCATCCCGCGTATACTCACCATAGAGTGCCTTCACATACACGCCCCGTGCCTCGAGGTACTGTCGGATGCTCTCCGCATAGCTGCAGGACTCCGGCTTTTTCGCATTTACTACCAGTGTGATATTCATGTCTCATCATCTCCCGAACCACATGGTCTTCTGTAGCGTCGCAGCGCCCTCACCTGATGTCGAGCATCGCGTGGGATGCCTTGACGACCTCCATCGCGCGTGCATGCAGCCACGCCGGTGCCGGGCTTTCCTCCCCGTCCGTCGGACAATGCTCCGGATCCGCCACATCGTCACCAGCCGCTGCGTTGCCTTCGTGCTCCGCTGCGTCCGCGCTCTCTTCGGTCACATCCGAATCTGCCACAGCATCGCCCTCCGTCGCGGCATCCGGCCGCAGCATCAGCTCCGCGAGGTACTCGATATTTCCCTCCGGTCCCTTGATCGGGCTGAAGGTCAGCTCCTTCAGCATGAAGCCGAGCGCATAGGCCGCGGTGATGGTCTTTTCGATGACCTCGACATGGACCGCCTTATCGCGGACCACGCCCTTCTTTCCGACCTGCTCTCTGCCCGCTTCGAACTGCGGCTTGATGAGGCAGACGACCTGACAGTCCTCGGCGATCAGGGTCTTCACCACCGGCAGCACGAGCTGCAGGCTGATGAAGCTGACATCGATGGACACGAGACCTGCCTTCTCTCCGATATCCTCCGGCTTCACATAGCGGATGTTCGTCTTCTCCATGCAGACCACGCGCGGATCGTTCCGGAGCTTCCAGTCGAGCTGGCCGTGGCCGACATCGATTGCAAAGACCTTGACCGCGCCGTTCTGCAGCATGCAGTCGGTGAAGCCGCCGGTGCTGGCGCCGATGTCGAGGCAGACCTTGCCTTCACAGGAGACGCCGAACTCGCGGATCGCCTTCTCGAGCTTGAGCCCGCCACGGGAGACGTACGGAAGCACGTTGCCGCGGACCTCGATCTCGGATTCCGGATCGAAGGTGGAGCCGGCCTTGTCTTCCTTCTGACCATCGACATACACGATGCCGGCCATGATGGTACGCTTCGCTTTTTCTCTGGATTCTGCCAGTCCTCGGTTGACCAGCAGCACGTCAAGTCGTTCTTTCTTCACTGATGACTCTTTCCGGGCGGTGTTCTGCCCTTTCTGTTCTTCTACACCCGATCGGCGATGCACATGTCTTTGCGCATCTGTCTCCGTTCCGGCGCGTTTTCACTTCGTTTCGTCCGCCGGTTCAATGCCCGCGGAGCTCTCTTCGTTCCGCTCGTCTGCATTGGCCGGATCCCCCGCCGGAATCACGCCCTCACGGCGGAGCCGCTCGATGATCGAGTCGCTGTCGATGCCGAGGAAGGCGCGGAGCTTCGTCACGTCGCCGTGCTCCACGTACTTGTCCGGGAGGGTGATCGTGACGACCTTCACCTCCGGATGGTGCTCATGGAGGTAGGCCTCGACCTGGATGCCGAAGCCACCCTGCTTCACGTTCTCCTCGAGGGTCACGATCGTGGTATGGTTTTCCGCGAGGCGATCGAGCATCTCTGTGTCGATCGGCTTCACGAAGCGCGCATTCACGAGCGTCAGCTGGTAGCCATGGGTCACCGCCTTTTCACGTATGTGCTCCGCCGTGGAGACCATCGAACCGACGGCCACGAGGGCGATATCGCTGCCCTGATAGAGGAGCTCGGCGCGACCATGCTCGATCGGTGCCGCAAATTCGCGGAGACCCTGGTAGGCCGCACCGCGCGGATAGCGGATGCTGATCGGCAGCGGATACTTCATCGCGAATTCCAGCATCTGCGCGAGCTCATCTGCATTCTTCGGTGCCATCACCGTCATGTGCGGGATGTGCGTGAGATAGCTGTAGTCGAAGATGCCCTGGTGCGTCTCCCCATCGGAGCCCACGAGGCCGGCACGGTCAATGCAGAACACGACCGGCAGCTTCTGGAGGCAGACGTCATGCACGATCTGGTCGTAGGCACGCTGCAGAAAGCTCGAATAGACGGCAAACACCGGCTTCAGGCCGTTGCTCGCCATACCGGCAGCGCAGGTCACGGCGTGCTGTTCCGCGATCCCCACATCGAAGAAA
Source organism: Lachnospiraceae bacterium (assembly GCA_030540075.1). Classification (GTDB taxonomy): domain Bacteria; phylum Bacillota; class Clostridia; order Lachnospirales; family Lachnospiraceae; genus Oribacterium. Next base: position 40,905 of record JAUNWX010000013.1, read on the forward strand.
CGATCTGGGAATTCCTTTGCGAAGGCACTGAGTCCGGTGCCGTCCGGCATCGCGGCGGTGATGCCGACGATTTTCTTATTCTCGCGGGCGAGGCGACACAGTGTCTTCGAGAAGACAGCGGTGTAGCTCTCCTTCGATGGCGAGAGTGCCTTTCCGGTTTTCATATCGAACGGAGACACCCCGTGATAGTGCGCCGGATTGTGCTCCGCCGGTGCATAGCCCTTGCCCTTCGTCGTGAGGACATGCACGAGTACCGCATGATCGATCTTTTTCGCCTCCTCGATGGTCCGCTCCACCTCACGGATGTTGTGACCGTCGATCGGTCCGAGATAGGTGATGCCCATATCCTCGAACAGCATGCCCGGAATGAGGAGCTGCTTCAGCGAGTTCTTCGCCCGCTGTACCCGCTTGACGAGCTGCGGTCCGACACCCGGCACGCGCATCAGCGTACTGCCGACGTCGATCTTCAGCTGATTATAGCCCCGGTTCGAGCGAAGTCCGTTCAGGTACTTCGACATCCCCCCGACATTTCGGGAGATCGACATCTTGTTGTCGTTCAGCACGATGATAAAGTTTTTCTTCATCTGGGCGGCGTTATTGAGTCCCTCATACGCGAGGCCGCCGGTCAGTGCACCATCTCCGATGACGGACACGACGGTATAGTGCTCACCCTTGATATCGCGGGCCGCGGCGATGCCGAGTCCGGCGGAAATCGAGGTGGAGCTGTGGCCCGTGCCGAAGCAGTCAAACGGACTCTCCGCCCGCTTCGGGAAACCACTCATCCCATGATACTGCCGGAGTCCGTCGAAGTTTTCCTTTCGACCAGACAGGATCTTATGGGTATAGGCCTGATGGCCGACGTCCCACACGATCTTATCCTCTGGCAGATCGAGGGCCAGATACAGCCCGATGGTCAGCTCCACTACCCCGAGATTCGAGGCGAGGTGGCCTCCGTACTCGGAGGTTTTCTCTATGATAAATTGTCTGATTTCGGACGCGAGTTTCCTGAGCTGATGATCATTCAGCTTCTTCAGATCCTCCGGTCCATGTATATCATCCAGTAGCATACTTTTCACTTATCCCGGTGCACGTTTCGCCGCTGTCTCTGCTCCACGTTCCGGTACATCGTCACGGGCATCCGCCTGCAGCGTTCAGCTGCCACGTCCGCCTGTGAACGCGTTCTCCTTTTTACTTTTTCCGATGAATCAGCTCTTCGGTGAGTGCGATGAGGAACTGACGGGCGTCTTCATCCACCTCCGAAAGTCCCTTCAGGCCCTCGATGGCTTCCTCGGAGAGGCGCTGCACCTCGGCCTGCGCTGCCTCGAGTCCATGAATCGACACCCAGGTCGTCTTGTTGTTTTCCTCGTCAGAATGGATCGGCTTGCCCAGCACCTCCTGTGTGCTCGTCTCGTCGAGGATATCATCCTCGATCTGGAAGGCCACGCCAATGCTTCGGGCGATGCTTTCGAGCCGCTGAAGCTCCATCTGCGATGCGTTTCCGAGCACTGCGCCCATCATCATGGAGGCCTCCAGCAGTGCCCCGGTCTTCAGCTCATAAATAAACTGAAGCTGTGCCTCACTGAGCGGCTTTCCGGTCATCTCGACGTCGACCGTCTGGCCGCCGAGCATGCCATCCACACCGGATTTTCCGGCGAGGATCGACGTCGCCTTCAGTACGGCGTTTGCAAACTTCGAGGATTCATCCGGGCTGTCCACACCGCCGGTCACGGCCGCACGGGAAAGCTGGCGGAGATACACCTCCGTCACCCGCTGGAAGGCATAGAGGGAGAGCGCATCGCCTGCGAGCGTCCCCATATCCTCGCCGAACTTATACCAGGTGGATTCCTGCCCGCGACGGTACTTGTCCCCGTCCATGCACGGGAGGTCGTCATGGCAGAGCGAGAAGGTATGGATCATCTCGATCGCCCCCATGAAGGCCTCGACGACCGGCTTCATAAAGCGGTCCCAGCCGGCGCCCATCCGATTCTTGTAGAGCGCATAGCACTTCTGCACGAGGATCGGACGGATTCGCTTCCCGCCGGCCGCCACGGAATACTGCATGGCATCCAGTACGGTCTTCTGCTGTCCCTCCACCTTCGGAAGCTGCGCGAGGACGATCGCGTCGACCTCAGCGACTGTATTTTTCAGTTCAAGAGAGAAATCCTTCATCATCCAGCACCTTTACCTGTTTTTCGATTCGATCGATACTGTCATTTGCACTTCGGAGAAGCGTCACGCCCTTCTGATACATATCGAAGGTCTTCTCGAGACTCTCCTCACTGCTCATCTTCTCGATAAGCTCGTCGAGCTCTGCAAACACCTCCTGGAGAGGCTTCTGTTCCTTTTCTTTTTCCGCGGCGGCTGCCGCACTCTTCTTCACTGGCATAGCGATCCTTTCCGGATTCTGTCCGTCTGAAGCGGGACCGCGTACGTGGTCCCCAGTGTATCTGTTCTTTGAAGCGGATGTCCCTGTGAAGGACGATCTGCCTGTTAATCTGTCTGTGTTGGAAGCCAATGCTTCCGAATCCACTTCGTCGTGGTGACCTGTTCCACCCGGCTCCGGAAGCTTCCGTCCCGGAGCTGCGTCGTGATCAGATCACCGACTGCCAGCTTCCCGACCGAGTCCACGCGATGCCCCTCGGCATCCTGCACATAGCCGTAGCCACTGCTCAGCTTCCGAAGCGGACTCACAGACTCGAGCTTTTCGGTCCGGAGCGCGAGCCCATGGCGGGCGCGGTCCAGCGTCTGCGTCATCCGCATGGACATCCCATCGTAGCGGTGCAGCTGCTCCTTCGCGTCGTGCAGGTGCTGAAGCATCTGTTCCCGAAGACCGCTGTAGTTCTGCATGCGGTCCTTCGCGTCCTGCAGCTTCTCCCGCATCGCCTCGCGGAGCTGTGTCTCGTACTGAAGGCTCCGCTTCTGGTACTCCTTCAGGATGCTGCCCGGGCTCAGCTGATTAAGTCGGAGCTTCTGCATCGCGAGCCTCTGACGCTCATCCTGGATGCGCTCGTTCATCACACTGTCGAGGGTCGCGCGGTAGCTTCCCAGCTCCTCCATCAGCTTCTGATAATCGAAGACCGCCAGCTCAGCGCCCGCACTCGGGGTCGGCGCACGGAGATCTGCGACATAATCCGCGATGGTCGTATCCGTTTCATGGCCGACCGCGCTGATGATCGGGGTATCCGCTTCGAAGATCGCTCGTGCCACGGGTTCTTCGTTAAACGCCCACAGGTCCTCGATGGAGCCGCCGCCACGTCCGACGATCAGCACGTCGAGGCCCAGCTGATCCAGTGTCCGGATACCGTGCACGATGGACGGAACCGCCCCCTCGCCCTGCACCAGTGCCGGGTAGAGGACGATGTCCACATAGGGATTCCGCCGCTTCGAAATCTGGACGATATCGCGGACAGCCGCACCGGTTTTCGCGGTCACGACGCCGATGCGCTGTGCATACTTCGGGATCGGCTTCTTATACATCGGATCGAAGAGACCCATCTCCTCGAGCTCCTTTTTCAGCTGCTCGAAGCGGACATAGAGATCTCCGATCCCATCCGCCATGAAGCGCTTCGCGTAGATCTGATAGCTGCCGCCGCGCTCATAGACGCCGACGCTGCCCGTACAGAGCACGCGCATGCCATTCTCCAATTTAAACGGAAGCCCCGCACGGTCACCGGCAAACATGATACCGGAGATCTGCGAAGCTGCGTCCTTCAGTGTAAAGTAAATATGCCCGGTCGGATGGTATTTCAGATTTGAAATCTCACCCTGGATCGTGATATTTTTCAGTGCGAAATCCGATGAAAACATGTTTGCGATATACCGGTTCACCTGGGACACAGTATATGCACGACTGTCTTTATTCATAGGAATCCTTTATCCTTATTTATTGCGGTTTACGATGATCTGAACGCCCTTACCGCTGGTCTTCTTCTCCGTGAGCTCACCCTGCTGCTTACGTGGCGCCTTCGCGGTTCTCGTCGATACACGGTCGCTGTTCACAAGACGTGCCAGGACACCGTTGACGAAGGAGCCGGACTCGTCGCCACCGTACTTCTTTGCAAGCTCGACCGCCTCGTTGATGGCCACCTTATCCGGGATTGCCTCATCATACGCGATCTCATAAAGCGCGAGACGGATCGCCGTCAGGTCGGTCTTCGTCATACGATCGGTCTTCCAGCCTTCGGCTGCAGAATCGATACGCGCATCCAGCTCCGGGAGCTTCGCGGTGATCTTCTCCACCTCGGCCTCCAGACGCTGCTGGTCCTCCTCGCTCAGATTCTCGATGTGCACGACGCCATCACCATCCTCGTAATCCGGGGACTCAAAATAGCGTGCGAGCTGCTCCGGGATCTCCTGACCAGGATAGAACTGTGTGCAGAACAGGAGCTTAAACTTATGATCTCTTTCTTCTCGTTTATTCATGACTTTCTTACCTATACTCTATTTCAGTTTCATGTTTCGTCCGTGACACCGGTATACGGCGTGCATACATATCATCGCCATACCGCCATGGTCTTTCGTCAGCGCATCCGTTCAGTCATCGCCTTTCAGTGACTGCAGGCTGCTCATTCGTTCTCAGCATTGACCACACCGGCGATGCGGATATTGACATCCAGCACACGGAGACCGGTCATGGACTCGATGGCCGAAGCGACCTTATCCTGTACATTTCTCGAAACATCCGGGATGGAATAGCCGTACTTCACATTCAGGCTCAGCTTCACGGAAACGTGGTCATCCTCGATGCTGATGCTTACGCCCTTTGCGAGGTCGCGGATGCCCATTCTGGAGATGATCTCACCGGACCAGCCGCCATACATGGAATCAACACCCTTCACCTCGGTCGCTGCGATGCCTGCGATGATCGCCACGACCTCATCCGCGATGACGATCTGACCATGCTCATCCTTCTCATATACAACATGTGTTGCTCTCTCTTCATTCTGTTCCATATAGAACCTCCGTATGTACTGCACCCGGGCATAATCCGAGAATTTAGACTAAACTATGGGAACATGATACCACATCAAATGCATAAAATCCATTTGAAAACTGATTTTATGCATCGCTCAGGCGATCAGGCGTAACAGTTCATCCGTGTGTGGTTCTTGATATACAGATGTTTTTCAGAGGGCGCCTCTGTTCGTTTGCCTGCCCACCCACTGTACACCTTTTATCTTCTTACATATCGGCCCCACCCCATGCAGGCAAACAAAAAATCGGCGCCTGATTTTGTTCGAGCGGATGGTGCTGTATCAAAACAGGGAAATAGAGAATGATGCCAACGGTAAGAGGGAGCCGGAGATTATAATGCTGTATCAAAACAGCCCACAATGAAAATGATGCTAACGGTAATAGCGTATCTGGAGGTCATGATGCTGCATCAAATCGGCAGATAACGAAGCTGATGCCAACAAAAATCAAGCGGGATTGAAGAGTGTTGTTGGCATCAGGGAAGAATTCTGCTCAGATGATGCAGCATTTTTCCAAAATCACCCAGTCATCATCATGAGAAAGCTTCAAAAAGATACAGCATAGGCATGTCGGGTGCTGAAAACCATCATCATGACGATCCGACGTCATATGGGATTTGTGAGTGCAGGCACGTTGAGCGTTAAACCCCGCTATCGTGCCTACCGCGAGGAAGCTCTGAAATTTCAACTGCAGGCATGGTAAGCGCTTTAAAACGTCATCGTGCTTACGGAAATCGCCATAATCTGGGGTGAACCATAGGCACGATGACCCGGATTTGAAGACACCGTGCCTAGAAAATCGATCGTGATCGTAGGCACAATCATCATTTTTCGGTTCAACCATGCCTACGATCGTCCTTTAGCTTCCGGTCAGCCAAAAGTTTGAGGGCTCCTCATGAGCAGGGGTGGGACCAGAACGTACAGCTATTCGTGAATCTTATGGGGGTGGGCGAATAAGGAGCAGCCTCAAACTTCCCAAGGGAGCCAAGGGATGTCTGAACTGTTACGATCAGGCGAAGCCGGTCCTCCGAAATCCATCCTTGAATCTGGCCACCACGTAGTTCGGTTTTCTCACAGACATTTCCTAATAAGTTCAGGATCATTCAGGCACATATCAAGCATTCTCGAGAGCACTCCACTATACCCCGCTCCCAAAGACTTTGCTTTTGCAAGTGTGGCCGGCGAAACGCGCAGCGTCACAATCTGCTTTCGTCTTTCATTTCTTCGCTCTTCCGATACCCGTTTGAACTTCGCCAGTTCCTCCTCTGTCAATTCTCTTGCATCTTCATCGAAAGCAACGGGACGATCCGCTACTTTGTTCAACATTTCAATTTGTTCTTTTGTTGGCTTCCTGGTAACATCCACATTAGATACCTTCATAATAAACCTCCTTCTCTCGCCGGGTTGCACCCCTCGCAGAAATGATGCGAATCGCTCGATTCCGCTCAGTATAAGCGACATAAACGATCGTAACGACACCATCAATCGCTCCAATCGTAATATAACGGTCCTCTATATCGCTATGTTCCGCATCGTAAAATTCAAGTCGATTTTCATCACCAAACACTAGGATTGCTGTTGAAAAGTCCAGACCATGCTTCGCTATATTTTTCTGTTCCTTCTGAATATCCCATTCAAAGTCCATAAATCTATCCTCATTATAATATAAGCCAAATTTGAGCGCAATACGTTATGTAATACACTTTGTGTTCTATTTGCGTTGTTTATACCAATTCAGACGCATTTATTTCTTAATCCAACTGTGTTTTTTGAAACGTCCAGACCGGGCATCTCTTTTAGTTTGCCTGCCCACCCCAGCATACGTCTTTTATCTGCTTACATATCGGCCCCCCTTGCAGGCAAACAAAAAATCGACGCCTCATACAATTCGAGCAAGTGATGCTGTATCAAAACAGCGAAAATTTGCTCTGATGCTAACAGTAAGCGTGAGCCAAAGTCCATCATGCTGTATCAAAGCAGTCAAATATGAGAATGTTGATAACGGTAGGTGGGAATCTGGAGGGTATGATGCTGCATCAAATCGGTAGAAAATGAAGCTGATGCCAACAAAAATCAAGTTATATTCAAACGTGTTGTTGGCATCAGGGAAGAAATATGCCAAAATGATGTCAACATTTGTCCCGGATTACCCAGTCATCATCATGATAAAACTTCAAAATGATACAGCATAGGCATGCTAAGCTTTAAAATCTATCATCATGCCTACGATCTTCTTTTCATCACACCCAGGATGCCAGAAGTTTGAGGCCTCCTCATGAGCGGGGTGGGTCCAAAACGTACAAACATCCACGAATTCTATGGGGTGGGCGAATGAGGAGAGCCTCAACCTTCGCAAGAGTGGTAAGGGGTATTTACGTCTTTTCGATGAAATTACACTTTTATAAATTCTTTCAGCTTATCGAAGGTCTTCTCGCCGATTCGTTTCACGTTCATGATTTCTTCCGGGGCAGCGAAGCCGCCATGAGCTTCGCGGTAGGCGATAATATTTTTGGCGGTGGATGGGCCGACACCCGGGAGTGCATCAAGTTCTTCCAGGGTGGCGGTGTTCAGGTTCACGCGTTTATCTTCTACCTGGACCGCAGTGGCCTCCTCAGCAGGTGTAGCCTGCGTCGGAATCGCCGAAGTATCTGGTATGTTCGTAGAGACGTTCGGTGCCGTCTGTGAGACAGCAGCCGTTTCCTCGCTTATCGATTCTGAGTAGTTTTCCTGGGGAGCTTCAATTTTCGGCAAGTTAACATGACTTGTTTCGTCACTTATCGTTTCCGGCAGTATATAGCTCTCGATTTCGAACTTCGGTTCCTTCGCTTCTTCAGCTGTTTCTGGCGCATCCTTCACGTTCGTCACAACTGCGGCGTTCGTCACCTGGCTGCGCTCGACGGTCAGGTAATAGAGGCCGGCGATCACCATGAGGATGATCATCA
>JAUNWX010000052.1 GCA_030540075.1 Lachnospiraceae bacterium
ATCTCATGACACGCAAGAAGATCAGCCCGGAGTCAATCTAGGCAGTCAACAACACTTTTTCTCATCAATAAATCCATGTTTTAACGGAAATCGTCCAAGCCAGACATTCTCCATTACATTTCTATCTCGAACCTGCTCCAGTTCCTGATGCACCATTGAAATCCCATTCATCAGAGCTTCATGGGGAGATTTAAAATCAACTTCTTTACCATTTAAGATGATGTTTCCTGCATCTTTATGATAAATTCCAAATAAGCACTTCATCAGAGTAGATTTACCGGCACCATTCTCTCCCATGAGCGCATGTACTGTGCCCGGTCTAACGCAAAAGTCAACACCTTTCAATGCCTGAACACCGGCAAAGTTCTTTACAATACCATGCATTTCAAGCAGATACTCAGGCTTCATATTCATTTCCTGATTAACTTCTTGACTCATTATTTATTCTCCATCTAGTAGTAAATGATTTTCGTGTGATTGCTTTAAAGAATATGGACACTTGAGCTTTAGCAGAAGTGTCCATCGTCAGCGTTCAACATATCTACGAATAATTGATAAACGCATTCTCAATTATTCTTCATTATTTACTGAATATAGTCGTGCTTAGCCTCATCGATGTTTGCAACGCGAATCGGTGAGTTCGGAACTCGAACGTCCTTCTTGAACTCGCCAAACTCATAATCCGTGCCCTCAAGTGGCTCCTTGCCATCTACAAGATTACGGCACATTTCAATAATAGCCACTGCCTCCTGATATGGAGAAGTCAGAACTGTTCCTGCCATCGTTCCATCCTCAAGAAGCGTCCAAACATCCGGAATGCCATTAATACCATAAACTTCGGTTGGATTTTCCTTATCGAAGTTACCATTTGTCTTCAGAGACTCGATCGCACCCATTGCCATAGTATCGTTGTTAGAAAGGACAACTTCGATCTTGTCACCATACTTTACGTTCCATGTATCCATGACGTCCTTGCCCTTTGCAGTATCCCAGTTACCATCCTGGATATCCAGCTGCTCATTCGGCATCGTTCCGTCTTCATTCCACTTATCCATCAGATCATGGATTGCCTGTGTACGATAGATTGCATTCTGCTGAGCAACATTACCCTGAAGAAGCACATACTGAAGAACGCCATCTCCATTTCTATCAAATTTGGACATATCAGCCTTCCAGTCTTCGTATACCATTTCAGCCTGTACGCGACCAGGATCAGACCAGTCAAGTCCTACGTAATAAGACTTATCGTAGGAATCAAGAACACCTCCTACAAGATCCGGAGCTCTATCACAGTAAATAACCGGAACACCTGCCTCCTGACACTTCTGATTAATTGTGCTACCTGCACCAGAATCGACAGGATTGACAACAATTACGTCATACTTACCCTTTGCAAGAGCCGTTGTAATTGCATCTGTCTGCGCAGACTGATCAGACTTTCCGTCAAAAGATTCAACGGTCACATTATGCTGTGCACCATAGCTCTCGAGCGCCTTTCTAATATAGGTTGTGAACGTATTTGAGTTCTCAAACATAAAGAACGCAATCGTAATCGGCTTCTCTTCTGAAGCAGCTTCCTTTACTGCTTCGGTTGCTTCGGCTACTGCAGCAACCGTTTCAGCTGCGGCTGTTGTGGCAGCTGTCGTTGGCGCAGGGCTGGAAGATCCGCATGCCGCAAGTCCAAGTACCATACTGGTTGCCAGTAGTGTGCTTAATGTTCTTTTCATAATGTTACCTCTCCTTTTCCTGGTTTTCGTCCAGTTTTTCGTTTGTTATATAGCGTCGAACACGTTCTACAAGAAATTGCATATGTCGATCCATAAAATAGGCAGCTTCATCCGGCTTATGCTCGATGATGCAGCGCATGACCATCTCATGGTAGAAAGTACTGTCGATATCTGCTCCCTGCTCTGACAAGTACTCTTGCATGACTGTTGATATCATTTGATGGATAATTGCTTCCATCCTCATGAACATCTTGCTCTGAGAAGCCTTCGCAATTGCAAAATGAAAATTCGTATTTGCATTTTCAAAAGCCATCATGCTTTCAAGGTTCTCCTTGCATCCTTCGAGATATCGCTGTAATTCCTTGATGTCTTCATCTGAGGCATTTTCTGCCGCAAGCCTCGCTGCTTCTACCTCAATACCTCTTCTGAATTCCATCGCTTCGAGGAGATTAACATTGCTGGTCAGCAATGCTGGCATAACGAAGTTCAGATAAACATCACTGTCCACTTCCTTAACATAAGTGCCACCGCCCTGTCTTGTCTCTGTAAGTCCTAATACATGGAGTTTATTTAATGCTGCCCGTAATGTATTCCGACTTACAGAAAAGCGCTCACACAAAACCATTTCTGATGGAAGTCGATCACCAGGTTTATATTTTTCCCTAGTGATCATATTAAGCAATTCCTCATAAACTTGTTCCGCAAGTACTGCCATTTTGTCTCTTCACCTCACAACTTTGCGTTTTTCGCATTTCTTGTTTCACAACTAACACCATATAAGCATTTATTTGTTCTACAACTCATTATATAATGAACATGTGCAATGTCAACAATGTTTTGGCGATTTTAATTTGTCATATGGTTATTTTGTCGTTTTGCTTAATATTATTCGGCAGTTTTGTACTAATTCACTATGGAATTAGGCCTTATTTTGTAATATATTGTATTTGAATATGTGAATCATCATTTTGGACTTGTGCTACAGATTTGGTCGAACTTGTAGCACAGCATTTATTAAGAGGAGAAGAATTAAAATTATGCTTAAACATCTTGTTTACTGGAAAGTTTGTCAGAACGGTACCATCGAGGATCGCAAAAAGGTTTGCGAAGAATTCAGCAAGAAAACTGAATATCTGAAGACCATCATTCCACAGATTAAAGAAGCTAAAGTTGGTTTCAACATTAACGAAGGCGACGTTTTCCATGTATGTATCGATTCCGTATTCAACAATGTTGATGAGTTAAATGAGTACATCAATAATCCGGAACATCTTAAGGTACGCGAATACATGAATAGTGTTGCCTATGATAAAACAGTATTTGATTACGAATTCTAATTAAATCCAATCCTATATCCAAATAACGAAAGAGCGGCGAGTGCAATCTGTACTCACCGTTCTTTCGTATTGTAAAAATGCACTCTGTTTTTTTCTTAAGTCTTCGCCCTCATGGTGTAGCAACCGCGATAGACCCAAACAGGATATTTACGATTTTGTGTCTATGAAAAAAAGCCGGGGATTGATCCCCGGCTGCGCTGTTATGTAAATCCTGCTTACTTCATCAGATGTAATACTCCATCGGGTAGGTGAGGTATGCGTTCGGGTCGAACTGGTCGACGGTGACATAACCCGCCGGTGCGTTCAGGAGCTGCGGGAGACGGTTCACGATGGTCGCGCAGGTGTGCTCGACGGTCGCCGGCTTCACGACGTGGAACTCGGTATCCGGCTCGCCGGAGATCTTCCAGTCACACATATCGCCGTCGTCCGGTCCGTAAACCTTACCGATGGTCTCCTCCTCTACGATGATGCCCTGCATGGTCTCGATCGTTACGACCGCGGACATACCGATGCACTTTCCGGCCTCGATGGTCTTGCCGAGAGTCTCGGAATAGAGGTCATGATCGATGATGTACGGCACATGCTTCTGCGTGATCGACTTGATCGTCAGACCAAGCTTGTTACAGATCGCCTCACTCGCATTCCATGCGTAGGACGGCTCAAATGCTTCCGGATGCGCGATCTGCGCCTCGAACTCTTCCTTCGTGAGATCACAGCCGTGTGCCTTCGCGAGTGCGAGTCCGTACTCGTCGACATTGTAGCTGTATGCGCCCTTGATCTTCGTAATCTTGTTCATGCCACCTGCGACCAGGCCGACGATATTGATCCAGAAGATATCCTGCATGCCGCTGCCCGCGATGGTGCAGCCGGTCTCCTTCGCCAGCGCATCGAGCTTATTGATCTGCGCCGCTGCCGTGGTCCACGGATAAATCGCTTCCTCACAGGTGGTGATGACATTGATGCCACGTGCCACGCACTTCTCTACATGATCATAGATGTCGTTGATGAAGCTGAACAGCGTCACGATCGCCACATCTGCATCGCACTCATCGAGCACCTTATCCGCATCGTTTGAGATGAGGATGCCGGTCTTCAGACCGAGCCCTGCGAAATCACCGATGTCCATGCCCACCACTGCCGGATTCACATCGATCGCACCTACGATCTGTGCGCCATGCTCATACAGATAGCGGATGATGTACTTCGCCATCTTACCACAGCCATACTGAACGACCTTAATCTTCTCCATATCTTCCTCCTTTGCAGACCCTGTGGGTCTCATCAAACACGAACTTTTCTGATAGCTCCACTATAAGGTCTGCGGTCGGAAGAGAGTCAAGTGATTTTGTTTGTTAATTATCAAACAGCGTCCGGGCCAATGCTGTCGAGTCGTCACCGCCCGCGATGTCGTTTCAGGCGAAGCGCACCGGCACCTGGAGGCGCATGAACATGCTGCGCTTTTCCGAGTCGAAGACGTTGAACTCGGTGATGATCTCGCAGATGTAGTCGCCGTCGAGGATCCAGCCCTGCGCGCGGCAGTGGTCGCGGAGCTTCAGCGCGTACGCGATCTCCTCGTCGAAGGAGTCGAGGTAGATGCAGGCGAACATGCCGCTGTCGAGGACCTTCACGCCCGGCACGATGTCCCGGTCCTTGTGGTCCACGAAGACGAAGCTCTCCTCCGGGATGAAGCGGCCCGCCTCGAAGTTCGCCCCCGTGATCGTGGTGCCGACGTTGTACGAGTGGACGTGGAGGAAGCCCTTCTTCACGAGCTCCTGCCTCAGCCCCATCAGCTCCTCCTCAAAGGAATCCGCGTTCATCTCGTAGAAATTGTGGCGGCACGGGCGACCATAGGTATAGCGGCGGTCGATGTACTCGAGCGACACCGTACCGTTCGTCGGCGACTTCCGGTATTTTTCGATCGACGCAATCGCGCGCTCCACCGCCGCGTGTCGCGACTTGAGCTCCCGCATCTGCTCGTGGAGCTGCTCGTTCTTCTTCACCAGCAGCGTCTCGATCAGCGTGATGTCCTCCTTCTCGAGGATGTCCTGAATCTCCGACAGACTCATCCCGAGCTCCTTCATGTACGCGATCATGTCGAGCCGCGCGTTCTGCGTGATGTCGTAGTAGCGGTATCCCGTCTTCGGATCCGTCCGCCGCGGCTTCAGCAGATTCATCTCATCGTAGAGCCGCAGCGTCGCCACCGTGATGCCGTTCATCTCCGCCATCCGCCCGATGCTCACCAGATTATTCATACGTCACCTCCACCTGCTTCCGCCAATGTCTCCGCCGTGAGATCCTCACGCCGCCTCCGGTTTTTGACCCCGGCGATCTCCTGAAACTCTGTTCCTGGATGAGAGTTTTCGTCGATATCCACCACCAGCTTACCATGTTTTCTACCGAAATCAAATCATCTCCAGGAACGTGGCGAGGGCCCGCGACAGGTAGCGGTTCCGCTTATAGTAGAAGCTGATCTGGCGGATGGAGTCGCGGTTTTCGAGTTTATAAAAGAGGAGGTTTTTCGCCTTCGGGACGTTCTGGATCAGGGAGTCGCCGACGAAGGCGATGCCCATGCCGTAGCAGGCGAGGTTGTACGCGGTGATCTGCTGGTCGAGCTCCAGGCGGATCTTCGGGCTGAAGTGGTTCTCGCGGCAGATCGTCATGGCGCGCTCGCGCGTGTCGTTCCGCTCGTGCAGCAGCAGGAAGGGATCGTCGCGGAAGACGTGCATCGGCACCGGGGTCCGCTCCGGCAAGAGATGATGTCCGGCCTTCACGTCCGCCGCGGTCAATGCATAGGGCACGACTTCCATGTTCGACGCGAACTCCACCGGCACCGCCATGAGGAGATGGTCCTCCTGAATCACCTTCCGGTCGAAAACCAGCGAGTCGAGCTCACTGTTGTCGAGGAGCAGGTCGAGGGTACCCGCCGACAGCTTCTCCGTCAGCTCACTCGTCGAGCCCTCGACGAGGGTGATATGAATCGACGGGTAGCTCGCCGTGAAGCGGCTGAGGATCGGCGGCAGTACATAGGAGACGAAGAAGTTCGTACCGCCGATGGTGAGCGCGCCATGCCGGAGCGCCGTGAGGTCACTCACATAGCTCTCGAAGCTGTTCTCCGCATCCATGATGCGCTCCACCGCGCGGATGTACTCCTGCCCGACCTCGGTGAGATGAATCGGGTTCGTGCTCCGGTCGAAGATCGGCGCACCGATCCGCTCCTCCTCCTTTTTCACCGCCGCACTGAGCGACGGCTGGCTGATAAAGAGCTTCTGCGCCGCACGCGAAAAGCTCATCTCCTTATACACCTCATAGATATAGCGCATCGACTGGAACATACATCCTCCCCTGCCCGCCCGGCTCCACCGCACCCCAGGCGGACGACGAACTGCCCGGTCGACGACATTGGCCTTCCCAGAACGGTGGCCGGTCCGGGCTGCAGACGCCCCGCCAAATGTAGCATGTTATAGTCTGCAGACTATATGACAGTTTATCATATAAGTATTTGAAAATAACATAGCACGTCGCTATAGTGAAGACAAGAAGATTAACCACCATCAGGGAGGATATACACATGGCAGCTGTAAATTCAAATTTCCGTTCCGAACACGATTCCATCGGTGATCGCACCGTCCCGAAGGACGCGTACTATGGCGTCCAGTCGCTTCGTGCTTCCGAGAACTTCCACATCACCGGACTGAAGATGCATCCGGAGATCATCAACTCCATCGCGGAGATCAAGAAGGCCTCCGCCATCACGAACCTCGAGATCGGTCTCCTCGACAAGAAGGTCGCGGACGCCATCGTGCAGGCCTGTGATGAGATCGTCGCCGGTGAGTTCCACGACGCCTTCATCGTCGATGCGATCCAGGGCGGCGCGGGCACCAGCCTCAACATGAACGCAAACGAGGTCATCGCAAACCGTGCGATCGAGATCCTCGGCGGCGAAAAGGGCGACTACTCCCTCGTGAATCCGAACGACCACGTGAACTGCGGTCAGTCCACGAACGACGTTTTCCCATCCGCCGGCAAGATCGCCGTGCTCAAGCTCCTCATCAAGGCACAGATCCAGCTGCAGCGCCTCTATAAGGCACTCTCCGATAAGGCCGAGGAGTTCGATGACGTCCTGAAGATGGGCCGCACCCAGCTGCAGGACGCGGTCCCGATCCGTCTCGGACAGGAGTTCCGGGCCTACAGTGAGGCCATACGTCGAGACATTGCCCGCCTCGAGCATGCGCAGGACGAGATGCGCTGCCTGAACATGGGCGGCACCGCCGTCGGCACCGGCATCAATGCGGACGAAATGTACCTTCGCCGCATCGTACCGAACCTCTCCATGGTCACCGGCCTCCAGCTCGTGCAGGCCTTCAACCTCGTGGACGCCACCCAGAACCTCGACGGCTTCGTCGCTGTCTCCGGTGCCGTCAAGACCTGCGCCGTCAACCTCTCGAAGATGTGTAACGACCTGCGTCTCATGTCCTCCGGCCCGCGCTGCGGCTTCAACGAGATCAACCTCCCGGCGAAGCAGAACGGCTCCTCGATCATGCCGGGCAAGGTGAATCCGGTCATCCCGGAGGTCGTGAATCAGGTCGCCTTCAACATCATGGGCAACGACTTCACCATCACCATGGCGGCCGAGGGCGGTCAGCTCGAGCTCAATGCCTTCGAGCCGATCATCTTCTGGAACCTCACCCATGAAGTGGAGTTCCTTACGTACGCGGTGAATACATTGACCGACAACTGCATCGTCGGCATCACCGCAAACCGCGAGCGCTGCCAGAGCTACGTCGACCACTCCGTCGGCATCATCACCGCCCTGACCCCGCACATCGGCTACGAGCACGCCGCCGACATCGCGAAGGAAGCGATCCGCACCGGTGCCTCCGTGAAGGACCTCATCCTCCAGAAGGGCATCCTCACCCAGGAGAACATCGACAAGATCCTCGACACCCACGCCATGACCAGCCCGGGTATCTCCGCAAGAGAGCTGCTGGAATAATCCATGAACTGCATGATGCCGAGCGCCGACGAAGCACACGATGCCAGGCGCTGACGAAGCACACAATGCCCGGCGACGATGAAGCTCACGATACCGGACGTCAACGAAGCGCACCGTAAATCTCACAGCGTATACGAATCCCCCTGTTCACACCCGAACAGGGGGATTTTCACTGCCACCATCTCTATCGAGGCCAATGCCTCTGCCCTCCACATCGTCACGCCGCGAAAGTTTATGGGGTCAGACCCCCTTACGAAATTCTTAAGATGCGCTGTCGACGATCAGCTCGAAGTGCCGGCGTTTCGTTTTCAGGATACCTTCCTTCTGCAGCTTCGAGAGTTCTACGGACATGGCGGCGCGGTCCACGCAGAGATAGTCGGCGAGCTGCTGCCGGTCGAAGGGGATGTCAAAGGAAAGCGATGCCTGCCGAACGGATTCCGAGGAAAGGTACGAGAGAAGTTTCTCCCGGGTGGAACGCTTGCTGACGTGCGTGATCTTATCATTGAAGACCAGCAGCCGGTTCGCCAGCACGCTGACCAGATTTCGAATCAGCTTCTGGTGATGGCCGCAGGCGGTCGGGCAGCTCATCAGAAGGCGCTTCACATTCAGAAAGAGAAGCGCACAATCGTCCTCGGCGACAGCATTGACGTTCAGTACCGCGCCGGAGGTCGCCGCATAGGGCTCCCCGAAAAAATCGCCCGCCGTGCACTTCGAGAGGATATTCCGGTGTCCCCAGAGGTCCTCCCGAAGGATGAGCACCGAACCGGACAGCACGAGACCCATGACCTCGGTCGTGTCGCCCGCGCGCAGGATATACGCGCCCCGCGGCCGCGCGACCGTAGACGCCTGCACACAGTGAAGAATCGACAGGATTTCATCATCCCGCATGCCGTTAAAAAACGGACAGCTCCGTAATATCGGTAAATATTTCTGCATTGCCCCTCCGATTTGTTTGAAATCAAACATACAATTCCGCTTAAATATACTATGATCGGGCCACAAACGCAAAATCATCTTCGATGCCAGGCCAATGTCTCCATCGGGATGAAGAAAATCTGGTTTAGATAAGACGGAGGATAACGAGATGATACGAAAGCTTATTCATATCGATGAGGATAGATGCAACGGCTGCGGGATCTGTGCCAGCGCCTGCCATGAGGGCGCGATCGGCATCGTGGATGGAAAGGCGAAGCTCCTGAGAGACGATTACTGTGACGGCATGGGCGACTGCCTTCCGACCTGTCCGACGGGCGCGATCAGCTTCGAGGAGCGGGAAGCCGCGGCGTACGATGAGGCGGCCGTGCAGGAAAAGATGAAGCACATGCACGAGGGCGGCTGCCCGGGCTCCAGGGTCCGGATGATGCAGCCTGCGGAGGAAACGGAAGCGTCAGCGACTGCCCATACGAGTGCTGTATCTCAGCTTCGGAACTGGCCGGTACAGATTAAGCTCGCACCGGTAAATGCGCCGTACTTCGATGGCGCGAAACTGCTGATCGCCGCCGACTGTACCGCGTATGCCTACGCGGACTTCCACCAGGAATTCATCCGCGGCAGGGTCGCACTGGTGGGCTGCCCGAAGCTCGATGATGCCGATTACAGCGAGAAGCTGACGGAGATCATCCGGAACAACGACATCCAGAGCGTCACCATCGTCCGTATGGAGGTGCCATGCTGCGGCGGCCTCGAAATGGCCGCGAAGAAGGCACTGCAGGCCAGCGGAAAGTTCATCCCATGGCAGGTGGTCACAATCAGCATCGACGGAAAGATCCTGGACTGAGCGAGGTGCAGGATGACAGATAGAGAAATGCTTCAGGTTCAGCGTCGATGGCAGAAGCCTGGACTGAGCGAGGTACAGAATGACAGATAAAGAAATGCTTCAGGTTCAGCATGTGCAGATCGCCGGAGGTACCAGCTCCGCAGAAGACGTCTGTGTCGCTCCGAAAAAGGCTGCGACCGTCCGCTTGCAGGATGCGCTGACCGGTGCACTGATCGGTCTCGCGAGAGCCATCGATGATCCGGCGCTCGCTTCCGCCGAAACATGGGCGATCATGACGGAAGGGCTGATGGCTACCGCGCCCGATGCCTGCCTGGACGATACTGCCACCGCCACTGATGGCCACTCGGACGATGCTGCGATCGAAGAGCTGATTAGAAAAGTCAACGCGGAAAAAGAACGACTCGCACCCGGCTGCAGCTCATGCACAGCGCCATGCGGCAGAACCGCCGACTATGATATGCAGGCGCTGTGGAACGCTGAGGAAGAGGTCCGCGCGCTCAAGCTTCGCATCCTCGCCGACCTCCGCGAAATAGCAGC
>JAUNWX010000014.1 GCA_030540075.1 Lachnospiraceae bacterium
TTAAACCAAACATACGTTAAGTCAAAATCATAATCGATGCACTTTCCTATAAAGTTAAAAAACCGACAGGACGAATCCTGTCGGTTGAAGATTACTTGTTGAGGTTAGCCTTTGCAGTCTCAGCGAGCTTTGCAAATCCCTCCGGATCAGCGATTGCGATCTCGGAAAGCATCTTACGGTTCATGTCGATGCCTGCATTCTTGAGGCCGAACATGAACTTGCTGTAAGAAAGACCATTCAGTCTTGCAGCTGCGTTGATACGAGCGATCCAGAGCTGTCTGAACTGTCTCTTTCTCTCCTTACGGCCTCTGTAGGACTCCGTAAGAGCTCTCATTACGCTCTGCTTCGCTACTCTATAGTGCTTGGAGCGAGATCCTCTGTAGCCTTTAGCAAGCTTGAGTACTCTATTATGCTTCTTCTTAGCGTTTAATCCGCCCTTAATTCTCATTTTAATTTCCTCCTCTAAAGTCTACAAATCAAAGGTATGGAAGAATCTTCTTCATCGTCTTAACGTTGGTCTGATCAAGAACAGTATCCTTGCGCAGGCCTCTCTTACGCTTCGTTGTCTTCTTGGTGAGAATGTGAGACTTGTAAGCCTTGTTTCTTACAAGCTTTCCTGTGCCAGTAACTTTAAAGCGCTTAGCAGCAGCTCTCTTTGTCTTCAGCTTTAACTTTGCCATAACAGCCTCCTGTGATTTTACTTTTTCGGGCTTATTACAATCGCCATGTTTCTGCCTTCTACCTTCGCCGGCTTATCGAGGACTGCGATGTCCTTCAGCTGCTCGGCGAACTCGTCAAGGATGTACTTGGACTGATTCATACGAGACATCTCACGGCCTCTGAATCGAAGAGCGACCTTGACCTTATTGCCCTTCTCGAGGAACTTACGTGCAGCGGATAACTTCGTGTTGAGATCGTTCTGATCGATGTTCGGTGTCATACGGATCTCCTTCAGCTCAGTCACGCGCTGATTACGCTTGGCTTCCTTTTCCTTACGCATCATCTCGTAACGATACTTACCGAAGTCGGCGATCTTTACAACAGGCGGCGTTGCAGTCGGAGCGATCTTGATAAGATCCAGGTCCTTCTCCTTTGCCATCATATAAGCGTCCTTGGAAGACATGATACCGAGCTGCTCGCCCTCTGCACCAATGACTCTTACCTCTCTGTCACGGATCTGCTCGTTAATTTCGATGCTTGCGTTTTTCTTAATAGCCATAAACTCCTCTCCACATACACTGGTCGAATGCAAAAAAATGGCGGATTGTAAGCCAATCCACCATAATGAAAATACACGAAGTAATAATCAAATATGAACCCGGGTCAGTTACAACTGCCAAGGTGAGGTGGATACCTACTTTCCTTTGTCTTTACGACCTTTATAGATTAGCACCACTCTGCACTGATGTCAAGTCCCTGTTTATATTCTTTATACGACATTTTCCGCTGCAGGCATTGACTTCTTTCATGTTCATAGGGCCAATGCCTACATCTGCGCTCACGCCTGTGTTTCCGGGGTTTCCGGTGCATCCATGATCTCGTCGATGATTGCATAGATGTTCTCGAGTCCCTGCTTTGACTGAGAGGAGAACGGGATCATCGTGCAGTTTTCCGTCGCATGCAGGGCCTTGCGGATCGCGGCGGTCTGTTTCTTGATCTGTGAGCGGTTGATCTTATCCATCTTCGTCAGGATAACGATCGGCTCGAAGCCGGTGACCTGTGTCACGTAGTCGAACATCTGGATGTCGAGCTTCGACGGATCGTGACGGATATCCACGAAAAGGATCACCTCTTCGATGTCATCCGAGGTCTCGAGATAGCGGTTGATCATACGTCCCCACTTCTCCTGCTCGACCGCACCGGTGGACGCATAGCCGTACCCCGGAAGATCGACGAGGTAGAATCGATCATTGATATTATAGAAGTTGATCGTACGTGTCTTACCCGGTGTCGAACTCGTACGGGCGAAGTTCTTTCGATTGACGAAGGCATTGATAAAGGAGGACTTTCCGACGTTGGATCGTCCCGCCATGACAAATTCAGGTTTTCCGGTCTTCGGAAGCTCGGATTTTACGCCCAGCACTCTCTCCAGATCTACAGAAGTGATCTTCATGGAATCTCCTTTTCTTAGTGACGATGTGTAAGTGACGATATCGATGGTTCAGGAAACCCGGTCGGCACATGACCGATCGGGTTTTCTCAGACTCATACAGCCGTGTCGGTGGCATCTGCATGCCGGGCTGTTTTCTTCTCTTTACGGGTGATGATCGGTTCCCCGCTTCCCTTCACCACATCCTCCGTGATCTCCACACTCTGGATGTCCGGCTCAGACGGAATCTCATACATGATGTCCATCATCATGTCTTCCATGATGGAGCGGAGTCCTCTGGCACCGGTCTTGCGTTCGGCTGCCTTCTCGGCGATGGCGGTGACCGCCTCATCCGTGAATCTGAGCTCGACGCCGTCGATCTCAAACAGCTTCTGATACTGCTTCACGAGTGCGTTCTTCGGGGTCGTCAGAATGCGCTTCAGGGTCGTCGCATCATGAGACTGCAAGGTGACGTCGACCGGTACTCGTCCGATAAACTCCGGGATGAGACCGAAGCGAACGAGGTCCTCCGGCTGTACCTGGTGAAGGATGTCATCGTAGTTGTCACGATTCTTCTCGACGATATCCGCACCGAAGCCCATCGATCCGGAAGCGACACGCTTCTCGATGATGTGCTCGAGTCCGTCAAATGCACCGCCGCAGATGAACAGGATGTTCGTCGTATCGATCTGGATAAGCTCCTGCTGCGGGTGCTTTCGTCCACCCTGAGGTGGTACCGAAGCGACGGTTCCCTCGAGGATCTTCAGCAGCGCCTGCTGAACGCCCTCGCCGGAGACATCACGGGTGATGGAGACATTCTCCGACTTCTTCGTGATCTTATCGATCTCATCGATATAGATGATGCCGATCTCTGCACGCTTGATATCATAGTCTGCCGCCTGAATCAGCTTCAGGAGGATGTTCTCGACATCCTCGCCGACATAGCCAGCTTCGGTGAGTGCGGTCGCATCGGCGATGGCGAACGGAACACCGAGGATGCGGGCCAGGGTCTGTGCCAGGTAGGTCTTACCGGTTCCGGTCGGTCCGATCATCAGGATGTTCGACTTCTGCACATCGATATCCTTGATTTTCGAGGTGATGCGCTTGTAGTGATTATAAACCGCGACAGACAGTACCTTCTTTGCCTCATCCTGTCCGATCACATACTCATCGAGGAAATCATGGATCTCCTTCGGCTTCAGAAGATGGATGTCCGAGTTGTCGCTGTCCTCTCTGAAATCACCGTCCTGCTCGTTCAGGATCTCCTCGCAGAGCTCGACACACTCGTCACAGATATAATTATTATTTAAACCGGCGATAAGCTTATGGACCTGCTTCGCTGATTTACCGCAGAAAGAGCAGCGGATTTTATCGTCTGGTTTCATTTGCATGAATTCAGTCCTCTCGTTCTGGTTAGTCTGGTAATGCTGGTACCGGTACTCAGTTCCGTACCTCGGCTGCTTCGCGTGATTCGAAGATATGATCGACGATGCCGTACTCGAGCGCCTGCTGTGCCGTCATCCAGTGATCACGCTCGGTATCCTCCATCACCTTCTCCACCGGCTGTCCGCAGTTGGCTGCGAGGATCTCTGCCATGTGCTTCTTCGTACGAAGGATCCACTCTGCCGTGATCTGGATCTCCGTCGCCTGGCCCTGTGCACCGCCGGACGGCTGATGAATCATGACCTCAGCGTTCGGAAGGATCATACGCTTGCCCTTCGTACCGCCGGCCAGAAGGAAGGCACCCATCGATGCGGCCATGCCGACACAGATGGTGGATACGTCACACTTGATGTAACGCATGGTATCGTAGATCGCCATACCGTCCGTGATGACACCACCCGGGCTGTTGATGTACAGGCTGATGTCCTTATCCGGATCCTCGGACTCGAGGTACAGAAGCTGTGCCACGACGAGGGAAGCGGTATCATGGTTTACCTCGTCCCCGAGGAAGATGATACGCTCGTTCAGCAGACGGGAAAAGATGTCGTAGGAACGCTCTCCTCTGGATGTCGACTGAATGACATACGGAATCGTTGTAATATCTCTAGGTGTTAAATTCATAATGAAACCTCCATATGGGTTTTCTGTAAAAAAGGCGGTGCAGTTACCTGCACCGCCATAAATCTTTAAACCTTCGATGAAGCGATACAGGAATTACTCCTCTGTCTTCTCCTCGTCCTCAGCAGCCTTCTTGGACTTCTTCTCTGCCTTTACAAGGTTCGCCTCAGCTACGAGCATATCGATGGTCTCCTGGAAAGCGATCTCTCTCTTCATGCTCTCCTTCTGCTCCTCGGAAACAGTCTTCTTGAGATCATCATACTCCATCTTGTACTGCTCTGCGATCTTCTTGAACTCCTCATCTACGCGCTCGTCAGCGACGGTGATGTTCTCCTTCTCCATGATCGCTTCGATGACGAGGGAAGTCTTGAGATTCTTCTCAGCGCTCTCCTTCATCTGCTCCTTGATCTGCTCTACGGTCTGGCCGGTGATCTGGAGATACTGATCCATCGGAATGCCCTGCTGAGCAAGTCTGGTCTGGTAATCATAGAGCATGTTGTCCAGCTGTGCCTCAAGCATCGGTGCCGGAATCTCTACGGAAGCATTCTCTACAACCTTCGCAATGACGTTTCTCTCGTTGGTGGTGGTTGCAGCCTTCTCCTTCTCCTCCTTCAGGGTCTTCTTCAGATCCTTCTTATACTCGTCAAGGGTATCGAACTCGGAAACCTCGGATGCGAACTCATCGTCAGCAGCCGGAACCTGCTTCTCCTTGACAGCCTTGATGGTGGTTACGAAAAGTGCTTCCTTACCTGCGAGATCCTTTGCGCCGTAGTTCTCCGGGAAGGTAACCTTTACATCGACGGTCTCACCAGCCTTGTGGCCGATCAGCTGATCCTCGAAGCCCGGGATGAAGGTGCCGGAACCGATGGTCAGCGGGTAATCCTCGCCCTTGCCGCCTTCGAACTCAACGCCGTCTACGGAACCAACGAAATCGATGGTTGCGATATCATCCTTCTTGATCTCACGCTCAACCTCAACGACACGTGCATTCTTCTCGAGCTCTGCAGCGAGCTTCTCGTTTACTTCCTTTGCGCTTACAGTGGTCTCAGCCTTCTCTACCATAACGCCCTTATACTCACCGAGGGTAACCTCCGGCTTTACAGCAACGGTTGCTGTGTAGATCACATTCTGATCCATACCGATCTGCTCTACGCCGATCTCCGGTCTGGAAACGATCTCGAGGCCGGACTCCTTCGCAGCCTCCGGATAGGTCTTATCAAGAATCTCATTGAGCGCATCCTCGAAGAATACCTGCGGTCCGTACATCTTCATGATCATCTCCTTCGGTGCCTTGCCCTTACGGAAACCAGGAAGATTGAACTTGTTACGGTTCTTCTTGTATGCTACATCGATGGCCTTTAAAAGCTCAGCATTGTCCACCTCAACGGTCAGCTTAGCCATATTCTTCTCAAGATTTTCAACTTTAACGCTCATTAAGAGTACCTCCGAAACTTTCGTTTTATATATTATGCAAACGCACAGGGGAAATGCGCATACTTCTCCCATGAGTTAACATATCCGAGTCAAGAGTATAGCACGTAAAAAAGTCCCACGCAAGGATTTTAAAAAAAGAGAGCCGGACATTTCTGTCCGACCCTCTGTCTATGCGGATTACTCCTCGTCTACGCGCTCAGCCTCAGCCTTGCCTACAGCCTCGATGTCAACGTCTGCAACATCGAGATCCTCCTTGCGCTCCGGCTCGGAAAGAGCCTTCATGCTCAGGGAAATCTTGTGGCTGTCAACGTCGAGATCAACGATCTTCGCCTCGATCTCCTGACCAACCTCAAGAACGTCTGACGGCTTGTTAACATGATCTCTGGAAATCTGAGATACGTGAAGAAGTGCATCGATGCCCTTCTCAAGCTCTACGAATGCGCCGAAGTCTGTCATACGTGCAACCTTGCCGCTTACAACAGTACCAACAGCGAACTTGGTCTCTGCATCCTTCCACGGATTCTCATCCGGGAACTTACGTGTAAGAGCGATTCTCTCACCGTTGATTTCCTTAACAAGTACCTTAACCTCCTGGCCGGACTTGAAAAGCTTCTTCGGGTTCTCGATACGACCCCAGGACATCTCGGAGATATGAAGGAGACCATCAGCGCCACCGAGATCGATGAATGCACCGAAATCAGTAAGGTTCTTAACAACACCGGTACGAACATCGCCGACCTGAAGCTCGCTGAAGAGCTTGTCGTGCTGCTCCTTCTTCGTAGCTGCCATAAGCTGCTTACGATCACCGATGACTCTGCGCTTCATCGGATTGAACTCAGTGATCACAAACTGGATATCCTGACCCTGATACTTGGTGAGATCTCTCTCGAAGGTATCAGATACGAGGGATGCAGGGATAAATACACGTGCACCATTTACCTCAACATTCAGGCCGCCCTTGACAACCTGAACAACCTTGCCGGTAAGAACGGTCTGGTTCTCAAATGCATCCTTGAGCTCCTCGGAAGCCTTGGAAGCAAGAGCCTCTCTGTGAGAAAGAACAACCTGTCCCTCTCCATCGTTTACCTTCTTTACCTTGCACTCGATTTCATCGCCGACATTGACTACTGTGGTGAGGTCTACAGTGTTATCTGCGCTGTAATCACTTCTGGTCATGATACCATCGGACTTGTACCCAATGTTGAGTGCAATCTCGTCAGGCTTTACACTAATAACCTTACCAGTAACAATCTCCCCTGCATGAATAGACTTTAATGATGCGTCAAGCATCTGTTCAAAACTCATCTCTGACATAATTTTGAACCTCCTCAATAATTTCTTTCGGGGTGCTTGCCCCAGCTGTAATACCTACGTTTTGAACCGCTTCATCCTGAACGAAGTTAAGATCTCCAACCGTTTGTATCAACTGGGTGTTACGACACTGGTCTTTACAAATCTCAAAAAGTTTCTTCGTGTTGGAGGAACTGCGCCCTCCAATGACAATCATCGCGTCGGACTGTTTCGCCAGTTCCTTTGCTTCCGACTGTCGCTCAAACGTTGCGTTGCAAATCGTATTAATAGCATTAACATAATAATGCTTTTTTTTCAAAATATCAATAATTAGTTTGAATTTATCGATATTAAACGTGGTTTGTGACACAACAACCACGCTTCTGCCCTCTCCGTTTGGTAATTTTTCAGCGGTTTCGATGTCCGGAATCGCTGAAATGCCTCCTTCCGCCCAGCCCATGATGCCGATGACCTCCGGGTGCTCCGGGTTTCCGGTCACGAAGACCTCCTCTCCGGCGGCAGTGTGCTGCTGCACGAGGCGCTGGATCTTCTGGACAAAGGGACACGACGCATCGACGGCTTCGACCCTCTGCTTTTCGAGCAGCTCGTAGATGTGCTTCGGCACCCCATGCGCACGGATGATGACGATGCCATCGCGGAGCGTCGCAAGCTCCTCCTCGGATTCGAGCACCTGCACGCCCTCGGCGGCGAGCTTCTGAATCACGGTTTCATTATGCACGATCGGTCCGTAGGTATAGATCGAACGCTGTTCCTCGACCGGTTTTCGATGCTCCTCCTCGAGCACGCGGTAAACGGTATCGACCGCGCGCTGTACGCCGAAGCAGAAGCCGGCGGTTTTTGCAAGTGTAACCTTCATATCGTGCCCGCCTCAGTGCTGCATCGCGATCTCGAGGATGCGGTCGATCGTCTCGTCGATCGTCAGTGTCGAGCTGTCGACGAGCACTGCCTCCGGCACCTGGATGAGCGGGGAATGCTGGCGATGCATATCGCGGTCATCCCGCGCGCGGATCTCGGCCTCGACCTCGGCAATGTCACAGGCCTCACCTTTTTCACGCAGCTCGTTCGCACGGCGACGTGCACGCTCCTCAACCGACGCGGTGAGATAGATCTTCGTATCCGCGTTCGGGAGTACCTTCGATGCGATATCCCGGCCATCCATCACGACCGAGCTATGCTCCGCGAGGCTCTGCTGGAGCTTCACCATTTTTTCCCGTACCGCCGGATACTGGGACACCGTGGATGCGGCATCACCGACCTGCTGGGTACGAATCCGGGTGGAGACATTGGCGCCGTTCAGGAAAACCTGCTGGGCACCTTCGTCATCATAGGCGATCGTGATGTCGATGTCGCGCACCGCCTCCGATACGCGCGCCTCATCCTCGAGGGCGATGGCCTCTTCGATGCAGAACAGACCGACAGCACGGTACATGGCACCGGTATCGATGTAAACATAGCCGAGTTCACGCGCTACGGCCTTCGCAATCGTTGACTTGCCGGCACCTGCCGGACCGTCGATGGCAATACTATATGGCATAACAGCCTCCTTCATATTTTACATTGCTACAGTTCAGGTCAACACCCCTCCGGGTCTTTTTGCTGGACTTCTCCATTTATCTAATATTTAATTGAGTGCTTCGGCGGCGGACTTTCCGGCGAGGTGGCCGGTGGAGAAGGCCATCTGCATATTGAAGCCGCCGGTGTAGCCGTCGACGTCGATGACCTCGCCGGCGAAGTACAGTCCCTTCACCTTTTTCGCTTCCATCGTTTTCGGATTCAGCTCCTTCACAGAGACACCGCCCTGGGTGACGATGGCCTCCTTGAAGCTGCCGGTGCCGCGGATCGTGAAGCTGAAATCCCGGATGAGGGCCGCGATCTTCTTCCGCGTCTCGCGGTCGACCTCGGTGACCTTCCGGTTGATGTCGACGCCCTGGACGGCGAGTCGTGCCGTGAAGACCGGAATCAGCTGCGCCGGGAGCAGCTCGGAAAATGCATTCCGGAGCTCCTTGTTCCGATAGGTATCGAAATCCCGGAGCAGGCGACGGTCGAGCTCCGCATCCTCCAGCGCCGGCTTCAGGTCGATGTGCACGGTGAGGAGCTTCCACTTTTTATGGTCGGAAGCATTGACCAGCTTCGTGACGACAGCGGATGCCGAGATGATCACCGGACCACGCAGTCCGCTCTCCATGAACTCGAGCTCGCCGAAGTCCCGGTAGTAGCTCTTTCCATCCTCGTCCCGGATATCGATCGCGATGTTTCGGAGGCTGAGACCCTTCAAACGGTAGGCATCCGGCTCATGCACCTCGAGGGCGACGAGGGACGGATAGGTTTCCGTCACCTTGAGGCCCGCCTCCTCGGCGAAGCGGTAACCATCTCCGGTCGAACCGGTCGACGGATAGCTGCGGCCGCCGGTCGCGACGATCACCGCATCTGCCGGCTGAAAGCCACGATCCGTCACCACACCACGAACCTGTCCGTCCCGAAGCTCGATCTTCTTCACCTCCGTCTTATAGCGGATCTCGACGCCCAGCTTCTTGATATAGTGCTTCAGCGCATCCGTGATACTGTAGGCATGATCCGACACCGGGAAGACACGGTCACCACGCTCGACCTTCGTCCGGCAGCCGTGGGCCTCCAGCAGATCGATCGTATCCTGATTCGTGAAGTCATACAGCGCCGAGTACAGAAAACGCGGATTTGTCACATACTGCGGGAAGAAATCCTCGATGGCCGCCGCATTCGTCAGATTGCCGCGCCCCTTTCCCGTGATGAAGATCTTCTTTCCGAGCTTATCATTCTTTTCTATTAAAATGACGTCGGCATCCGCCGCGCTTTCCTTCGCCGCAATCGCCGCCATCAGTCCGGCAGCCCCGCCGCCGATCACAAATATTTTCATAGTTCTATCCTCGCTCCGCGCATTATAACATAAGTCCGGGCATGATAAAAGTCCCGGAGGACCACTGTCCTCCGGGACCTTATATACTATGCAATATCACTTGGCGCTCATGACGAACATTTTATAAATAGCACGGATGGCCTTTTCGAAGTCCTCGTTCCGTACACCGATGATGATGTTGTACTCGCTGGAGCCCTGATCGATCATCTTGATGTTGATGTACTCATGGGCGAGCGCAGAGAACACTCTGCCGGCCACACCACGGGATGACTTCATGCCACGTCCGACGACCGCGATCAGCGCGATGTCCGACTCAAGCTCGATGAGGTCCGGGTTCACGGCACGCTGAATACCGTTCAGGATCTTCTGCTCGCAGTGCTCAAGCTCCTCCTGATGGATGACGAGGGTCATCGTATCGATACCGGACGGGATGTGCTCGAAGGAAATGTTGTTGTCCTCGAGGACGGAAAGCAGCTTCCGGGCGAAGCCGATCTCCGAGTTCATCATCGCCTTTTCGATGTTGATCGCACAGAAGTCCTTCTTACCGCTGACACCAGTGATGATGAAGCGCGGCTTCTTCAACGTATTCTGCACGATGAGCGTACCATGGTCCTCCGGACGGTTCGTGTTCTTGATCTGAATCGGGATACCCTCACGGCGTACCGGGAAGATCGCATCCTCATGAAGTACACCGGCACCCATGTAGCTCAGCTCACGAAGTTCACGGTAGGTGATGTAATCGATGACCTCCGGATTCGGCACGATGCGCGGATCTGCGACGAGGAAGCCGGATACATCCGTCCAGTTCTCGTAGAGATCCACATGCTCCGCCGCTGCAATCAGGGAGCCGGTCACATCTGAGCCGCCACGGCTGAAGGTGACGACCTCCCCCTTTTCATTGGCGCCATAGAAACCAGGAAATACCGCATAATCGATATCCTTCAGTGCTGCGCGGATCCCCTCTTCCGTCTTCTGATAGTCACAGCTCCGGTCCTCCTTGAAGACGAAGCAGCTGGCAGAATCGATGAAGCTGAAGCCGAGGTAAGCTGCCATCAGCTTCGCATTCAGAAACTCACCGCGGGAAGCCGCGTAGTCACGGTCGGCACCCGCCTTCAGATCCTGCTCGATCCGGTCGAAGTCCGAAGCCAGACTGAACTGGAGCTCGAGTCCATCGATGATCTCCTGATAACGATCCTTGATCGTCTGGAGCGTCTCCTGGAATTTCTTCTCATCTGCAACCGCATCCTGGAGACGATAGAGAAGATCGGTTACCTTCGTATCGCCGGAAGCCCGCTTACCCGGTGCCGAAACCACGATATAGTGTCTCGACTTATCGGAAAGAACGATGTCCTTTACTTTTCTGAACTGTTCCGCGGAGGCGCAGGAGCTTCCGCCAAATTTTGCAACCTTGATCATTTCGTACTCCCTTCCAAATCTGGCATATTTCCGCATTATATCATCGAGGTCTTAAATGTACAATATAATTAATAATCATACGAACCATACCAGGGGCGACGGAAGGCCTGCCTTCCGTCGCCCCTGCTCGATCATTATTCATTTCGAATCGCCGCCAGCGGACTCAGCTTCATCGCGCGCGCCGCCGGGACATAGCCCGCGATCGTGCCGACCGCGATCGCAAAGCCGATCGCGAAGGCAGCGAGCCAGAGCGGAATACTGGACAGACTGCCCATCGAACCGGAGCCGAACATCATGGACCCGGCATTCTTCGTAAAGAAGTTAATGATATACGAGATAAGGTAGCTGACCGTAAGTCCTGCGATGCCACCCATAAGCCCGATCATGCCGGACTCACAGAGAAACATGTTCCGTATATCCGGCATCGCACAGCCCAGTACCTTCATCACACCGATTTCCTTCGTCCGCTCATAGATCGACATCATCATGGTATTCATGATACCGATCGCCGCGACGAGCAGCGATACACCGCCGATACCGCCCAGCACGAGCTGCACCATATTCAGCTGCTGCTGCGCCTGCTTCAGCCACTCCATACTGGAGCTCACGCTGAATCCCATATCCGAAATCTGCTTCTGCACCGCGCTGACATTATCCATATCATCGACGAACACATAGACATTGTTGTAAACATAGTATGGATACGGCTTCCCGTTTTTATTCGTTCTCGGATTCGGCACCAGCGCCTTCTTGTAGATCTTCTTCAGAAAACGCTTCAGGCTGTCGATGTCGGTGTAGACATTGTACGAGCCATCCGACCAGTCCTCGGCGCCGCCCTTCATGATTCCGGCCACAGGGAAGATGTACTTCTTCTGCTTCAGCTCCTGCGTACTGCCCTCACTGCTCTGTGTTCCCTGCGAGAGGCTCGACTGCGGGAAGGTGATGAATACCGTATCCTTCTCCGGGTCGATCTCGACGTTCTCCCAGGTCTTCTGCTTATAGAAGCTGCTGTACAGGATCTGATTACCATAGAGGAGCTCCAGCGTATCCGAGTTCGCCGCCGGCAGATGTCCGCCGTCCCGAAGCTCGAGCTGCCGGAGATAGTCCTGGGTGACACCTACGATACTGAAGGAGCCGCTGATACCCTTGCACTTCGCCTCGATATACACCTCGATGGACGGGCTCACACCGGTCACATGGGGGATATGCTTAAAGCTCTCCACGGTCTCATCGGTCAGCATCATGGACTGGTCGCCATTCGTACCGCCGCCATAGCCACCCTCGTATACATCGATCCTGGTCAGCGAGCCCATGCTCTGATAGGACTTCAGCATCATCGCACTCATCCCGATGCCGAGACTCACCATGACCACGATGGACGCCGTACCGATGGCAACGCCGAGGACCGTGAGTACGGTCCGCATCTTCCGTCGCTTCAGGTTGCTCGTTGCGAGCTTGATAAGATCAAATAGTCTCATCGTTTTCCTTTTCCTGCTTCTTCTTATCCTTATGCTTCTTCACGCATACCGCAGCCGCCGCCAGCAGCACGACGCCACCACCGATGATCGGAAGCTTAAAGCGCTGGAAAAATCCAGGCGTTTCCTCCGGCATCATATCCATGCCGCTCATGTCATCCATGCTCTCCATCGGCTCGTTCACCATGAGGTTCACCGACTGCTCGGAGGTATGAACCTCTCCGTTCACATCCTCGTAGCTGATGATGACCTGGATCGTGCCGTCATCCATGGTCGGGGCCGCACCGGTGATCATCGCATCCACGGAGCCGGACTCACCCGGCTTGATGTTTCCGACGTAGCTGCTGGTATCGTTGATCGAATCTGCCTTAAACTCCGCGGTCACGTTGTAAAGGATGACCTTACCGGTGTTGTTGATGTTAAACATCACGTTTGATTCACTGCCGACGTCAATGCTTTCGGGCATCACATCGTAGTTGGACACGGAAAGTCGTGCCTCCTGGTTGACCGTGATGTTCAGCGTCACCTTCTCCTCGGCATTCTTGAAATCCGGGGAGTCATACTTTTCATTGATGGTCAGCGCATAGGAACGCGGATCAACGCCCGGTTCCGCTACCATATTCCAGGCAATCTCCTTCGTCTCACCGGCTGCGAGGCTGTTGATGACATAGGAGTTCGCGCCGTTCTCCGTCGAGAGGGCCGAGGACTCATTCACCTTTTCCGACTCGAGGGAAAGCAGGATATTGCTGGCGCTGATGCCGGTACTTGCGTTCTGCATCTGCACCACCAGCTTGAACGGCTGTCCGGCAAACACCCTCTCCGGCTCGGTATGATAGCCTGCCACGACGAGACGCGCCTTTGAGCGGTCGTTTGCATTGAAATCACGCTGACTGTCGGTTTCATCCGTGGTCGGGTTACTGATATGAACGTAGTAGGTATACTGCTCCGTCTTCGTGATGGTCGCGTCCGGCGTCTCCTTATAGCTCACCGTGAAGCCGATGGCATGGTCACCGCTCTTCGAATCCTTCGCGATGGCCATCGAGTACGGTGCCGAGATCGTCTGATCCGCCTCCACACGGGCGAAGCTGCGGTCATAGTTCTCCTCCGTCACACGGAACGGGAAGCTGCTGTAGTCGACCTTTCCGGCGGACGCCGTCGAAGACGCATCCCCCGAGGCTGCAGCACCATTTCCCTTATTCATCTTCACGACGACATCATAGAGCGCCCGTCCCTTCTTATTCCGAAGGTTCACGGCGAACTGTACGGTGCCCGGATAGGTGCCGCTCGGCGTCGACTGTCCCTCGCCCAGCACGAAGGCCTGATCCTTCGTCACACTGGTCGGATTCGAGATCGTTCCGAGGTCCTGCACATAGATATTGATAAACTCGGCACGGCTGAGACTGCCGTACTGCCCCGTCGAGTTGTACGGCACATCATAGTTCATCGAGATCGGGATCGCATAGTAGCCTTCCTTGATGTCGTTCCGGATCTTGACATTGAAGGTCACCTCCTTATACTCGCCCTTCTGCAGCGAGCCGAGGTTCTTCTCCTGGTTCATCGTCGAGGTACCGATCTCGAGCGGATAGGTACCGCCGTCCACCGGATAGGTGAGTCCGAGCGAGGCATTATAGGCACGCTGCGCACCTGCCTGGTAGCCTTCATTGTACGCATCATGCTGCAGGGACTCCTGCTCGTCATCGGAGTCTCCGTCATACGGATTCGACTTGCTGGAATTCGGCACGATGCCCTTCGTATTCAGGAGATTCTGGTCCTGACTCAGGCGCACGCGCACGTTGTTGATGACGTCGCCCGTCGGATTATAGAGGCCGTTCACGCCGTTGAAGCCCACCTTGACGGTCAGCTGAAAATCCTGTCCGATGCCCGCGACCGGTGTGTCTGCCGCGTCGTGGATGAAGGTGTTCATATTCGTATCGACGTAGGACGCCTGTGCCTCCATCGGCTGTACGAAGGTCAATGCAGGCGACATGAGCGCAAGCACCATCGCGCCGCACAGAAAGCGCCGAAGGATTCTATGCTTTTGTGTGTGAAAATGATTCATGATTTTATACCCCTCTATATACACCGTGTTCAGCCGAGTGACGTCACCAGCGCGAATGGCGGATTTCCGGTTTCTGTTTTTATTTTCTGTTCGATCGGGCTATCCGGACGGATCACGGTCTCGACGATCTTTCCATCGACGACACGCAGCTGCCGGTCCGCCCAGGAGGCAATGTGCGCATCGTGCGTGACCATGATCAGCGTGCGATCCTCCTCACGAACGATTTTGCGAAGAAGACTCAGCACATCCTCCGTGGTATGCGAATCGAGATTACCGGTCGGCTCATCGGCGAAGATGATCTTCGGATCGATGACGAGCGCCCGGGCGATCCCGACACGCTGCTGCTGACCGCCGGACATCTGGTTCGGCATATGCTCCCCCTGATCCCCGATCCCGATCAGCTTCATGTACTTCTCCGCTTCCCGGATGCGCTTCTCATAAGGCACCCCACGGAACATCAGCGGCATCGCGACATTCTCGACCGCATTCATCGAGCCGATCAGATTATAGCTCTGGAAGATGAAGCCGACATTCTGACGCCGGAAGCTGACGAGCTCCGCTTCGCTCATCTTATCGATGCGCTTCCCCGCGATCTGAATCGCACCGCGACTCGGCGCTTCCAGACCCGCCAGCATATTGAGACAGGTTGACTTACCGGAGCCGGAGGTCCCGACGATCGCGACGAACTCCCCCTGGTAGACATCAAAGGACACACCATTCAGCGCATAGACCTTATTGTCTCCGATTTTAAAAATCTTATATAGATCCCGCACCTTGATGATCGGTTCCACTGCATCTCTCCTGTACTTCATCGATAAATAAACGAGTTTCGTGGTCTTCATTATATGACAGGAATAGCTCATATACAATGAACGAATTTATGAACTCGCCGTCATAAAAATTAAGATTTACAAGCCTCCGCGGCCACTCCTCATGTATATAAAAAGACCTGTGCCATGGCACAGGTCTTCGATCGATCATTATGCGTTTGCCGGCTTGCCTTCGATGGAGTTCCACTTCGGGGTGAGTACCTTGGTACCACCCATGTACGGCTGAAGCACCTCAGGGATGGTGATGCTGCCATCCGCCTGAAGACGGTTCTCGAGGAACGCGATCAGCATACGAGGTGGAGCGACACAGGTGTTGTTCAGGGTGTTTGCAAGATGGATCTTTCCATCCTTGCCCTTGATACGGATGTGCAGACGTCTCGCCTGAGCATCACCGAGGTTGGAGCAGGAACCGACCTCGAAGTACTTCTTCTGACGCGGGGACCAGGCCTCGACATCGCAGGACTTCACCTTGAGGTCTGCGAGATCACCGGAGCAGCACTCTAGGGTTCTGACCGGGATTTCCATCGAACGGAAGAAGTCAACGGTGTTCTTCCAGAGCTTCTCGTACCAGTCCATGGCCTCCTCCGGCTCACAGACGACGATCATCTCCTGCTTCTCGAACTGGTGGATACGGTACACACCTCTCTCCTCGATACCGTGTGCACCCTTCTCCTTACGGAAGCAAGGAGAATAGGAAGTAAGGGTAAGCGGAAGGGTATCAGCCGGAAGGATCTCATCGATGAAACGACCGATCATCGAGTGCTCGGAGGTACCGATGAGGTAGAGGTCCTCGCCCTCGATCTTGTACATCATGGCGTCCATCTCTGCGAAGGACATAACACCATCGACGACCTTGGAGCGGATCATATATGGCGGAATCACATAGGTGAAGCCACGGTTGATCATAAAATCACGCGCATAGCTGAGTACGGCAGAGTGCAGTCTCGCGATATCACCGATCAGGTAGTAGAAGCCGTTACCTGCGACACGGCCGGCTGCATCGAGATCGATGCCACCGAAGGACTCCATGATGTCGGTATGATACGGTACTTCAAATGCCGGAACGACCGGCTCACCAAAGCGCTCGTTCTCGACGTTGTGAGAATCATCCGGACCGATCGGAACAGATGCATCGATCATGTTCGGGATGATCATCATGCGCTTCGTTACCTCCGCCTGCAGCTTCGGCTCCTGCTCCTCGAGCTCCTTCAGACGCGCGGTGAATGCACCGACCTCAGCCTTGACCTCTTCTGCCTCGGCCTTCTTACCCTGCGCCATCAGCGCACCGATCTGCTTCGAAACCGAATTCTTCTTCGCACGAAGCTCATCGGCCTCCTGCTGGCACTTTCTCGCCTCGAGATCATACTTGATGACCTCATCGACTAACGAAAGCTTCTCATCCTGAAACTTCTTCTTGATGTTTTCCTTGACAAGCTCCGGGTTTTCTCTGACAAATTTAATATCTAACATAGGATCCTCTCCCCTTCTGCGAAATCTTTCTGGCGTTAAACGCACCATTTACTATAGCTTGATTTACGTCTGTTTTCAAGTCATTCCGTCATAGTTGGCGGTCGGGCCCCGGAGGGCTGGCAACGGAGGCACAGTCCTCCGCGGTCCCGTCCGATCCGCTACAGCGCACTGAGAATGTCCTCGAACTGTACGCCGTAGACGACCGGGACCTGCTCCTCCTCGCTGTGGCGGATGCAGAGCGCGACGAAGTCGGCCGCACGGCAGGTGGCGTTTTCGAGCGTCTCACCGCGGAGACACAGACTCGCGACGATGGCACTGAAGAGGTCGCCGGTACCCGGGCGGGCATCGCCGGTACGGGCATGCTCGACGAAACGGAGATCGCCGTCCGCCTCCGATACGACATTGATCAGGGCTTCCGGAGCCGTGGCTACAGCCTCTTCTGTCTCCGCGTAAGCCTCGACGCCGGTCACGATGATCTGTCCGTTTGTCAGGTGATGAAGCTCCGAAAGCAGGGCGTGCATCACCATCCCGCGTGTCGCTTCGCTCGTACAGCGGTCGAGCGTCTCCTTCAGTCCCGCATAATCGAAGTCGGCGAGGAAAGCCGCTTCCGTGAGGTTCGGGCAGATGAGATCCGCCTTCCGACAGAGCGCACGCATCGCCTCGATATGCTCCTCTGTCATCCCGCGGTAGAGCCGGCCGTGATCCGCCATCGCCGGGTCGAGGAAGATACGGAGCTTCGGATTCCGCTGCTTCTCCGCCTCGAGATACGCGTCGAGGGCCCGGAGATCCGTACAGTCACCGAGGTAGCCGATCAGGATGCCATCAAAATGGATGTTATTTTCGCTCAATGTCTCGAGCCGCTCTTCCATCACCTCCCCGAGTCCTGTACTGGATACGTGGGGGAAGGCCGTATGGTTGCTGAGCACCGCGGTCGGAATCGGACAGGCGGTGAGCCCGAGTGCCGAGACGACCGGAATCTGGATGGAAAGCGAGCAGCGTCCGACACTGCATAAATCATTGATGAGCGCTAGTTTCTTTAACACGAAGGACTCCTTTATGCGTGCAGGATGGCGTTAAATGCCTTTACATTCTCCGCCATACGCTCCCGTGGCTTGAAGACGGCAGAGCCGGCGATGAAGAAGTTCGCACCGGCATCCTTGATTTCCTGTACGTTGTCGAGGGTGACGCCACCATCGATGCCGATGTTCAGCTCGAGGCCGAGGGCGTCTGCCCGCTGACGAAGGGCACGGATCTTCTCGATCGTATACGGGATCAGCTTCTGACCACCGAAGCCCGGGTTGACCGACATGATGAGCACGAGGTCCAGCATCGGAAGAACGCAGTCCAGGGTGCTGATCGGGGTCGCCGGATTCAGGGCCACACCGGCCTTGAGGCCGCGCTCCCGGATCTGCTGCAGGGTACGATCGAGGTGGATGCAGGCCTCCTGGTGTACGGTGATGCCATCGGCACCGGCATCGGCGACCGCATCGATGTAGCGGCCCGGCTCGGAGACCATCATATGTACATCGAAGAAACAGTGGTTATCCTTGCGTACCGACTGGATCACCGGCATACCGAAGGAAATATTCGGCACGAAATCGCCATCCATCATATCGAAGTGCAGGTACTTCGTACCGGCCTCCTCGAGTACGCGGAGGTCCTCACGCAGGGTTCCGAAATCAGCAGATAAAATCGATGGGGACAGATCATAATTCATAGTATTCTCCTCTGCCGTCTTCAGACGGCGTTTCAAAATAGATCGATTCAGATGCAGGCGATGTGCTTCGATTGCCTGCCGCAAGAGCATCCGCACATGCACAGCTGCATATCTCAGTCTGCGCAGAGGCTCAGTATCGCTTCTGGTCCTTCAGCTCCTGATAGAGCATAACATAGCTTTCATAGCGCTCGCGAGCGATCTTTCCTTCCTCGACCGCACGCTTCACCGCACAGTCCTTTTCACCGATGTGCACGCAGGTGTTGAAGCGGCACGCACTGCGGTAGTCCTCAAACTCCGGAAAGTAGTACATGAGCCGTTCCGGCTCGATGTCCGTCACATAGAGAGAGGTGAAGCCCGGTGTATCGAGCACATAGGTCTCATCATCGATGTAAAAGAACTCCGAGTGACGGGTCGTGTTCTTCCCGCGCTCGATCTTCTTACTGAGCTCACCGGTTTCCATATTCGCCGCCGGATGGATGAGATTCGTGAGCGAAGACTTGCCGACACCACTCGGGCCGGAAAGGACGGTGGTCTTTCCGCGCAGTACTTCCATGATCTTCGGTAGACTGTCCTCGTTCCGGGTACTGATTTCGAGCACCGGATAGCCCGCCCGACGGTAGATCTCAGGAATCAGCTCCGGATGCTCCGCATGGATCTCCGGGATGGTCTTCACCCGTGATTTTTTCTTCTTCCAGGCGTCTCGATCCTCCGGCATCGTCTCCGCTTCCTCAGCCGGATCCTCACCCGGCTGCACGAGGTCGACCTTGTTAAAAAAAATCACCACCGGGATCTCCCGCTGCTCCATATGGATGAGGAAGCGGTCGAGCAGGTTCAGATTCGGATCCGGATGACGGAGTGCGAAGATGACGACCGCCTGGTCGACGTTCGCAACTGCCGGCCGGATCAGCTGATTTTTCCGTGGCAGGATACGGATGACGGAGCCCTCTCGCTCCTTCTCCGAATCCTGTACCGGTTCGATCTCCGCATCATCGCCGACGAGCGGCTTCTCGTTCCGGTTCCGGAAGATGCCCTTCGCACGGCACTCATAGTCGCCCTCCGGGGTATGGACATAGTAGAAGCCACCGATGCCCTTGTAAATTTTACCTTTTAAAACCATGCATTACCTCTCTAAGACCGTGGTGCGAAATTCACGGTATAGGATGCGATGACGGTATCGTTCGACGCATCGACGATTTCGACGGTGCCCTTTCCGATGCCTGCGGCACCCTTGATGTTCGGGATCACGACCTGAAGCTCGGTGCCGGCTTCATAGCTGCGTGCCTCCTGCAGTGTCGTGTAGCGCTCCGCCCCATCGATTTCCTGGCAGAGACGGATCAGGATGATCCGCCTGGTATCCGCCGCCGGACTGGTTTCGCCGCCGATCTTCACCGCGGTATTGATCGAGCCGTACCACACACCCTGACTGTCGGCCACGGTACTCTTCTGGCTCGTCTCTCCGTCGGAACCGGAGGAAATCGTCAGCGAGATCGTCGTCCCCTTCAGGACCACGGAACCCGGTGTCAGGCTCTGGTCGATGACGGTATTCTCCTCATGCTCCTCATCCGGCACATAGTCGATGCCATCGAGTGTGAGTCCGGCATTCTCCAGTGCGGTCTGCGCATCGTCTTCGCTCAGTGTACGCAGCTCCGGCACCAGCGCCATACCATTCTCGCTTGCAGAACCGGCGGAACGTGTGATGATCAGCATCGACGTTCCGCTGGTATCCGGCTTGTTCGTGCTGATGATATTGCCCAGCGGCACCGTCTCGGAGAACGCATCCTGGATCTTATAGTTGATCTTTCGTTTTTCCAGCGCCTCGACCAGGGTGTCGCACTTCACGGCATGCAGCGCGTCCAGCTTCTCCGGTGTTGCCGGATCATAGAAGCGGATGGTCTCTGCCCCCTTCGACACCGTCACATCGAGGGTACTGCCGCTCTGGATCTTCTCCTTCTGGTAGGCGATGATCGTGCCCTCCGTCGGATACTGATCCGAGAAGCTTTCCTTCGTGGTCCGGAGATGGATATTGTAGGCGCCGAGATAGTCCTCGGCCTCCTCCACGGTCTTTCCGAGGATATTCGGAAGCAGGTTATCCAGCGCGGAGATCGTGATATTGATGGTGCCCGACTCCGTCTCCGTCGCCGTCTGCTCCAGCGGCTGTGTGGTCTCCAGCGCCGTCCGGCTGTCCCGGAAGAAGGAGAACATATTGCGGCCGATGATCAGCACCAGCACGATGATCAGCAGGATACAGACGCCGGCGATCACACGGTAGATCTTCGTCATGTGGAAGCTGGTTTCATCTTCCTCCTCGTCACCAAGCGGAAGCGCGTCCGTATCATCGAGATGCGCGAGCTTCTTCCGCAGCTTCTGCCGGTGCTTCAGCTGATTCAGCTCCCGCGGGGACAGCACCCGGGTCTCACTGAGGTCCTCCGGCATCTCACCGGACATGAAGGAACCGCTCGGATCCTTCAGTGCCTTTCGGAGGTCCTCCATCAGCTCACCGATGTGCTGGTAGCGGAGCTTTCCCTTCTTCTGCATGCACTTATATACGGCCATATCGAGGGCCGGGTACACATCCGGTACCAGCTCCTTCACATGCGGGATCGGATTCTCGAGGTGTGCGAAGACGACGGACACCGAGGTGTCGCCATCATACGGCACCTGCCCCGTCAGCATCTCATACATCGTACAGCCGAAGCTGTAGATATCCGAACGCTCATCCGACTGCCCCGAGCGGGCCTGTTCCGGCGAAATATAGTGGACGGAGCCCATAACGGTAGCATTGACCGTCTGCTGCGTCGCGGCACGCGCGATGCCGAAGTCCGCCACCTTCACGTTTCCCTCGCTGTCGACGATGATGTTCTGCGGCTTGATATCCCGGTGCACGATGCCCATCTTATGCGCAAGCTCGATGCCGGCCGCCGCCTGCAGTGCGATGGCGATGGTCTCCTGTGAGTCCATGCGTCCCGCACGCTTGATATAGTTTTTCAGTGTGATGCCCTCGACGAGCTCCATCACGATGTAGTGCAGCTTCGTCTCCGGATTGTCGACGATATCGTAGACCGCGACGATGTTCGGATGATTCAGCTTCGCTGCCGCCTGGGCCTCGTTCTGAAACTTCCGGATGAAATCCTCATCCTCGCAGTACTCCTCCTTCAGGACCTTGATCGCGACCTCACGGCCCATCTTCCGATCGTTGGCACGATAGACATAGCTCATGCCGCCCTGTCCGATCAGCGTGTCGATCTCATAACGTTCGTCGAGCAGCTGTCCCAGCTCTACCATCATATCGTCGCCTCCTCTCGGTAAGGGCCGGTCAGGACGATACCGATATTGTCCTTGCCGCCGTTGATGTTTGCCATATCGATGAGTGCCTGTACCTTTTCCTGTACCGTGCTGTGCTCACGAATGATGTTCCGGATGCTTTCATTATCGACCATGTTGGAGAGACCGTCCGAGCAGAGAAGCAGATAATCGCCCTCACTGAGCTCGATCTCGAAGAAATCAGCCTCCACCTGCGGCTCGATGCCGACGGCCCGCGTGATGATATTGCGGGACTCCATGTACTCCTTCGAGCCACGCCGCATGAGACCACGCCGTACCATCTCCTCAACATAGGAGTGGTCCCGTGTGATCTGACGGATGCTGTTTCCGTGGATGAGGTAGGCCCGCGAATCGCCGATATTACCGATGGTCAGATTCGACTCCTCGATAAACGCGATCACGAGCGTCGTGCCCATCCCGCTCAGATTCGTATTCTGCTGTGCCAGACGATAGAGCCGCTGGTTCACGTCCCGGATTCCCTCCTGCAGCAGGCGGATCTCCGGCTGCGGCTCTGCGGCCTTCTCTATATAGCTCCGGAGCTCATCGACCGCATAGCGGGAGGCGTAGTCCCCCGCCTTGTGGCCGCCCATCCCGTCCGCGAGCAGAAAAAGATTCGGCAGTGCCCCCACCGGCTGATCGCTCGCGAAGACGTAATCCTGGTTCATACGTCGCCGCTGTCCCTTATCGGTTTTCGCGTAAAAATCCATCATGCTTCACCTGTAACTTCTGTAACTTCATCATCGTCGTCCAATGTAGACGTCCTCAACATCCTCACTTCACAGTGCCTTGTGGCATCCACTGCTGAACGAGGTCACGTATCATCACGCGCCCATCGCAGCACCTCGGTTCGCCCACTACGCCTTCGAATCGATGCCCTCCGTCTCGAGGTAATCCCGGCGGAGCTGGCCGCAGGAGCCGGAGATATCGGAGCCCATCTCCCGGCGGATCGTCGCCGCGATGCCGTTCCGCTCCAGAATATGCTGGAAGGCCTCGACCTTCGAGCGGTCCGGCCGTTTCCAGTCCCGCTCCTTGATCGGATTCACCGGAATCAGGTTCACGTGGCACTGCAGCTTGCCGCCGTTCTTCATGCTGCGGATGAGCTTCACAAGCTCCATCGCCTCGGCCTTGTTATCATTGACACCCTCGACGACGGAATACTCGAAGGTCACCCGTCGACCGGTCTTCTCGAAGTAGTATTCGATGGCCGGCATGATCTCCGAGAGCGAATACTTGTTGGCGATCGGCATCAGGGTCTTCCGCGTCTCATCATTCGGCGCATGAAGACTCAGCGCCAGCGTGATTCCGTAGTTTTCGTCAGCCAGCTGGCGGATCTTCGGCACCAGACCGCAGGTCGAGATCGTGATGTTCCGTCGCGAGATATGGAGTCCGTTTTCGTCCGAGATCATACGGATGAAACGGGTGAACTCATCATAGTTATCAAGCGGTTCACCAGAGCCCATGATGACGATGTTGTCAACCCGGGTGCCCGTCGTCCGCTGGATCTGGTAGATCTGTCCGAGCATCTCTCCGCTCGTCAGGTTCCGTGCGAGGCCGTCGAGGGTCGAGGCACAGAACTTACAGCCCATGCGGCAGCCGACCTGCGAGGAGATGCAGACGCTGTGCCCGTGCTGGTACTCCATCCAGACGGACTCGATGACGTGCCCGTCCTGCATACGGAAGATAAATTTCTTCGTACCATCGATCTTCGAGGTGAGCACCTCCACCGTTTCCGGCAGGGCCACACTGTACTCCGCACTCAGCCGATCGCGAAGTCCCTTCGAGATGTTCGTCATCTCGTCGTAGTGCTCCACCAGATTCTGGTGCAGCCAGGTATAGATCTGCTTCGCACGGAACGGCTTCTCACCCATCTCCTCGAGCAGCTTTTTCAAATCATTGATTTCTAAATCGCGTAAATTCTTCATTCTTTTCGAAATACCGTAAGATAAAATCCGTCGGAAGGCTCGCCCGGCAGGAACTTCCGCTCCTTCTCGAGGGTGAAGCCCCCCTTCGCCAGGATATAGTCCCGGTTGTCTTCATTTTCTTCCTTCGTCAGTGTG
Organism: Lachnospiraceae bacterium; assembly: GCA_030540075.1. Taxonomy (GTDB): domain Bacteria; phylum Bacillota; class Clostridia; order Lachnospirales; family Lachnospiraceae; genus Oribacterium. The sequence continues at coordinate 24,134 of JAUNWX010000014.1, forward strand.
CAGGTGGAGTACAGGAGCTTCCCGCCCGGCTTCACATAGCTGCATACCGTGTCGAGGATCTCCCGCTGCAGCTTCTGCAGCTCCCGGATCCCTTCACGGCTCGCATTGAAGCGGATATCCGGCTTCTTCCCGAGGATACCGAGACCGGAGCACGGGAGGTCAGCGAGGACGATGTCGGCCGTTCCCTGTCCCCCGGCATCCAGCAGCGTCGGATCCGGTGTGCGTGCATCGTGCACCTGTGCTGTGATATTCGTCAGCTGCTGCCGTACGATGTTCTGCTCGATGAGTACCACCTTCGCTTCCGTGAGGTCCCGCGCATCGACGTGGCCTGTGCCCTCGAGGAGGGCGGCGATATGGCAGCTCTTGCCGCCCGGTGCCGCACAGACATCGACGACCTGATCGCCCGGCTGCGGGTCAGCTTCGATCCCGACCTGCTGTGAGGCATAGTCCTGGATGGTGATCTCGCCACGCTGGAAGGCCTCGCTGTGGACGATATCGCCTTCCATCTCCTCGCAGTGACCATCCTGGAAGCGGACGAAATTCTTCTTTTCGCCCTGGAGGAACCAGGCAAGCATGCGCTCGCTCTCCTCCCGTCCATAGACTTTCTTCAGGGCATCGTACATCCAGAGCGGTACACTGTAGCGGATATAGGCCGGTGTCTTTCCGGTATGGGCGAGGTTCTGGAAGATGATCTCCTTATCCCGGGAAACACTCCGGAGCACGCCGTTTACAAAGCCGCTCAAGAAGAAGACCTTATCCTCCTGGCTCTTCACGAGCTCGACCGCCTCGTTGATGGCCGCACTGTCCGGCACCTTATCCATATACAGGATCTGGTAGCTGCCCATGCGGAGCACCGTCCGGACCAGCGGCTCCATGTTTTTCGTATGGGTCTTACTGAGCTGGTTCAGGACGAAGTCGATCTGAATCGTGTACTCGAGGGTTCCCTCGACGAGCCGCGTCACGAAGGCACGGTCGCGCGCGGTCCAGTCCGGATGCGCCGACAGTGCATCGCGGAGCACGATATGCGAGAGCTTCTTCTCCTCGAGAATCTTCATAAGGCTAAGTACAGCAATAGATCGCGGCGTCGCTGCGGTCTTTTCTCTCGAAATCTCTGATATTTTCTTCTCCGGCGTCTTCACCGGACCACGGCCCTGCTGCGGACCTCTCCGCCCTGCGTACGCACCATGCTGTGCATCGCGCCGACCGTGTGGTCCCTTCGATCCACGTGTCTCTCTCGTATCTGCTGTATCCGCGGCCTTTTTTCCGGCATGCATGAACTTATGCAGCGGGCCCTCTGCCCGGGTCTTTCTATTTCGCTGATTTTTATTATCCATGAAACGTTATTTCTACAGATTCCTCTCGTTTAGTATACCGTGTTCTGCCACACGATATGTAATATTTTATCCCGTCGCTGTCCGCTGCCCCTCCATTCATTTTCGGAGATTCGGATATCGGGACTTCGTCAGTCGTCACGTCGCCGGCTGCCCCGCGTCAGGATCAGCAGTCGGAGCAGCTGTAAGAGGGACGACGCCGCTGCGGCGACATAGGTGAGCGCAGCCGCTGTTAGAACCGCCTTCACACCATCGAGCTCCTCTTCGCTCAGCACCTGATTCTCACGCAGCGTCTTCACCGCACGGCGGGATGCATCAAACTCGACCGGAAGGGTCAGAAGCTGGATCGAGATCGCCACGATGAAGGCGATGATTCCGATCTTGATGAGCGGCGTCCAGCTGATGAGGATCCCGAAAAAGATCATCGGAATCGAGATCTTCGAAGCGACGGCGCAGGCCGGCGTGATCGTACGCGTCAGTACCAGCGGTCCGTAGCAGACATGATCCTGGATCGCATGACCGCACTCGTGGGCGGCAACACCGATGGCGGCGATCGAGCTGCTGTTGATCGTCGATTCACTGAGGTTCAGGACCTTCTTGCTCGGCACATAATTATCCGTCAGATTTCCGGCGATCCCCTGTACACGGACGTTTGTGATGTCGTTCCGGCTCAGGATCAGACGGGCGGCGTCTGCACCGGTGATGCCGGCGCGTGCGCCGATCTTCGCATATTTCTGAAAGGTCCGGTTGACATTGGCACTTGCCATCATCGATAAGATGACGCCGATCAGCACCAGGATGTAGGTCGGATCATAATACATCGGATACCCATAGTAACCGTACATAGCATTTCCTCCTATGCCCTAGAATCGGTGTCCGCGCAGGAAGTCCTCTGCCTTCATACGCTTCTTGCCCTCGAGCTGCAGCTCCCGGATGCGAAGCGCACCGTGGCCACAGCGCACCACCAGCATCTTCTGGTCGGCATAGACATGACCGGCCTTCGTGCCCTCCGGCATCGTCGTATCCCGCTCCGGCATCATCACCGCCACCTCCGGCAGCGGATACAGCTTACAGTCTTCGTCGGTCAGCACATCGGCATCCCAGAGCTTCAGCTGCTTCCCGCCGAGGAAGCTGTAGGCGGACGGCCACGGATTGAGTCCGCGGATCTTCCGCTCGATGACCACGGCATCCTCCGTCCAGTCGATGCGTCCGGAGGTCTTCGTGAAAAGCCCGACCTTCGTCGCCTGCGATGCATCCTGTGCGACCGGCGTGATCCTGCCGGCCTCGAGCCCCTCGAGTGTCTCCACGATGAGTTCCCCGCCGAGCTTCGCCAGCTTATCGAAGAGCGAACCGCCGGTCTCCTTCGCCTCGAGCGGAATCCGCTTCATCATCAGGATATCACCGGTATCGAGGCCCTCGTCCATCTGCATGGTCGTGACACCCGACTCGGCATCGCCATTCAGCACGGCCCACTGCACCGGTGCCGCACCACGGTACTTCGGAAGCAGCGAAGCGTGAACATTGACACAGCCATACTTCGGAATCTCGAGGATATCCTTCGGCAGGATCTGACCAAACGCGGTCACCACGATCACATCCGGTGCGAGCGCACACATCTCTTCCTTCAGCGCCTCATCCTTCCGGATCCGCTCCGGGGTCGCCACGGCGATTCCATAGCTCTCCGCCGCGATACGCACATCACTCTTCTGTGCCTCGCCATGCCGTCCCTTCGGTCGATCCGGCTGCGTAATCACAAGCGGGATCTCATAGCCCGCCTTCACCAGTGCATCGAGCGTCGCCACCGCAAAATCCGGTGTTCCCATGAAAATAACCTTCACCTCACACCTCCATTACTCGAAATCCTCGAACTCCTCCTCGTCGAGGCTCTCGTAGTCTACCTCCTCGAGCTCCCCCTCGACCTTCGAGGTGTAGAGGATACCGTGCAGGTGGTCGTTCTCGTGCGCCATCGCACGTGCGAGCAGGCCCTCACAGTCAAAGGCATACGGCTGCATGTTCGCATCGAGTGCCTCGACATGCACCTTCATCGCTCTCGTGACGATGCCCTGCTTGCCCGGTACGGACAGACAGCCCTCGTCACCGGTCTGGGTCTCGTCGCCAATCGGGGTCACCGTCGGATTGATGCAGATATAGCGCTGACCATCACCGATATCGATGACGAACAGCTGACGAAGGATGCCGACCTGCGGTGCCGCGAGTCCGACACCATTGGCCGCATACATGGTCTCAAACATATCGTTGATGAGGTCGACGGTACGATCCGTTACGGCCTTCAGCGGCTTGCACTCCTTCTCCAGAATCGGGTCTCCAATTTCACGAATGGTTCTTAATGCCATAATACTCTCCTAACTACTGTAAATCATAATTCAACAGCACGAGTCCGCGACGGTCGTGCTGACGTACACGTTCGGTAAAACGATCCCGTAACCTGATGATTATATCATGGGACGGGTGTTTGATATAGACGATTTTTCGATAGACATCGTTGATCCGGTAGACCGAGGCCTCGAGCGGCCCGATCAGCTCCGCGCCCTCCGCACTGCAGTCGAGCTGGAAGCCCTCCGCCGCAGCGGCACTCACCATGGAGAGGAAGTCCTCATCCTTGCTGGCGAGCTGGATCGTCATGAGGCGCTCCGTCGGCGGATAGCCCATCAGCTTTCGGAAGCGGAACTCCTTCTCATAGAAGGCCTTGTAGTCCTGCCGCTTCGACAGCACGATCGCATAGTGGTCCGGCTGATAGGTCTGGATGATGACCGTACCGGCCTGCGCGCCCCGTCCTGCCCGCCCGGCCGCCTGGGTCAGCAGCTGGAAGGTACGCTCCGAGGCCTTGAAGTCCGGTGCCGAAAGATTGAGGTCCGCAGCGATCAGCCCGACCAATGTCACATCCGGGAAGTCGTGCCCCTTTACGATCATCTGGGTGCCGATCAGGATGTCTGCCTGGTGTTTCCGGAACTTCTCGAGGATACGTTCGTGGTCTCCCTTCCGCTTCGTCGTGTCCGCATCCATACGGAGCACCGACGCCGTCGGAAAGACCTTCTTCACATAGCTCTCGAGCTTCTCCGTACCGAAGCCGAAGGGCGCGAGGTACGGGCTGCCGCAGCTCGGACAGAGCTTCATGAGCCGTGTCTGGTAGCCACAGTAGTGACAGCGCAGGGAACCATCCCGGTGCAGGGTCAGGGTGATATCGCAGTGCGGGCACTTCAGCGCCTCACCGCAGCTCCGACAGGACACAAAATTCGAGTAGCCGCGCCGGTTCATAAAGAGCATGATCTGCTCCTTCTTCCCGAGCTTCTCCTGCATGAGCGTATAGAGCCGCTCCGAGAGGATGCTCCGGTTTCCCTTCGCCAGCTCCTCCCGGAGGTCGATGATCTCCGTCTCCGCCAGCTGCGCGCCGACATGGGCCCGCTCCAGCAGCTCGAGCAGCTGCACCTCGCCCCGGAGGGCGGCACTGTAGATCGTCAGCGACGGCGTCGCGGAGCCATAAAGCACCGGACAGCCTGCGAGACGCGCCCGCTCATACGCGACATCCCGCGTCTCGTAGCGAGGTGCCGTCTCCGACTTGTACGCCGACTCATGCTCCTCGTCCATGATGATGAGCCCGAGGCGCTCGAACGGCGCAAACACTGCCGAGCGTGGTCCGATGAGGACATTGACCTCACCGCGCTCGCACTTCGTATACTGCTCGAAGCGCTCGCCGATGCTCATCCGGGAGTTAAGGATCGCGACCCGGCCCTGAAAGCGGGTCGATACACGGCGCACCGTCTGGTAGGTGAGCGAGATCTCCGGGATCAGCAGGATCACCTGATCCCCGCGCCGGATCACCTCGTCCATGATGTGGAGGTAGACCTCGGTCTTCCCGGATCCCGTGATGCCGTGCAGCAGGTAACGCGGCGAAGAACCTCTATTATGATACCCGGTGATGACCGCTTCCGCGGCCCGCGCCTGAGCCGGATTCAGATCGTGGTACTCATCCTGCTCGTTCTGGTACATGCGGATCGGATCGATACGGCGGGCGTTCTTTCGCACGGTCCGGCGCACCGGCAGCACCGTCTTCAGACACTGGTTCATCGTCGTCCCGTATTCGGTCGACATCCAGGCGGCGAGGTGGATGAGCTGCTCCTGCACGGAGATGGCATCCGGAATCACCGCGGCGATGTCCTTCACCTTCGACGGATCATAGTCGAAGGTTTCCCGAAGACCGACGACGTAGCCGGTTTTCTCCGCATTGGACGCACCAAAGGGGATCGTGACACGATCCCCTACGTGAAGGTCCATGCCCTCCGGAATGTGATAGGTATAGGCACGGTCCAGTGCTTCATTTGTGATGTCAATGATGATTTCTGCGTACATCAGCGCTGTTCCTGTCTGAAGTCACGCACGATCTCGGACAGCTTCATGCTGTTCGAGCCCTTGAAGAGGATGACATCCCCGCTGCAGGCGATGGCGTGAAGGGTGTTGCGGAGCTCCTCGAGATCCGTGAAGTACTCGATCGTCGGCATGCTGCGCGCAGCCTCGTCCCCGATCGGCTTATGCGGTTCGGCAACCGCATTCCGTATACCCTCGCCGATCGCAACGGCGCGCTCTCCATACAGGAAGACCGCATCGATCGGCAGGGTTGCAAGGTAGCTTCCGACCTCGCGATGGTAGTCCAGCGTCTTTTCACCGAGCTCGAGCATATCGGCGAGCACCGCGATGTGCCGTTTTCCCTCGAGGGAGGCGAGGGCCTCGAGCCCTGCCTTCATGGATGCCGGGGATGCGTTATAGGCATCATCGATGATGAGGACGCCCTCCTTCGTGCGGAAGGTCGCTCCACGACCGGCGAGCCCGGAGAAGTTCTCGAGCGCATGCTGCGCGGCTGCCTCATCGACACCGAGCGCCGTCGCGATGTGCATCGCGGCCGAGGCATTCTGAAGCATATGGCTGCCCTTCACCAGGAGATGAAGATCATAATCCTTCATTTCATAGCTGCGGAGCTCAACCGTCTGCGCCGTCGCGATACCGAAGGCATGAATCTCATCGAGCGTGACCTTCGAAAGGATCGCGTCGTCCATGTTGAGGTAGAGCGCACCGCCCTCTCGCATGCCGTCGAGGATATGCAGCTTCTCCCGCAGGATGTTCTCCTGGGTCTTCAGCTGCTCGATGTGCGCGATGCCGATGTTCGTCATGACCGCCATATCGACACAGGCGATCTGCGCGATCCGGGTCATCTCGCCCGGCTCGGACATGCCGAGCTCAATCACCGCCGCCTCCGCGCCGGAGCGCGCCATCTGGAACATGGTGATCGGTACGCCCACCTGGGAGTTTGCATTGCCCGCCGTCTGGAAGACCTTCTTTCCGGCCGCGATGGCGGTGGCGATCATGCTGCGGGTCGTGGTCTTGCCGACCGAGCCGGTGACACCGATGACGGTGCCGTGGAACTTCTTCCGCTCCATGTAGCCGATCTCCTGCAGCGCCTTCGTCGTGTCCGGGACCTGATAGAAGCGGACCGCCGGATGCTTCGCCTGCATCGCCTCGATCGGACGGGAGCTCAGCACTGCGACCGCACCATTCGCGATGGCCATATCGATATAATCATGTCCGTCGCTGTGCTCACCGATGATCGGTACGAAGAGGGCATGCTGCATTTTCTTACGTGAGTCGAGCACGATCTCCTCGATGCCCTCGTCACTGAATCCGAAACTGATATCCGCTGTGTTCATAATGTTCTCCATGAAAGTCTGTACTGCAGGTCTATGATGAAATGCTGCATCACGCTATGCCCGGGGCTGTGATCCGCCCGGGCATGAAAGCCGGCGATGCCCGCCGCGGTCAAAGCTGATACTTCGCTGCGGTCTCGAGGATGACCTCGCGGTCGAGGAAGTGGGTACGTACGCCCTTCACCTCCTGGTAGTCCTCATGTCCCTTTCCGATGACGGCGATCATGTCGCCCTTCTCCGCGTGGGTCATCGCATACTCGATGGCCTCGCGACGGTCCGGGATCTCGACATAGTTGCCGCCCGCCGGCACGAGGGTGGACTTGATGTCCGCGATGATGTCCGTCGTCTCCTCGTCACGGGAATTATCCGCGGTCAGAATGCTGAGATCCGCGAACTCAGCCGCCGCCTTCCCCATGCCGTAACGACGGTCCTTCGCACGGTTGCCGCCGCAGCCGAAGACCACAACGAGACGCTTCGGCTGGAGCTCCCGCAGGGTGCTGAGCAGGTTTTCCATCGCCATCTCGTTGTGCGCGTAGTCGACGAGCACCGACATCGTGTCGTTCTTAAAGACGATCTGGGTACGTCCGTCGACGTGCACGCGCCGGAAGGCGCTCATGATCGCGCGATGCGGGATCCCGATCAGCGACAGTACGGAAATCGCGGCCATCGCATTGTAGACATTGTACTTCCCGGGCAGATCCATCTGTATCTCGAGTTCCGTGTGGCCACTTACATCGAAGCTGATCCCGACGAAATCCGGACGGTTGACATGGACGATGTTGTCGGCCATGAAGTCGGCCGTGCGGTCGATCGCATAGGTGAACATCTTGCACGGCGCAGCGGCGAGGAGCTCATCCGCATAATCCGCATCGAGGTTGATGATGCCGACACAGGACTGTTTGAAGATGCAGCTCTTATAGTACTTGTACTCCTCGAAATCCGCGTGCTCGTTCGGGCCGATGTGATCCGGCTCGATATTCGTGAAGATGCCGTAGTCGAAGGTAATCGCATCGACACGGTGAAGCTTGAAGGCCTGGCTGGAGGCTTCCATCACGACGTAATCACAGCCCTCATCCCGCATCATGCGGAAGTAGTGCTGGAGATCATAGGACTCCGGCGTCGTGTTCTTCGTCGGCAGGTGATGACCGCAGTACTCGACACCGGTCGTACCGATGCAGCCGACCTTCTCGCCGGCGTCCTCGAGGATCTGCTGGATCATGTGTGCGGTGGTCGTCTTGCCCTTCGTTCCGGTGATGGCGATGACCGTCATCTCCCGGCTCGGATGACCGAAACGTGCCGCACTGAGCGCCGCGAGGGACGCACGCGCGTTCTCGACACGGATGATCGCAACCTCGTCCGGTACCGTCGCGAGATCGAGCCCGAATTCGAAAGGATCCTCCTCGATCACGATGGCCTGACAGCCCTGTGCGATGACCGCCGGGATGAAACGGTGTGCATCGACATTCGCACCCTTCATCGCATTGAAGGCGGTCCCCTCCACTGCTTTTCTCGAATCAAACACGACCTCATGGACCTCCGGACCCGAAGGCTCACCATGCATGGTCTCATACTGTATGTCACTCAGCCAGTCTATAAATTTCGCCATAATTTTCTCTTTTCGTCTCTAAAACTTAAATCAATCAGTGATTCAGAGGACCGACAACAGGAAACACCGTACTGCGTTTCTGTTGCCGGTCCTCTGGCGTCACTGGTTATCAGAAGAGTCCGGTGATCTTTCCGTCCTGCACATCGATGCCAAACGCCGCCGGCTTCTTCGGAAGGCCCGGCATGGTCATGATGTCACCGGTGAGGCAGACCACGAAGCCGGCACCCGCCGAAACATAAGCATCCCGAACCGTGATACGGAAGCCGGTCGGACGGCCGAGCTTCTTCGCATCGTCGCTCAGGCTGTACTGGGTCTTCGCCATGCAGACCGGAACCTGACCGAAGCCGAGCTCGGTGAGCTTGTCGAGGGCCTTCCGTGCCTTCGGCTCATAGTTCACGCCATCCGCACCGTAGATCTTCGTCGCCACGGCCTCGATCTTCTGATAGAGATTATCCTCGAGCTTCTGTACCGGCGTGAAGTGTGCTTCCTTCTTCTCGAGGGTCGCAAGCAGGGTCTTCGCCAGCTCGACGCCGCCCTTGCCGCCTTCCCCATGTACCTTGGAGAGGGCGAACTCTGCACCGCGCTCGCGGCAGAAGTTCTCGACAAACTGAAGCTCCGCCTCGGTATCCGTCGCGAACTGGTTGATGGCCACGACGACCGGGATGCCATAGCTCTGCAGGTTCTCGATGTGCTTCTCGAGGTTTACGATGCCCTTTGCGAGTGCATCGAGGTTCTCGGCAGCGAGCTCGGTCTTCGGCACACCACCGTTGTACTTCAGTGCACGTACCGTAGCGACGAGTACCGCCGCATCCGGCTGGAAGCCGGCCATCTGGCACTTGATATCGAAGAACTTCTCGGCACCGAGATCGGCGCCGAAGCCGGCCTCGGTTACGGCGATGTCACCGAGCTTCAGTGCGAAGCGGGTCGCCTGTACGGAGTTACAGCCATGGGCGATGTTTGCGAACGGGCCGCCGTGAACGAGGGCCATGTTGTGCTCGAGGGTCTGGATGATGTTCGGTTTGATGGCATCCTTCAGGAGTGCAGCCATGGAGCCGACTGCCTGCAGATCCGCGGCCGTCACCGGCTTCCCGTCGATATCGTATGCCACGATGATGCGGGCGAGACGTTTCTTGAGATCCTCCATATCGTCTGCAAGGCAGAGGATCGCCATGATCTCGGACGCCACGGTGATGACGAAATGATCCTCACGTACGACACCATCCGCCTTTCCGCCGAGACCGATCACGATGTTTCGGAGCTGACGATCGTTCATATCGACGCAGCGCTTCCAGTTGATGGCCTTCAGGTCGATGCGAAGCTCGTTGCCCTGCTTGATATGGTTATCAAGGAGTGCGGCGAGCAGGTTGTTTGCACTCGTGATGGCATGGAAGTCACCCGTAAAATGAAGGTTTAGATCCTCCATCGGAACGACCTGGGCATATCCGCCACCGGCCGCGCCACCCTTGATGCCGAAGCACGGTCCGAGGGACGGCTCACGCAGTGCGACCACGGTCTTCTTTCCAAGCAGATTCAGTGCATCGGCGAGACCGATCGATGTGGTGGTCTTGCCCTCACCGGCCGGTGTCGGATTGATCGCGGTGACCAGAACGAGCTTTCCGTTCGGACGATCCTTGATCTTATCCCAGAGATCGTCGCTCAGCTTCGCCTTGTACTTTCCGTACTGCTCGAGTTCATCCGCCTCGATACCATACGCAGCCGCTACGTCTGTGATGCGATTCATCGTAGATTCCTGTGCAATCTCAATATCAGACTTCATCTCTTACCTCTTTCTCTCATAGCCTTTAGTGTCTATATTTCGAGGGGCAGGCCCCTGAAAAACAGTGTATCCTTGGTTCCCGTCTCGTTTCGGAAGGACAATGCTTCCGGCAGAGCATCTTCACGCTCCATCCGCTGTACGGACGACCGGTGACCTTAAGCGTTCGAAATCAGCTCGTCGAACTCGGCGAGCGTCATGATGATCTTCCGTGGCTTCGTGCCCTCCTCCGGGCCGACCACGCCGGCGTCGGCGAGCTGGTCCATGATGCGGGCCGCACGGTTGAAGCCGATGCGGAACTTCCGCTGGAGCATGCCGATTGAGGCCTTCTCGGTCTCGATGATCAGCTGGCCGGCCTCGGCGAAAAGCTCGTCCTGGTTTCCGCCGCCACCGATGCCGCCCTCTCCGCCGCCACCGGACTGTACCTGTTGCTGGATGCGCTCACTGTACTCGACCTCGCCCATCTCCTCCTTGATGAAGTCGACGACGTCGGAGACCTCCTGATCGGAGACGAAGGCGCCCTGTACACGCACCGGCTTCGGGATGCCCTGCGGGAAGAAGAGCATATCGCCCTTTCCGAGCAGCTTCTCGGCACCGTTCATGTCGATGATGGTACGGCTGTCGGTACCGGACGAGACGGCGAAGGCGATACGGCTCGGAACATTTGCCTTGATCAGACCGGTGATGACGTCGACCGTCGGACGCTGGGTCGCGATGACGAGGTGCATGCCGGCGGCACGCGCGAGCTGGGCGATACGGCAGATGGCGTCCTCGACCTCCTGGCTCGAAACCATCATAAGGTCCGCGAGCTCATCGATGATGATGACGATCTGCGGCAGCTTCTCCGGCTTCTGATCCTCCGGGATCTCCGGATCATTGCGCACGGCCATGATCTTCTCGTTGTAGCCCTTCAGGTCACGGGAGCCGCTCTCGGCGAACTTCTTATAGCGATCCGTCATCTCGGCCACCGCCCAGTTCAGCGCGGAGGCGGCCTTCTTCGGATCGGTCACGACCGGAATCAGGAGGTGCGGGATGCCGTTGTAGACGGAAAGCTCCACGACCTTCGGGTCGATCATGATCATGCGGACATCCTCCGGCTTATACTTGAAGAGGAGGGACATGATGAGCGTGTTGATGCAGACCGACTTACCGGAGCCGGTGGCACCCGCGATGAGCAGATGCGGCATCTTCGCGATGTCGGTCACGATGGTCTTACCGGCGATGTCCTTTCCGACACCGAAGGCAAGCTTCGCCTTCGCGCCCTGGAACTCACTGCTTCCGAGTACCTCACCGAGGTAAACGGTGGCCCCGTGCTTGTTCGGCACCTCGATGCCGACCGCCGACTTGCCCGGGATCGGCGCCTCGATACGGATATCCGCCGCGGCGAGACGCATCTTGATATCGTTCGTGAGGGAGACGATCTTCGACACCTTCACACCGATCTCCGGCTGCAGCTCATAGCGTGTCACCGCCGGACCGATGGAGATGTTCGTGATCGTGACATTGACACCAAAGCTCTTCAGGGTCTCCTGGAGGGTCAGCGCATTCTGACGAATCTCCTCTCTCGTATCGAAGTCCTGTCGTGCCGGCTGCTGCAGGAGACGGAGCGGCGGAATCACGTACGGCTTCTGCGGCTTCTTTTTCTCGAGGATCTCCTGCTGTACCTTCGCATTATCTGCATCCGTCGGGGTATTTTCCTTCTTCTCGCGGTCGAGCTGGGACTCGATCTTCTTTTTGATCGGCTCGACATCGGCATCGATCACCTGACCGTTTGACGCGACGATGCGCCGTGTCCCCTGCTCCATATCACCGCGCCCGATGGTGGCCACGCCGTTGCGACCGACGCTTACCTCATCGTCACCCGCATAGGCCGCTTCCGATGGATCATCGTCGGCATCCTCGAGCGGAGGCTGCTCCGCATCCATCACGTTCTCAGCTGCAGAAGGCTGTGCATACTGGCCGAATGCGTCGTCTGCATGTCGGTCAGTCTCGTCCGCCCCATCATCCATATAGTTATCCATGAGGTTCTGATCATCCCAGAGGCTGCCGCTGATCGGGAAATCATCCTCGATGGCCTGTACTGACTTGCCCGTCGGGGTCGCTGCTGGCGACTGAGCTGCCGTCGCTATATTCGCTCCGGTCCGGATCGGGAGGACGGTCTCCGCGCTGCTCGACGCCGTCGCGCTCGTCACTGCACCTGCAGCGCTTCCTGCCGCAGCTGCCAGGGCATCACTGCCCGGCATCGCAGTGCGGTCGTCCCGTGACACCGGGGTATGACGCACGTTCAGCGGAAGCTCAACGCTGTTCGCTGCATTTTCATCCGGACCGAGGATCGCACCCATGCCGGTGATCGTCGGCTCGGCGTTCAGCTTCGGCTCCGCTGATGCAGGCTGCGTCACATCGGCACCCGCCCCAAGGGTCGCCTCAAACGAAGGCATGTCGTCGATGGCCGGGATGGTAAAACTGTCCTCCGGCATCGCTGTCTGACGGGCAGTGTTCTGATCGGCAGCATTGGCCTCAGCAGACGTGGTCGCAGGCGCACTCATCTCGGCGAGCGACTGATGGGCCGAAAGATCGATGGCCTGCATGTCGACACCGGCACGGCGGGCACGCAGCTCCTCTTCCCGGGCAAGACGACGCTCCTCCCGATGGAGACGCGCAGACTCCGCCACCTGTGAGAAGTCCTCCCGCGCACGATCGCGCGCATGGGATGCGGCCCGGGCGGAATGCTTCGCGATGATACGTGCGAGCGGCTTTCCGGTGGTATAGATGAGGCACACGAAGCTCGCGACGATGAGAATCAGGGCCGCACCGACCGTTCCGGCGATGGTATGAAGCACCATGGCGAGGGCACCGCCGACGATACCGCCGCCGATGCCGAGCTCTGCGCCCTCACTGTAGAAGTCCATCAGTGTCATGTCCTGCACGCCACCCGCGGTAAACAGCTGGAGAAGCGCCGACAGGAACACCAGCATGAACAGCGCCGAAGTCATCCGAAGCGTCGCATGCGGGTTATCGATGTTTGAAAGGATGAAGGCCACCACGAAGCTCAGCACGATCGGGAAGATATAACCGACCACGCCGAAAAGTCCGAGCTGTACAGCCTTCAGCGCTGCACCGATCGGACCACAGAGACCCAGATTCGACAGAAACAGAAAAAGCGAGACGGCGAAGGTGATGATGATCGCGGCCTCGTCCCCCATCAGGGGTGCATCGTATTCCTGCGCCTTACTGCTGGAACGCGCCTTCGTGCTTGCTGTCGTCTTCGGTTTATTCTTGCTGCCCTTCGGTCTACCCATGTCACCTCACCTGGTCGTAATTTCTCAATGTAACTTTAGTATTATACTCCAAACCTTCTGTAAAATCTATCTCAAAAACAGGTGTTTGTTCTTTAGAGCAGAGCTTCCCTGAACGCTTCCGGATTGAAATGATAATAATGCGACGGACGGCCCTGGCGCGGCGTCTTCGTATCCGGCGCGGTATCCCGGAAGCGGATCATATCGAGATCGTAGAGCTTCGCGAGGATACGGCTCGCGGAACGCATCGTGATGCCGAGCTTCTCGGAGAGTGCATGGGAGCTGATCAACTGCTCCTCATCCTGCTCGAAGATGCTGATCAGCTTCAGGATATTGGTCTCGTTGATACCATTCTCCCGGGCAAACGCAAGTGCCTTTTCATTCGAGTAGTTGTACATCAGCTGATTATCCGCGCTGAGCGGTCCGGTGATCTTATCCTCCTCGTCCATGAAGAAGGCATCATTCCGGCCATAGCGGTCCGCCTCCATAAGGGCGTGCTCCGCGAAATAGCGGGAACGCTCATAGGACGGGCTGACACCGGCACCGATCCGGAACGGGAAGTTCAGCTCCTTCTTCAGGATCAGTAGCAGGGTACGGATCGTATCGAGCTGTGGCGCGCCGGCCGGAACCTGCACATGGATCTCAAACTGGTTGAAGCCCTGAGAGATGCTGAAGTGCAGATGGTTCGCCTTCCGGTAGTCGGCCAGGAGCTTGTAGACCGTCGCTTCGCGGTACTCCTGCTCCTCCTGCTCGACATCCTCGTCGAACGGCAGACGCATCAGGATACTGAGCTCATCCTTCAGATTGATCGAGTCGAGACGAAGCTCATTGAGGGCCGAGCGAATCGACTTCACGATCATCGCCTCGGAAGGAAAGACCTCCACATACGGAATATGAAGCTCATCGAGACGATTCAGATTATTGATGGACCGGGACAGGATCAGATCGATCTTTCCCTCGTCCCAGAGCTTCTTCGCATACGCGGTGATGTGCCGGTAGTCGTAGTGCGTATCCTCGAAAAAATACGGACAATGTTCCTTCTTCACATACTGTGGCACATCCATATAGTGGTTCGTCGTCGTCAGGAAATCACAGAAGACACGGTTCAGCTTCGTCTCCGGATGCTCGATCTGAAACTGCAGCAGGATCGACAGCACATCGATCGGTTCATAGGCCGTAAAGGTGCATGGGATGCGGTTGTCCGGGAACTTATTCTTGATATAGTGGTAACCCAGCTCGCCGGAGAAGAAAATGACATCGCACTTTCCCTTCACATCCTGGTAGATGGCATCGATATCGCTCATCTTCCGATAGATATACTGAAAAAACTGACAGCCGAAATCATACTCCGCGATGACCTTCTCTACAGGCTCCAGTGAATGATCCGGGCTTACGATTGCAACATTAATCATAGATCTGCTCCATACTCTTCGACCGCGTCAGCATCCGCGGCATCATAAATTAAGACTTGCGTCTTTTAAACGCAGATTAGCACCGCAAAAAGTGAAAGTCAATCAAAAAGAGGGCTGCTCTGAACGCAGTCCTCTTGCATCATATAATAGTTCCCTTCGGGTCCCCCTGTCTAAACTGTACCTATTTTTATTCTGTTCTCTCCTTGCCGAAGAAGAACACGACCAGGGTTCCAGGGCCGGTATGGCATCCGATGGTCGGGCCGATCGGATAGATCCGGATTTTTCCCTTCAGATGCGGGAAACGTGCCTCGATCATCTCCCGCAGCTTCTCCGCATCCTCCTCACACTCGGAGTTGCCGATGAAACAGCTGCCGCTGTACTTGAGCCCGTCCTCTGTCAGCTCCTCCATCTTCTCTTCGAGGCGCGCGATGGCCTTTCGCTTGCCACGGAGCTTCTCCTTCACCTTGAGAGAGCCGTCCTTCACGACCTCGATCAGCGGGCAGATATTGAGGATCGTAGCGATCGCACCGGAGGCCTTCGATACACGGCCGCCCATGATGAGGAACTTAAGATCCGTCGTCAGGACGAGGTGCTGCACCTTATGCTTCGCTGTCTCTGCGTAGTCACGGAGTGCATCGATATCCATCCCGTCGTCACGTAAATCACAGAGCTTATCCATCAGCAGTCCGTAGCCGGAGGATGCACAGAGCGAATCCACGATGTAGATCTTCCGATCCGGGAACTCCTCCTTCAGATCCTCGGCCGCGATGCGGGCAGAATTCAGTGTGCCGGAAATACCGCTTGAAAGCGTGACATGCAGGATATCCTTTCCGGCCTCGAGGTACGGGCGGAAGCGCTCGATGTACTCCTCGACATTGACCTGCGAAGTCTGCGAACGCTCACCGGCCACCATACGGCGGTACAGCTCGGAGGTGGAAATCGAGTGCCCGAAGTTATCGAGGTACTCATCGTCTCCGACACGAAGGTGGAAGTAGCAGACATTGACCTCCCGCTCCTGGTACCAGGACTCCGGCATATCCGCCGTCGAACAACAGCTGAGTATATAAGAATGCATAGTATGATCACTCCTTTTTAAACATTGAGCCTATCATACACCAGTACACACATAGTTTCAATAACTACTTGTAAAATTTTTCATAACCTCGTTGTATGTTAGTTAAAACAATTAATTTCCCTCTCTGCTACAAAACCCCCGGAGAAATCCTCCGGGGGTATACTTATCGAATCCACTTCTTCGAGAAATGTGTATCGAAGAAGCTGATGAAGGGGCCGAGGCCGAAGGCGCAGATCAGGGTGCCGAGGCCGATGAGGCCGCCGAGCAGGAAGGTGATGAGCGCGGTCAGGGCGTCCGTGAAGACACGGCAGCCGAAGTACGGAAACGGGGTGTGATCCGCGAGGCCGATTGCGAGGTAATCGTACGGGGCGATGCCGAGGTTTGCGGTCTGGTACATTGACACACCGATGGAGGTGATCACGACGCCGAGAATCACGAAGATCAGCTGTACCGAAAAGGATGAGGCCACGCCGAAGATCTGTTCGATGTGCTGATAAAAGAAGGTCACGATGTAGCCGATGGTCACCCAGTTAAAGAAGGTGCCGAGGCCGATGTATTTCCGCCCCCAGAGGATCTCGACGATGAAAAAGAGCGTGTTCGCCATCAGGTTCATGGTGCCGAGGGAGATCCCGAGGAGCTCCGAGGTCCGGAGGTTGAGCGCCGTGATGGAGTCATTGCCCAGCCCGGACTGCTTGAAGAAGGCGATGCCGAGGGAAATCACGACACAGCCGAGGAGCATACCGACGATGCGGCTTGCACTGATCTTTGTTTTCTGCATAGATGTTTTTTCTCCACTGAAAGTTTATAAAAATTTAATGGGGTCAGACCCCATGAAGTCTCTTGACAACGTCATTGTCCGAAAAACATATGCCTCCCGGGAACAGGTGCGGTGGGTCAGTCGCCGATGACGTTTCGGATGGCCACCGGGGTACGGTAGTTCCAGCGGTAGATGCGGATACCGGAGCGGGTGGAGGCGGCGTTCACCACCTGGCCGTTTCCGATGTACATGCCGACATGGTTGATCGTACCACTGCGGTTTGCGTAGAAAATGAGGTCGCCCGGGCGCATATTCGCGCTCGTCACCTTCGATCCGGTTCTCGCCTGGTCACGTGATACACGCGGGACCTGGATGCCGAAGTTCTTCAGTACCGACTGTGTGAAACCGGAGCAGTCACAGCCATGGGTGAGCGAGGTGCCGCCCCAGACATATCGGTTGCCGACAAACTGGCAGGCGAAGTTGACGATCTTGTTTCGGAAGGCCATGGCCGCGTTCGCTGCCTCGACCGCAGGGTAATACTCGATGGCCTCCTGCAGTGCGTACTGTACGGTGACGTTGTTGTCGCGCGTTGAGACGAACGCTCCCTGATCTTCACCGTCATCATCACCCGCGTCAAGCTCGAGCTGCACCCAGCCGTCGAGCTGATTCAGTACGTTATAGCGCTGACCGGAGGTGACCGCCGTCCAGGCCTTCGAGTCGGTCGAGGCCTCCGAACGGACATTCAGCGACTCCGTGTTGACGATCGCCATGACCTGCGCGTGCTGCACGGCGAGATTCTGCGCCGTATCGCCCGTCGCGATGAGGTCCTTCCGCACATAGCCGGTGACCGATCCGGACTTGATCTTGTACCAGCCATTCTCCTCACCGAGGATGTTACAGCCGGCATAGCCCGGGAACTTACCGACGATGTTGTTGATGCCGTCCTCCTTCGGTGAAGAACGGACGTTGATGTAGTCACTCGCGAGGGAAACGCCGAGATTGTCGTACATATTGAGGACCTTCGCCTTCAGGTTCAGGGTCCGTGCCTCGTCGAGGCCGTAGTCGATCGTCACATACTGAGGATCCGCCGACATATAGCAGGTATCGATGGTGTCGATGTTGTCCGGTGCGATCTTGATCCAGCTCTGACCGGCACGCTCGAGCACCTCATACTTCTCGCCCTTCGCCGCCGAGCCGACCGTATTGCCATCCTCGATGACCGGTCCCGAACGCATCCGGAGATGATCGGTGATGACGGTCGCACGCACACGGATCAGCTCCGGCACCATCGCGACGGCCTCCTCGCCGGTCACGAGATAGCGCTTCGACATATAGCCATCCATCCCGCCGGACTCGACATGTGCCCAGCCCTCGGCCCCCTCCGGATCCATCTCGACGATGTTCACGGCCGCACCGTTTGTAAGCTCACCCATGATGTTCGTGAGATCGTTCTGATTCGGTGCCGAACGGAAGTTGATGTAGCTGTCACACTTCACGATGCCGAGGTTCGCGTACTGCTGCAGCACCCGCTGCAGCGTATCCGCCTGGATCTGATCGGTGAGCCGCTGAATCTGCGACTCCGTCGAAATCGTCTCCGTCTCGCTCACTGTTTCCGCTGCCTCCGGCAGGGTCTGCTCTTCCACCGCAGCTTCTGCGTTTTCCTTCCCGCCGCGCACCAGTACGCGGATCAGTATACCCATAAAAAGGACACACAGAACGAGGGCCGAAATCAGAAGGATCCTCTGCCTCGCCTCATTCCCCGTGCTCTGTTTTTTCCTGCTTCTACCAGGCTTTCCCATAAAAATGCCCCTATCTATAAAACTCAAAATCACGAGCATTATAGCATAGGGGTCCTGTATTTACATTATTTTTTTCAGAAGCGCATAGCGCAGCCGCCTGCGTTCCGGCCGCCTGCATTGTCCTGGGCCAATGCTTCCGGCCTCCACATCATCGCGCGAGCATCATGCGGTCGTTCGCGAAGGTTCCGCCGGAGGCCTCCTCAAACTTCTGAAGCAGATCCTCGACGGTGAGCTTTTTCTTCTCCTCACCGGCGACATCATAGATGATCTTTCCGTTATCCATCATGATCAGGCGGTTTCCGATCCGGATCGCGTCGTTCATGTTGTGGGTGACCATAAGGGCCGTCAGATGGTTCTCCTCGACGATTTCCTCGGTGAGGGCCAGAACCTTCGAGGCGGTCTTCGGATCGAGGGCCGCAGTATGCTCATCGAGCAGGAGCAGGTGCGGACGCTTCAGGGTCGCCATCAGCAGGGTCAGGGCCTGGCGCTGACCACCGGACAGGAGGCCGACCTTACTGGTCATACGGCTCTGAAGGCCGAGGCCGAGACGCTCGAGCGCATCCTTATAGAACTCGCGCTCCTTCTGGGTCACCGCCCAGCGAAGGCGTCTGCGCTCTCCTCTTCGGAAGGCGAGGGCCATATTCTCCTCGATCTGCATGTCGGCAGCGGTACCCTTCATCGGATCCTGGAATACACGCCCGATGTACTTCGCACGCCTGCACTCCGGCTGCTTCGTGATGTTCTCACCATCGATCTCGATGATACCGGAATCAACCGGATAAGCACCGGCGATCATATTGAGCAGGGTCGACTTGCCGGCGCCGTTACCGCCGATGATGGTGACGAAATCACCATCGTTCAGGGTCAGGTTGATGCCACGCAGTGCCTTCTTTTCATTGACGGTTCCCTTGTTAAAGGTCTTTCGTACGTTCTTGATCACTAACATCGCTTATGCCTCCTTCTGCTCGAGCATATCCGCAGCATCCTCATCCTCGGACACACTCTCACGATAGCTCTTCGCTGCACGATACTTCTGCATCGCGACCGGAACACAGAGGGCCAGCGCGACGATGATTGCCGACAGGAGCTTCATGTCGTTCGCCTTCATACCGAGACGGAGCACGACGGCACGGATGACGAAATAGAGGACACAGCCGATGACAGCGGAGCTCAAACGCATTGCGAAATTGCGTGCACGGGCGAAAATAACTTCACCGATGACGATGGACGCGAGGCCGATGACGATGGCACCGGTACCCATACCGACATCCGCATACTTCGTGGACTGGCAGACGAGGGCGCCGGAAAGGCCGCAGAGGACATTCGCGATGACGAGGCCGAGCAGCTTTGCATGATTCGTATCCACGCCGAGGGCACGAATCATATCCTCGTTGTTACCCGTCGCACGGAGTGCCGCACCGAGCTCGGTGCCGAAGAACCAGTAGAGCACCATGATCAGTGCGATCGCGACGATCAGGCCGACGATCAGGGTCGCCTGGGACTGGGTGATGCCGAGCTTATCTACCCAGAAGGTGATGTCGGACGCGATCTTATTGACCGACTGATTCGACTTATCCGACATGATCCGGAGATTGATGGACCAGAGGGAGATCTGGGTCAGGATTCCTGCGAGGATCGCCGGAATACCGAAGAAGGTATGTAAAACACCGGTTACAGCACCTGCTACGCCACCTGCCAGTGCGCCACATACCAGCGCCAGGGTCGGATCAAGTCCCGCGATCATCATCGTCGCACACACGCAGCCGCCCAGTGCAAAGGCACCGTCCGTCGTCATATCGGCGATATTTAAAAGCTTAAAGGTGATGTAGACGCCGAGCACCATCATCGACCAGATGAGGCCCTGTGAAACCGCGCCCAGCAGGGATGCAAGTAAACCGTTCATGAGGTTTCCTCCTGAAATAAAAAATAGGTTGTATCCGGCGCAAGAAAGCATCCCCTAAGCTGTCTATACCTTCTGTCACATAGACGCTTTAAAGCGCTGATACAACCTTCATAATCATAGGACTTTAGTACTTTAAAGTCAACAAGGAATGCAAAAAGGGCGAAGCCTGTGCTCCGCCCTCGGTTTCAAAAAATGATTTTCGTTCTTTCTCTTCCTGTATCGGCGGTACCGTACCTTAAAGGAGGAAGCAGGTATCCGGCCATGACAGTCCGTGAAAACGACTTACTTCTTTACAGAAGAAACATCGATGCCGAGTGCATCCGCTGTCTCCTGATTTACAGCGACCGTGCACTTGTCCGCGCTGAGGTAACCGATCGGGATATCGCCCGGGTTCTTGCCATCCTTCAGGATCTCGACGGCCTGCTCACCTGCCATGTAGCCGAGCTGGTAGTAGTCGATGCCATAGGTTGCAAGGCCGCCTTCATTGACCATGTTCTCCTCACCACAGATGACCGGAATCTTGTTGTCGGTTGCGACCGAAGCGACGGTTGCCATGCCGGCGGCGATGGTGTTATCGGTCGGTGCATAGATGACGTCGACCTTACCGACCATGGACTCTACAACGGTCTGGATCTCGTTGGAGCTGGAAACGGTGTAGTCTGCATGTGCGAGGCCGGCCTTATCGCAGGCGTCTCTCGCCATCTGTGCCTGAATCTCGGAGTTTGACTCAGCGGTACAGAAAAGGATACCGACGGTCTTTGCATCCGGAAGGAGCTGCTGGAGAAGGTCGATCTGCTCTGCAACCGGGGTCAGATCAGAAGTACCGGTGACGTTTCCGCCAGGAGCGTCGTTCGATGCCACGAGGCCGGACTCCGCCGGATCGGTGACAGCAGAAAGAACGATCGGAATGGTGGTCGTCGCAGCGGAAGCGGCCTGGGCTGCCGGAGTTGCGATCGCGTAGATGAGATCATCGCCATCATTTACGAACTTCTCGGAGATGGTCTGGCAGGCGGACTGCTCGCCGGACGCATTCTGCTGATCGATCTCGTAGGAAATTCCGGAATCATCGAGTGCCTTTACGAAGCCCTCGTTTGCCTTATCGAGTGCGGCATGCTGTACGAGCTGAAGTACGCCGATCTTATAGGTCTTGCCATCGCTCGCCTCAGCTGCCGCTGCGGTCGTCGCATCGGTCTCTGCTGCGGCTGCCGTCGTCTCTGCTGCTGCCGCGGTCGTCGCGGTTGGTGTGGAGCTGGAGCCACAGGCACTTAAGGAAGCCACAGCCATCATCGCGGCCATGGAAATCGCTGTGAATCTGTTCATTTTCTTCATAATACATCTCCTCTTTCTCATCCGCTTTTGTCCTTTAAAGCCTTAGAAGCTTTAGCGCTTTAAAGCGGATTAGTTATGAGTGTATTATAGCGCGTATTTTTCCAAATGCAAGGATGAATTATAGAAAAAGCCGTGGCGATAGCCACGGCTTATAGTTCTTATAATCAGAATGTGACGACATCCTCGATCGGACCGGTCCGGACGATCGACTCGAGCTCGAGCACCGGGCCCTCGCCGCTGTACTCCTCGCGCTCTTCCATCGTGACGGTCGCCGTGAGCTTCGCCCAGTCTCTCGTGTTAAACGGTGCGATCACAGCCGGATCACCCTTCGTCACGAAGCCGAGGAAGGTCATATCGGCCGCACAGCAGGTCATCGCCATACGTCCCGGGATGAACTCATTCGCCGGCATACCGCGGCGCTTCAGCACCATCGCAGTGAAGCTGATCTTCTTCCCGAGGTAACGATCCGGGTTATCCATGCAGTCGACGAACCAGGTACCGTAGTCCTCCGGCTTCAGCTCAATGCTGTCGGCCGCAAGGTCATATGGCAGATCCTCCGGGAGCATGTCCTGCTGGATCTCGCCGTTCTTATCCTCGAGGATCAGCATTGCGCCCTGTCCCATCGCACGGATCTTCCGGCGGAAGTCCACCAGCTGCTCGCTGGAGACATTGTCACAACGGTTCACGATCGCGAGCTCAGCCTCCCGGAGCATCTGTCCGAGGAAGCTGCGCATGTTGTTGTTATTGATGTAGATGCCGAGGGTGGAGCCATCCATGATGGTGATGACCTGATAGATCACCCAGCTCTCCGGCATCGACAGCTCGTAGTTGGCCGGACGTCCCTGATCCTTCGCGAGCTCCTGCTCGGACATCGGACCGTCGTAGAGATCATCCTGGTTCCACATGCCGTTCCACTCGATGATGATACGCTCCGGGTTATACTCCGCCTGCAGCTTCGAGAGGTACGCCTCGTTGAAGTCGGTCTCCTTCTCCATGCGGATCGCGATGGTATGGTACTTTTCGAGCTCCGCCTCATCGTACTCGGACTCGCCCTCCTCGCAGAGAAGAAGCAGGGTCGTGCCCTCGGCCTGGAAATACTCCTGGGCCATGGTGTACTTGATGAACTCGGTCTTGCCGGCCTCGAGGAAGCCGTTGATCAGGAATACAGGAATCTGATCATCCTGTAACTCGTAATTATCACTTGTTGCCATAAAAACTCCTATTTATTCGCAGAATGCGTGCTTCAGTGCTTCTTCATCGAGATGTGCGCCGATGACAACGACCTTACCGGTGAACTCCGGAGAGCCCTCACGTACCTCGGTCTGACCCGGTACGAGGTCGAAGTACATCCAGTGACCGCGGTTTTCGGCATCCTCGAGCATACCCTTGCAGCGGATGACGGTGCCGTAGGTCTCACCCTCGGCCATCTCGTGAAGGATGGACTCGAGCTTCGACTTGCTGAACGGATGCGGCGTCTCCATGCCCCAGTTGGTGAAGACTTCGTCCGCGTCATGGTCGTGACAGCAGCAGTGACCGTGCTCGTCGTGATCATGATGATGGTGCTCATGCTCCTCATGCTCATCCTCGTGATCGTGGTGACAGCAGCAGTGCTCGTCCTCATCATGGTCGTGATGATGGTGCTCATGCTCCTCGTGATCATGCTCATCCTCGTCG
>JAUNWX010000053.1 GCA_030540075.1 Lachnospiraceae bacterium
TGCGACCGGCGAGATGCTGCGGGAGGAGATGGAGCGCATCGGTCTCCGGGATGTCCATAAGGACCCGATCTGCGTGGATGCCTGGGAGTTTCATAAGGCAGAGCTCGTATGGTACCGAAAGGATGGAAGTGAGGGGCTGCGGGCGCTGCTCGGCGGTTATCAGACAAGCTTCCAGACCGATGGACCGAAAGATTATGGTCTCGTCTACGTCGGGAAGGGTACGGCAGTGGATTATGATGGAAAAGACGTCCGTGGAAAGCTGGTTCTCGCAGAAATCAATCAACGTGATGAGTGGTGGATCAATTTCCCGGTCTATCAGGCGTATGTTCGAGGTGCGGCAGCGCTGATTGCCGTGCAGGAGGGGGGCTTCGCGGAGATCCAGGATGAAGCACTGAATGCGCAGGACATCGCCGGTCCCGCAGAGGCGGCCGCATTTTCCATGTCCCGGGCAGATGCGGCGGTCCTGAAGCAGGCGCTGCTGGAGACGGATGAACTTCGAGTGACGCTCGATGCAGACAGCGCCGTCACGGAAAAGCAGCACTCCTACAACATCATCGGCACGATTCCGGGGGAGGATCCGGAGCAGATGATCCTTCTGTCGGCACATTATGACTCCTACTTCAGCGGCTTTCAGGATGACAACACCGCAGTGGCCATGATGTTCGGCATCGCGAAGGCGCTGATCGACAGTGGCTATCGGCCGAAGAAGACCATCGTGATCGCCGCGCTCGCGGCGGAAGAGTGGGGTATCGTGAATACGAAGTATGACTGGTCAACCGGTGCTTACCAGCAGGTCTTCCGTGTCCGTCCGGAGTGGCAGGGCAGGGTCGTGGCCGATTTCAACTTCGAGCTCCCGGCCCACGCCCATGGAACGAAGGATGCCGTGCGCAGCGTCTATGAGTACGTGCACTTCCTCGAGCAGGCCATCGCCGACATCCCGGTAGATCCGAACGCGTATCCGGAGGGCCTCGAAGTGCATGCGCCGATCCAGACCATGTCCGATGACTTCTCGATGGCCATCGCCGGGATTCCCTCGATGGTCAACGAGTTCACCGACAGCAGTTTCATGGAGACGCACTATCACTCGCAGTTCGATAACGAAGCCTATTATCATGAGCCGGTCTACCGTTTCCATCACCTCTTATACGGCACGCTGATTCAGAAATTCGACCAGCTGATCCTCCCGCCGATGGATTTTTCCGCGCTGTTCGAAGCGATGAACAGAAGCATTGACCTGCGCTACGCCGGCCTCGTCGGTGAACTGGGCGCGGAGCTGGATGCCGTGACGAAGGAAGCGGCCACCCTCGGACGGAACGTGTACCGCTGGATCGATTCGGTCAATGCTTCCGGCGTGACACCATCCTGTGCCGGAGAGTGTACCGCGATCCTGATGAAGGCCTTCCGAAAGGCCCAGGACTCCTTCGTGCGCCTCGACTGGCAGGATACCGTCCTCTTCCCGCAGCAGGCGGTACGGCAGAACCTCACGCATATCAAGGATGCCATCCGCTGTCTCGAGCAGGGCGATGCTCGCGGTGCGCTCGATGCCATCTATGAGATCGACAACAACTGCTACGCCTTCCAGTTCGATGAGGAGGTGTTCAACTACTTCACGGACTACGTCTTCTGCCAGCCGAAGGAGCGCCTCCAGTGGGGCGCCGGACGGATCGTGCATCACGAGAATCTGTACCAGCTGGTGCAGAAGCTGAAGGGTAAGGCCGAAAGCAGTTCGGCGGATTTCGAAGAGGAGCTTCGCATCTTGAACCGCGTACGGAAGAATCAGGAAGCGTGCTATACATCGGATCTCGAATACATGATTCGCGAAACAAACAATATCATCCAGAGCCTGAAACAGATTTCAGCGCTTGCGGGTGGAAAGGAATGTTAAACAGGATTTACTATGGATAGTGACAAATTGTACCGCGTCAAAAAGGAAGACATCCCGAAGCTGGAGCGACTGCTGACCGTCTGCTTCGCGAAGGACCCGCTGTACTGTAAGCTGATTCCGGATGAGGACACGAGAAAGCGCCTGCTGCCGGAGCTGTTTCACTGTGATCTCGAGGAAATGTTCGAGACCTGCGAAATCTTCGCGGACAGCCCGGAGCTGAACGGCATCCTGGTCGTATCCGACGAATCGGAGCCGTATAATTTCTTCCGCTATTATCTGACCGAGCTCCGCGCGAACCTGAAGACCGACGAGTACCTCATCAAGGAGGACCCGAGCCTCCGGGCCTTCTGGAACTTCGTCCTCGGCAAGGACTACCTGAACGAGAAATGGACCGACCAGCTCCATCAGGAAGAGCGCATCCACATCATTTACCTCGCCGTCGATCCCGAGAAGCAGCATCACCACAACTCCTCGATCCTCATGGACGAGGCCATCGCCTACGCCGACGCCCATCATCTCATGATGTCCCTCGAAACCCACAACGAGCACAACGTCGCCATGTACGAGCATTTCGGCTTCAAGCTCTACGGCGTGATGGAAAAGCACTTCGACCTCAAGCAGTACTGCCTCATCCGCGAGGTGCAGTAGACCCCTTGAAATCAGACCATATTCCCGATATAATAATTTTGTCTGTGCGTAAGCACGATACAGGAGGTAGTGACCATGGAGCTGAAACGAATACTCGCGATTCTCGCACTGGTCATCATCGCGTTTCTCCTCGTCGCCGTACTGTATTTTGCGGTGACCGGAGCGACACAGTATCTTCTGGCCTGTTTATTCTGTCTGGTCGTCGTACCGGTGGTGATCTACATCTTCATCTGGTTCACGAAGCTGACAAACAAAAAATAACACAGGATGTTCTGGTCACGAATCTCTCACATACATCCGGGTGAGGACGCCCGCGATGGACTGTGTCAAAAAGGTGAAGAACATCCATAGTATCCATACGCGGATGCTATCCTTAGGAGGATTCACATGGTAAGAGCAATCGTTGGAGCAAACTGGGGCGACGAGGGCAAGGGCAAGATCACCGATATGCTTGCCGAGACCTCGGATATCGTTGTACGTTTCCAGGGTGGCGCAAATGCCGGCCATACCATCATCAACAATTATGGTCGTTTCTCACTCCACCTTATGCCGAGCGGCGTATTCTATAATCACACCACATCCGTACTCGGAAACGGTGTTGCACTCGATATCGAGAAGTTCTGTGCAGAGCTGAAGTCCATCGTCGACGCCGGCGTTCCGACCCCGAAGATCCTGGTATCCAACCGTGCACAGGTTATGATGCCATATCACGTTCTCTTCGATACACTCGAGGAGGCGAGACTCGCCGGTAAGAGCTACGGCTCCACGAAGTCCGGTATCGCACCTTTCTTCTCTGACAAGTACGCAAAGATCGGTCTTCAGGTAAACGAGCTCTTCGATGAGGAGGTCCTCCAGGATCGTCTGCACAAGGTCGTCGAGATCAAGAATGCGATCCTGCGTGAGCTCTATCATGCACCGGAGATCAGCTACGATGAGCTCCTCGAGGAGATGCACCGTCAGAGAGATATGATCGCACCGTATGTGGCCGATACCTCGAAGTTCCTGCGTGAGGCACTGAAGGAAGGCAAGACCGTCCTGCTCGAGGGTCAGCTCGGTACCATGAAGGATCCGGATCACGGTATCTACCCGATGGTTACCTCCAGCTCCACACTCGCAGCCTATGGCGCGGTCGGTGCCGGTATCCCTCCATATGAGATCAAGGATATCGTCGCTGTAACGAAGGCATATTCCTCCGCGGTCGGTGCCGGTGATTTCGTTTCCGAGATCTTCGGCGACGAGGCGGATGAGCTTCGTAGAAGAGGTGGCGATAAGGGTGAGTTCGGTGCAACCACCGGACGTCCGAGAAGAGTCGGCTGGTATGATGCCGTCGCTTCGAAGTATGGCTGCCAGCTGCAGAGCGCGACCGAGGTCGCACTGACGGTGCTCGACGTACTCGGCTACCTGAAGGAGATCAAGGTCTGCGTAGGCTACGAGATCGATGGCAAGGTAACCACGGATTTCCCTGTAACACCGCTCCTCAACAAGGCAAAGCCGGTATACGAGACACTTCCGGGCTGGAACTGCGACATCCGCGGCATCAAGAACTATGATGAGCTTCCGGAGAACTGCAAGAACTACATCGACTTCATCGAGAAGCACATCGAGACCCCGATCACCATGGTTTCCAATGGTCCGGAGAGACACGAGATTCTGAAGAGAACCCCGAAGATCTGATTTTAGATCTCTGATTTATAAGTAAACGAGGCGCCCATTGCATCACTGCAATGGGCGCCTTAATGTATTCCCCGGTTTTAAACACTGCTGTCATTCTGCCGATGAAGATACCGATGAGTATAAGAAGTTTATAATTTTTTAATAGAAGTATTGTTAAGAATTCTACAACTTATCTTTGACATCTATTTCACAGGATTGTATAATTTAGAACGAAATCTATGATTTTGTATGCATTATCTATAAAATCATATTACAGGAGAGCGTAAGAACATGGCAAAGAAAGAAATATCACAGGCGGTTATCCAGAGACTTCCTCGATATTATCGTTATCTCGAGGATCTCATGGATCAGGGCATCGAGCGCATTTCGTCGAACGAATTAAGTAAGCGGATGAAGCTCACGGCGTCACAGATCCGCCAGGACCTCAATAACTTCGGTGGCTTCGGCCAGCAGGGCTACGGCTACAACATCCGGAACCTTCACGATGAGATCGCGAAGATCCTGAACATCGATGAGGAGCACGAGATGATCATCGTCGGCGCCGGTCACTTAGGACAGGCACTGGCGAACTATACGAACTTCCGGAAGCGTGGCTTCATCGTGCGCGCGATCTTCGATCAGGATCCGACGGTCATCGGCACGCGGGTCGGCGATGTCGAGGTGCTTCCGATGGAGAAAATCGACGAGGTCGTGAAGGAGTTTCATGTCAAGATGGCAGCGGTCTGCATCCCGAAGACACCGGCGGTGAAGGTCGTCGAGCAGCTGATTGCGGATGGCGTCGTCGGTATCTGGAACTTCGCACACGTCGATCTCGAGGTCCCGGATAATGTCGTCATCGAGAACGTGCATCTCTCCGAGTCGCTGATGCGACTCAGCTACCGTATGGGTGAAACCTACGGACGGAAAGCAGCCGAGGAAGAGGCATAAGATGGTGATCGGTATCGGCACCGACATCCTGGAGATCAGCCGTATCGAGAGTACCCGGCGAACAGGCACGGAGAATCGTATTTTTACGGAGCATGAGCGCCGGCAGGCATCTGGAAGAGATTCCATGCTTGCCGGTGATTTTGCATGTAAGGAAGCAGTCGCGAAGTGCTTCGGCACCGGCTTCCGCGGCTTCCGCCCGATCGACGTCGAGGTGCTCCGGGATGATCTCGGAAAACCCTATGTCGTGCTGCACGGCGGCGCCCGCACGCTGTATGAGCAGCTGGGTGGACGCTCGATTCAGGTCTCGATCTCCGACACAAAGGAGCTCGTCATCGCATTTGCCATACTGGAGGGCGCAGATGGAAACAGACAAGACGATCTATCTCAGGAAGATTCCGGCACGCCGGAGCGACAGCAATAAGGGGACCTACGGAAAGATCCTCGTGGCTGCCGGCTCAGAGGGGATGTGTGGTGCTGCCTACCTCGCCGCGCTCGCCGCTTATCGCAGCGGCGCCGGCCTCGTGCGCATCCTGACCCCGCAGTCGAACCGCCTCATCGTGCAGTCCCTGCTCCCGGAGGCGATTTTCAGCGGCTACGATACAGACAGTAACTTCCGGGTCCTGTCCGAGGCCAATGTCTCCTGGGCGGACATCGTCGTGCTGGGGCCGGGCCTCGGCACCGAAGCGCTGAGCGTGACGCTCGTCCGCGAGCTGCTGCAGGCCATCGCAGCGCAGTGTGGTGTAGTGACGGAAGAAAATGGAGTATTACTGAGCGTGGCTGAGGGAGTCGAAGAGGATACGGAGAAGAGCTCGGAGTCTGAAGATTCAGCTCCTTCAGCGAAGAACAGTCTGGCATCGGAACATCCGGAGTCATCCGGAAAAGAACGGTCGAAATGGCTTCGGAAATTCCCGCTTCTGCTGATCGATGCGGACGGCCTCAATATCCTGAGCGCCCGTCCGGAGCTGATGCAGCTCGTCGACCACATCGCATCGCAGATCCCGGTGGTCGTCACCCCACACCCGATGGAGATGGCACGCCTCTCTGCGGCTTCACTGCAGGAAATCCTTCAGTGCCCGGCCCACGCGGCGGAAGCATTGGCCGAAGCACATGGCACGGTGACGGTGATGAAGGGCTCCGAAACCATCGTACTGGACGCAGACGGACACGCCTTCCAGAACCTGGAGGCGAGCCCGGCCCTCAGTAAGGGCGGCTCCGGCGACGTACTGTCCGGCGCTATCGCCGGCGTCTATGCCGTCCTGCGCGCCGATCGGATCGACGCACTGAATGAAGGCACAGCAGAAGAGCAGCGCACACTCTGGCGCAGGATGGCCTTCGATGCCACCGTCACCGGCGTACTGCTCCACGCAGAAGCCGGACGACAGGCCGCACGCATCCACGGAACCCACGGCGTCCTCGCCAGGGAAACGGCGGACATGCTCGGCATCGTGATGCAGAAATGAAGAAAAAGCCTGGGTAACGGAGAGACAGTGGCGGAGGCCATATGGAGAGCCGCACGCCGTTCTAAGACGCAAACATGACAGAAAAGCTTGATTCTACGCCGTTTTTACGTTATAGTACTAGAGTTTGATTTAAACATCGATCGATTTTATATATGTAATTGAGGAGAAGTATTATGTCAGGACATTCCAAGTTTTCAAACATCCGTGCTAAGAAGGAAAAGAATGATGCCGCTAAGGGCAAAATTTTCACCATGATCGGCCATGAGCTCGCACTGGCTGTAAAGGCCGGCGGACCTGACCCAGCGAACAACTCCAAGCTCGCGGCTGTCATCGCGAAGGCGAAGGCAAACAACATGCCGAACGACACCATCAACAGCGGTATCAAGAAGGCAGCCGGATCCATGGATGCGGATAACTTCGAGGAGCTTCAGTACGAGGGCTACGGCCCGAACGGCGTAGCGATCATCGTCAAGGTTCTCACCGATAACAAGAACCGTGCAGCCGCTGACGTTCGTTCTGCATTCACAAAGGGCCACGGCTCACTCGCAACCCAGGGTGCCGTTTCCTTCATGTTCGACGAGAAGGGCCAGATCATCCTCGACCGTGAGGCCATGGACGATATGGATAAGGACTTCGACACTCTCATGGATATGGCCATCGAGGCCGGTGCCGAGGACATCACCGACGAAGAGGATTCCTACGTGATCATCACCGATCCGGCTGATTTCGAGACCGTTCGCGAGAACATCGAGAAGCAGGGCATCCCGATGGCAGAGGCTGACGTCGTGATGATCCCGCAGAACTACGTATCCGTTACCGACCCAGAGGTCGTAAAGGGACTTCGCAGAACCCTCGACCTGCTCGACGCATCCGAGGACGTCCAGACCGTTTATACCAACTGGGAAGAAGAAAATGAGGAGTAAATTTTGCATCTGCAAAATTTACGACGAAAGGAAAAAGACCGCATAAGCGGTCTTTTTTAATGCAACAAAGTGTACTGTGTTTCTGGTGGCTGCCCTCCGGGGCCCAGCGCTTCAATCACTCAGCCAGTAAATTCTTCGGCTCCACTGTCACCGACCAGTTCGTATGATAGATGACGAAGCCCGGCGCCTGATTCGGTACCTTCCGGAGATTCTTCCGGATCGTATAATCGACCTCGACCTTCGGATCCTCACGGTGAGAAGAGAAGTACGCTGCGAGCTCCGCCGCCTCGATGAAGACCCGGTCCGGCACCTCCTCCATCGGCTGCCCGCCCGTCTTCACGATCACATGCGAACCCGTGACCCCCTTCGCGTGGAACCAGAGATCCCCACCGTCGCCGAGCCGGAAGCTCACATCCTCGTTCTGATAATTATTCTTCCCGATGAACAGCTCGTAGCCATCACTCGTCACCCAGTGGTACGGCTTCGACTTCCGCTGCAGCCGGTTCTTTCCCTTCCCCGGCGCCTTGTGCAGGAAACCGAAATCGATCATCTCCCGGCGGATATCCTGCAGATCCTCCTCGGACTCCGCGATGTCGAGCGCCGTTCGGATCGACTCGAGATGCTCGACCTCCTTCCGCGTCTCCTCGAGCTGCACCGTCACGTTCTCCTTCGTGCGCTTCTGCTTCTGGTACTTCTCGAGATAGCGCTTCGCATTCTCCGCCGCCGAGAGATCCTTCTGCAGCGGAATCGTGATCTCACTGTTCGTATAGTAGTTCTCGCAGACCAGATGATTCTCCCCGCCCTGCAGCGAGTAGCCGTAGGTATGCAGCAGCTCCCCGTACACACGGTACTTATCCATGCCCTCGGTATCCCGCAGCTGCTTCTCCTGGATCATCAGCTTCTTCCCGGCACGCTCCATCAGCGTCGTCAGCACCTTCCGGAGATCCGTCGAACGCTGGTGGATACGGGAGCTCTTATCCTTTTCGCTGTAGAAGCGGCGGATGACCTCGCTCATCGAATCGAAGTGCTCGACCTCGAAGGCCGCGTCCTCCTCGTACAGCGTGAGATCGAAGGCCGAGAAGTCCGTCGGCACCTCATCCTGGTAGACGATGACCGGATCCGGCTGCCGCTCGATCGCAACTTCTTCTATAATATGATGGAAGCTTCCATACAGTGCGGCCAATGCTTCGGCCGGCTGGCAGTTCGCGGAGAGGTCCGGATCGACCCCGGCACGGTGACAGAGCTCGGAGGCCGTCAGCGGACTAAGTCCCGTGATGTGATGGAAGAGGGCCTTGAAGACCGGCTCCGGCTGCTGCGCGAGCAGCGCACAGAAATCGGCTTCCTCGAGCGCGAGCGGATTCTTCTTTCCACCCGCATCCGGGATGAAGTACGGACGATTCGGCAGCACCTCCCGCACCGAGGACTGGGAAGCGGAGATGCGCTTCACGGAATCGATGATCGTGTGGTCATCGCGGAGCAGGATGATGTTCGAGTACTTGCCCATTAGCTCGACCGCGAGGTAGCGCTTTCCGAGGTCACCCATCTCATCGAGATGCTCGATGGTGAAGATGATCACACGCTCGAGGCCGTCCTCGTGCAGTGCCTGGTCCGGCTGCCGCACGTCGAGGATCGCACCGTTTCCGATGTGCTTCCGAAGGGCCATGCAGAAGGTCGGCGCGTTGATCGGCGCCGGCTTTGCATCCTCCGTGAGAGTGCAGAGCGGCAGAGACGGATTAACCGAGATCTGTACCTTCACATTATCCTTCTGATTTCGCACCGTCAGCTGGATCTCATCCTTCTCCGGCTGTGTGATCTTCGCGATCCGGCCGCCGATCAGACGCTCACGAAACTCCTTTACGGTCGCCGAAACGACCAGTCCATCATATGCCATAGCACATCGCCTTTCTTTATCAATAATTTTACGTTTAAGTTCAGGCGGGGTGGGGACCCGGAGGGAACGGCAACGGAGGCACAGTACTCCGAGACCGGTTCAATCTAAGCCGGGGACCCTAAGCGGCACTAGGCCCTCTGCAATCGCTGA
>JAUNWX010000015.1 GCA_030540075.1 Lachnospiraceae bacterium
GGGGGCAGGGGGTGTTTGAAGATGCCCGTTTCACAAACGGGCATTTTCTTGTATGTGGGTACAGGGACGAGGATGTTTGGATACAAAAATGGCAAAGTCAGGTGACGATGCGTGGGTCGCCGGCAGATTCGACGACCACCGATCGTGAACGGAAGGCAGAGGAATTTCAGCATGAAATGAGGAGGCCCCGGTGGAGCCGAAGCTCCGCCGGGGCAATTATGAAAAATCTATCAATTGGAGAAAAATACCAACATTCATATCGTACAGATGCTTTTCTTCATCTAACTTTCTGTACATTGTTAATATAGTATCGAAATATGAATAAATTATGAACAAACAGTAAACGATTTTTGATTTCCGAAATATTTCGGCAGTTACGTGCCATGTCCCTTTTCAAGTACCTGCATTGAGTTGCCGTCGCATTTGTGGTAACGTATAACAAGTAAAAATGGCTTTACTTGTGAGGAAAATACATGCCGAAAAATAAAACACTGATCCCACACAACACAGAGCGTGAGGTGCTGGTCACGGGCCATCGTAACCCGGATACCGACTCCATCTGCGCTGCGATCGCATACGCAAACCTGAAAAATAAAATCACCGGCAGCAATAAGTACATCCCATGCCGCGCAGGTGAACCGTCCCGTGAGACTGCCTTCGTCCTCGATTACTTCGAGGTGCCGGAGCCACGCCTGATCACGACCGTGAAGACCCAGGTCTCCGACATCGAGTACCGCCAGACCCCGGGTGTGAATAAAAACATGTCCCTCAAGAAGGCCTGGACCATGATGAACGAGGGCAATGTCGTCACCCTTCCGGTCGTCACGAAGCGGAACGCCCTCGAAGGCGTCATCACCATCGGCGATATCGCGAAGTCTTATTTCAATGTCTATGACTCGCAGATCATCTCGAAGGCACATACACAGTTTTCGAATATCCAGGAAACCCTGGAAGCGACCGTCGTCACCGGTGATGTCAAGCGCTTCTGCACCGAAGGAAAGGTGCTGATCGCGGCCGCAAACCCGGAGATGATGTCCTACTATATCGAGAAGCACGACATCGTCCTCCTCGGAAACCGTGCGGAGAATCAGCTCTCCGCGATGGATAACGGTGCCGACTGCATCATCATCTGTGAGGGTGCCGATGTCTCCCCGACCATCAAGTCCCTGGCCGAGCAGAACGGTATGATCATCATGGTCACCAGCTACGACGCCTATACCGCAGCGCGACTCATCAACCAGTCGATGCCGATCAATTACTTCATGACGGAGGATAATCTGATCACCTTTACCGAGGACGACTTCGTGGATGATATCCATGACATCATGGCGAACAAGCGTCACCGAGATTTCCCGGTTCTCAGTAAGGATGGTACCTACCTCGGCATGATTTCCCGCCGAAATCTCCTCGGAAATCACGGCAAGCAGGTCATCCTCGTAGATCACAACGAAGCCGGCCAGGCAGTCGAGGGTATCGAGTCCGCCGACATCCTCGAGATCATCGATCACCATAAGATCGGCGCCGTGCAGACCATGTCCCCGGTATACTTCCGGAACCAGCCGCTCGGCTGCTGCTCGACGATCATCACGATGATGTACCGCGAGAACGGTGTGGAGATCGACCGTCCGACGGCCGGTCTTCTGATGTCTGCGATCATCTCGGATACCCTTCTCTTCCGTTCGCCGACCTGCACACCGAAGGACGAGAAGACCGCACGTGAGCTCGCGGAGATCGTCGGCGTCGACATCGAGAAGTACGCCTTTGATATGTTCTCCGCCGGTTCAAACCTGAAGGGAAAAACCATCAAGGAAATCTTCTACCAGGATTTCAAGCACTTCAAGGCCGGCAAGGTCGACTTCGGTGTCAGCCAGGTGACCTCCCTGAATAAGGAAGAGCTCGAAAGCATGAAGGACGCGCTGGAGGATTTCGCCCTCGAAGCGATGAAGGTCGAGGGCATCGACATGAGCTTCATCATGCTGACCAACATCCTCGAGCGAAGCACCGACCTCCTGGCCATCGGATCCGGCGCAGGTCCGCTTGTGAACAATGCCTTCGCCGTGGAATCTGTGCGGAGACCTGCACGAAGAGAGGACGAGAAGGCGATCGATGCCTGGTCCGTCGAGCTTCCGGGTGTCGTCTCACGTAAGAAGCAGCTTGTGCCACAGCTGACCCTTTTCGCAGAGCAGCTGTAAACAGAAATGCGTGCAGCCTGGAGATTCAGTCCTGTCGAATATGCGGGAGGGCGGACTTCCGGCTCCGGCAATCGGAGGCTGAAGTCCGCTCTCCGGACGATGTAACAGAACAGAGAGGAGACACTATGAACATTACGATGATCGGAATGCCATCCAGTGGCAAGTCCACCGTCGGCGTACTGCTGGCGAAGCGCCTCGGAATGAGCTTCGTGGATGTCGATATCGTCATCCAGGAGAAGACAGGGAAGCTTCTGAAGGAAATCATCGCTGAAAAAGGACAGCAGGGTTTCCTGCGGGTCGAAGGTGATATCGCGGCGAGCCTCGAGGTGGAAAACTCCGTCATCGCACCGGGCGGCTCCATCTGCTACGAGGACTGGGCGATGCAGCACCTCCGGTCCATCGGTAAGGTCGTCTACCTCGACATCAGTTACGATGAGATGGTACGCCGCATCGGCAACATCGTCGATCGTGGCGTCGCGATTCCGGACGGGTACACACTGAAGGATCTATATGATGAGCGCACCCGCCTCTATGAAAAGTATGCGGATATCCGCATCGATGAGCGGGGCAAGAGCCTGGGACAGGTCGTGGATGAGCTTCGCAGGATCTTCACGACACAGTATAAGGAAGAACTGAATTAAGATGGCGGACAATTATACAAAACGACTGGTACTGGGGATTCTCGCACATGTAGATGCGGGGAAGACGACGCTGTCGGAGCGGATCCTCTATACTTCCGGACGTATTCAGAAGCTGGGAAGGGTAGATAAGGGCGACGCGTACCTCGATACTGACCAGATGGAGAAGGAACGTGGCATCACCATCTTCTCGAAGATGGCGAGTTTTCAGCTTCAGGATATCGCGGTGACCCTCCTTGATACCCCGGGTCATGTGGATTTTTCCGCTGAGATGGAGAAGACCCTGTCCGTGATGGACTATGCGATCCTCGTGATCAACGGTGCCGATGGTGTACAGGGACATACGGAGACCTTATGGCGTCTGCTGGAACGCTACCATGTTCCGTGCTTCGTGTTCGTCAATAAGATGGACCAGCCGGGGACGGAGAAGGCGGCGTTGATGGCGGACCTGGAAAAGCACTTCGGCATGTCTCTCGTCGATTTCAGTGAGGCGGGACGTTATGCGATGTCCGACGCCCTCAAGGAAAACATCGCCATGTGCGACGAGCGCTGTATGGAGCGCTTCCTCGAAACCGGTGTCCTCGAGCCGAAGGACGTGCGGAACATGATCCTCGACCGGAAGCTCTTCCCTGTATTTTTCGGTTCGGCACTGAAGGGCGATGGCGTGGAGGCACTGCTCCAGGGCATGTACCAGCTGATCGAGATCCCGCTCTATCCGACGAGCTTCGGTGCCCGCGTGTTTAAGATCGGACGGGATGCACAGGGACATCGCCTTTCCTATATGAAGATTACCGGTGGCGAGCTGAAGGTGCGTACCGAGCTCCTGCCGGGGGAGAAGGTGCCGGAGCTTCGCTTCTACAGCGGCGTGAAGTATACCACCGCGGATACGGCGGAAGCTGGATCGGTTGTGGCGATTCCGGATCTTCCGGGCCTGAAAACCGGTGACAGCCTCGGCTGTGAGCCGGCGGGACGTGACCCGAGCCTGCGTCCGGTGCTGGATTATCAGCTGGTGTCCGAGGATGTGGATGCACTGGAGCTCTATCGGAAGCTGCAGTCCCTCGCGGATGAATTTCCGGAGCTGCACATCCGCTGGGACAGCACGCAGAAGGAAATTCACATTCAGCTCATGGGAGCGGTCCAGACCGAGATCCTGAAGCGTATGGTGAAGGAGCGTTACGGCATCGAGATCGATTTTTCAGCCGGTCGTATCCTGTATCAGGAAACGATCGCAGCACCGGTCGAGGGTGTCGGCCATTTCGAGCCGCTTCGTCACTATGCGGAGGTACATCTACTGCTGGAGCCGCTCCCGCGCGGCAGCGGTCTTCAGTTCCGAACCGACTGTTCGACGGATGCGCTGGCCATCAACTGGCAGCGTCTCGTACTGACCCATCTCAAGGTGCGGGAGCATATCGGGGTGCTCACCGGCAGCCCGGTCACCGACATTCGCTTCACACTCGTTGCCGGACGGGCCAGCAACAAGCATACCGAGGGTGGCGATTTCCGTGAGGCGACCTACCGTGCGGTGCGCCAGGGACTGCGAAAGGCGGAGAACATCCTGCTGGAGCCGTATTATGCCTTCACGCTGGAAATCCCGGGCGACTATGTCGGACGTGCGATGACCGATCTCTCGAACATGAACGCTCATTTCGGTGCACCGGAGCTGAAGGGAGAGCGGGCGGTACTCGAAGGGACCGCTCCTGTCGTGGCGATGCGGAACTATCACCAGGAGCTGATGGTCTACACGAAGGGACTGGGAAATCTCACCCTGCGCTTCAGCGGCTATGATCGTTGCCATAATCCGGAGGAGGTGATCCTCGCCAGGGGCTATGATCCGGATCAGGATATCCTGAATCCATGTTCTTCCGTCTTCTGTGCCCATGGGACCGGCTTTCTCGTGCCGTTTGACGAGGTGGAGAGCTACATGCATGTCGAGTCGCCGCTCGAGCTGGATGGCCCGGTGGAGAAGCGCGACTTCGAAGCGGATGCACTGCGCCTCGAGCGTATGCATGAGGGAAAGAAGGACGAGGGCTATAAGAGCGGCGGTCATTACATCGCCGATCAGGAGCTCGAGGATATCTTCGTGCGTACCTACGGACCGATCAAAAACCGGGCGAAGGACATGAATATCGCGAGTGCCCGCACCATCCACGCGCGGGAAAAGGAAGAAAACCTCACGCAGAACCGCCGCGAGAAGAAGCCGCTGGTGAAGAAAAAGAACTACCTGCTCGTCGATGGCTATAATATCGTGTTCGCCTGGGAGGAGCTGAAGGCGCTGGCGGCGGTGAACCTCGATGCCGCGCGTGGAAAACTCCTCGATATCCTCTCGAACTATGCCGGCTACACCGGTGTCGAGCTGATCGTCGTCTTCGACGCCTACCGTGTGGCAGGGCACGTCGTGGAGCAGACGAAGTACCATAATATCTATGTCGTCTTCACGCGGGAAGCGATGACGGCTGACGAGTACATCGAAGAGGAGACCCACGAGCTCTCGAAGCAGTATAACGTGACCGTGGCGACCTCGGACAAAGTCGTACAGGTCATCACCTGGGGAAGCGGCGCCATCCTGTGGTCTGCCCAGGACCTGCTGCACGAGGTACAGCGCTGTGAAGGAGAGA
The DNA here is from genome assembly GCA_030540075.1 of Lachnospiraceae bacterium. Lineage (GTDB taxonomy): Bacteria > Bacillota > Clostridia > Lachnospirales > Lachnospiraceae > Oribacterium. The sequence continues at coordinate 5,446 of JAUNWX010000015.1, forward strand.
TCCGAAAGGAGTGGCATGTTTAAACGTCAGTGGTGGCGTATGTCCATCGACCGGAAGGTACAGAGTTTTGCGGCTGTGATCGTATTCATCATACTGGTCTCGGCCGGCTTCGCCATGTTCACGATGAGCTATTCTCTTCGCGACTACGGTCAGCTCCTCGATGAGAACCGCGCCTGCCAGTCCTTTATGAAGGCGATGGAGGACGAGGGCAATGCTTTCGCCGGCTATGTTTCCGCCGGTACCGAAACGGCACGGGATACGCTGGAAAAAGCTATCCACCGCACAGAGCGTTCGATCGATGCGCTTCCGTTTAACTATGAAGTCATCGGAGCGGAGCGTTATGCCCGAACCTGGAATATAAAAAACGCATATCAGCAGTATGCGGCGTTCCGTGATGAGATGCTGGCGGACAGCAGGAACCGGACCGGCTTTCTGAAGCGTCTCAATGAATACAATCAGCGGGAGGATTACCTCGAGCAGTATTCCCGCCGGCTGCTGCAGCTGACCGTAGAGGCGGGCTCGAGTGCGTATACCGAGAAGCTTCCGCTCTTCCGGGTGCTTCCGTTTATTTTTATCAACTTTACCCTGATTATGCTCGTCATCGTCGTAGAGATGGGAAACGTGATGAAGGAATCCATCGCGAAACCGGTCCGGGAGCTCAGCCAGGAGGCGCAGCGCATCGCCCGTTCCGATTTTTCGGGAGAGGATATCCACGTAGAAAACCGGGACGATCTCGGTGAGCTCGTGTCGATCTTCAACGATATGAAGCATGCGATGGAAGAAAATATCCAGACCATACAGGAAAACCATCGGATGACGGAGCTTCTGCAGCAGGAGAAGCTTGAGAACAGTGAGATGGAGAAGCGACTGAATGCCAACCGCCTCGAGCTTTTGAAGAGTCAGATCAATCCGCACTTCCTCTTTAATACCCTGAATATGATCGGCTCCATGGCGGATCTCGAGGATGCACCGACGACCGAGAAGATGACGCAGTCGCTCGCGCAGCTCTTCCGGTATAATCTGAATACCCACGAGCAGATCGTGCCCATCGAAATGGAGCTTCGCATCGCTGAAAACTATATGTACCTTCAGAAGATGCGTTTCGGAAACCGTATACAGTATCAGGTGAATGCGCCGGAAGACATCAGTCAGATCCGCATTCCGTCCTTTACGATGCAGCCGCTGGTGGAAAATGCCATCGTGCATGGTCTGTCGAAGAAGGAGCAGGGCGGTACGGTCTCCGTTACCGTGACCGAGGATCCGAAGACGCAGATCGTCACCCTCCTGATCGAGGACGACGGACTGGGCATCGCGGAAGAACGGCTGTCTGCACTGATCGCCCGCATGCATAACCCGGAGGAGAATAAGACCGCGCGGATCGGCATCGGTCTCGGCAATATCTACCGTCGGATTCGTACCCTCTATCCGGAGCACGGTGATCTCAGCATTGACGCAAAGGAAGGCGTCGGTACACGGATCACCCTGACGATCCCGCAGTAGATAAATCATAGTGAGAAGGGAGAAGCTATATGTACAGAGTCCTGGTGGCAGATGATGAGGCCATCGAGCGAAAGGTGCTGGTGAAAAAGCTGCGCCAGAAGTTCGGTGAGGAAACAGCGGAATTTTACGAGGCGGAGAATGGCCGTGAGGTGCTGAAGCTGTATGCGGAAAAGGGCGCGGATATCCTGCTGCTGGACATCGAGATGCCAGGCATCACGGGACTGGAGGCAGCGGAGCAGATCCGTCAGAAGGACCGGAACTGTGCCATTCTCTTTCTGACCGCCTTTAACGAGTTTGACTATGCGCGGAAGGCGATTTCCGTGCATGCGCTCGATTATCTGCTGAAGCCGTACGATGAGACGGAACTCTTTCTCTCGATCGATTCGGCGATGCACTATGTCGATCAGGTGAAGGCCGGTCAGCTGCAGCCACTGCCACAGCTGGAAACGCAGGCAGCGGCAGATGGATCCTCCGGGCTGGAAACGTCGGGTGAAGGAGAAGAAGGCCTTGCGCAGGAAGAGAGTGGTGAGGATAAGATCGTATCCCGCATGCGCCACTACGTGGAGGAGCATTATATGGAGGATATCTCCGTACTGGATATCGCGAGTGCCTTCGGCTACAGCGAAGCGTACTTCTGTAAGCTCTTCAAGCAGAACTTCGGAAAGAATTTCGTGACCTATCTGACAGAGTACAGGGTAGAGCTCGCGAAGAAGTCACTCGCGGATCTTTCCTGCAACGTAAAGGAAGTCGGGCAGCGGGTCGGCTATGCGGACAGTAATTATTTCACGAAGGTGTTTCGCCGGATCACCGGCATGAGCCCGTCGGAGTATCGGAATCAGCTGGGCTGATTGTTCATAAAAACGTCATGATAGTGAGAGAAACTATAATTTGTTGTGCATATCGTACAAATTATAGTTTCTCTTTTTGTATACATTGATAAATGTGAATAAGAATTGTGAACAAAATGTTAAAATAGTACGGCAAATGTCAGAATTTTCCCCTGTCTCAACGCAGGATTGTTCTTTATAATGTACTTGTGTGTGAAAGACGTCCGCAGAGTGTGGATGTCTAAATTATACAAAATGGAGGATATCTATTATGAAGAAGAGAATCTTAAGTGGCGTTCTCGCCGCAACCATGGTTGCATCTCTTGCAGCCTGTGGCTCATCCAAGCCGGCTGAGACCACTGCAGCAGCTACGACTGCAGCAGCTACCGAGGCAGCCGCTGAGGAGACCACTGCAGCAGCAGAGGAGAAGACAACGGAGGCCGCAGCAGCAGACGGTGAGTACACTGTGAACGAGGCTGCAGCAGCTGATCCTGCAGTAACCCTGACCATGGCTGAGGTTAATCCGCTCGAGGGTACCATCTGCGGACAGATGGATACCAAGTTCAAGGAGGCTGTTGAGGCCATCTCCGGTGGTTCCATCACCATCGACCTTCAGGCATCCGGCGTACTCGGCGCAGAGCAGGACGTTCTTGACTCTATGCTCGGCGGTGGCGGAGACATCGATATGTCCCGTATCTCTGCATTCGCTCTGACTTCCTACGGCGCATCCAAGTCCGTTCTTCTTTCTCTCCCGTACGTTTTCGAGTCCAGAGAGCATTTCTGGAACTTCGTTCACAGCGATCTCGGCGCAGAGATTCTGAACGAGTCTGAGGAGGCTGGTGTTGGTATCAAGGGTCTCTTCTACGGCGAGGAGGGCTTCAGACACTTCTTCACTGTTGAGAGCAAGCCGGTTTCAACCGTTGCTGATCTTAAGAACATGAAGATCCGTGTTTCCAACGACCCGATCATGCAGAAGATGGTTTCTTCTCTCGGTGCAAACCCTGCATCTGTTTCCATGACCGAACTCTACTCCGCACTTCAGACAAACACCGTTGATGGTGCTGGTCAGCCGATCGCAAACTACGCTTCCAACCGTTTCGACGAGGTTGGTCCGAACCTTACACTGGATGGTCACACACTGGGCGCAATCGAGGTTGTTATCTCTGATGATTCCTGGAACAACAAGCTGACCGACAACCAGAGAGACGTTATCACGGAGGCTTCCAAGATCGCTTCTGATTACTGCCAGAAGATCGCTGCTGAGACCGAGGATAAGGTTCTCGAGGAGCTCAAGGGCCGTGGCTGCAACGTGATCGAGATCACAGATAAGTCCGAGTGGGAGGCAGCTTGCGCACCGATCACTGAGGAGTACGCAACTGGCGAGCTTAAGGATGTTCTTGATCAGATCAAGGCACTTGCTTAATCTGTACAAAAGCAACGAAACGTCATTTTCGAATGACATGTAGTGAGGTGCTCACGGCGTGTCCGTGAGCACCTCAACGTTTTAGAAGGGGGATTCTATGCTTGACGCTTTAAAAAAGTTTGAGCCAATCTATGATTGGGTTTACAAAATCGTCATGGTGCTCTGTAAGCTGCTTCTCGTAGCTGATATCCTCATCATGACCTGGGTTGTACTGGGACGTTACCTCACCTTCTTACCGGCGCCAGGCTGGGGCGAGGAAACGATTCTGACACTGATGGCCTATATGTCCGTTCTTTCAGCGGCACTGGCCATCCGTCGTAATGCACATATTCGTATGACGACCTTCGATCGTTATCTTCCGGTTGGGCTTCTGAAGGTTCTGGATCTTCTTGATGATATCGCCGTTATGGTGCTTGCGTTCATCATGCTGATCGTCGGCTGGAAGTATGCGAACGGCATCGGCGCGAAGGGCTCCTTCATCTCCATGCCATGGCTCAGTAAGAAGTGGATGTACTTCCCGATTCCGCTGGCCGGCTTCGCGATGATCTTCTTCGAGCTGGAATGTCTGGTCATCGATATCGAGCATATCATGGATAAGAATTATAAGCCGGATGACGGCATGCATTTTGACACACCGGATGAAAAGGAGGCGAAATAATTATGGCAAATACAACCGCTATTGCAGTTCTCCTGATTACATTCTTCGTACTGATTTTCCTCAGAGTGCCGATCGCGTACTCTGTAGCACTTTCATCTGTCTGCTGTCTGATGTATCAGGGACTTCCTCTGAATACTGTTGCACAGCAGATGGTAAAGGGTATTTCTTCTTTCTCACTGATGGCCGTTCCGTTCTTCATCACCATGGGTGTATATATGGGAACCGGTGGTATCTCTGAGAAGCTCCTGGATTTGGCAGACGCCTGTGTCGGCTGGATGACCGGTGGTCTCGCCATGGTAAACATCCTGGCATCCTACTTCTTCGGTGGTATCTCCGGATCCGCTTCTGCAGATACGGCGTCCCTCGGTTCGCTTGAGATCCCGATGATGGTCAACCGTGGATATGATGTTGACTTCGCGACGGCCGTTACCATCGCATCCTCTGTCGAGGGTATGCTGGTTCCGCCATCTCATAACATGGTTATCTATGCGACCACCGCAGGTGGTATCTCCATCGGCTCCCTCTTCCTCGCAGGTTACCTTCCGGGCGTTGTTCTCGCAGGTTCCCTGATGATCGGTTCCTACATCATCTCGAAGAAGAGACATTATCCAAAGGGAGAGCCGTTCTCTCTGAAGAGACTGGGCCGCACCCTGGCAACCTCGATCTGGGCACTGATGTGCATCCTGATCGTCGTAGTCGGTGTCGTAGCCGGTGTGTTCACCGCGACCGAGTCTGCTGCGATTGCCGTTATCTACTCACTGCTTGTATCGATTTACGTTTATAAGGGTATCACCTGGAAGCAGGCATGGGAGTGCCTCGACAGCTGTGTAGAGACACTCGGTATCGTACTGATCCTCATCTCTACCTCCTCCATCTTCGGCTACTGCCTGACCAGACTTCACGTTCCGGATCTCGCAGCAAACCTGATCACCGGCGTTTCGAATAACCCGGTTGTCATCGCACTGCTCGTGAACCTCATCCTTCTGATCCTCGGCTGTATCATGGATATGGCGCCGATCATCCTGATTTCGACCCCGATCCTTCTCCCGATCGTTATGAACATCGGTATGGATCCGGTTCAGTATGGTATCATCCTCGTCCTCAACTGTGGTATCGGTCTTCTGACACCGCCGGTTGGATCGGTTCTCTTTATCGGTGCAGCAATTGCGAAGCGTCCGATGGAGAAGATCGTCGTAGCGATGCTTCCGTTCTATCTGATGATGGTTGTCGCACTGATGCTGATCACCTTCGTTCCGAATATCTCCCTCATCATCCCGAAGCTCTTCGGATATGTACAGCAGGGTACCGGTGTTCTTTCCATGATTGGCAAGCTGTAAGCAGTGTGTCTACATGTGAATTTATGCGATTAAAAAGCGCGGCGGTTGAATCCGCCGTGCTTTTTTTATAAGATGGATGCGGACAGAAAGAGAGGTATATGCATGCGCTATCATTTTAAATACAGAAACGGTGTGAAGGAGATGTGGGAGCTCGCGATGATTTATCAGTACAGCTCCCTGGTGGGCGTGGTCAATGTCGTCTTTACCTTTGCGATGGCGGTCCTCGCAGGTGCCAGCTACGGAAATCACTGGATGGGCTGGCTCATCGTCTCGGCGATCGGTACAATTTATTTTCCACTCATTCAGCCGATCATCGTCTATATCCGCTGCAGGAAAAATGCAGTAAAGATCCAGGAGGATACGGAGCTTGCATTTTCGGAGGAGCACATCTATATCACCGTTGGGGAACAGCACCAGACACTGACATGGAAGGAAATCTATGCGGTTCGCCGTTATCTGAATCTCACAGTGCTGTACACAGGACGCGGTCACGGACTGGTGATTCCGGGTTATGCTTTCCAGAGTAAGGAAGAAAGTAAATCCTTCCTGCAGTTTGCAGAGGAAAGTGCGGCGAAGGCCCATCCGGCGAAGAAGACGAAGTGACGGTGGACAGTGAAAAGACGCAGTGATATGAAGAGACAGAGGATTTTTTCTTTCAGAGGACGCAGAAAGTGCCTGCTGTTGAGCCTCGGCGGCATCGCTCTGCTGAGTCAGCTGCCTGGATGCAGCGCGGCAGTAGCCGGCGAACCGAAGCAGACGACATCACAGGAAACGGGTGCCGCCGGTATGACACCGACATCTGGAGAAGATACTGCGAAGACCGCAGGTGCAGATGCGCAACAGGAGCGGACGCAGACAGGCCAGGCGAAGCAGAAAAAAGTGCCGGATTATGTTCTGAGCTATGCCGATAACCAGACCGGGAACTATCCGACGGTGCAGGCAGCACGTCGTTTCGCAGAGCAGGTGAATAAAGAAACGGATGGGCGGATCGAGATCCGCGTGTATCCGAATGCAGAGCTCGGTGATGAGGTATCGACGGTACAGCAGCTGACGTTCGGCGGGATCGATTTCTGCCGCTGCTCCCTCTCAAATCTTTCGGATTACAGCGAAGAAGCCATCGTCCTGCAGATGCCGTATCTATATGCAGATCAGGAGCATATGTGGCGGGTACTGGATGGCGACATCGGTGCACAGGTGAAGCAGAGCTTCCGGGGAAGCGGTATGCTTGCACTGACCTGGTTCGATGCAGGTGTTCGTAATTTCTATACGACGGATCGGGAAATTCGCTCTCTCGAGGATATGCAGGGGCTGAAGATTCGTGTCCAGCAGTCTGCGCTTGCGGAGGATATGGTGGAGGCGCTGGGCGCGGAGGCGGTGCCGATCGTCTATGAAGCGGTCAAGGATGCACTCCGGACCGGCGAAATCGACGGCGCAGAGAACAACTGGGCCTCCTATGAGGCGATGGAGCACGATGAAATCGCCCGCAACTATACCGTGGATGAGCATATGCGTGTTCCGGAGTTGATGCTCGTCAGCAGTGCGACCTGGGAACAGCTGTCGCCGGACGATCAGGCGACGATCCAGCGCTGTGCAGATGCCGCCGGTCTCTATGAGCGGGAGCTCTGGACGGCGCGTGAAGCGAGTGCCCGGGAGAAGTGTCTTCGGGAGGGCACGGTCGAAATCGTGCTCCCGGAGCGGGAAAAGAAGCGCTTCCGGGATGCCGTTTCTCCTCTTTACAAAAAGTACTGCGGGGATTATGCTGAACTCATTGATAAAATCAATGAAATAAGAGATTGATAAGAAGGTAGAGAATATATGTATCAGATTCAGTTTGATAAGCCTGTACACGTTCATTTCATCGGTATCGGCGGTATTTCCATGAGTGGTCTCGCCGAGATCCTGCTCTCGCGGAAGTTCCCGGTATCCGGCTCCGACAGCCATGAGTCCGCATTGACTGATCAGCTGGCAGCGCAGGGCGCGGTGATTCACTATCCGCAGAGGACGGAGAATATCACGGATGACATCGATGTCGTCGTTTATACAGCGGCGATTCACCCGGATAACCCGGAGTTCAGAGCCGCACAGGAGAAGAATCTCCCGATGCTGACCCGTGCACAGCTTCTCGGTGAGATCATGCGGAACTATAAGGAAGCGATCAATGTCTCGGGCACCCATGGAAAGACGACCACGACCTCGATGATTACGGAGATTCTGCTTGAGGCTCATAAGGATCCGACCGTTTCCGTCGGCGGCATGCTGAAGGACATCGGTGGCAACATCCGCGTCGGTGGACAGGAGACCTTCGTCGTGGAGGCCTGTGAGTACACGAACTCCTTCCTGAGCTTCTTCCCGACCATCGAGGTCATCCTGAATGTTGAAGCCGACCACCTCGACTTCTTTAAGGATATCGATGATATCCGCCACAGCTTTAAGCTCTTCGCAGAGAAGCTGCCGGAGGATGGCCTGCTGGTGATCAATAAGGACATCAAGCACTGCGAGTACTTCACGCAGGCGCTGAAGTGTCGGGTAGTCACCTTCGGACACGAGAAGGACGCCGATTATACGGCAAACTTCATCAGCTACGATAAGTTCGCACACCCGAGCTATACCCTTTTCTATAAGGGCGAGGAGCTGGCTAAGGTGGAGCTCGGCGTCACCGGTGAGCATAATATCTATAATTCGCTGGCAGCAATCGCCGTTGCACGTTCCCTCGATATCCCGATGGAAGTGATCCTGCGCGGCCTGAAGCGCTTCACCGGCACAGACCGCCGCTTCCAGAAGAAGGGCAGTGTGAACGGCTTCACCATCATCGATGACTATGCGCATCATCCGCAGGAGATCGCAGCGACCATCGAGGCGGCGAAGAAGTATCCGCACCGGAAGCTCTGGATCGCCTTCCAGCCACATACCTACAGCCGTACCGCGGCACTGATGGATGACTTTGCAGGTGCACTGAGCCAGGCGGATGAGATCGTGCTCGCGGACATCTATGCGGCCAGAGAGAAGAACACCATCGGTATCAGCTCCGATGATCTTCGGAAGCATATGCTCGAGCAGAACACCAATGTATATTACATTCCGAAGTTTGAAGACATCGAGGACTTCCTCCTACAGCATGTAGAGGAGGGGGATGTCCTGATTACGATGGGCGCAGGCGACATCTATAAGGTCGGCGACGATCTGCTGAAGCAGCCGGGCGCCATCGTGGAAGAAGCCTGATCAAACGAGGCCGGAATCCCTTTCGGGGGTTCTGGCCTCGTTTTGTTTAATGAATCTGATAGGTGCCCCGGCGGGACGGCAACGGAGTTTATTCAATCGAAAATGAAAACGTTTACAGAAAGGAAATTAGTTTTCATCAACAGAAAAATAAGGAAATCCACCGCTAATATGTGGATAAGTCGCGATTGTATTTTTAAAATACATTTTGCTGCTGCTCTTGACATCGATTTTACGTGCTTTTACACATTGCAATAAAATTGTAAACAATTTAGAATCGTGATGTAGGTCTTGACTTTTCAGCTGTGAACATTATCCACCGTGATGTGGATAACTTAGGTGGATAAAGTTGTGGACTGGGTCGCTTGAAGAGCTTTGTACCCTGTGTTATCATCATTTCACCGAAGCAAACGGTGGTCCTGCCACCGGGCATTGCGGTGGGCTCGTCCCCTGGGAACGACGTCTGCGTGATCGCTTTTGCATCGGATTTTTTTAACTGTGGATTTCCGTATCACGGAATGTAGATAGAACCGGGTAGTTGAGATGGGCACAAATATTGTTGATAACCTTGCGGTACATGCGACCTGTATTTCGAACGATTTTCTGGATAAGTATCTGGGATCGGCGAACGGGGACTATATAAAAGTATATCTGCTGATGCTTCGGCATAAGGGAGAGCAGTTTACGGTGACGGATGCGGCGGATGCCCTGAATCTGACCGACGGCGATATCGAGCGTGCCGTACGCTACTGGGAGAAGCAGGGTGTGTTTAAGGCGGGGACCGATGCCCTCGTTCGCGAGGAACTTCATCAGGCATGCGAGATGGAGACAGACGTGGAGATGCAGAGCGCGGCAGCGGCTGCGCCGACTACGATTCCGGCACAGGCGATGGAGCAGGCAGAGCAGAAGCTCGAGAAGCTTTCCGGTACCGTCGATGATGTGTTCGATGACGAAGAGTTCGCCGGCATCCTGTTTGTGGCGAAGCATGTACTGCCGACACTTCCGAGCATCCGTCAGGTGGAGACGCTTCAGTATATGTATAAGGATCTCCACATGCAGGCAGACGTCATCGAGTATCTGCTTGAGTACTGTGCGAGCATCAAGAAGACGACCAGCAAGTATCTGCAGGCGGTTGCGATCAACTGGCACGAGCAGGGCATCCTGACGCTTGCACAGGCACGGGAGCTGACGAAGTCGTTCGAGGAGAAGAAGACGAAAAAGAAGACCGGTGGTTCCAGCTCCAGAAACAACAAGTTCCTTAACATCGAAAAGTCGGAAATCGATTATGACAGCATCGCACAGAAGCGTGTGCTGGACAGGATGAAGAATGGCACTCACGAATGCACAGTATAATCAAATCATGCACGTCTACGACGTCCGTCGTATGAAGGATGCGCTGCATCTCGAGGCACGGAAAAAGGACGCGTATCAGAAGCTTCCGGAGCTGAAGGCTCTGGAGGCTTCTGTGCGCGCTGAGGCAGGACGTACGCTCCAGCTGATGCGGGAGGGGCAGAAAGAGGAACTTCGGAATCTGAAGGACCATATCCGCGCCATCGGCGACGAGAAGCGGGATCTGCTCGTACGAAACGGCTTACCGGCAGACTATCTCGAGATGCAGTATACCTGCCCGGACTGCCAGGATACCGGTTTCATCGGTGGGGAGAAGTGTCACTGCTTCAAGAAGATGCAGATGCAGTTCATCTACCAGCAGTCCCATCTTGGACGCATCGTACGGACACAGAACTTCGATCACTTCGATCTCACACGCTTCGATGATCGGGAACTGATCGATGGGGCGGGCGGAAAGACGAACCGTCAGTATATGGCAGAGGTCCGGAATCTGCTGCTGGACTGGACGCAGAACTTCGATGAGCGCCATGGCAACGTGATCCTGATGGGAAATCCGGGTACCGGAAAGACCTTCCTCATCAACTGCGTGGCGAAGGCACTGATGGACAGCTATCATTCGGTGATCTATTTCACCAGTACAGATCTCTTCGACAGCTTTTCGAGGGCCCTCAGGCATGATGTGGAGGAGCAGGAGGAGACGGAGGACGCGATCCTCAACTGTGACCTCCTGGTAATCGACGATCTCGGTACGGAGATGAACAACAGCTATACCACGTCGAGACTCTTCTATGTACTGAACCAGCGCATGGTACTGCATAAGTCGGTGATGATTTCGACGAACCTGAATTTCCGGGCGATGCAGGACCGTTATTCCGACCGTATCGTCTCCCGTATCATGGCGGAGTACGATTACATCCCGCTCTATGGTGTAGACCAGCGGCTGCGCTGAGCCGGAAGCGGCGAGGCAGGACGCGGTCACACAGCAGCTCTGCTGCGCCCGAAGCGGATCGGCAGATGCACGGAAACGGCCAGGAGCCTCCTGGAAGAGGTGAGAAAAGCTGCCATTATAGAATGTATGGGAAAAAGATGTTGACAGGCAGGACTGTTTACATATATAAAGAAGGTTGATTTGAGATTGGAACGTTTCTAAGGAGGAGAGAGAAATGTCAGATTCCAGAACTTCAGAGTTTATTGAGCGTATCCCGGTGGGACCACTGGCACTGATGCCGCTCGATTCGATCCAGCCACTGGGCCAGAAGGTCGATGAGTATCTTTCTACATGGCGTACCCGTCGTGAGAGTGATCACAAGGAGACCATCGCCTTCAACGGCTACCAGAAGGACAGCTACATCGTACAGGCGAAGGTGTCCCGCTTCGGCTCCGGTGAGGCCAAGGCGAACATCCTCGAGACCGTACGTGGTGTGGATCTGTATCTGATGGTTGATGTCATGAACTATTCACAGACCTACAGCCTGTTCGGCCAGGTGAACCACATGTCCCCGGACGACCACTACAGCGATCTGAAGCGTGTGATCGCAGCGACCACCGGTAAGGCGAAGCGCATCAACGTCATCATGCCGTTCATGTATGAGTCCCGCCAGCACAAGCGTACCGGCCGTGAGTCCCTCGACTGTGCGATGATGCTTCAGGAGCTTCATGCGATGGGCGTGGAGAACTTCATCACCTTCGATGCACATGATCCACGTGTCATGAATGCGATCCCGCAGGACAGCTTCGATAACATTTCCTGCTCCTACCAGTTCATCAAGGCCATCCTCTCACATGTAGAGGACCTCGACATCGATAAGAACCACATGATGATCATCTCTCCGGATGAGGGTGGTATGAGCCGTGCGATCTACTACGCAAACGTGCTCGGTATCGATATGGGTATGTTCTATAAGAGACGTGACTACTCGAAGGTCGTGAACGGCCGTAACCCGATCGTAGCCCATGAGTTCCTCGGTGCAGATGTAGAGGGTAAGGATGTATTTATCATCGACGATATGATCTCCTCCGGTGAGTCCCTCATCGACACGGCGAAGGAGCTGAAGGAGCGTAAGGCGAGACGTGTATTTGCCTGCTGCACCTTCGGTCTCTTCACCTCCGGCTTCAACAAGTTCGACCAGGCGTACGCAAACGGCACCTTAAACGGTGTCTTCACCACGAACCTGATCTACCAGCAGCCGGAGCTGCTCACGAAGCCGTGGTACATCAGCGTCGATATGGCGAAGTACATCGCCCTCATCATCGACAATCTGAACCACGATATGTCGATCTCCTCGATCCTGGATTCCAGCCAGAAGATCAACGATAAGGTCGCGGCTTACAGAGCACATCGCGAAGAGATGACCCAGCAGATGGAGCTTCCGCTGTAAAATACATGGATTCGATATATGAAAGAGTCGCCGTTGCAGGCGGCTCTTTTTCTATGTAAAATAAAGGCTATGAATCCGACACAAGAAAACCGATTTCGAAATAAAATAAACTGGTACGTCTTCCTGATGTCCCTCCTCGTCGTCCTGATTCACAGCGTAAACCTCGCGATCGACAACACGACGCTCAGCTCGATGATCCTGACCGCAGACCATACCGGTGCGACACTGCCGGGCATCACCGGCGTCGCCGGCCATATCGAGCATCTCCTGTCGAACGCCCTCGGGCAGATGGCGGTGCCGGGCTTCTTTCTGATCTCCGGCTACCTCTTCTTCCGGACGCTGCATGGCTTCCGGGACATCGGACGGAAGTGGCAGGAGAGGGTCTGGTCGCTGCTTGTGCCGTACGGCGCATGGAATACACTCTGGTACCTCGCCTATGTACTGAGTGGCCGCGAGCGATTCTCCTTTGATGCACTGACCCTGGCTGCCGCGAACTACCGTTGCAACCCGACCTTCTGGTACATGTACCAGCTGATGCTGCTGACGCTCCTCGCGCCCCTTCTCTATCTGCTGCTCCGAAACGCGTTTGTGATGCTCCTGTCGCTTCTGCTGCTCGCCGCCGCGATCGGTGCAGGCGTCCTCCTTCCGATGGTCAATGCAGACGCCCTCATCTATTATGGTGTCGGCGCCCTGTTCGCCTGCCACGGGAGGGGACTCTTTGAAAGCGCCACAGCGGACGCAGCTTCTGCCCGGAAGCGGAGGCCGTGCGTGGAAAAGGCCGCAGAAGAGGGCGCGGAGATCCTCGTCCTGCCGGCGGCAGCGAGCGCCCGTACGCAGCGCGACCAGCTGGAGAGAGGGTGCCGCATCGCCGGCATTGGCCTCCTGCTGCTGGCATGGCTGCTGCAGATCCTGACCCCGGCGAAGCTGATGAGCTTCGTGCTCTATGACGGAAGCGGGATCGCGCGGATGTCGATGCCGGCGTATCTCATGAGTGGCGGTCCGCTGGCGCGCTGGATCGGAAAGGGACTTCAGCAGTTCCCGCTGTTTGTACTTTCACTGTCCGGCAGTGGTGCGCAGGCGCTCGTCGCCATCACACGACGCCTGCTGCTCGTGCTCGGCGTCTGGTTCGTCCTGCCGGGAGACCGTCTGCCGGAGGCACGGCCCTATATGAAAAACAGCTTCTTTCTGTACGCGGTGCATTATCCGATTGCGCGCGCACAGTATTATATGATACAGTACTTGGGCATTCCGTATGCCGGATGGGGAGAGGCTGTGCGCCTCGCACTGTACCTGATCACCCCGGTGGTCGCCGTTGCGGCCGCGTACGGACTGAAGCGTGTATTACAACGATACCTGCCGCTGCAGTGGACCATTCTCAGCGGAGGACGATAGGAGTTTTATGTTTATTGCAGATCATTGGAAAGATTATGAGGTTATCGACACATCAAACGGCGACAAGCTGGAGCGCTGGGGGAAGTACATCCTCCGTCGCCCGGATCCGCAGGTTATCTGGCAGACGTCCTTCCGAAATCCGTACTGGAAGAAGCTGAACGGCCACTATCACCGCTCGAACAAGGGCGGCGGCGAGTGGGAGTTCTTCGATCTGCCGAAGCAGTGGAAGATTTCCTATGTGCTCGGCGGTGCGGATCCAGCTGCGTCGACACTGCGGCCGGATATGCGGGAGACCTACTGCCCGACGGCACCGGTCTATGCACATCTCGAGAAGCTTCCTATAGAAAAGCGCACCCTGACCTTCCACCTGAAGCCGTTTACCTTTAAACATACCGGCCTTTTCCCGGAGCAGGCGGCGAACTGGGACTGGTTCTCGGATCGTATCCTCGGCGAGGTGGAGCGTCGGAAGCAGGCGGGCATCGACCGTCCGGTGAAGGTGCTGAATCTCTTCGCGTATACCGGTGGTGCGACACTGGCGGCCGCGGCAGCCGGTGCCCAGGTGACCCATGTGGATGCCTCGAAGGGTATGGTGCAGTGGGCGAAGGAAAACGCAGAGGCCTCGCAGCTCAAGGATGCGCCGATCCGCTGGCTTGTCGATGACTGTATGAAGTTCGTCGAGCGGGAAATCCGTCGGGGCAATGTCTATGACGCGATCATCATGGATCCGCCTTCCTATGGCCGTGGACCGAAGGGGGAGATCTGGAAGATCGAGGACTCGGTCTATCCGCTCGTGCAGCAGGCCGCGAAGCTGCTGACAGAGGACAGCATCTTCTTCCTCATCAATTCCTACACGACGGGACTCCAGCCGGCGGTTATGAGCTACATGCTCGGCACGGCGATCCGCGCACGCCTCGGCGGTGTGATCCACTCGGAAGAGGTCGGCCTGCCGGTGACGGAGACCGGACTTGTGCTGCCATGCGGCTGCAGCGGCCGCTGGGAGAGCTGCGAAAAGTCAAAATAGTAGAGAAAACAGCATTGGCCGAAGGCGGGAAGCAGGATGACCGAAGCCATGGTGACGCGTGTGAATGTAAGAGAATCGTAAGCATTTCGCCGGGATTATTCAGTATTCTTCATGGAATAGAAATTGCATTTACATGAGTGAAAGGCTATTATAATAGCATAAGTATGATGCAGGCCGGAAAATCGTCCGGTGAGGCGCACGCGCGTGCATGAATCCGGCCCGGAAGCGGGCGGTGACATCCGGTGATGCCAGTGCATCCACAAGCGTTGGGGCCGGCAGAGCCGGGTCCGGAGGGATACGATATGGTAAGAGAAAAGCTTAGAAAACTTCTGATCGCAGCCGGTGCGCTTGCGGTGATTTCCGCGACGAGTGCATTTGCAGCCGGCTGGACGACAAACACCAGCGGCGAGCCGGTATATATGCAGGATAACGGAACGGTAGCAGCGAACGCCTGGATCAAGGCCGAGAGCAACGGTCAGGTGATCTGGTACTACGCCACCGGGAACGGCACCCTGAAGAAGGGCGGCTGGCAGGTGGTCGGCGGCTATCGCTACTACTTCGATGAGATGGGTGTGATGCAGACCGGCTGGGTCGATGGAAACAGCTACTACTGCAATCCGAACACAGGCGCCGCTGTTTCAGGCTGGCAGTACCTCACGATTCCGGAGGAGGACCAGAGCTTCTACGAGGATGATGCGAACTACAGCACGAACCACGCAGCCTGGTATTTCTTCGCCACGGGAACGAATAAGAAGTACGCATCGGATAGCTATAACGTTACCGTGAAGACCATCAATGGTCTCAAGTACGGCTTCGATGAGAATGGCGTCATGCAGCTCGGCTGGTCGAAGGTGCAGGATACGACCCCGGAGATCAGCGGATATATGTACTTTGCGATGAAGACCGACGATCACTTTAAGCAGGGTCAGCTGATCGAGAACACCTGGTATACGACGACCGGACCGCAGAACAGTGACGGTTCCTATGATGAGAGCCTCGCCAGCGGAGATGTAGAGTATTTCTACTTCCGTTCGAATGGACGTCCGGCAGCCGGCACGACAGGCAACTTCCTCGTGCAGTCCATCGGCGGTAAGAAGTACCTTTTCAATGAAAAGGGTAATCCGGTATACGGTATGCAGAAGGGCTCCACGACGACCGACGCAAGCGTGCATTACTACTACTGCGGATCCAGCAGGGCAGACTGCTCTGTAAAGACCGGACGCTTCGTGATGACCGAGGCAGATGGCGATAAGATTACCTACTATGCCGAGAGCAACGGCCGCGGCTACACCGGCGTGAAGAACGGTTACCTCTATTATGAGGGCAGACTGCAGCAGGCGGATCAGAGTGCGAAGTACCAGACCTGCTACGTAGATGGAAAGAACTACGTTATCTCTTACTCCGGCCTCGTCATGAAGAGTAAAACAAATCTCCGCGATGCGGATGGCAATAAGGTATCGACCAATGCCGACGGTACGCTGAAGGCGAACCTCGACGGCAGCCTCGAGGCACTGACCCCGGTGGCACCGGACGTCGATGATGTCGACTGATGATGATTTCCTTTCTATATAGAAGAGAGCCCGTTTCCGGAAGGAGCGGGCTCTCTTCTATTATGGAACAGACGGCAGCGTTCGTTCGTTTACAGTTCGGGCAGTGCCGCCCCTCCCCTCCGGCTCCCCACTGAACTGCAATCAAAAAATACTTGCAATTCGGAAAAGCAGATGGTATGATATGACACGCACGGTAAGGTGGTTACCTGCTGTGCTGTACATTATATCGTGATACACACGGCAGTGTGGAAACGTGTATGGGATTTTATACAGGTTTTCAGAAAAACTGCTTGCAATAAAAAAGCATGTGTGTTATCTTTGTACACGCTGTGACATGATAGCAATGAAATGAAGATTGCTTGCATGGACGAAAGCCAAGATCCGTACAACAGTATCCTTTGGATCCAGTGAGCCTCCGGGCTCTTCCTGAGAGTTGAGACGGCAACCAAGTATAAGTCATGTAAGAGAACTTCAGGGAGCGAATGTCTAGTTTAGAAACTGACGGCAGGTCACTGTACTACAATTTAATCCATCAAACAGCAGATGGATTTGCGCAGATCGATCCTTTATCTCACATGGGGCAGGTGTGCGCGTTAATGTACAGTCACCGACTTATCGTCAAATCACCGATAGGAGGCGACTTTTTTTATGGCAAGTCAAGTAATGAGAATCACACTTAAGGCTTACGATCACGTCCTTGTAGACGAGTCAGCCGCAAAGATTGTGGAGAACTGCAAGAAGACAGGTTCACAGGTATCCGGTCCGGTTCCACTTCCAACAAAGAAGGAGATCGTAACCATCCTTCGTGCTACGCACAAGTACAAGGACTCTCGTGAGCAGTTCGAGCAGAGAACACACAAGAGACTTATCGACGTTATCAGTCCGAACCAGAAGACCATGGATGCTCTTCAGAGACTGGAGATGCCGGCTGGCGTTTACGTCGATATCAAGATGAAGAACAAGTAATGATTCTAGTATGAGTCTGAGAAATCGGGCTCCGCTGTAGAAAGGAGAACACATGAAGAAAGCTATTTTAGCAACAAAAGTAGGAATGACACAGATCTGGAACGAAGATGGCGTGTTAATTCCAGTAACTGTACTTCAGGCTGGCCCTTGTGTTGTTACACAGGTTAAGACAGTTGAGAACGACGGTTACGCAGCAATCCAGGTAGGCTTCCAGGATAAGAGAGAGAATCTCGTAAACAAGCCTATGAAGGGTCAGTTCGACAAGGCTGGTGTTCCTTGCAAGAGATTTGTGAAGGAGTTCAGACTTGAGGACGCTGAGAACTACAACGTCAAGGACGAGATCAAGGCAGACATCTTCGCTGAGGGCGACAAGATCGACGTTACCGCTATTTCCAAGGGTAAGGGATTCGAGTCCGCAATCAGAAAGTACGGCCAGTCCAGAGGACCGATGGGCCACGGCTCCAAGTTCCACCGTCACGCAGGATCCAATGGTACTTCCGCAACACCTTCACGTGTACTTCCGGGCAAGAAGATGCCGGGACACATGGGTGCTGTAAAGGTTACAACTCAGAACCTTACCATCGTTAAGGTAGATGCTGAGAACAACCTGCTTCTTGTAAAGGGAGCTGTACCGGGACCTAAGAAGGCTCTTGTAACTGTTAAAGAAGCAGTGAAGGCCTGAAACGTACGAAAGGAGGAACACATAAATGGCTAACGTATCAGTATTTGATATGCAGGGCAAGGAAGTTGGAAAGATGGATCTGAATGATGCCGTATTCGGCGTTGAGATCAATGAGCATCTCCTTCACCTCGCAGTTGTTGCTCAGCTTGCAAACAAGCGTCAGGGCACACAGAAGGCATTAACTCGTGCAGAGGTTTCCGGAGGCGGAAGAAAGCCTTGGAGACAGAAGGGCACAGGTCATGCAAGACAGGGCTCCATCAGAGCACCGCAGTGGAAGGGCGGCGGAGTTGTATTCGCACCGGTACCACGTGACTATACAACAACCATGAACAAGAAGGAGAAGAGAGCAGCTCTTAAGTCTGCACTCACCAACGCTGTTCAGGAGAACAAGCTCATCGTAGTTGATGAGATCAAGTTCGACGAGATCAAGACCAAGAACTTCCAGGCTATGCTGGATGCACTCAAGGTTGAGAAGGCATTCGTTCTTCTTGATTCGAACGATAAGAACACCGTTCTTTCAGCCAGAAACATCGCTGACATCAAGACAGCTGGTGTAAACGAGCTCAATGTATACGACGTTCTTAAGTACCAGACTGTAGTTGCTACGAAGGCAGCTGTAGAGAAGATCCAGGAGGTATACGCATAATGGCAGACATTAAGTATTACGACGTTATTCTCCGCCCGGTTATCACTGAGAAGTCCATGGGCGAGATGGCATCCAAGAAGTATACATTCCTTGTAAATCCGGACGCAACCAAGGCTCAGGTTCGTGAGGCCGTTGAGAAGATGTTCGAGGGTACAAAGGTAAAGGCTGTAAACACGATGAATGCTGACGGCAAGACCAAGAGAAGAGGTCTCAAGCTCGGCAAGACAGCTGCAACGAAGAAGGCTATCGTTACTTTAACTGAGGATTCCAAGGAAATCGAGATTTTCCAGGGCCTTTAATTACAGATAGCACAGTACGTCACGTGAAAAATTCTCTATTATACGTGACAAGTAAAAAGGAGAAAATAAGTCATGGGTATTAAGACATATAGACCTTATACACCTTCGAGAAGAAACATGACCGGTTCTGACTTTTCTGAGATTACGAAGAAGACTCCGGAGAGATCTCTTCTTTCTACAGTAAAGGAGAACGCTGGTAGAAACAATCAGGGTAAGATCACTGTTCGTCACCAGGGTGGCGGAAACAGACAGAAGTACAGAATCATCGATTTCAAGAGAAACAGCAAGGATGGTATCCCTGCAACCGTTATCGGAATCGAGTATGATCCGAACAGAACTGCCAACATCGCACTCATCGCTTACGCTGATGGTGAGAAGGCATACATCCTCGCACCGAACGGCCTGACCGACGGTATGAAGGTTATGAACGGACCAGAGGCTGAGGCAAGAGTTGGTAACTGCTTACCGCTTTCCAAGATTCCTGTAGGTACAAACGTTCACGCAATCGAGCTCATCCCTGGCAAGGGCGCACGTATGGTACGTTCTGCTGGTAACGCTGCTCAGCTGATGGCGAAGGAAGGCAAGTATGCAACTCTTCGTCTTCCGTCTGGCGAGATGAGAATGGTTCCTGTAGAGTGCCGTGCAACCATCGGTGTTGTAGGCAACGGTGACCACAACCTCATCAACCTTGGTAAGGCTGGTAGAAAGAGACATATGGGTTGGAGACCTACTGTTCGTGGTTCTGTCATGAACCCTAACGATCACCCGCACGGTGGTGGAGAAGGTAAGGCACCTGTCGGAAGACCTGGTCCTTGCACTCCATGGGGCAAGCCAGCACTTGGTCTTAAGACACGTAATAAGAAGAAGGCTTCCAACAAGCTTATCATCAGAAGACGTGATGGTAGAGCCATCAAGTAATTGAGGAGGAGAGAATAATATGGCACGTTCAGTTAAAAAAGGACCATTTATTGACGCTTCGCTGAAGAAGGCTGTCGATAACATGAATGCTTCCGGAAACAAGGCCGTTATCAAGACCTGGTCTCGTCGTTCCACCATCTTCCCGTCATTTGTTGGTCACACCATCGCAGTTCATGACGGTAGAAAGCACGTTCCTGTATACGTTACAGAGGACATGGTTGGACACAAGCTCGGAGAGTTCGTCGTAACCAGAACCTTCCACGGCCACACCGGCAACGAGAAGAGAGCATAACTCACGCATATTTGAAAGGAGGACATTTCTAAAATGTCAAAGGGTCATAGATCTCAGATTAAGAGAGAGAGAAATGCGAATACTGTAAAGAGACCTTCAGCTACTCTTTCATATGCAAGAGTATCCGTACAGAAGGCATGCTTCGTTCTTGACGCCATCAGAGGCAAGAACCTCGACGAGGCACTCGGTATCGTTACATACAATCCTAGATACGCTTCTACTTTAGTTAAGAAGCTTCTTGAGTCTGCTGCTGCAAACGCAGAGAACAACAACAACATGAACAGAGACAATCTTTATGTTGCTGAGTGCTACGCTGGTGCAGCTCCTACGATGAAGAGAATTCATCCGAGAGCACAGGGCAGAGCCTACAGAATTTTAAAGAGAAACTCACACATTACTGTAGTTTTAGACGAGAGAAAGTAAGAAGGAGGCATATAAATGGGTCAGAAAGTCAATCCGCACGGCATGAGAGTCGGCGTTATTAAAGATTGGGATTCCAAGTGGTATGCTGACAAGAATACTTTTTCAGATGCACTTGTTGAAGACTACAACATCCGTAAGTTCCTGAAGAAGAGACTTTACTCTGCAGGAATTGCGAAGATCGAGATCGAGAGAGCTGCAAACGATAAGGTTCGCGTAGTGATCTACACTGCAAAGCCAGGTTTCGTTATCGGTAAGGGCGGCGCTGAGATCGAGAAGGTAAGAAAGGAAGTTCAGAAGCTTACCTCCAAGAATGTCAACATCGATATCAAGGAGATCAAGAGACCGGATCGTGATGCACAGCTCGTAGCTGAGAACATCGCACAGTCCCTTGAAAACCGTGTATCTTTCAGAAGAGCGATGAAGCAGGCAATGCAGAGAACAATGAAGTCCGGCGTACTTGGTATCAAGGCTTCCGTAAGTGGTCGTCTCGGCGGTGCAGATATCGCAAGACGTGAGTTCTACTCCGAGGGAACCATTCCTCTTCAGACACTCAGAGCTGACATCGACTATGGCTTCGCTGAGGCTGCTACCACATACGGCAGACTCGGTGTGAAGGTATGGATCTACAAGGGAGAGGTTCTTCCTACCAAGAATACCAAGGAAGGGAGCGATAAGTAATTATGTTAATGCCAAAGAGAACGAAGTATCGTAAGCAGATTCGTGGAAACATGAAGGGTAAGGCTACGAGAGGTAATAAGGTTACTTATGGTGAGTTCGGTCTTGTCGCAACTGAGCCTTGCTGGATCAGATCCAATCAGATCGAGGCAGCCAGAGTTGCCCTTACAAGATACATCAAGCGTGGCGGTCAGGTATGGATCAAGATCTTCCCTGACAAGCCGATCACAGCTAAGCCACTCGGCGTCAGAATGGGTTCCGGAAAGGGCGCTGTAGAGTACTGGGTAGCTGTAGTTAAGCCAGGTAGAGTAATGTTTGAGATTTCCGGCGTACCTGAGGAGACGGCAAGAGAGGCACTTAGACTTGCTAGTCACAAGCTTCCTTGCAACTGCAAGATCGTTACGAAGGCCGATCTGGAAGGCGGTGATAACTAATGAAGAAGAAAACTTACGTAGAAGAGTTACAGGCGAAGACAACAGAGCAGCTCAATGCTGAGCTTGTTTCTGCAAAGAAGGAGCTCTTTAATCTGAGATTCCAGAACGCTACCAACCAGCTCGATAATACAGCAAGAATCACCGAGGTTCGCAAGAACATCGCGCGTATTCAGACAGTTATCACAGAGAAGACTAAAGCGTGAGAAAGGAGAGCACAACAATGGAGAGAAATCTGAGAAAAACACGTACCGGTAAGGTCGTTAGTGCAAAGATGGACAAGACCATCGTTATCGCTATCGAGGATCACGTTAAGCATCCTGTAATCGGTAAGATCGTAAAGAGAACCGTTAAGGTATACGCTCACGACGAGAACAACGAAGCTGGCGTAGGCGATACCGTTAAGGTAATGGCTACAAGACCTCTTTCTAAGACAAAGAGATGGAGACTTGTTGAGATCGTTGAGAAGGCTAAGTAATTAAGAGGCAAGGAAGGAGCATTATATGATTCAGCAGGAAACAAGACTTAGAGTTGCTGATAACACAGGTGCAAGAGAGCTTCTTTGCATCCGCGTTATGGGTGGCTCAACCAGAAGATATGCTGCTGTCGGAGATGTAATCATCGCATCCGTTAAGGATGCCATCCCTGGCGGTCAGGTAAAGAAGGGTGACGTTGTCAAGGCTGTTGTAGTAAGAACCGTTGATGATATCCGTCGTAAGGACGGCAGCTACATCAAGTTCGACGAGAATGCAGCTGTTATCCTTAAGGACGATGGAACACCTAAGGGAACACGTATTTTTGGACCGGTAGCAAGAGAGCTTCGTGATCATGGTTACATGAAGATCGTTTCCCTCGCTCCGGAAGTACTGTAAGGAGGTTGCCAGATGCGTAGAATTAAGAAAGACGATATGGTAAAGATCATTGCCGGTAAGGACAATGGTAAGCAGGGCAAGGTCCTTTCCTTTGACCCGGCAACCAATAAGGTAGTCGTTGAAGGCTGCAATATGGTAACCAAGCACCAGAAGCCATCTCAGGTTAATCCGCAGGGTGGCATCCTTCACAAGGAGGCTCCGATCGACGCTTCCAACGTGATGCTCGTTGTTGACGGACAGGCTACTCGCGTAGGCTTCGAGGTTAAGGACGGCAAGAAGGTAAGAGTTGCGAAGAAGACCGGTAAGGTCGTTGAGTAAGAGAAAGGAGGAATTTTAAGATGGCTAGATTAAAGGATCTTTATAATAGCGAGATCAAGGAAGCTATGACGAAGAAGTTCGGTTACAAGAACGTTAACGAGATTCCTAAGCTTGATAAGATCGTTATCAACATGGGCGTTGGAGAAGCTAAGGAAAATTCCAAGGTTCTCGACAGCGCAGTGCGTGATCTTGAGATCATCACTGGTCAGCATGCTGTAACCACAAAGGCAAAGAAGTCTGTTGCAAACTTCAAGATCAGAGAGGGACAGGCTATCGGATGTAAGGTTACTCTTCGTGGCGAGAGAATGTACGAGTTCGCTGATCGTCTGATCAACCTCGCACTTCCGCGCGTAAGAGACTTCAGAGGCGTTAACCCGAACGCATTTGATGGCAGAGGTAACTATGCACTTGGCCTCAAGGAGCAGATCATTTTCCCTGAGATCGAGTTTGATAAGGTTGATAAGGTAAGAGGTATGGACATCATCTTCGTTACGACTGCAAAGACGGACGAAGAGGCAAGAGAACTTCTTAGACTGTTCAACATGCCGTTCGCAAAGTAATCGGAGGAAAATATGGCTAAGTTATCAATGAAGTTAAAGCAGCAGAAGGCTCCGAAGTTCTCCACCAGAGCATATACCAGATGCAAGATCTGCGGAAGACCTCACTCTGTTCTTAAGAAGTACGGCATCTGCCGTGTATGCTTCCGTGAGCTTGCATACAAGGGCGAGATCCCTGGTGTTAAGAAGGCTTCCTGGTAATCAGGACCTTCCACCATTTGAGCCTGCGGCAATGTGACCCTCCGGGGTTGTGTTGTCAAAGGCGATAATTTTCGGATTGTATTTAAAGAAGTACAGGATTTACTTCAAAAAGATACGCCGGACCGGGTTGCAACTCGGAGAAAAATGGTTATAATGTAAATGTTGCGCCGCAGGCCGCACAGCATATGCTGTGCCATTTGACTAAGCATCGGATCCCGTATCCTATGGACTGGTCAGGTGAGATCACCCTGTTGACGCGGCATTTGCTTTGTCCGAAATTATGCGGACATATAACAAACTATATTTTTTTAAGAAAGGATATCCGTAAACATGAGTATGAGTGATCCAATCGCAGATATGCTTACAAGAATCCGTAATGCAAACACTGCAAAGCACGACACAGTAACTATCCCATCCTCCAAGATGAAGCTTGCTATCGCTGACATCCTGGTAAATGAGGGCTACATCGCAAAGTATGAGCTCGTTGACAACGGCAAGTTCAAGGACATCAAGGTTACTCTTAAGTATGGCGCTACGAAGAACGATAAGATCATCGGCGGCATCCGTAAGATTTCCAAGCCGGGTCTGAGAGTATATGCTGGCAAGGAGAACATGCCTTCCGTACTGGGCGGTCTTGGTATCGCCATTGTTTCCACCAATCAGGGCGTTATGACTGATCGTGAAGCAAGAGCAAAGGGCGTAGGCGGCGAAGTTCTGGCATTCGTTTGGTAATATAACTTACTTAACCCAATAAGCTGTATAACCGAATAAGCTGAACGAAGCTTACAAATAGTAACTAGTAATCTGAAAACTGTCTGAAAAGACAGAGAATTTAAGAGAGGAGACATTAGTATGTCACGTATCGGAAAATTACCGGTAGTAATCCCAGCAGGCGTTACTGTTGAGATCAAGGACAACAACGTTCTTTCTGTAAAGGGACCGAAGGGCACTCTTGAGAAGCAGTTCGCTCCGGAAATCACTATCGAGCAGAAGGACGGCGAGATCGTTGTCAGCAGACCAAACGATAATAAGAAGGAGAAGTCCCTTCACGGACTTACCAGAGCGCTCATCCACAACATGGTGGATGGTGTAACCAACGGCTTCGAGAAGAAGCTCGAGATCAACGGTGTAGGTTACAGAGCAGCAAAGCAGGGCAAGACCCTGACCCTTACACTCGGCTATTCTCACCCGGTTACCATGGAAGATCCAGAGGGTGTTGAGGCTGTACTTGAGGGCACAAATACCATCTTCGTACGCGGTATTGATAAGGAAGCAGTTGGTCAGTACGCAGCTGAGATCCGCAGCAAGAGAGGACCGGAGCCATATAAGGGCAAGGGTATCAAGTATGCTGATGAGATCATCAGACGTAAGGTTGGTAAGACAGGTAAGAAATAATTAGGAGGAAAGTGAAATGGTAAGTAAGAGAAATAAAGCTGAACTTCGCCAGAAGAAGCACGAGAGACTTAGAAACCGTTTTTCTGGTACTCCAGAGAGACCACGTCTTTCCGTATTCAGATCTGACAAGCACATGTATGCACAGATTATCGATGATGTAGCAGGCAACACTCTTTGCGCTGCGTCTACTCTTGATAAGGATGCAAACTTAGAGAACACAAGCAATATCGAGGCTGCTCAGTACGTTGGTAAGGCCATCGCAGAGAAGGCTCTGGCTAAGGGAATCAAGCAGGTTGTATTTGACCGTGGCGGCTTCCTGTATCATGGTAAGGTTCAGGCTCTCGCAGATGCTGCAAGAGAAGCTGGCCTTGAATTCTAATCGAGAGGAGAAACAAGCAAGATGAAGCGTGAAAGAATTGATGCAAATCAGTTAGAATTAAACGACAACGTCGTAGCCATCAAGCGTGTTGCGAAGACCGTTAAGGGTGGTCGTACCATGAGATTCTCTGCTCTCGTAGTAGTTGGTGACGGCAATGGTCATGTAGGTTGTGGTATCGGTAAGGCAGTCGAGGTTCCAGAGGCGATCCGTAAGGCTCGTGAGGCTGCTGTAAAGGCTATCGTTACAATCCCTGTAACCGATGAGAAGTCCGTACCGCACGATTATGTTGGTAAGTTCGGAAGCTCTACTGTTCTTCTGAAGAAGGCACCGGAAGGAACTGGTATCATCGCTGGTGGTCCTGCTCGTTCTGTACTTGAGCTTGCTGGTATCAAGAACATTCGTACCAAGTCTCTGGGCTCCAACAATAAGACAAACGTTGTACTCGCTACCCTTCAGGGCCTCACTTCCATGAAGACACCTGAGGAGTTTGCTGCACTCCGCGGCAAGACTGTAGCTGAGATCACAGGTTAATAGGGGGTATCAAAATGGCAGATAAGAAGTTAAAGATTACACTTGTTAAGTCTCCAATCGCAGCTATCCCTAAGCAGAGAGCTACTGTTCAGGCTCTTGGTCTCCGTAAGATCCGTCAGAGTGTAGAGCTTCCGGACAACGGTGCTACAAGAGGTATGATTCAGAGAGTTAACCATCTTGTAAAAGTTGAAGAAATCTAAGGAGGCATACAATGGAGTTAGCTAATTTAAAGCCGGCTGACGGCGCAAAGCAGTCAAAGAACTTCAGACGTGGCCGTGGCCATGGTTCAGGAAATGGCAAGACCGCAGGTAAGGGCGCAAAGGGCCAGAAGGCAAGATCCGGAGCACCAAGACCAGGATTTGAGGGTGGTCAGATGCCTCTGTTCAGACGTATCCCGAAGAGAGGATTCACTGATCGCAATTCCAAGGTTATCACAGGTATCAACCTTTCTACTCTTGACGCTCGTTTCAACGAGGGTGAGGAAGTAACCATCGAGGCTCTTTTTGCGAAGGGCATCATCAAGAAGGTTAACGATGGCGTTAAGATTCTTGGTAACGGCGAGCTTACAAAGAAGCTCAACGTAAAGGTAAATGCTTTCTCTGCATCTGCTAAGGAGAAGATCGAAGCTTTAGGCGGCACCTGTGAGGTAATCTGATAATGTTCAAATCACTACTTAATGCATTTAAGGTAAAAGAACTGAGGAAAAAGCTTCTGTTCGTTTTCCTGATGCTCGTAGTAATTAGGTTTGGATCGAATCTTCCTATCCCGGGTGTGAACGCGCAGTACTTTAGCGAGCTGTTTAACAGCATGTCCAATAATGATGCATTCGGTTGGTTCAATACGATGACCGGTGGCTCCTTCGAGCAGCTGTCGATCTTCGCACTGTCCATCACACCGTACATCACTTCATCCATCATCATCCAGCTGCTCACCGTGGCCATTCCGGCGCTCGAGGAGATGCAGAAGGATGGTGAAGAGGGAAGAAAGAAGCTCACTGAGTACACCAGATACGTAACGATCGGTCTGGCTCTTATCGAGTCACTTGCGATGGCTATCGGATTTGGCGGTCAGGGACTTCTGATCGGTTTCGCCGAGGCGAGCACAGGAAGAAAGATCGCTGATATCGCGATCGCTGTTATAGCGATGACGGCGGGCTCGGCACTTCTGATGTGGATCGGTGAGCAGATCACAGATAAGGGTGTGGGCAATGGTATTTCCCTTGTCCTTCTCTTCAATATTCTGTCTTCTGTTCCGAGCGATTTCCAGACGCTGTACATCAGATTCATGAGCGGAAAGAATGTGGCAACGATGGTTGTCGCAGCGATCATCATCGTTGCAGCGATTATCGGACTCGTTGTATTTACCATCATCCTCAACGACGCGCAGAGAACCATTCCGGTTCAGTACAGCCGTCGTGTGCAGGGCAGAGGTCTGGTGGGCGGACAGTCCTCCAACATCCCTCTGAAGGTCAATACAGCAAGTGTTATGCCGGTTATCTTCGCCAGCTCACTGATGACCATGCCGGTTGTCATCGGTCAGATCATCAAGGTGGATTACAGCACGATTCCTGGTCAGATCCTTATGGTGCTGAACTCAGGCTCCTGGTGCAATCCTGACAGACCGATTTATTCGATCGGACTGGTGATCTACATTCTGCTGCTTTACTTCTTTGCATATTTCTATACATCGATTTCCTTTAATCCGTTAGAGATTGCAAATAACATGAAGAAGCAGGGTGGTTTTATCCCGGGTATCCGTCCGGGTAAGCCAACCAGCGATTACCTTGATAATATTCTTACATATATTATTTTCATCGGTGCGACAGGACTGGCCATCGTAGCGATCATTCCGATTTTTATCTCCGGAGTGTTCAATGTTGGTCGTATCTCCTTCGCCGGTACGTCTCTGATTATTATCGTTGGCGTCGTGCTTGAGACCGTGAAGGCAATTGAGTCTCAGATGGTTGTAAGAAACTACCAGGGATTCCTGAACGATTAATCGTCAACACCAAGCCTCCTCAGACGTACGATCTGGGGAGGCTATCAGTGTTTATTACTATAGTACTATCGGGAGAACGCAAATGAAGATTGTTATGTTAGGTGCGCCTGGTGCCGGTAAGGGTACACAGGCAATCAAGATTGCTGATAAGTATGATATTCCACACATTTCGACGGGAGATATCTTCCGTGCGAACATCAAGGGTGGTACAGAGCTCGGACAGAAGGCGAAGTCCTACATCGACAAGGGCGAGCTGGTTCCGGATGAGGTGACGATCGGAATGCTTCTGGATCGTATCACACAGGATGACTGTAAGAACGGTTATGTTCTCGACGGCTTCCCACGTACGATTCCGCAGGCAGAGAGCCTGACAGAGGCACTGAAGAGCCAGGGCGACAAGATTGACTTCGCACTGAACATCGATGTTCCGGATGAAGCCATCATCGAGCGTATGTCCGGCAGACGTGCCTGCCCGAAGTGTGGTGCAACCTACCATATCGTATACGCAGCACCGAAGACAGAAAACATCTGTGATAAGTGTGGTACCGAGCTCATCATTCGTTCGGATGATAAGCCGGAGACCGTAAAGGATCGTCTCAATGTTTACCATCAGCAGACAGAGCCGCTCATCGCGTACTATAAGGCAGCCGGCGTGCTTCGTGAGGTTAACGGAACACAGGAGCTTCCAAAGGTATTTGAGGATGTCGTTGCAATCCTTTCCGAGAACTGATTCGGCGGAAGGTAAGCGACAGATCAGCCTCTGATGTGAAACATCAAGCGTATTCAGAAAGAAGTACTAATGATCGAAATCAAATCAAAACGTGAAATCGAACTGATGCGTGAGGCAGGCAAGATTCTCTTCGAGATGCACAACCGTCTCGGAGAGAAGATCGCCCCTGGTATCAGCACGAAGGAACTGGATGAACTGGCCGAGGGCATCATGCGGAAGCTCGGTGGCTTCCCGAGCATGAAGGGTTTATATGACTTCCCGGGAACCTGCTGCATCTCCGTCAACGAAGAAGTTATCCATGGTATCCCTGATCGCCATGTGATTCTGAAGGATGGTGATATCGTTTCCATCGACACCTGCACCAGCTACCATGGCTATAATGCAGATGCGACCAGAACCTGGGCAGTGGGTGAGATTTCCGAGGATGCGAAGCGGGTGATCAGAGTCTGCCAGCAGAGCTTCTTCGAAGGTATGAAGCAGGCCGTTGCCGGTAATCATCTGAATGATATTACAGCGGCCATCGGTAATTATGTAGAGTCTCAGGGCTGTGGCATCCTGAGAGAATACTGCGGACATGGTATCGGAGCGGAGATCCATCAGGATCCGGAAATTCCGAACTATGATATGCATCGGAAAGGCCCGAAGCTCTGCGCCGGTATGACGCTGGCGGTGGAGCCGATGATCACTTTAGGATCACCGATCTGCCATACACGGGATAACGGCTGGAATGTCGTTCCGGATGACGGCAGTCTTTCCTGCCACTATGAAAACACGATTCTCATCACCGACGGTGAGCCGGAGATTCTGACGATGCCGGGTGAGGATAAGAGTTTATTAATCACATTAAATAAATAAGAAGGAGAACTGAATGTCTAAATCAGATGTAATCGAGATTACTGGCAAAGTAATTGAAAAACTTCCGAATGCCATGTTCCAGGTTGAGCTTGAGAATGGCCATCAGGTGCTGGCACATATTTCCGGAAAGCTTCGTATGAATTACATTCGAATTCTTCCAGGAGACAAGGTGACCATCGAACTTTCACCGTACGACCTTTCTAAGGGACGTATCATCTGGAGAGACAAATAAAGCGGTCGATATTCTTACAATTCCTTTAAAAAGGGCTTTACATTAGTGGAGCGTTTTGTTAGAATGATACGGCAACTTTGTTCGAATTCGTTATTAGAAAGGGGAATTACTATGAAGGTAAGATCATCAGTAAAGCCTATCTGCGAGAAATGCAAAGTCATCAAGCGGAAAGGCTCTATCAGAATTATCTGCGAAAACCCTAAGCACAAGCAGAGACAAGGTTAATTTTTACAGGAGGAAACAAAAATGGCTCGTATTGCAGGTGTCGATTTACCGAGAGAGAAGCGTATCGAGATTGGTCTGACATACATTTATGGTATCGGTCAGTCCAGTGCTGATAAGATTCTCGCGGCAACAGGCGTTAACCCTGACACACGTGTTAAGGATCTCACTGACGATGAAGTCAAGGAGCTTGCGAACTACATCGCTGAGCACCAGGTAGTAGAAGGTGACCTCAGAAGATCAACAGCTCTGGACATCAAGAGACTTCAGGAGATCGGCTGCTACCGTGGCATCCGTCACAGAAGAGGCCTTCCGGTTAGAGGTCAGAAGACCAAGACCAATGCCAGAACACGTAAGGGACCGCGTAAGACTGTTGCTAACAAGAAGAAGTAATCTTTTAGAGAGTATTCTTCTTTAAGGTAAGAGAAAGTCCAGATCAGAAATGATCACTCTGATGTAGAATCAGAAGTAACTATTGTGATCTTCATGTTTTAAATACAGGAAGACAGAAAAAGGAAAGTAGGTTAGTTTTAATATGGCGTCAGGTAAGAGAATTACAAAGAAGCGCGTGAAGAAAAACGTTGAACGCGGACAGGCACATATTCAGGCATCTTTCAACAACACTATCGTTACACTGACAGATGCTGAAGGAAACGCTCTTTCATGGGCAAGTGCTGGTGGTCTTGGTTTCAAGGGTTCAAGAAAATCTACTCCATATGCAGCTCAGATGGCTGCTGAAACTGCTGTTAAGGCAGCTTTAGTACACGGCTTAAAGTATGTGGATGTAAGTGTTAAGGGACCAGGATCAGGACGTGAGGCAGCTATTCGTGCACTCCAGGCAAATGGTCTCGAGGTTACTTCCATCAAGGATGTAACACCGGTTCCACACAACGGATGCCGTCCACCAAAGCGCAGAAGAGTATAATCTCAGTATTTCTGGATTATCTTGAATTGATTCACCACAGACATAGGCCGCAGTATGTATAAAATAGCGGCAGATCTGTCCGATGAAGCCTATGGGTGTAAAGGACGTATCACGTAAATTACTTGATATTATAAGGAGAAAGAATTATGGCAGTTGACAAAACTCCCGTACTTAAAAGATGCAGGTCACTCGGACTTGACCCTGTATTCTTAGGATATGATAAGAAGTCTAACAGACAGCTCAGAAACCAGCGTCGTAAGATGTCTGAGTACGGTCTTCAGCTTCGTGAGAAGCAGAAGGCAAAGTTCATCTACGGCGTACTTGAGAAGCCTTTCCGTAACTACTATGCAAAGGCTAACCAGATGAAGGGCCAGACCGGTACCAACCTCATGGTTCTTCTTGAGTCTCGTCTGGATAATGTGATCTTCCGTATGGGCCTTGCTCGTACTCGTCGTGAGGCACGTCAGATCGTTGATCACAGACTCATCACTGTAAATGGAAAGGTTGTTAACATTCCTTCCTACCTTGTATCCGCTGGCGACGTAGTTGCTGTCAAGGAGTCCAAGAAGTCTCTTCAGAGATTCAAGGATATCCTCGAGGTTACCAACGGCCGTATGGTTCCGGCATGGATCGATTGCGACCAGGAGAACCTCAAGGCGACTGTAAAGCAGCTTCCTTCCAGAGAGGAAATCGACGTTCCAGTAAACGAGATGCTGATCGTCGAGTTGTATTCGAAATAATTAGCCTGCAATAAAGGAGGCATTGCATGTTCGATTTTGAGAAACCAAACATTGAGATTGTTGAGATTTCAGATGATAAGAAGTACGGCAGATTCGTATGCGAGCCGCTGGAAAGAGGCTACGGTACTACACTGGGCAATGCGCTGAAGCGCATCATGCTCTCCGCTCTGACCGGTGCTGCAGTTTCTCAGGTCAAGATTACCGGTGCCGATCGGGATGGCGATGCGATCCCGGGTGTAAAGGAGTCTCTGACTGAGGTCATCATGAACCTTAAGAGTCTCGAGATTCAGAACACTTCAGCCTCCGATGACGCAATGGTTGTTTATCTTTCGCATGTGGGTGAGGGCGTCGTTACGGCGTCCGACATCCAGCTGGTTGAGGGTCTGGAGATCCTGAATCCGGAGCAGAAGATTGCAACTCTTGACGCCCAGGATGCTAAGCTCGAGATGGAAATCACCATCACAACGGGCAGAGGCTATGTCGGTGCAGATCGTTCCAGAGCCGCAGAACTTCCGGAAGGAGTTTTCGACGTGGATGCGATCTACACACCAGTAGAGCGTGTAAATATGGCCATCAGCAATACGCGTGTCGGTAACAAGATCGATTACGATAAGCTGACACTGGATGTATTTACCAGCGGTAAGATGAGCCCGGATGATGCTGTTTCTGAAGCAGCGAAGATTCTCTCCGAGCATCTGACACTCTTCATTGATCTGTCTCAGAATACGCAGACGACCGAAGTTATGGTTGAGAAGCCGGTCGACGGTAAGGAGCGTATCCTCGAGATGAACATCGATGAGCTGGAGCTTTCCGTTCGCTCATATAACTGTCTCAAGAGAGCCGGTATCAACACCGTACAGCAGCTCTGTGCGAAGACACCGGATGATATGATGAAGGTTCGTAACCTGGGCCGTAAGTCACTTGAGGAAGTTCTTGCAAAACTGAAGGAGTTAAATCTCAGCCTTTCCACTCAGGAGGAGTGATCCATCCGGGATGGTCTGATTCGTCTGCAGGGAGCTGCAGAAGCTGAGATACAGAAAAACCGGTAAGACCGAAGTGCACGGTGGGGGAAATAGATTATGTCAAATTATAGAAAGTTAGGTAGAGAGTCCAGCCAGAGACAGGCAATGCTTCGCGCACTGACCACTTCTCTGATCGCAAACGGCAAGATCGTTACGACCGAGGCTCGTGCTAAGGAAGTTCGTAAGCAGGCTGAGAAGCTGATCGCACTTGCAGTTCGTGAGAAGGACAACTACGAAGAGGTTACCGTTAAGGCTAAGGTTGCTCGTAAGGACGCCGATGGCAAGCGTGTAAAGGAAGTAGTTGATGGTAAGAAGGTTACCGTTTATGACGAGATCGAGAAGACCATCAAGAAGGATAAGCCATCCAGACTTCACGCACGTCGTCAGATGCTTGCATACCTTTATCCGGTAACAGAGGTTCCTGCAGCCAAGGCTGGTCAGAAGAAGAACACCAAGAGTGTTGATCTCGCTGCAAAGCTTTTCGACGAGTACGGTGCGAAGTATGCTACTCGTAACGGTGGTTACACTCGTATCGTAAAGATCGGTCTCCGTAAGGGTGACGCTGCGATGGAGGTTCTTCTTGAGCTCGTTTAATGCTTAAGAGAACATCAGGCGATATTTAAGACGAAATCATCTTCGGATGGTTTCGTCTTTTGCTTTATGTGGAGAGGTAACAGTTCACACCGTTGCCTCTCCTCCGGCTCCCCGGTCTGAACAGTATCTCTGTGGTGCGTCAGAATTTCGTAAACTATTTGAGATTGATTGTTGATACAGGTCTAGTATACTTAGGATAGAGAAGAAGCAGGGAGGTCTGTATGAAAAGTCGTATGAAAAAACAGAAGGGGCAGCGTGCGAAGCGATCTGTATGGCATGGCATGATTCTGCTCATGATGCTTCTGATGATGAGCCTGACCGCATGGGCGGCGGATCGAAATGCCCGTATCAACAGTGTGAAGATCACGGTTTCTGATTACCTGAAGGATCTGAGCCTCGAGGGTGGAGACGATGATCTTCCGTCCCTGTCCGAGAGTGATTTCGCTGTTCCGGATACCGACCAGTATGTCATCGACAGTGCAGAGTGGTATGGCACGAACGGCAGCCTCACGGTGGGCGCGCAGCCGAAGGTTCTTCTGTACCTTTCAGCGCAGGAGAAGGAACGCTCGAACGGTTACAGTACCTTCTACTACTTCACCGGCTCGTATAACAGCTCAAATGTCCGCATCAGCGGCGGTACCTTCGTGTCGGCCCAGACCGTCGGAAACTATGGACTGCGTGTCGTTCTTTCACTGAAGGGGATTAAGGGGACCTACGGAGAGCCGGTCAGCCCTTGCTGGAGTACGGCCCTCGGTATGGCGACCTGGGGTCAGCCGACGATGAGTTCCGGCTACTATAAAGTCACGCTCTATCGGGATGGCAGCCGTGTCGCGACGATCACGACGGATCAGACGAACCTGAACCTCTATCCATATATGACACGGGCCGGCGGGTACTACTTCGAGGTCAGCAGTGTACCGTATGGCACGAACCAGAGCGGCGGACAGGCTTCCCTTGGCATCCAGTCCGACAGCGTGATCATAACAGAGAGTCAGATCTCCTCAGGCTCCGGTCAGTACCCGAATGGCACGTATATCCTGAATCAGAACCAGAGCCAGAACCAGAACATCACAAATATATATGGCACCGGTACGAACGGTACGAGCACCGGCGTCGACCTCTATAATTCCGGCACCTCCTATACGGTGTACAATGCAAACACCGGGCACACGAGCACCCTCCCGGGGGTGAACCTCGGTACCGGAACCGGCACCACGACCGGCACGAACACGCTCGGCACAGGAAACAACACGAGCTATACGGTGTACGGTGATACGACGAGTGGCAGTACACAGTCCCAGGGTGTGCTCAGCGGCAGCTGGTATAAGAGTGGTGGCAGCTGGTACTTCCGCACCGTGAACGGTCAGAACATGGCGAACACCTGGCTCCTCTGGCAGGATCACTACTATCGCTTCGATGCGAGCGGACGCATGCTGACCGGCTTCTACACCGACACCAACGGTGCCACCTATTACCTCCGGGATTCCGGCGCGATGAAGGTCTCCTGGGCCGTCATCAACGGCGCATGGTACTACTTCAACCCGGCCGAAGGCCCATACTACGGTATGATGTTTAAAAACCAGATCGCCAACGTCGGATCAAAGACCTACTACTTCGACCACGACGGACGCATGCGTACCGGCTGGGTCATCATGAAGGACAGCAGCAACCAGGACCAGTACTACTACTTCTATCCGAAGACCTCGGAAAACGACAGCAATTACGGCCACATGGCGAAAAGTACCACCGTCCTCGGTGGGTACACCATCGCCGCCGACGGCCACTGGGTGCACTGATTCAGAAACACATACCGGACAGTACCCATCGACGGAGACTTTTAAAAAGTTTAAAAAATGTATGAAAGAGCGGACCGCAGGGGTCCGCTCTTGTGTTTTCCAGCCGTTTTTAATATACTAATTGAGCTATAAACCACAAAGCTGATATGAGGTTAACAAATTGAAAATCATAGATGCATTACATCTGGCGTATGACTACATTCGCACAGATGAGAACGATAAAGTCGTAGAGAAGACCCGGGCCCTGGATAACATCAACCTGTCCATCGAGGCCGGGAGCTTCGTGTGCGTGCTCGGCCACAACGGTTCCGGCAAGTCAACATTGGCCAAACTCATCAACGGTCTCAACCTGCCGAGTGAGGGTACCATGCTCGTCAGCGGGCGCGATACGAAGGATGAAAAGGAGATCTGGAACATCCGTAAGGAAACCGGCATGGTCTTCCAGAATCCGGATAATCAGATCATCGCCTCCGTCGTCGAGGAGGATGTCGGCTTCGGACCGGAGAACATCGGTGTACCGACCGACGAGATCTGGACACGCGTGAATCGTGCGCTCGAAGCCGTCGATATGGTGCCGTACCGTATGAAGTCCCCGAACCGCCTCAGTGGCGGACAGAAGCAGCGTGTCGCGATCGCCGGTACGATGGCGATGCTTCCGAAAACCATCGTTCTCGATGAGCCGACCGCGATGCTTGATCCGAGTGGCCGTAAGGAGGTCATCGCGACCGTCCGCGAGCTGAACCAGAAGATGGGCGTGACGATCATCCTCATCACCCACTATATGGAAGAAACCGTCGACGCGGATCGTATCATCGTGATGGACGGCGGGAAGGTCGTCATGGATGGTGCACCGCGCGAAGTGTTCTGCCATGTCGAGGAGCTGAAGGCCATCCATATGGATGTACCGGAGGTGACGGAGCTCGCCTGGAAGCTGCAGAAGGCCGGGATGCCGGTACCGGATGCCGTCCTCACCCGCGAGGAGCTCGTGGCCTGCCTCCAGTGCTGCCTGCCGAAACAGGTGGACTTCGAGCCGAACTTCGTGAAGAAGAAGCCGGCCCACATGGACATCACCGATCCGGTTATCCGTGTACAGCACCTGAGCCATGTCTATCAGAAGGGCACGGCCATGGAGAGCTATGCCCTGAAGGATGTTTCCTTCGAAATCCAGCGGGGGTCGATCGTCGGCTTCATCGGCCACACAGGCTCCGGCAAGTCAACATTGACCCAGCATCTGAACGGCCTTCTGAAAGCGACTGAGGGCACGATCGAAGTGAAGTTCCGGGACGACACTGACTTCCGGAAGCCGCGGAAGGACCAGAGTGCGAAGACCCGGAAGGCGGCGCAGGCAGCGGATGCAGCCGCACTCGTCAGTCCGGACGGCGTCCTGAACATCTACGCGCCGGAGTTTAACATGAAGGAGCTCCGCTTCAAGGTGGGCCTCGTGTTCCAGTATCCGGAGTACCAGCTCTTCGAGGTAGACGTCATCACGGATGTCATGTTCGGACCGAAGAACCAGGGTGTGCCGGAGGCAGAGGCTCGGAAACGCGCGGAGGAAGCCCTCCGCATGGTCGGCCTCGACGAGGCCTTCTGGCAGAAGTCGCCGTTTGAGCTTTCCGGCGGACAGAAGCGCCGTGTTGCGATCGCCGGTGTACTGGCGATGCGCCCGGAGGTCCTGATCCTCGACGAGCCGACCGCCGGCCTCGACCCGGCCGGAAGAGATGACCTCTTCCATCAGATCCAGCTCCTGCATAAGCAGAGCGGCATGACGATCGTCCTCGTATCGCACTCGATGGACGACGTGGCACGCTATACGGAGCAGGTCATCGTGCTGGATCACGGCGAGCTCCGCATGAGTGGCACCCCGGAGGAGATCTTCAAGCGATACCTCGAACTCGAGGAGATGGGCCTCGGTGCCCCGCAGATGACCTACCTCATCCATGAGCTGAAAGATGTCGGCATCCGCTTCAAGGACCGCCCGGACACCGTGGATGAGATGTGCGACGCCATCGTGGACCTCTGGAAGCGTTATACGAAATCCCTCGCCGGGAAGAAGCCGGTGAAAACAGCACAGGACGGCAGGACCGCAGCCGGCGTGTCGCCAGCGCAGGATGGCCAGATGAAGCCAGCCGCTGCGACGCCACAGGACAGTAGAAAACAGGCAGGAAAGGAGGACGGCGCATGCTGAGAGAAGTAACCTTAGGACAGTACTATCCGGTCGACTCCGTGATTCATCGCCTGGATCCGCGCGTGAAGCTGCTCGGCACCGTGCTTTTCCTGATTTCCCTCTTCATCGTGAAGAGCTGGATCATGTATGGCGTCGCTGCCGTCGCCCTCGCGATCCTCATCAAAATCAGCAATGTACCGTTCCGTTTCATGACGCGCGGCCTGAAGAGCATCGTGATCCTGCTTCTGATTTCCGTGAGCTTCAACCTCTTCCTGACACCGGGTGAGGTGCTCGTGCAGTTCTGGATTCTGAAGATCACCCGCGAGGGTCTCCACATCGCGCTCATGATGGGCGCGCGACTCATCCTCCTCGTGCTCGGCTCCTCGCTCATGACCCTGACGACCACGCCGAACCAGCTCACCGACGGCCTCGAGAAGGGACTCGGTGCCCTGAAAAAGGTCGGCGTACCGGTGCACGAAATCTCGATGATGATGTCGATCGCACTCCGTTTCATCCCGATCCTCATCGAGGAAACGGATAAGATCATGAAGGCCCAGCAGGCCCGCGGCGCCGACTTCGAGAGCGGAAATCTCCTCCAGCGCGCGAAGGCGATGGTGCCGATCCTGGTACCGCTCTTCATCAGCGCCTTCCGCCGTGCGAACGACCTCGCGATGGCGATGGAGGCCCGCTGCTACCACGGCGGTGAGGGCCGCACGAAGATGAAGCCGCTCCGCTATGCCGCGCGCGACCGCATCGCCTACGCCCTTATGTTCCTCTACCTCGGCCTGTCCGTGGTATCGCGCTTCGTGGCGCTGCCGTTCTGAAGATGATGAGAAGAATCAAGCTCACAATCGCATATGACGGCACGAACTACCGTGGCTGGCAGATCCAGCAGCCGACAGCAGCGCATCCGGAAGGCTCGGTGCCGACGATTCAGGGCGCGCTCCAGCGCGCGCTCGGACAGCTCCTGCCGAAGGAAGGAAATACCATCCCGGTCGTGGGCGCGAGCCGCACCGACAGCGGTGTCCATGCGCTTGGGAACGTTGCCTGCTTCGACACCGAAAGCACGATCCCGACGGCGAACTTCCCGAAGGCCATCAACCGCTACCTGCCCGCGGACATCCGCGTGATGCAGGCAGACGAGGTCAGCATGGATTTCCACCCGCGCTTCGTGCCCCACGAAAAGTGCTACGAATACCGCATCGATAATGGCCGCGTCGCGAACCCGCTGACCCGCCTCTATGCGTATCACTACACCTACCCGCTCGACCTCGAGCGCATGCGGGCCGCCGCCCGGGAGCTCGTCGGCGTCCATGACTTCACGAGCTTCGTAAACCCGGACAGCCAGGTCTTCGAGCACGGCGGCGACGCCGTCCGCGAAATCTACAGCATGGACATCCTCGAGGAAGGCACACAGCTCGTCATCCGCATTCGCGGCAACGGCTTCCTCTACCACATGATCCGCATCATCGTCGGCACCCTCCTCGTCATCGGAAACGGACGACGCGCGCCGGAGGACATTCGGACAATGCTGGTGGCGAAGGACAGAACCACCGCGGGACCGACCGTGCCTGCGCACGGACTCTGCCTCTGCGCACTGAACTACGACGCTGTCGTCACTGCAGAGGATGCGCGTGACGATGGAGATGCAGAGACATTGGCCCAGGATGCAGAGAACGTCTGAGAATAAGGAAAACATGAGAGAGAAAGGGAGAAACAGTATGACGTCAGAGAGACTTCCGATTAAGGCATTTATCTTCGATATGGACGGTACGCTCTTCGACACCGAGCGCCTGTACCGCACGATGTGGTTCAAGCTCGCACCGATCCGCGGCTTCCACATCGACGACGAAATGCTCGATCAGATGCGCGGCGCCTCCCTCGAGTACGGATTGCAGGTCTTCGAGGCAGCGAATCCGGGCTTCAGCTACGCCGCAGAGCGCGAGATCCGCATGGAAGAGGTGTTCCGCTACGTCGACCGCGAAGGCGTGCCGAAGATGAAGGGCCTTGACGAAACCCTCGCCTGGCTGAAGGCGCACGGCTATAAAATCGCCATCGGCTCCTCGACGAGAACCCCGCAGGTCATGCACTACCTCCGCGAAGCGAAGATGGAGGATACCTTCGACTTCGTCGGCTGCGGTGACCTCACCACCCACGGAAAGCCGGAACCAGACCTCTTCCTCATCTGCGCTGAGCGCCTCGGCGTCGATCCACGCGCCTGCGTCGTCGTGGAAGACTCTGTAAACGGCGTGAAGGCCGGCTATGCCGCCGGTGGCTACGTCCTCGGCATCCCGGACATGAATGACCTCTCCGGCCTCGTGGACCTCTGCGACGCCCAGATCGACAGCCTCGACCGCATCATCCCGTGGATGGAATCCCTCCCGAAGAAAATCTCCGGATTGGCATAGCACGGAAGAGGAGATTTGGCCTCGGAGTACTGTGCTTCTGGTGGCAGCCCTCCGAGGCCGGTCTGTTTGCCTGGCTCGTAAACGGAATTTCACGAAAATCCATTGACAGGCCGCGCGATTCCGCATATACTATTAAAGCTGTCGCCCGAACGGGCATACCATGTCCGGAAAGCGACGGGGAACTAATTAAGCAAGGGCTCAGAAACTGAGACCCAGGCTACATTAAATACTGAAATCAGTCTCAGAGTGGACCACTTGCAGAGCGCGAGCATTCAAACCCAAATGCGGTGACCGTTTTACAGAAGTTCTGTTTTGGACAGAGACCAGAGTAAGTAGCCTTATCACAGGAGGTTGTTATGAATTCATACGTAGCTACAGCTTCTACAATCGACAGAAAGTGGTATGTAGTAGATGCAGAGGGCAAGACGCTTGGACGTCTTGCATCAGAGGTTGCTAAGGTTCTTCGTGGTAAGAACAAGCCAACCTACACACCGTTCCTTGACTGCGGCGATTATGTTATCATCGTTAATGCAGACAAGATCGCTGTAACCGGCAAGAAGCTGGATCAGAAGGTTTATCGCACACACTCTAAGTATGTAGGTTCCATGAAGGAGACTACTCTTCGTGAGCTCCGCGATAACAAGCCTGAGAAGGTAATCGAGTATGCTGTTAAGGGTATGCTTCCTCACGGACCATTAGGCAGACAGATGTATAAGAAGCTTTTCGTATACGCTGGCGCAGATCACAAGCACCAGGCACAGAAGCCTGT
Source organism: Lachnospiraceae bacterium (assembly GCA_030540075.1). Taxonomy (GTDB): domain Bacteria; phylum Bacillota; class Clostridia; order Lachnospirales; family Lachnospiraceae; genus Oribacterium. The sequence continues at coordinate 46,138 of JAUNWX010000015.1, forward strand.
TGAGCTTACATTCTAAGGGAGGATATTACAATGGCTACAAACAGAAATTACGGTACAGGTAGAAGAAAGTCTTCCGTTGCCAGAGTATACATCATGCCGGGCACTGGTAAGATCACAATCAACAAGAGAAGCCTCGACGAGTATTTCGGCCTTGATACCCTCAAGACCATCGTTAATCAGCCGATCGTTCTGACTCAGAACGAGGGCAAGCTTGATATCCTCGTAAATGTTTGCGGTGGTGGTATCACTGGCCAGGCTGGTGCAATCCGTCACGGTATTGCAAGAGCTCTCTGCGAGATGGATGCTGAGTACAGACCAGCACTCAAGAAGGCAGGATTCCTCACCAGAGATCCGAGAATGAAGGAGAGAAAGAAGTACGGTCTCAAGTCCGCACGTCGTGCTCCTCAGTTCTCAAAGAGATAATTACATCTCTACAGCGCATTCAGGTGCATCAAACCCGGAAAGCTTCGGCTTTCCGGGTTTTTCTATGCCCAAATATTTGAGTATAAGTAAACGCAGAAAATAAGATCCGAAATAAAACAAGGAGCAGGACAACGGGAGATGCCCCACAGTGTCCTGCTTCCTGCTTTACTCGGTACGAACAGTAATATATTTTTGATTTTTGCTTTTTGGTTTGTCTGGTAACATCATTTCAAGTTTACCAGTGGATAATAAAGGCTTAAGGTAATATTTGCTGAAGTGAGAGCGGCTGGAAACATCAATATATGCTTGCATTTCATCTCGACTTTTAGGGTCTGCACAAAATTCCAATAGCAAGTTTTGCTTGCTGATCACAGATGTATCATGTGCGGCATCATG
>JAUNWX010000054.1 GCA_030540075.1 Lachnospiraceae bacterium
CGGGTGAACTCCGGACTTACACCGGTTAGAAACGTGCGCCGCCAGGCGCACGACAGAAAAAGAGCCGCCCGGGAATCCCCGAGCGACTCTGCTCAACTCATTTCGATGCACTCATCTTAGCGCGTCGAATGCCGGATGCAAACTGTCAGCATTCACAAATCGTTTCCTGTTTTCGATGAAATATTCTATATGAAAGATTTATCTTTCATGTAATCCCTGCTTACTATACGGTCTCCGCACTTCCATTTTCCGGATGGAGCTCACCTTCGAGCTTTGCGACCACAACGGCCGTCGCTGCATCACCGACGATGTTCGGGATGACTCTCGCCATATTCAGGATACGATCGATACCAGCCAGAAGTCCGATGGTCTCCAGTGGCAGATTGACTGCGTTTAACACGATGGTCAGCATGACGAGCCCAGAGCCCGGGATACCTGCCGTTCCTACAGAGGCAAGTACTGCTGTAATCATGACCATGATCTGCTGCGTCACCGTCAGATGAATACCAAACACCTGAGAAGCAAATACAACCGCCACGGCTTCGTAAATCGCCGTACCATTCATATTCATGACCGCACCGAACGGGATGACGAAATCTGCGATTTTATCACTGACGCCCAGCTTCTTCGTACACTTCAGATTCAGCGGAATCGTAGCGACACTGGAGCAGGTCGCAAATACGAAGAGCATCGCTTCCTTCATCGTTGCGAAGAACTTTAGCGGGCTGATATGCCCGATCAGTCCGGCCATCACACCGCCCTGAACGAAGATGGTGAACAGGAAGCAGGTCAGATAACATGCGCCGATCGTCTTCAGGAACGGCAGCATCACATCCAGACCGTACTTACCCACGATATCTGCCATCAGTCCGAACACGCCGATCGGTGTAAACTCAAGCACGATATTCGTGATTTCCTTCCAGGCCTCGGTCCATGCACGGAAGAAGTTCAGCACCGGCTCACCCTTTTCGCTGATACCGATCAGTGCAAATCCGAGCAGCAGGGAGAAGAAGATAATCTGCAGAAGATTCTGCTCCGCAAGTGACTGGAATGGATTCGTCGGGATGATGTTCATCAGCGTATCCATGATGCTCGGAATTTCCTTCGCATCGTACGCAAGCTGTGACTCGATGACGAAACCAGCGCCGATCTGCATGATGTTGCAGAGCACCAGGCCGATCGCCACCGCGATCGCAGTGCCACCGAGGAAAATACCGAGCGTCAGTCCGCCGATTTTTCCCAGGGTCTTAAAATCCTTTACATCGGCTGCCGCGCAGATCAGAAGTCCTAAAACAAGCGGTGCCACCACCATCGTCAGAAGACGTGTCAGAATTGTGCCCAGAAACTTCAGTGATGTGGCCTTTTCCTTAAACACCAGACCGACGATGATACCGAGGACGAAGCCAATCATGATTTTCGTGAATAGACTGACGTCGCTCCATTTCTTCAAGTTTTTCATACTCTCACCTCATAGGTTTTTCTTGTTACACTCCTATCGTATTCCCAAATATACATAATTCCTAATCAATGGTATTTACATTCACATAAGCTGCAGCTTATACTGCAGGCAATGAATTCATTTGCACAAGGGCCATGTGAATTCTATCCCTCAGTTTCACACATGCCCTCAGTACCCTATACGGAGAACTCATCATGCAGTTAGATATGCAGTATGTTTATGAAATCTACAAACAGGGCAGCTTCTCGAAAGCCGCCGAAAAGCTGTTCATTTCCCAGCCGGCACTCAGCATGGCTGTTCAGAAGGTCGAAAAATCGATCGGCATGCCGCTGTTCAATCGCAGTACCCGCCCGATCAGCCTCACCGATGCCGGCGAGATCTATATCCGTGCGATCGAAAAGCAGCGCTTCCTCGAGCAGGACACCGCGCTGCAGCTCGAGGATATCCGTGCGCTGAAGACCGGTCACATCACGATCGCCGGCACGCATTATCTGAACGCTTACATTCTCTCCGACATCATCACCGGCTTTCACCAGGAGTTTCCGTACATCACGATCGACCTCGTCGAGAATGCCTCTGCAAAAAATCTCGAATTGCTTCAGAAGCAGGACATCGATATGACCTTCAGCTGTGATCCGGAGGTGCTTCCATACTATTCCGGTTACCCGGCATTTTCAGACGAAATCATGCTGGCTGTACCTGCTTCTGCTTCGGTCAATGCTGACGTACGGAACTATGCGCTCTCCGCGGAAGACATCATAAAGCGAAAGAATCTGAAGGAGGACTGCCCGGTCATTTCACTCGATAGCTTCAAAAACGAAGACTTCATCCTCTTAAAAGAAGAAAACAACCTCTATCTTCGGTCGATGGCGCTCTGTCACGAGTACGCATTTGAACCGAAGGTCATACTGAAGCTCGCTCAGCTTGTCACCGCCTACCACCTGGCGGAGAGAGGTTTCGCAGCCAGCTTCATCAGTGATCTCGTCGTCAAAAATCCGGATGCAGCTCTCTGCTTCTACAAAATCGATTCTATCCATACCTTCCGTCGTTTTTATCTCCTGATTCCGAAGCAGCGCTACATCTCGAATGCGGTTCAGGCCTTCATCGAATATATGCAGGATTACTTTGCCGTACGGCAGACACGATAGCCTATGCTGATAACGAAAACGTAAACCGTTCTGCATCCGTCTTTCCGGATACAGAACGGTTTCGTTCATTTGTCTATCGATTTTATGAACTTCAACAACAAGGTTGTCGGAATCTGTAAGTTTCTTTCATCTGTCTATCGATTTTATTTATATAGAGGCTTCTTACAGTGCCGGCTTTCCCATATACAGGAGGGTTCCATCCTCTGCACGGGAGAACTTACTCATGAATTCATCGTAGGCGATCCAGCTTTCCCGTGGATAGTTTGCATGTGGCATATCTGCCACTCTGCCGACCGTCAGCATCGGCGTCCCCTTCGCATTTCGAAACACAAAATACGTGATTTCGCCGACCTGATAGGTCGAAGGATCTGATTCAAGCTCATAAAGTTGGATGAGATTCGCGAGGAATTTTCCGATCGGCTCCGCCACCTTGATCTCTCCCAGCTCATCACCTGCACATAACCAGTCCTTATCTCCAAACAGGAACATAAACGGGACCGGCGGATCGATACTTTCCGGCAGTACCAGTTCTGCATCCGGACTCACGAGCGCCGACCAAGGTGCGGCAGCAGCGAAAACCTTCGGTGCTGTCAGTGCCATTTTCGTCGTCATCATACCGCCACTCGACTGACCGCATGGATATATTCTCGATGCATCCACATGATTTCTGGACTTTACATCCTCAATCAGCCGGAGGAGAAAGGCGGTATCATCGATATGCTCGCCCTCGAAGCATCCTTCCCACAAAAGCAGGTTTCGGAAGCCCGTCGATGGCTGCTTCGATACACTCGCCTCCGGAAAAACGACGATAAAATTCCGTTCCTCTGCCACACGGCTCATACCGGAAAGGCTGATGAAGCTCTCTGCAGAACCGCCACGACCATGCATGCACAGCACGAGTGGTGCAGCCTGCCCGCTCTCCTTCACCTTCGCTGGTACATATTCATACCAGCAACGCAGGAAGCCCTGATGCTCCATCGTGTGATATGTAAAACCGTACTTCTCTGGATCGATATGATAGCGAAGCTGCTTCACACCGAAGCCACGGTGACGACAGGCGAGACCGAGGTAGTCCCAGACCGCCTGAATGCGCTCGCTGTCCGGTTCACCCTGGAAATGATTGGTGATACGGACCTGTGCGATATGTTCCTCATTCACCTGACTCTTTCGTACGACTTTTTCAGGATAATAGATTTCATCCGCCCAGGCATTCGTGAAACGCTCCGGGTCAGATTCATTCTGCTTCATCCAGTATGCACATACTGCCTGGTTTGTGCCGGTATTTTCGCTCCAGCTCATCCAGACCGGAACCTGTACCTTCGCTGCTGAGATAAACAGCTCGGTCTTTCCGGTGTTTTCTGCAGCGGCACTGGTTTCCGTATTTAAAAGTGCGTGCGGGTCCAGATCACCGAAGCTTGCAAGTCCGGACCACTCCGTACTCATCTTCATCACCGCCTGCTGTGCGACGGTCGCACCGACACCGACGCCGAAGGCATAGATATTATCCTGCATCGTCACATAGGAACGACGAGCATTGATCTGCAGGTAAACCTTATTGAAGTAATCTGCGTCTGATCCATCCAGCTTCCAGTGGTCCTTCTCCGGTACTGCGAGAAAGAGAAACAGCTTATGTTCGTCGGCGAATGTCATCCACGCACTCTTTTCGAGATACTCCGGACCGCTGACGCCCTCCGGTGCTGCCACAACGAGGCATGGCTGATTATAACGAAGCCCTGGTGTCAGATAAGTGTAAAATGTGCGCGGGGTTCCCTGCACATCCACCGTCTCCTCAAACACACCTGAAACGAGGCAGCGTCGAGGATCCTGATGGTCGACCGGCAACGCACTCATATCCTGTGGAAATGTTTTTATTTCGAGCATCATAATCTCCTTTTCATCAGAACATCGGAAATACCGTCATGATCCAGCATACGGAAACGATGCAAAGAATCATCGCCGGAATGATCGACTGCTTTACAGTGCTCTTCAGGTCATATCCGCCGGCCGCCATACACATCGGTACCGCCGGGGTCGCCATCGGTGTCATAAACGAGCTGAGGCATGCAGACTGTACGAGAATCATGATACCGATCGGATTTGCGCCCATCGACTTGCAGGCAAGGATGGCGATCGGGATGAAAATGATCATAACCGTACGGTTCATCATAACCTGTGTCAGCAGGAACGGAACGATGAAGAATACAACGCCGATCAGATAGCGATTATTCAGCGTATTTGCGAGCGACGCAAGGATATTTCCTACGACTTCGCCGGCACCGGTCTCCGTCAGCGCACCGCCCATCGCAAAGGACCCAACCAGCAGAAATGCCATCGGCCAGTTGATGGAAGCGATGGCCTCTTTCTCTGTGAGAACACCAAACGCGACCATGGCGACGGCTCCGGTGAGACAGATGACCCAGGTATCGATGCCCAGGTGACGCTGGAAAATAAGCGCCAGTGTCGTTAGGATGAAAATGATATAGCCGGCCTTCTCCTTAAACGGTGGTAATGCTTCTCTCGTATCCTGGCGGCTCTGCAGCTCGCTGGTCTTTACAATCGCTGCATTCGGTGCAAAGCGGGTCGCGAAGAAGATACAGTAGATCATCACGAAGATCAGCATCGGCAAACGGGCCTTCATCGGATCCGTCATCGCGACGACGTACTCGGTATAGGCATTGGCCTCCAGATAACCGTTCAGCTCTGCCGCCTGGGTCGCACCACTTCCGAGTGGAAGTGCAGAGATGGTAGCGATGCTGACGATGGCAAGCGGGAACAGGGTCTTCGACGGACTGATGTTCATGTCCTCACAGGTCGCGATCATCATCGGTGCCATGATACCAAACACGATAACCGAGCTCTGAATGAACTGTGCGAGCAGCGCTGCGACGAGGATATAACCGAGCATGACCATCGTAAGAGAGCCCTTCGCGATTCTGTTCACGCTGGATGCGCACTTCTTTACGAACTGGGTTCTGGTGAAACCTGCCGCGACGACAAACATCGCGACGATCATGACACCGTTCGAGTTGCCGAAATACCCCAGTGCGGTTTTCGGATCGAGACAGCCGGTGATGATAAAGGCACACATGCTGAGAAGTGCGGTGAGCCCCATCGGAAACTTCGCCCAGACGTAGCTGATCATCGTCAGTGCGGAAATGATAAGACAGATTGTCAGATGATTCATTTTGTTTCCATCCTTTCCGTGGTGCTTATACAAATCGGCAGACATGATCTACCGCGATGTCAGAAAATCCAAACGCCTCCGCCTTTGTGAGCTGTCCGTTGGCGATGTTTTCAACTTCCTGAAGAAGCTCCTTGCCCATCTGCTTGATGCTCTTTTCACCACGTACGATCGGGCTTAAATCGACATCCATGTTATCCTCCATGTGCTGGTAGGTACGCGCGTTTGCGGTCACCTTGAGTACCGGAGCGATGGCATTGCCTGTACAGGTGCCCCGACCGGTGGTGAAGATGACCAGCTGGCAGCCCGCAGCCACCATGGAGGTCACAGAGGAAATATCATAGCCGGCGGTGTCCATGACCACTGCGCCCTTCTGTGTTGGCCGCTTCGCCTGCTCGAGCACCTCGACAATCGGTCGTGTGCCACCCTTACGGATGCAGCCGAGGCTCTTCTCATCCAGTGTAGACAGACCACCCAGCTTATTGCCCGGTGTCGGCTGACCGGCTCTGCAGTCCTGACCAGCTGCCTCGAGATGCGCTTCATATGCACGGCAGACCTCGATGATCTCGTTCTGAATCTTCTGGTTCGCCGCTCTCTTCGCAAGGATGTGCTCGCCACCGATCCACTCGATCGATTCACTCATCATCGTCGTTGCGCCCATATCGACGAGGAGGTCGCTCAGCTCACCGGTTGCAGGGTTGCTTGCGATACCCGAGGTCGCGTCTGACCCACCACACTCGATGCCCATCAGAAGCTCAGATGCATCAAAAAGCTCCTTCTGCTGAAGGCCAGCCTGCTGCGCAAGCTGACGTGCCGCTCTCGTTGCCTTCTCGATGGTCTTCAGTGTACCGCCCTCTTCCTGAATGCCGAAGGAAACGACCGGCTTACTCGTCATCGCCTGAATCTTCTCACGAAGCTTCTGGTGCGGCACCGTCTCACAGCCGAGGCCGATGATGACAACGCCATAGACATTTGGATTGCAGGCGAAGCCGGTCAGTACCTTCTGGCTCATCTCGGTATTCGCTGCAACATCCGAACAGCCTGTATTGAATACGATATTCACAGCGCCACGAATCTGGCTTGCGACGACACGGCAGCTCTCACTTCCGCAGGCGCAGGTCGGCAGAATCAGGATATGATTACGAATACCTGGGCGGCCCTCTGCTCTTCTGTAGCCCCAGAACTTAAAGCCCTGAAGAGACGGATCACCGGTCGACTGCTTCGCACACATCGCCCACTCCGGACCCGCAAGCTCACTCTCATAATCACGAGGCACGCTCTTCAGATTCTTATCGGAGATCCAGCAGCCCTTCCGCACATCCTCTGTCAGCTTTCCGAGGCTCTCGCCATACTTGATGACCTCCTCACCGGCCTTAAAATCCTTCAGTGCGATCTTGTGGCAGTACGGAACATCCTCCTCTGCCTTCAGCGATCTGATTTCCTCTCCTGCCTGATAGTATACCAGCTCATCCTTCGCAACGTCATTCACCAGCGTTGCGACATTGTCCGTTTCATCCATGATCAATGCATTAATCGCCATGCTTTCCTCCTTGTTGAGCGATTTCGCTCCTTTTTATAGCACACACGAGATGAATCTCATCCCATCGATGACTCTATCCTATGCCTTCTGATATATAAATTCAAATCAATGCTATTTACATTTGTATAAGCACCAGCTTATACAGCGCCACCTTCCGGGGTCTGACCCCACCATCCGGGGGTCTGACCCCATTAAATTTTTCTAAACAGATTCTAAACTGAAGTTTATGGGGTCAGAGCCCCTTACGAAATTCTTAAGACAGAAAAAGAGCCGCCCGGGAAGGTCCGGACGGCTCTCGTCATGTCTGAATTAATGCTGGTAGATCCGCATCGCCTTTTTATAGATGCGGACGAAATAGATGATTTCTGCGATAGCCGTCAGTCCCCAGGAGAACGGATACAGGAGATACAGGGACGGAATCGTATGGAAGTAGGCAAAGATCGTATATACCCAGATCACACGGAACACACAGGAGCCGAGCACCACGAGAATGGTCGGCACGACCGTCTCACCGAGGCCACGGCAGGCAGCGATGGTGCAGTCCATGAAGGCTGAAATACAGTAGGCGAGTCCCATGACACCGATCCGGTGCATACCGGCGTCGATGACGGCCGGCTCCGTCGTAAACAGTGCGAGGAACTCGCGTCCGAACAGCAGCAGGCTGCCACCGAGGAGGAGTCCGATGGCGAAGGAATACGCCATACTGATAAAGAAGCTCTTCTTCACGCGATCGACCTTTCCAGCACCGTAGTTCTGGCTCATGAAGCTTGCGCAGGCCATATAGATGGCGGCCATGGCATCATAGATCAGGTTGTCTGCATTGGCTGCCGCAGAGTTTCCCTTCACCATCAGTGAATCGAAGGAGTTGACGCCTGCCTGGATGAACAGATTCGCGAAGGCGAACACGGCGTTCTGAAGACCCGCCGGCACACCGAGCACCAGCACGCGCTGTCCGATCGTCCGATCGAACTTTACCTCCCGCAGGTGGAGCGCATAGCTGTCCTGCACCTTCGTCAGGGCGTGAAGGATCAGTCCCGCGGATACACACTGTGAAATCGCACTCGCCAGCGCGACACCGACGACGCTCAGATGACACACGATGACGAAGAACAGATTCAGAATCACATTCAGCACGCCCGCGATCGCGAGGTAGATCAGCGGCTTCTTCGTATCACCGATCGCACTGAAGACCGCATTACCGTAGTTGTACAGTGCGAGCGCCGGCATACCGAGGAAGTAGACCCGGAGGTACATGACCGCCCCCGGCAGCAGATCCGGCTTCGTATTGATGATCTGGAGCAATGCAGGCGACCCGAAGAGTCCGACGAGCAGCAGGATCACGCCGGCGATCAGGCTGATGATCAGCGACGACCCGACCGTCTTTTTCACGTCATTCGCACGACCGGCACCGTAATAGCGCGCGACCAGCACATTGATGCCGCCACCGAGACCGATCAGAAATCCTGTAAACAGTGTGACGAAGATGCTCGTCGAGCCTACCGATCCGAGCGCGGTCGAGCCCGCGAAGCGTCCGACGATCGCGACATCCGATATATTAAACAGTACCTGTAAAAGGTTCGATAACATGAGTGGCAGACTCACGAAGAGAATCTGCTTCGCCAGTGGCCCCTCCGTCATATTGATTGCCTTTTTCATCATGAATCCCTCTACTCTTCTCTATTATCCCGTTTCCGCTTTCGTACATATCCGAAACGATCGAAGCGCCTGCTGCACTCGTCGCGAAGATATATTCATCGGCCTATTTCCAGATCCCTGAATCAGGTGGAACATACACTTTCCGGCAGTTCAGCTATAACCCGAAATGAACGCAAGCTTTCCTGTTTATATCAGTTTTTCAAACCTTTGTGAAGAGGATTTCCGTTTATTTTTCGGTACATAAAAACAAAACAGGACAGCCGGATGTCACTCCATGCTGTCCTGTTTTTCTGGTTTATAACTTCTGTACCATAAGTATATTCAGTACTTACTCTTCTACATCGGATGTCTTTTTCGTTTGCTCATCGTCATCTGAAGTCTCTCCGGATGCATCCGTCTGCTCTTCTTTTGACTCTCCGGCTTCATCATCCGTCTGTGTAGCGCCTTCGGTCTTATCTGCATCTTCGTCCGTCTCTGTATCTCCTTCGGACTTATCCGCA
>JAUNWX010000055.1:0-3988 GCA_030540075.1 Lachnospiraceae bacterium
GAAGCCGTAGCGCAGGATCTGGTACAGGAAGAAGTCGTGGAGCTCATACGGACCGACGAGGTCCTCGGTCTTCTGGCTGATCTGGCCGTCGCCGGTCGGCGGCAGCAGCTCCGGGCTCACCGGCGTATCGAAGATGTCATTCAGGCAGCAGGCGAGATCCGCGTCCTTCGAAGTATCGGCGACGAACTTCACGAGGTAGCGCACCAGCGTCTTCGGGACGCCTGCATTGACCCCGTACATCGACATATGGTCGGCGTTGTAGGTCGCCCAGCCGAGCGCGAGCTCACTGAGGTCGCCGGTGCCGATGACGATGCCGTTCGACTGATTTGCGATGTCCATGAGGATCTGCGTCCGCTCACGAGCCTGCGCATTCTCGTAAACCACAGAGTGATCCTCCGGGTCGTGCCCGATGTCCTGGAAATGCTGCAGCACCGCGGCCTTGATGTTAATCTCCCGCAGCGTCGCGTGCAGAAGGCGCGTCAGCGTCACCGCGTTATTGTAGGTGCGGTCTGTGGTGCCGAACGCCGGCATGGTCACGGAGATGATGTTCTCGCGCGGAAGCCCCAGCATGTCGAAGGCGCGCGCGATGACGAGCAGCGCGAGGGTCGAGTCGAGGCCGCCGGAGATGCCGATCACGGCCGACTGACAGCCGGTGTGCTCGAGTCGCTTCTTAAGGCCGAGCGCCTGGATCGTGAAGATCTCATCGCAGCGGGCATTGCGCTCCGCCGCGCCACTCGGTACGAACGGCTTCGGGTCGACATAGCGCCGGAGGTCGGCTGCGTCCGCTGCGAGCTGTCCGGCCAATGTCTCCGGTGCCACGCGGGTGGCCGCCGGCGCGAAGCGGAACTTCACGATGCTGTACGCGTCACGGAGCGTATCATCGATGTCCGGGAAGGTCGTCATGCGAGCGCGCTCCTGCGTGATGCGCTGGAGGTCGACATCCGCGATGTAGAGACCGGTGTCGAAGCGCTTGCCTTCCGTCACGACGGAGCCGTTCTCCGCGATGATATCCTGGCCGCCGAAGACCAGGTCCGTGGTGGACTCCCCGTCGCCGGCATTGGCATAACAGTAGACGGAAACAAGCCGCGCACTGGTCGAGCGGATCAGCTCCCGACGGTAGCTGTCCTTGCCGACGGTCTCATCGGAGGCCGAGGTGTTCGCAATCACCGTCGCACCGGCGAGCACATGACGGGTCGATGGCGGATCCAGCACCCAGACGTCCTCACAGATCTCACACGCAAGGCGGAAATCCGGACGGTCCAGCGCCTCCATGAGGATGTTCATGCCGAACGGAATCGTGTACTCTTCGCCCGTCGCCGAACGATGCGGCAGCGTCACGACACGCGCCTGCCCCGGCGTGAACCAGCGGCGCTCATAGAACTCACTGTAATTCGGCAGATTCTTCTTCGGCACCAGCGCGAGGATACGGCCGGCGTGCAGCACCGCCGCACAGTTATAGAGCTTGTGGTCGACCATATACGGCACACCGACCACCGCCACGAGCTGCGTGCGACGCGTCGCCTCCGCCACCTCATCGAGCGCCGCCGCAGCCCGCTCGATCAGGATCGTCTGGTGAAACAGATCCGCGCAGGTATAGGCCGTCAGCACCAGCTCCGGAAACACCAGCAGCGAAACACCCTGACGATCCGCCTCCGCGATCTCACGAAGCACCGCATCGGTATTAAAACGCACATCAGCAACTTTGATTTTCGGCGTGGCTACCGCCACCCGCAGGAATCCTTCGATCATAACACACTCTTTCGTTATAAAGCGAAAAGGCCAGGCCACAAAAGCCTGACCTTTCGGATAATTTGTTGCCCTAAAGTCAGGCCATGGAAGCCTGACTTTAGCCCTTCGGGAGCAGAGCATAGCTCTGCTGGATATCGTTCCAGAGTTTGCTTGACGCAAACTCTTACACTCTTAATCGTTGTTTTCTACCGAGTAGTTCGGTGCTTCCTTCGTGATATGAATATCATGCGGATGCGACTCCTTCAGGGAAGCGCTGGAAATCTTCACGAACTGGCTGGTGTGCTGCAGCGTCGTGATATCCTTCGCACCACAGTAGCCCATACCTGCGCGGAGACCACCGACGAACTGGAAGATGGTATCCTCTACGCGGCCCTTGTATGCGACACGACCCTCGACACCCTCTGGTACGAGCTTCTTCGCGTTCGCCTGGAAGTAACGATCCGCAGAACCGTTCTTCTGCTTCATCGCGCCGAGGGAACCCATGCCACGGTATACCTTATACTTACGGCCCTGGTAGAGCTCGAACTCGCCCGGTGCCTCGTCGCAGCCTGCGAATACAGAACCCATCATGACGGTGCTGCCACCGGCTGCGATCGCCTTCACGACATCACCGGAGTACTGGATACCACCATCGGCGATGATCGGGATACCGTACTTGTCGGCTACCTCGAACGCGTTCATAACGGCGGATACCTGCGGAACACCGATACCGGCAACGACACGGGTCGTACAGATGGAACCCGGTCCGATACCGATCTTTACGCAGTCGGCGCCGGCCTTGATGAGGGCCTCGGTCGCCTCACCGGTCGCGACATTACCCGCGATAATCTGAAGATCCGGGAACTTCTCCTTCAGCATGCTGACGCACTTCAGAACGTTTGCACTATGGCCATGTGCAGAGTCGAGAACGACGACGTCTACATGTGCGTTGATGAGCTCCTGTGCACGCTCGACAACATTGGCTGTGATACCGAGTGCAGCACCACAGAGGAGTCTGCCCTGTGCATCCTTCGCCGCGTTCGGATACTTCATCTGCTTCTCGATATCCTTGATGGTGATGAGACCCTTCAGGTTACCCTCATCATCAACGATTGGGAGCTTCTCGACCTTCGCACGTGCGAGGATCTGCTTCGCTTCCTCGAGGGTCGTACCCTCCTTCGCGGTTACGAGGTGCTCGCTCGTCATGCACTCGCTGATCTTCTTCGAGTAGTCCTCCTCGAAAACGAGGTCACGGTTCGTGATGATACCGATGAGCTTCCGGCCCTCGGTGATCGGCACGCCGGAGATACGGAACTTCGCCATGAGATCATTGGCATCCTTCAGAGTGTGATCTGCGGTCAGGAAAAACGGATCGGTGATGACACCATTCTCTGAACGCTTTACCATGTCGACTTCCTCCGCCTGCTGCTCGATCGACATGTTCTTGTGGATGATACCGATACCACCGCAGCGCGCCATGGCGATCGCCATCTGATGCTCTGTAACGGTATCCATACCTGCAGAAATGAACGGAATGTTGAGATGAATTGACTTCGTAAGATAAGTAGAAACATCGATCTGGTTCGGAACCACCTCGGAGTACTGCGGAACGAGCAGTACATCATCAAACGTAATACCATCACCGATAATCTTGGCCATAGAAGAATCTCCTTTCAAATCGCGACTTTTCATAAAATTTAAACGAGTATAACAAAAGGCGGATTGAATTTCAACCCGTCTTTTCCTCTAAAATTAATTCAGTTTCACCTTCTGCGGTGTGCATCTTCTCGCCTCACGCAGCAGCGCATCGGTCACTTCGATGTACATGCAGGTCTTCTGTCCCGCACGATTGTATACATAGCCGAACTTCCGGTCGGCCGGACACTCACCGGCACAGTCGATGAGCTTCGCATTCTTCAGCTCTGCGCGGACGGCGTCCGAGTTCTGCGGAGCGAGTACAATCAGCTCGGAGGCATTGGTATCAACGAGCTGACGACGGCGCGTCTTGTTGAGGATCTGGTCCATCGTGAAGCCGCCGCCGACATAGCTATACTCATACTCCACCTTCGAGAAGAGCCAGATCACGTAGGTGCCGAGGCTCACTGCGATGAACAGCAGGATGCCGAACACGTTATAAAACGCAAATACCAGTGACAGCACGGACAGTGCGCCCGCGATCACCAGCAGAACCGTCCAGTACGCCGGCTGCTTTCCCTTCGTCATGTGCTCGATATAATCATCCATCTGTCATCCTCCTGTT
>JAUNWX010000055.1:4088-9435 GCA_030540075.1 Lachnospiraceae bacterium
GAAGCGGCGTTCTGAAGAGCGGTTCTGGTTACCTTTGCAGGATCCAGGATACCGGTCTCAAGCATGTCGACATACTCCTCGTGGAGTGCATCGAAGCCATGGCCGACCTCAGTGTTCTGTACGTTGTTGACGATGACAGCGCCTTCGAGACCTGCGTTCGAAGCGATGGTGAACAGCGGAGCCTCCAGTGCCTTGTACACGATTCTTGCACCGGTCTTCTCATCACCCTCGAGGGACTCGACAACCTTCTTCACTGCATCCTGTGCGTGGATATAAGCGGATCCGCCACCTGCGATGACGCCCTCTTCCACTGCGGCACGAGTTGCGTTCAGCGCATCCTCCATACGAAGCTTTGCTTCCTTCATCTCGGTCTCGGTAGCTGCACCGACCTTGATGACGGCAACACCACCGGCAAGCTTTGCGAGTCTCTCCTGGAGCTTCTCGCGGTCGAAATCAGAGGTTGTGGTCTCGATCTGCTTCTTGATCTCTGCAACACGGCTGTCGATCTCTGCCTTCTCGCCCTCACCATCGACGATGGTGGTCTTCTCCTTCGATACCTTTACGCTCTTTGCACGGCCGAGCTGCTCGATGGTTGCATCCTTGAGCTCGAGGCCGAGGTCTGCGGAGATCACCTGACCGCCGGTCAGGATCGCGATATCCTGAAGCATCTCCTTACGTCTGTCGCCATAGCCCGGAGCCTTGACAGCAACGACGTTGAAGGTACCTCTCAGCTTGTTGACGATGAGGGTTGTGAGTGCCTCACCCTCGACATCCTCTGCAATGATGAGGAGCTTTGCGCCCATCTTTACGATCTGCTCGAGGAGCGGAAGGATATCCTGGATGTTGGAGATCTTCTTATCGGTGATCAGGATGAACGGATCATCGAGATTTGCCTCCATCTTATCCATATCGGAGCACATGTACGCGCTGATGTAGCCTCTGTCGAACTCCATACCTTCTACGACGTCCAGCTCGGTCTGCATGGTCTTGGACTCCTCGACGGTGATGACACCATCCTTGGAAACCTTCTCCATCGCATCGGCAACCATCTGGCCGACCTGCTCGTCACCAGCAGAGATGCCGGCAACCTTGGCGATCTGATCCTTGCCCTTTACCTTGGAAGACTGTGCCTTGATGGACTCAACGGCTGCTGCCACGGCCTTCTGGATACCCTTACGAAGGATGATCGGGTTTGCACCTGCCTCGAGGTTCTTCATACCTTCCTTTACGATCGCCTGTGCAAGCACGGTCGCTGTGGTGGTACCATCACCGGCAACATCATTGGTCTTCGAAGCAACCTCACGAACGAGCTGTGCGCCCATGTTCTCATACGGATCCTTCAGCTCGATGTCCTTCGCGATGGACACACCATCGTTGGTGATCAGCGGAGCACCGTAGCTCTTATCGAGTACTACGTTTCTGCCCTTCGGTCCGAGGGTTACCTTTACGGTATTTGCAACTGCATCCACACCAGCTTCGAGAGCCTTTCTGGCCTCGACGCCATACTTAATTTCCTTAGCCATAGCTTTATCCTCCTAGATTACTTCTCGATGACTGCCAGAATATCGTTCTGCTTTACGACTGTATACTTGTGTCCGTCAACCTCGACCTCAGATCCCGCATACTTCGAGAAGAGAACGTGATCGCCGACCTTCACCTGCATGGTGATGTCCTTACCATCGACCACTCCACCAGGACCTACCGCTACAACGAGCGCCTGACCAGGCTTCTCCTTATCATTCTGACCTGGAAGAACGATACCGCTTGCAGTGGTCTCCTCCATCTTTTCCTTCTCAAGTACGACTCTGTCAAATAATGGAACCAGCTTCATTTGATTGACCTCCTTAATATCTGCTTTCAGCCCTTCGGCCTTTCGCCTCCTGGCGATGCTGTTTATATAAAGCCCGGCATGCAACATAAACTGCATCCGGCTTTCTTTTCTAACAACAAAACGTATTATAGAACGGTCTATTAGCAACGTCAAGCGTCGAGTGCTAACAATTTACAGATTTCACATTTCCTTCACAAAACCCGCGTGGACAGTCGATGATCGGTGCTGCCGCGCGGGAATACTGCTTGATTTCCAGCAAACCATCGCGCGCGGCCCGGAATTTTTTCAGCTTATATCAGCTATAAACGCGTTCTAGTTTCCAAATCCTCCGGGATTCACTACAATAAATCCGACAGCTTCGGCTGTCGGATTTTTCTATATTCACAGATAAAGCGAGGACTTTCTATGGCTCAACACAATCTCGCGAAGGGCGATCTCTTCCATAATATGATTCTGTTTTCACTCCCGTATCTGCTCAGCTATTTCCTGCAGACGCTCTACGGGCTCGCCGATCTGCTCATCGCGGGTCGCTTCAATGGCGCGGATGTCATCTCGGCGGTTTCGATCGGTTCGCAGGTCATGCACATGGTGACCGTCATGATCGTCGGCCTCGCCATGGGCACCACCGTCATGATCGGCCGCTTCGTCGGTGCAGAGGACGACGACGGCATCCGACGCGCCATCGGAAACACCGTCTCCCTCTTCACGATGATCGCCGCGGCCGCAACATTGGCCCTGCTCGGACTCACGCAGCCGATCGTACACCTGCTGTCGACGCCGCCCGAAGCCGTCCCGGGGGCCCTCGCGTACCTCCGCATCTGCTTCGCCGGCATCCCCTTCATCGTCGCGTACAACATCCTGAGCTCGATTTTCCGCGGCATGGGTGACAGCCGCAGTCCGATGCTTTTCATCGCCGTGGCCTGCGCCCTCAACATCCTGCTCGACCTCCTGTTCATGGGGCCAATGCAGCTGGGCGCAGCGGGTGCAGCGCTCGCGACGGTCGTGGCGCAGGCAGCGTCCGTGGCGTTCGCGCTTGTCGGCATCCGGAAGACGAAAACTTTTAATAAAAATGCCCGCGCGGATCGCAGCGCCTGGTGGGACCCGGCGATGCTGCAGCAGATTCTCAGCATTGGCCTCCCGATCGCGTGCCAGGACGGTTTCATCCAGATTTCGTTTCTGATTATCACGGTGATCGCGAATCGCCGTGGCGTCGACATCTCGGCGGCGGTCGGCATCGTCGAGAAGACGATCAGCTTCCTCTTCCTGGTACCGTCCAGCATGCTGTCGACCGTGTCGACGATCGCGGCGCAGTCGATCGGTGCCGGCGACCCGGCGCGTGCACGCCAGACGCTCAGCTACGGTGTCGGCATCGCCAGTGGCATCGGCCTCGTCTTCGCGATCCTGTTCCAGTTCATCTCCGCGCCGTTCTTCACGCTGTTCACGAAGGATCCGGTCGTGCAGGCGCTCGCGGTGCAGTACATGTGCACCTACGTGTTCGACTGTGTGGTTGCCGGTATTCACTTTCCGTTCTCCGGCTTCTTCAGTGCCTCCGGTCTGTCGATCCTCAGCTTCATCCATAACCTCTGCTCGGTGATCCTCGTGCGCATCCCGGGGGCATGGCTCGCCACGAAGCTGTTCCCGGACAGCCTCTACGCGATGGGCCTCGCTGCCCCCGCCGGCTCCCTCCTCAGCGCCCTCATCTGCATCGGCTTCTATATCGCGCTCCGAAAGAAAGGCCGTGTGTGAGCAGTTTTTAAGAAACTATACACAGATGCGTCGTTTTAAAAATCGTGTCTACGGAATTTTAGCTTAGGAACCGGATTCTGGAGAAAAAATATACACGGAGAAGCTCATATAAAAATAGTGTCTATAAAAATCGGGATCTGACTTCAATTTTCGATGTCAGATCCCGATTTTATAGACACTATTTCTGAATATAAGTTTTTATGTCTATTTTGTCCCTCGATTTCTGATTTTTACACAGAAATCCATAGACACAATTTTTTAATTAAGCTTCGCGTGTCCAGTCTGCTCTTACGCGAGGCAGCTGTAGCCCATCAGGTAGGCGTCGACTTCGCTTGCGCAGGCGCGGCCTTCGGCGATGGCCCAGACGACGAGGGACTGGCCGCGGTGCATGTCGCCCGCGGTGAAGATCTTCGCGGCAGTGGCGGTGGATGCTGCACTTTCCGTATGGTAGTGCTCCGCCTCGGTCTTTACGACGTGGCGCTCGGTGAGTGCGACACCGAAGGCGTCGGCGACGTAGCTTTCACAGCCGGTGAAGCCGGCGGCGATGATGAGGAGGTCGCACGGGAGCTTCTGCTCGCTGCCCTCGACGAGTACCATCTGGCGGTTCTCGAACTTCACCTTCGAGGTGATGACGGCCTTGATGCTTCCGTCCTTCTTCGTCTCGATGGCCTTGATCGTCGTCTCGTAGACGCGCGGGTCATGCCCAAAGACGCGGATGGCCTCCTGCTGGCCGTAATCGACCTTCAGGACCTTCGGCCACTCCGGCCAAGGGTTCGACGCGGCACGCTCCACCGGCGGCTCCGGCATCATCTCGATCTGGGTCACCGACTTCGCACCCTGGCGGATCGCGGTGCCGCAGCAGTCGTTTCCGGTATCACCGCCACCGACGATGACGACGTGCTTGCCCTTCGCGTTGATGACGCCGAAGGCATGCTCGCCCTGCTCGTGGAGGGCCTTCGTCTGGCTCGTCAGGTAGTCAACGGCGTAGTGGATGCCGTGTGCCTGCTCGATGAACGGCACGTTCAGCCCGCGCGCCTGCTTCGCGCCACAGGCCAGGACGACCGCGTCGTAGTCTTTAATGATGGCAGCTGCATCCTGTCCGCGGCCGACGTCCACACCGGTGCGGAAGACGACGCCTTCCGCTTCCATCAGTGCGCGGCGACGGCGGATGACGGACTTGTCGAGCTTCATGTTCGGAATGCCGTACATGAGGAGACCGCCGATTTCATCCGAGCGCTCGAAGACGGTGACGCTGTGACCACGGTGATTCAGCTGATCGGCTACGGCGAGGCCGGCCGGACCAGCACCGATGACCGCGACGCGCTTACCGGAGCGGACCTCCGGGATACGCGGCTGCATATAGCCCTCCTGGAAGGCGGTCTCAATGATGTAGAGCTCGTTGTCGTGCGTCGTCACCGGCGCGTCATCGAGCCCCTCGACACAGGCCTTCTCGCAGAGTGCCGGGCAGACACGGCCCGTGAACTCCGGGAAGTTGTTCGTCTTCAGAAGACGGCTCAGTGCGTGGGCGACATGACCGTTGTAGACCTCATCGTTCCACTCCGGGCAGAGATTGTGGAGCGGGCAGCCCGTGAACATACCCGCCAGCTTCATGCCGGACTGGCAGAACGGAACGCCACAGTTCATGCAGCGCGCGCCCTGCTTCCGACGCTCCTCCTCCGTGAGGGGGATGTGAAATTCTTTAAAGTTTTTGATACGCTCCTCTACCGGAACGTCTTTATTTTCTTCTCTCGCATAATCGAGAAATCCTGT
>JAUNWX010000016.1 GCA_030540075.1 Lachnospiraceae bacterium
TCTTTATGTTTTGGACGAACCTCTTAATTGTTCAATGTAAACTTAATGACATTGGGCGAATGAGGAGCAGCCTCAAACTCCCCAAGTCAGCCAAGGGGCGGCTGAACTGTTACCATGTGGTGGCCTTTATGTTCTGTCCTTTCATCCGAGGAGTGTTTCGAATTCCTGTTCCGGCATCGGTCGGTAGTACAGGAAGCCCTGGATTTCATCGCAGCCTGCCTGCACGAGGAAGTCCGATACCTCGGCCGTTTCGACGCCTTCGCACACGATGCTTTTCTTTAAGCGCTTCAGCACGTGGAAGATTTCCTGCAGCACGATTTCTCCGCGCTCGCTCAGCCCGTCTGCGACGAATCGTCGATCGATCTTCACCTCATCGAAGTTGATGTCCTTCAGGCTTCCGAGTGAAGAATATCCGGAGCCGAAGTCGTCCATCGAGATGCGGATATGCTGCTGATGCAGCTCATGGATCACCTCATTGACTGCCTCCGTGTTCCGGATATAGCAGCCCTCGGTGATTTCGAAGATGACACGGCTCGGATCGACCCGATAGCGCTTCATGAGCTCCTGTACGGTCTTCACGAACGACCGCGGATGTGCGAAATGCACGGGCGAGACATTGAGCGAAAGTGGCAGCGGCCCGGGATGTGCCGCCATCCACGCGAAGCTCTGCTCGTACATATAATAGTCGAGCTGCACGATCTCACCGGTACGCTCCAGAAGCGGGATGAAGCTGTCCGGTGCCCGAAGCGAGCCATCCGGCAACTGCCAGCGTACCAGGACCTCCGCACTCACAATCTTCTTCGTCCGGCCATCCACCTTCGGCTGAAAATACAGCCTGAATTCCTGATTCCGGAGTGCGGACGGGAAGGACTGGATGATATGCGCGTGCTCCTGCTCGGCCGCCGCCATCTCCTCTGTATAGTAGCAGAGGTGCCCGTAGTTTTTCTTCGCGCTGTGGCACGCGAGGTTCGCCCGGGAGATGTACTCTTCCGCGCTGAGTCCGCCCGCCTCCATGCGGCAGGCGCCGACGTCGATAACACAGTTGCCGATCGGGTAGGCGCAGGACAATGCTTCTGCGATGCGTCTGCACCGATCCTGTGTGGTTTTTAACGCCGTCTCCTCTCCGATGTCCGTGATGTCGGTGACAGAGAGGAAGATATCGGAGTGATAGCGACAGATGAAGAGAATTTCCTTTTCCTCCCGCATCTTCTGATAGAACGCATCCAGCACCTGATTGCCCATCTGATAGCCGAAGGTATCATTGATAAAATGGAAATTCTCGATATCATTCACCACGAGCAGGTAGCTCCGGCGTGTATGCAGCATGGATTCGATCTTCGCGATCAGCGTCTCTTCCGAAATCGCAGGGAAGGAATGTCGCCCCGCCGGAAGATGTGTATGCTCATCCGACCTGCCCTGTTTCTTCCGACTCTTATCGATGTACATGTTCTGATCGGCGGTTCTGAGAAGATCCTCCATCAGATAATAATGATTTTTATAGCTCACTTCCCAGCCGACCGCATAGCTGAGGGGCAGCGCTGCGCCCAGGTTATACTGTTCCACCAGCTTCCGAAGATGTCCCTCCATCGATTCCAGCATCTGCGGCGTCGTATGCTCCTGTATAATCACGAATTCATCGCCGCCAAAGCGGGCGAGGAAGCTGTCGCTGTTCAGAATACGCGTAAGATAGGATGCGAAGGTCTGGATGAATTCATCCCCCTTCTCATGGCCATAATTATCATTGACCCACTTAAGTCCATTGAGATCGAACATCATGATCCCGGTGTTCAGGGTATCACTCCGCTCCTGCAGCTCCAGGAGATGCTTTTCCAGTGCTTTTTTATCCCGCACACCCGTCACATCCGTGAAGGCCTTCGCGGAAACCTCCTTAAAGAAGTTCACTAGATTCAGCTGAACCGCGATGGCCCCGGCCAGCACCAGAAGCTCCCCGAGCTGCAGATGGCGTATGAGCGCCACCGGGCTCTGCGGCAGGCGCGAAAGATACACAAGCACCAGTGCCCCACCGAAGCTCAGGGCGAGCAGCAAAAGGAGCACATAGCAGTAGCCGGCCATATTATCCTGTTTTTTCATTTGAATGTTTTATCCTTCATGCATTTTTCCGGACATCCTCAGCAGCTGACGATGATCATCTTCGCATACGACTCATCGATTCCGATCTTGGTTTCCTTCACATGAACCACGAAGTAACCATTGAAGCGGGACAGAACCTGCACCGACGAGCCTGGAACGAAGCCGAGACTCTCCAGATGATGCCGTGCCTTCTCCTTCCCCAGGATTTTCTGAATCGTATAATTCACACCATTATCCACGATATTTAATGGCATAGAAGTCCCCTCCACTGTGATGTCTGCCAAAGTTAGCGTTCGCTAACTATACGGCGTAATTTTAGCACCTGAAAATGAAATGTCAATGCATTCTTGTAGAACGCATTGACATTTTAACTGTATTTCGTCAAAAGCCGGAGGGCCGACGCCAGAAATCATACGGAGAGCTCGTGAAGAATCAAAATCCCATCCATTAGAAGTACTTAGAGTAATTTTTCCTTAATCCCCTCTGCAACGTTGAGTTTTCATCAAGAAAACTCAGCGATTGCAGAGGGCTTAGTACTTCTTATGGATGGGATTTTAGAGTCTTCCGAGCTCAGAGTACTGTGTTTCTGGCATCGGCCCTCCGGCTATTGATAAAAGTATCGTGTTTAAGCGTGTACAGCCGCATCCTTGCTGTCCGTCGTACAGTTGATGTAGCTCTTTGCAGAGTTCACAACGATGGTGAGGCCGAGGATGATGAGGAGAACAGCAATGATCAGCTGAAGTCCGTTTGCGATGAAGACAGCACCCCAGGTGGTCTCACCAGCCGGGATCGCAACGGCTGCTGCGGTCTGGATGGCCTTGACCATCGCGATCAGACGCTGTACGAGTGCAGTGAAAGTTACGCAGAGCATGATGATGAGTGGCGGGAAGAGCATCTTATTGCTGCGACCGGTCACCTTCAGGAAGACGCAGAGCGTAATCAGTACGAGTGCAGACAGGAGCTGGTTTGCAGAACCGAACAGCGGCCAGATGTTTGCATAGCCGACCTTCGTAAGGATGTAACCACATACAAGGGTGAGGATCGTGGAGAAGTAGATGTTGCAGAAGAGCTTTCTCCAGCCCTCGGCGTGCGCCATATCATCGACGCTGAAGAGCTCCTGGAAGCTCATACGTGCGATACGTGCGACAGCGTCGAGGCTCGTCAGTGCAAGTGCAGATACGCACATGGTCATGAATACGGTTGCGACATGTGATGAGATACCGAACATCGAGATGAAGCCGGCAACACCACGGCTGAAGATCTGGAACGGTGTACCCTCCGCTGGTGTACCATCGGCAGCGGCAGCGGCACCTGCGACACAGAGTGCGAGGACAGCGAGCAGGGACTCAAGAATCATGGCGCCATAGCCTACCTTCAGCATATCCTTCTCGTTGGAAACGGTCTTCGAAGAGGTTCCGGAGGATACCAGGCTGTGGAAACCGGAAACCGCACCGCAGGCAACCGTTACGAAAAGGATCGGGAACATGGTACCTAACTTCGCATTATTGAAGCCGGTGAAGACCGGAAGGTTCATGGTCGGGTGAGCGACGAGGAGGCCGATGGCGGCGCAGGCGATCATCGCGATGAACATGAAGGTGGTCATATAGTCTCTCGGCTGCTTCAGGATCCAGATTGGTGTGACAGCAGCGAAGAAGATGTAGATGAAGGTGATGTAGCTCCAGGTCTGCTTGCCTGCAACGAGCGGGAACTGCATGCCGAGTGCGAAGCAGAGGACAATGAAGACGATGGCCATCACGGTCTCCTTCCAGCCGGTGAGCTTGCACTTCCGCTGGATCAGACCGTATACGACAGCGAATACCATGAACATGATGGAAACCATGCCGGCGGCGGAGTTTGAATCTGCAGCGGCTGCCAGTGAGGTCACGCCATCGGTCACAGTGTAGGCATTGAACGTACCAGCGACCATGTCGGCGAAGGCTGCGATGACGATGCAGCAGAACAGCCAGCAGAAAAGAAGGAAGAGACGACGACCGGTCTTACCGATGTACTTCTCGATGAGAAGACCCATGGAACGGCCCTCGTTCTTCACGCTTGCATAGAGCGCACCGAAATCGGTGACCGCACCGAAGAAGATGCCGCCGAGCAGGATCCAGAGCAGAACCGGAAGCCAACCGAACGCAGCAGCCTGAATCGCACCGGTGACAGGACCCGCACCTGCGATGGATGAAAACTGATGGCTGAATACAGTCCAGCCGTCGGTCGGAACGAAATCCTCGCCATCCTCATACTTGACGGCCGGTGTCTTCGCCTGTGGATCGATGCCCCACTTATTGGCGAGCCAGCGTCCGTAAAGCGTATAGGCCGCGATGAGACATACGGCTGCGATCAATACGATAACAAGTGTGTTCATACAAGTAACCCCCATTAGTTATAAAAATTTCTGAAATTCCTCATGTTTTACAACCAGGTTTCGGACTTGTCAATCGTTTTTCGCAATAAAAAACACAGATTTCGAAGAATCTGTGTTTACGTTAATCTGAGGTTATTTTAAAGATAATAAGTGCTTATAAATGGCGGAAATCGGTTATTTTTCACATAATTTCAGTTCATGTTTCCGAGGGACGCAGTGCTGGAGTCGCCGGTTTGTCAGCCTTCGTCGCGTTCAAGGACGTAGTCTCTATGTCTTTTTTATATGTCCTTTACTTCCATCTCGGTTTTCACCTGTTTTAACAACCAGCACCATTTTCAGAAAACTGCATTGCCGAATATTAACAAAAAACCGGTAATGCCAGATTCAGCATTACCGGTTTTTCACTATAGCAAGGGCTCCCCGAGTGTAATTCTGCCCACGATATCTTCCGCCGTCATGGTCGAAAGCGCGTCGATGAGTGCGATGTGGTAGCTTCCGCTGCCACGCGGGGCCATCTCCTCTGCGATTTCGCCGGCGATCCCCATGAACGCCGTGGCGAGCACCGCCGCCTGGAAAGCCATCTCACAGGACAGCTTCGGCCTGCATCTATCGCAGG
Source organism: Lachnospiraceae bacterium (assembly GCA_030540075.1). Taxonomy (GTDB): domain Bacteria; phylum Bacillota; class Clostridia; order Lachnospirales; family Lachnospiraceae; genus Oribacterium. The sequence goes on from JAUNWX010000016.1 coordinate 5,079, forward strand.
CATCCTCTTCCGAACCACAGATCCCTGCCTGGAGAGCCGTTTCGTCTCCGGCAGGTCTTCTCTGCGCATTCCTTTTCTCTTCTACGGACGCCACCGCGAGGAAGGCGGCGAGCAGCTCGGTCGCCATGCAGCCGGTGCCGGTCACGCGCGACATGCGCGGGCTGCCATTCTTCACGAAGCAGAGCGCATCCCGTGAAGCGATGATATCCTCCCGACCGGATGCCACGAGAATCATCGGAAAATCCAGCGTCCGGAGGTAGTCCTGCATTCCGCGTGCCAGCGCATCTCCGGAAAGTGCCGGGTGCGCCGCATCGACGACCGCGTCCACGCCTGTGCCGGTGCCTGCATTGGCAAGCAGAGCGTGGATCTCCGAGTAGTTGCCACGGATGGCCGTCGGCTGCAGCTCCGCGATCATGCGGCGAAGCGTCTCACGCCGGAAGGTCGAGCCGGAGATCCCTACGGGATCGATGACCCGCGGAATTCCCTTCGCCCTCGCCGCCTGTCCGCTCAGGAACATCGCGTCGAGGTATTCCGTGGCGCCGAGGTTCAGCTCCAACGCCTGACTGCCACGGGTGATTTCCGCTGCCTCCCGCGGATCATGCGACATGACCGGGCGCGCGCCGATCGCAAGCAGGGCGTTTGCGCAGTCGTTGACCGTCACATAATTCGTGATGGAGTGCACGAGGGGCGCGGTGCGCTGAATCGCGTCCATCCATGTATATATCTGATTTCTGAAGTTTTCGTCGATCATTCGTGGCTCCTCACTCCCGCCGGCTGCTGCCTGTCACTCGGCCTGCCGACTTTCCGCCATCCGCCGAACTGCTTCCGTGGCCAATGTCTCCATCCGGCGCCGCCCGGAAAGGGCCGCACGACGGATGTCCTGGCACGATCACTTCAGCATTTCCTTCGCGCGCTCGAGGAAGCCGGTCTGGCTCAGCGCCACGGTGATGATCACCGCGATCAGGGTGCCGCCGCAGGTGCTCACCAGGAACGGAACGACGAAGGTGAAGACTGCGGCCTTCGTGTTGCCCATGATGAAGGCTGCGATCGGGTAGGACAGGATGCCACCGATGATGCCGGTGCCGAAGATCTCGCCGACATAGGCTGCCGGGAGCTTCCGAAGCTTCTTATAAAGATAGCCAGACAGGAAGGCACCGCACATGGAGCCCGGGAACGCAAGCAGCGAGCCGAGGCCCATCAGATTTCGGATGACACTGGCGATGAACGCCGCTGCCACGCCGTAGGCCGGGCCGAGAAATACCGCGCACAGCACATTGACGAGGTGCTGTACCGGCGCACACTTCGAGCCGAAAACTGGCACAGAAAAGGTCGAGCCGACCACCGCGATGGCGGCAAATACAGCCGCGAGGGCCAGCTTCTTCGTGTTTACACTTGTGGTTGCTACGCTTGCCGTAGCAGAATTTTCGTTACGCATCATGAATCTCCTTTTACAATCTAAGCATCGCCGAAGGAAGGTTCACCTCACTGCCTTACAAGGCCGTGTTCTTAGCTGCCTGAGATCTGTCCGCCTGCAGCCGGACCTCCACCGAGGTCGTTCTGCTGCTTCGCGGGCCAGTGGCTCAGACAGATGCCGAATAATCGCCCTGGATCCTGAAGCCGTGGTCCATCGGACCGCTGCCCTTTCCGAGATCCAGCATCGCATTCAGTGCGCCGGAGATATAGTTCTTCGCGTACTGTACGGATGTTTCGAGATCATATCCCTTGGCCAGATTCGACGCGATCGCTGAGGACAGCGTGCAGCCGGTTCCGTGCGTGTTCGAATTCTCAATTCGTCTGCCGTGGAACCAGGTCACCTGCTCTCCGTGCACGAGCACATCGTTCGCATCGTCCAGGCTGTGGCCGCCCTTCGTAAGCACGGCACAGCCGAAAGCTGCATGGATCCGCTTCGCCGCTTCCACCATATCCGCGGAGCTGCGAATCGTCATCCCGGACAGCACCTCACTCTCCGGAATGTTCGGTGTGATCACCGTCGCAAGCGGCAGCAGCTTCGACTTCAGTGTATCGACCGCGTCGTCACTGATCAGCTTCGCCCCGCTGGTGGCGATCATCACCGGGTCCACCACGATGTTTCTGGCCTTGTAGAATGTGAGTCTTTCTGCGATTACCTCGATGAGGCTACCGGAGGAAACCATTCCCGTTTTCACTGCATCCGGATAGATATCCGTAAAAATCATATCGAGCTGATCCTTCAGGAAATCAGGCGTCGACTCCATGATACTCTTTACGCCGGTCGTATTCTGGGCAGTCAATGCCGTAATCGCGCTCATCGCATACACGTGATTTGCGAGCATTGTCTTGATATCTGCTTGGATGCCGGCGCCTCCACAGGAGTCACTTCCTGCGATTGTTAATGCTGTATACATAGTACTCCTCCACACGCATTAATTTTGTATAGCGACCTGAGGTGGTGCCCCCAACCTGCCGCTGTGATTTATTTGAACGCACATGGCGATCAAACCGTAAAAACTGTCCGTCGGAGTGTCTGCCAATGCTGAGATCCGACACGCGCCCCCATAGAAAACGAAGCCGCTCCGCTTCTTCCGGGTGCCTCGTCACCGATCGACGACGAGCTCATCTGCGATCGCCCGCAGCGTCCGCGCCGCTTCCGTGATGTCCACTGCACCGAAGAGACTGCTGACGACGGCGAGTCCCGCAGCGCCATGAGATTTCAGGCCGCCAGCATTGGCCGCACTGATCCCGCCGATAGCCACGACCGGAATCTGAACCGACGCTGTGATGGCCCGGAAGGTCTCGAGCGGCATCGTCTTCGCATCAAGCTTCGTGCTCGTGCCGAACACCGCGCCGGAACCGAGGTAATCCGCGCCGGCCGCTTCCGCCGCCTGCGCCTCGGCCACCGTCCGCGCGGTCACGCCGAGGATCTTCCCCGGGCCGAGGAGACGACGGGCTTCTGCCGCCGGCATATCGCTCTGCCCGACATGGACGCCGTCGGCATCCAGCTTCTGCGCGAGGGCCACATCGTTGTTCATGATGAACGGCACCCCATGCTTCCGGCAGACCGCCTGCACCGCCCGCGCGTCCTGCTCGAACCGCGCCCCGGTGCGCTCCTTCTCACGGAACTGCACCATGGTCGCCCCACCGCGGATCGCCTTCTCCACCGCCGCGGCCAGCGCCTCGGTTTCGGAGCCCGTCATCCCCCTCAGACAGTGCCGATCTGTAATCGCATATAATCGAAGTAAATCTCTGTTCATAGTTTCCTTTTGTTCAGATGCATACACACGATCTCATCCGCCAGTTGAGTCCCTTCATCCTGGTCCTCGTCGCCAGCTTGGTTTTCCGATCACAGCGTGTCCATCTCACATGTTATAAAAGGTAAAAATAAAAAGACTGCCCGATCGGACAGCCTGGAATACGCGTGCAAAAGCCCATCTCCCTACGTTGGCATGATCCAAATCAGGTTTCCAGGGTCCGGAACGCACAGTTCCCATCTCAGCCGGTTCTGACCGACACCCCCGTGTACTTTTATTTAACTTCGTCATTATAGCACGGGACGGGAAGCTCAGCAAGGGGCCCCGGAGGGCCGGCAACGGATGCCATACGGAGAGATCGTGTGAAATCAAGCCGGGTCCCCTTAGCGGCACTTGGAGTAATTTTTCCATAGCACCCTCTGCAACGCTGAGTTTTCATCAAGAAAACTCGGCGATTGCAGAGGGCCTAGTGCCGCTTAGGGTCCCCGGCTTAGAGTTCACCGATCTCGGAGTACTGTGCATCCGTTGCCGGTCCTCCGGGGCCCCTTGCCGAATCACAGGGTTTCCTTTTGCAGAAAAATCGAGTATTATGACATCGAAGAATCACGAGAAAGAAGGAACATACGATGACATCAGGGGAGACGACGATTCGAGAATATCTGGAGCGATTAGGTGCGCGGGAATCCGTGCCGGGCGGTGGAGGCGCAAGTGCGCTCGCGGGTGCCTACGGTGTGAGCCTCGGCATGATGGTCTGTGCATTCACCATCGGGAAGAAAACATATGCGGAGTTCGAACCGCGCATCCGGGACATCGAGGCGCGACTTGCGAAGCTGCGTGAGGCCTTCCTGGCGCTCTCCGACGAGGATGAGAAGGTGTTCCTGCCGCTCAGTCAGGCCTATGGCCTCCCGGACAGCACACCGGAGGAGAAGGACTTCAAGGAGACGACCCTGGAAACCTGCCTCAGCACCGCATCCATGACGCCGATCAAGGTGATGGAGCGAGTCTGTGAGGCACTCGACTATCTCGGCGAGCTGGAGGCGCATGGCTCGAAGCTCATGCAGAGTGACGTCGGTGTGGCCGCCGCTTATCTCGGCACCGCCCTCGAGGGCGCAGTGATGAATGTCTACATCAACACGAAGATGATGAAGAATCAGAACCGTATGATCGAGCTCAATGAATACGCCCGGAAGCTGCTCATGGATGGCCGCGCGAAGAGTCGGCTGATCTACGAGGCAGTCGAGGACAAGGTGAAGCCACAGTACGACCCGGAGCTGGACCGCATCGCCCGGAACAAGGTGGACTTCTCATAAGAAAAGAAAGTGTGAATATATGCAGGAATTAAGAGGAAAAATCATCGCAGATCAGATCAAGGGCGAGTGTCTGGACTTCGTCGGACAGTACAACGGCATCCTGCCGGCGCTGGCGATTCTGCGTGTCGGCCACAAGGAGGCCGATCTCAGCTATGAGCGCAGCATCAAGAAGCGCTTCATGGATTTCGGTCTGGAGGCGAAGGACTACGAGCTTCCGGAAAACGTATCAAACGAAGAGTTTCAGCAGGTCTTCGACTTCATCAACCAGGATCCGGAGATCCACGGCATCCTCGTGATGCGTCCGCTCCCGAAGCAGATCGACGAGGCAGCGATGCTTCGCAAGATGAATCCGCTGAAGGATCTCGACGGTATCACCGACGCAAACGTCGCCGGCGTCATGCGTGGCGATGCGGATGCCTTCGCACCATGTACGGCCCAGGCCGTCGTAGAGATCCTGAAGGGCCATCAGATCGAGATGGCCGGTAAGGAGGTCTGCATCATCGGCCGCTCCATGGTGGTAGGGAAGCCGCTCAGCATGCTGCTGCTCCAGGAGAATGCGACCGTGACCGTCTGCCACAGTAAGACCGAGGATCTGAAGGCCGTAGCCAGCCGTGCGGATATTCTGGTAGCGGCCATCGGTAAGGCGAAGTTCATCAGCAGCGGCTATGTGAAGGAGGATGCGACGGTCATCGATGTCGGCATCAATGTCGACGAGGCCGGCAATCTCTGCGGCGACTGTGACTGGGATCAGATCATCCTGAAGGCAGGAGCCGCTACCCCTGTACCAGGTGGCGTCGGCACCGTCACTACCGCCGTACTCGCGAAACACCTCGTCCAGGCCGCGAAGCTTCAGATGAAGCTCGCACCGATCGACGACAACGCGGATGAATACCTCTCCTGATACTATACAGGACACGATTTCCGTAGGCACGTTGCACTGTTTTGACCGGATTCATGCCTACAATTCCAAAAACAAACCCCGGTGGACTGCTCCGCCGGGGTTTTCTATTCCTATTTTCGATATGCCATGTCTATCGTCGATGCTTCATGCCAGTTCTGCCAGCACCTTTTCCAGCTTTTCCTTCATCGCGTCGATGTGCTCATGCTCGATGACGAGTGGCGGTACGAAACGAATCGTGTTGTGCTCCGCTGCGATCAGGATGACCCGCTGCTCGAGCAGCATCTTCCGGACGATCTCTCCAGCCGGTACGGATGGGGCGAACTCGAGGCCCTGAATCAGGCCCATACCGCGATGATCCTTTACCATCTCCGGGAACGCTGCCTTCAGCTCTTCGAGGGCCGTCCAGAGGTACGCACCCTGTGCCTTCGCGTGGCCCGGGATATCTGCTTCCTTGAAGACATCCAGCACCGCAGATGCCGCGGCGCAGACAAACGGATTTCCACCGTAGGTGGAGCCGTGGTCACCCGGCTGCATCGCATGTGCAGCTTCGCCACAGGCGAGGAAGGCACCGATCGGCACGCCGTTTCCCAGGGCCTTCGCCACCGTCAGGACATCCGGCTTCACGCCGTAGGCCTGCCATGCAAACATGGCGCCGGAGCGGCCCATGCCACACTGGATCTCATCGAGGATCAGCAGCAGATCATGCTCATCGCAGAGCTTGCGTACGCCCCGGAGAAATTCTTCCGTCGCCGGATAGATACCGCCCTCACCCTGGATCGTCTCCATGATGATCGCACCGGTGTTTTCATTGATCTGCGCCTTTACGGAATCGAGATCGTTGAAGGTCGCAAAGCGCACACCCCCGATCAGCGGCTCAAACGGTGCACGGTAGTGATCCTTGCCGGTCACGCTGACCGCACCCATGGAGCGACCGTGGAAGGAGCCCTGCATCGCGATGATCTCGCAGCCGGCCCGGCCCTTATTATAGTGGTAGCGACGCGCGATCTTCAGCGCACCCTCGATCGCCTCCGTACCGGAGTTCGTGAAGAACACACGGTCCATCCCGCTCGCCGCAAGCAGCTTCTCCGCCGCCTCGATGGACGGCTCATTGTAGAAAAGATTCGACGTGTGCAGCAGTCCCCGGTCGATCTGCTCCTTCATCGCCTGGTCCACCAGCGTGTTGCCATAGCCGAGCCCCGCCACCGCGATGCCCGCACCGAAATCGAGGTACGCATGTCCGCCCGCATCGTAGAGCTCGACGCCCTTCGCGTGATCAAACGCTACCGGAAAGCGATTGTAGGTCTTATACAGTACCTGCTCGCCCTCCGCTACGAGGCGGTCATTCACGATATTTCCCTTTACGATGGAATCATCCATAAATTTCATTTCTTTCACCCCTCATCTGTCTATCCGCCGCATATTTCGGCCAATGCACTCTCACAGCACCCGCCCGCACGGGCACTTCCACCACGATGCTCAGCGCCTCTTCCCTGAAATTTTCAGAACCACGCGTCGATCGACTTCTCGATCATCGTGCCGATGCCCTGGTTCGTGAAGATCTCGAGGAGTAGGCAGTGCGGCACACGTCCATCGAGGATATGCACACGGTTTACACCCTTCTTCATCGCATCGATGCAGTTCTGGATCTTCGGCAGCATGCCGCCGACCAGCTCCCCTGCATCCATCATCTCCTGCGCCTTCTCGATGGAAAGCGTCGTGATGAGGGAGCTCTTATCTTCGAAATCCTTATACACGCCCTCGACATCCGTAAGGAAGGCGAGCTTCTCGGCGTGCATCGCTGCCGCGATCGCGCAGGCCGCGTCATCCGCGTTGATGTTGTAGCTCTGGCCACGCTCATCGAAACCGATCGGACAGATCACCGGGATGAAGCCGTCGCTCAGAAGATCATCGATGATGGTGGTATCCACACCGACGATGTCGCCGACGAAGCCGATGTCCTCTCCCTTTGAGTACTTCTTCACGCACTTCAGGAGATTTCCATCCTTACCGGAGATACCGACAGCCTTGCCACCGAGGTTGTTGATGAGCTGCACCAGGGACTTGTTGACCTTGTTCAGCACCATCTCGGCGATCTCCATGGTATCCTCATCCGTCACACGGAGTCCGTTCACGAAGTGCGGCTCCATGCCGGCCCTGCTGATCCACTTCGAGATCTCCTTGCCGCCGCCATGGACGATGATCGGCTTCAGGCCGACCAGCTTCAGGATCGCCACATCCTGCATGACATGCTTCTTCAGGTTCTCATCCGTCATCGCGGATCCGCCGTACTTTACGACGACGACCTTATCCTGAAATTTCTGAATATATGGCAGTGCCTCGACGAGGGTCGCTGCCTTATCCATGATCCTGTTCTCGATTTCCATGATTCCCCCTGACCTGTTTCGTCTGTGATTTCGCGTGAAACGAACGACCGGCTCTCCGTTTGCTTCAGAGAGGCGATGTGCGTAGCGAGCGACTGAATGGCGCACGCGATGTATCAGCTTCTGTAATCTGCGTTGATGTTTACGTACTCGTGGGTGAGGTCGCAGCCCCAGGCCGTGGCCTCCTCTGTGCCCTCGTTCATCTCGATGAGCGCGGTGACCTCCTGGTAGCCGAGGATCTCGGATGCATAATCCTCATCGAAATCGACCGGTACACCCTGGTGGAAGACCTCGATCTTTCCGATGTCGTTGACGAAATACAGATTCACCTTATTCGGATCGAAGCTCGCACCACTGTAGCCCATCGCGCAGAGCACACGGCCCCAGTTCGCGTCGCGACCATAGATCGCCGCCTTCGTGAGCGTCGAAGAAACGACGGAACGTGCAAGTGTCCGGGCCTCCTGCTTGTCCTTTGCCTGGGTGACATGAACCGTGAAGAGGTGGGATGCACCCTCACCATCAGCCGCCATCTCGCGTGCCAGGGTCTTCGACACCTGGAGGAGCGCGGTCTTAAAGGTCTCATAATCCTCGCCCTCCGTATCGATGATCGGATTCTCCGCAGCACCGTTTGCGAGGATCACGCAGGTATCATTCGTCGAGGTATCGCCATCGACGGAGATCATGTTGAAGGTATCGACGACGTTCTCGCTGAGGGCCTTCTGCAGCAGCTCCTTCGTGATCGAGAGATCGGTCGTCAGGAAGCAGATCATCGTGCACATCTGCGGATGGATCATGCCGGAGCCCTTCGTCATACCGCCGAGGTGGACCTTCTTCCCGCCGATCGTGAATTCGAGTGCGAACTCCTTATTCGTCGTATCGGTCGTCATGATGGCCTTGCTGGCTGCGGTAGCGGCTGCCTCGCTCGCCTCGAGCTTCGGAACCATCTCGGAAATCGCATTCTTCATCTTCTCGATCGGAAGCTGCAGACCGATGATGCCGGTGGATGCCAGCAGCACGGAATCCGCAGAAATCACCTGACCGAAGGCCTCCGCGGTCGCGTCGGCCTCCTCCTTGCAGATACTAAGTCCCATCTGACCGGTGCAGGCATTGGCGATACCAGAGTTGATGACGGCGGCATGGACCGGACGGCCACTGTCGACCAGTTCACGATCCCAGAGGACCGGTGCCGCCTTCACCACGTTGCTCGTGAAGGTACCGGCCACGACGCATGGCTTCTCGGAAAAAATCATCGCCATATCATCCCGACGCTTCGACTTGATCTTCGCAGCGGTCGCCGCTGCCATAAACCCCTCGGCAGCACAGATGCCACCCTTGACTGCTATCATTCCCATGACTACTCCCTTTTCATATCTGTTTTATGTCCATCGATATCCTGCGCGGACAGGTGACGGATGTCCTTCCGTCGTCAGGTCAATGCTTCCGGAATCTCATCCTCACCTGTCCACCGAATGGATGATTACTTGTTATTTGTAAGATTCTGTACCTCGAGCAGCTTCATCGCACGTACCTTCTCTGGAAGACCGAAGAGGGTGATGAAGCCGGATGCATCGTGGTGATCATACATACTACCCGTTGTGAAGGACGCCAGTGACTCGTTGTAGAGTGAGTACGGTGAGGTCGTGCCGGCCTTGATGATATTGCCCTTGTACAGCTTCATCTTCGTCGTACCCGTCACATACTTCTGAGTGCTCTGGACGAAGGCCTCGAGTGCCTCACGAAGCGGATCGAACCACTTGCCCTCGTAGACGACCTGCGAGAACTTCACATCCACCATGTTCTTGAACTCCATGGTCTGACGGTCGAGGATCAGCTCCTCGATCTGCTTGTGTGCCTCCATGAGGATCGTAAGGCCCGGGGTCTCGTAGACGCCACGGCTCTTCATGCCGACGACACGGTTCTCGACGATGTCGATGATACCGATCCCGTTCTCACCACCGAGCTTGTTGAGCTCGAGGATGATCTCCTTCACTGTCATCTTCTGTCCATTCAGCTCGACCGGAACACCGTTCTCCCACTTGATCTCGACATCCGTATCATGATCCGGTGCCTTCTCCGGTGTCACCGACAGCATCAGCATATGATCGTAGTTCGGCTCCTGAGACGGATCCTCCAGCTCGAGGCCCTCATGAGAGATATGCACGAGGTTCCGGTCACGGCTGTAGGAATTATCCTCGGAGAAGGTGAGCGGGATGCCCTTCGACTTGATGTAATTGTACTCATCCTCACGGGACTGGAAGGTCCAGATATCCGTCATACGCCACGGAGCGATGATATCGAGATCCGGGGCCAGTGCCTTGATGGCCAGCTCGAAACGAATCTGATCATTTCCCTTACCGGTTGCACCATGGCAGATCGCCTTCGCGCCCTCCTTCCGTGCGATCTCGACCAGCTTCTTCGCGATCGCCGGACGCGCCATCGAGGTACCGAGCAGGTACTTGTTCTCGTAGGTTGCATTGGCCTCGAGACACGGAAGCACATAGTTGTCGCAGAAGTCGTCAGTGATATCCTCGATATACAGCTTCGACGCACCCGAGATCTTCGCACGCTCTGCCAGACCATCCAGCTCGTTGCCCTGCCCTACATCGACACAGCAGCAGATCACCTCATAGCCGAAGGTCTCCTTCAGCCACGGCACGATGCAGGTCGTATCGAGACCACCGGAATAAGCCAGAACGACCTTCTCTCCCTGTGTACTGTTCTTTGGTGCAAGATTACTCATAATCATTTCTCCTCTATCAAACGCCCCCGATGCACATCATGCATCCCCCGGAAGCACCCCTCATTTACGATGCCGTTATCATACGCCATCAAAAAACAGATTGCAAGCGCAAATTTGTATATTTATGCATGTAGAATTGCATTAATTTCCGTTTTTATGCACGCGATATGTATATTATACCAGCTATAACTCATTAATATACACGATAAAGAAATGTAGAAAGGCGAAGAGTCCACTCCGGAGGCTTTGAGCCGGGACCGTGAAAACTCAAAACCGGACCCCTTAGAAACACTTGGAACAATTTTCCTCAGCACTCCTTCCAACGCCGGGTTTTCATAAAGAAAACCCGGTGATTGGAAGGAGCCTAGTGTTTCTTAGGGGTCCGGTTTTAGAATTTTCCGGTCACGGCGACCAGCCTCCGGAGGGGACTCTTCGCGTTCTACATCAGTTATCTGCATCCTCGAGCAGTGCCCCCGGCGCACCCAGCGTCTTCCGGTTCCGCACACAGGTCTCCAGCGAAATCGCCTCATAAATATCTGGATCGATCTCGTCACATACCGTATGATACTCATCGATCGTCAGATCATCGAGCGCACAGCCCTTCTGCTCACAGAGCAGCACCAGCTCCCCGACGATGCCATGCGCCGTACGGAACGGCACACCCTTCCGCACGAGATAATCCGCCACATCCGTCGCATTCGTGAAGCCGAGCTTCGCCGACTCCTCCATCCGCGCCCGGTTCCAGCTCATGGTCGCCAGCATATCCTTCATGAGCATCACCGAATTCTGCACCGTATCCATCGCGTCGAACGCGAGCTCCTTATCCTCCTGCATATCCTTATTATAGGCGAGCGGCAGCCCCTTCATCACCGTTAGGAGACTCATCAGCGCACCGTATACCCGACCGGACTTGCCACGGATCAGCTCCGCGATATCCGGATTCTTCTTCTGCGGCATGATGCTCGAGCCCGTCGAATACTTGTCCGAGATCTTCACGAACTTATACTCGTTCGAGTTCCAGATGCAGATTTCCTCACTGAGACGGCTGAGGTGCATCTGGATCGTCGCGAGATCGAAGAGGTACTCGAGGAGATAGTCACGATCCGACACCGAATCCATCGAGTTCTCCGTCGGCTTTCGGAAGCCGAGCTTCCGCGCAGTGAAGTCGCGGTCGAGCGGGTAGGTCGTCCCGGCGAAGGCACCGGCACCGAGCGGACACTCATTGAGACGATCCCGGGTATCCCCGAGCCGGCTGATATCCCTGAGGAACATCTCGCGGTACGCGCCCATGTGGTGTGCCAGTGTCGTCGGCTGCGCCTTCTGCAGATGCGTGAAGCCCGGCATATACGTCACCCGGTTCTCCGCCATGATGCCCTCGACGGTATCCAGCAGCGCCTGCATGTGCCCCACCATCTCATCGATGTGGTCCCGTGTATACATCTTCATGTCGAGCGCCACCTGGTCGTTCCGGCTCCGTCCGGTATGCAGACGCTTGCCCGGCTCCCCGATACGCTCCGTCAGCTCCGCCTCGACGAAGCTGTGGATATCCTCGGCGTCGCCCTCGATCACGAGCTTTCCGTCCTCGATGTCCTGCAGGATCCCCTCGAGACCCGCGATGATCGCCGCACTGTCTTCCTGCGAGATGATGCCCTGCCGTCCGAGCATCTCCGCATGCGCGATCGAGCCCGTGATATCCTGCCGGTACATCCGCTTGTCGAAGCTCAGGGACTCGTTAAATTCCTCCGTCCGCTGATCCTCTGCCTCTGTAAATCGTCCACCCCAAAGCTTCATAATTTTCCCCTCCGGACGTTTCCCGTCCTTTATTCTTCATGAATTGCGATGATCTCGAGATCCGCATCGTCTTCGTTTCCGTCAGTTTCCTCTGCCAATACTTCCGGCACCACATCGTCACCAGCCGCATCCGCGTCCGCAGGCGCTGCCATCGATTCCGGTCCCTCCTCGAACGCAGCCATCGTCTCCTCTGCTTCGTCCTCCTGCGTCAGCTCCTCAAATTCCCGGAGCCCGTCGCCGAGCAGTCCGAAACGCCGTGTCAGGAGCCAGATAACGAGCAGCATCGCGAGGCTGAGCGCCGTGATGAGACCGCCGAGGACGAGGCCCTGCGGCATGAAGCGCAGCTCGATGGTATGCGTGCCCGGCGTGAGCTCCACCCCGAGGAAGGTATCCTTCACCTCGGTGATATCCGTCTCCACACCATCCACGAAGACCTTCCAGCCCGGATCATACGGGATGCTCGTCATCATGACACCACCCTGCTCCGTCGTGATCGTCCCGGAAAGCTTCGTATCCTTCCAGCTCGTGAGCTCCAGGCTCTCATCCTGCAGCACATCCTGCAGCTCGCGCAGCGCATTGTAGTCGAAACGGTATACATCCGCCGATACGCTCTGGCCCTCGGTCTTACTGTGAAGCGTCACGGTATCGCCCGCCTCGAGATAACCGAGCTCCAGAAGATACCCGCGGTCGACATTGTTGAAGCTCTTCTCGGTGTAGCCGTAATTTGCGACCACCTGCTTTACGGAAGCATTATTCACGTAGGCATAGTACTCCCCTGCCTGGTCCGCCGTGAAGCTGTAATCCGAATCATAGAACTCACCCAGCACACTGCTCATCACCGGCGCACAGTCGAGGGCTTCACATAAGCTGTTCTGTGCGAGCGCCGGCGTGCCGGCATGCGTATCCCACGCCTCCAGCGCCGCATCCGACAGCATGTAGCCGAGCGGCAGTGCAAACTCCGTCTGATAGATACTGGTCATGCCGGAGCTCGCGATGTAGCTGAGCCCCATCTCACCCGGTGCCTGCGGCTCCTCGGAGTAGATGCCGTATTTCACGGACATCAGCATGTTCATGAGCGGTGTGGAGCCGGTGATCGAGTAGGCATTCGTCGAGGACTCCATGCCCATACGCTTGAAGAAATCCGAGCAGTGAGCATACGCCGTCGATGAAAAGAGCGAGACGCTCGGGAAGTTCATCCAGGCACCATCGTCCTTCGTCTTCCGTGTGATCTTCTCGAAGCGGTAGAAACCGTCATCCTCCGCACGCACCGCCTGCACCAGCTTTTCAACATCCTTATTGTCGCTGACATAGGCTGTACGCGAGGTCGTCGTCACCGAGGTCACGGCCATGTTGAGGGTTGCCTCCACGGAAACGACCACCAGCATCGCGATGGCCGTCCAGCGATGTGTCCTCTTCGTGCGTGTCCGCTCGGTATACAGGAAGCAGTAGTACAGAAGCACGAACAGACCGCTCAGATAGAACACGCTGAAGTGGATCGCATCATCCGTCACGACCTTCTGCGCGACGAGGAGAAACGCGATGGCCATCCCGAAGGAAGCATTGACCTCCCTCGCAGAGGAGGCTGCCCGATCGAGCCAGGCCTCGTAGCAGAGCACGAGGATAAGGAAAATATATATGAAACTCTGGCGACATGGAAGTGAATTCGGGTAATGGAAGCCATGCCAGATGAAATTCAGGATGTTGACGCTGAAGCTCAGATAGAAGAAAACGAGCAGGAGGCCGTTCACGATCTTCTCCCGAAGCTCGATTTTCCGGTTCATGAAGTACAGCGGCAGCAGCAGGAACACGAGTGCGCCGGCGTAGATATTCGGCCAGTGGTCGAGGCCCTGTTCCGTCTCGACGAACGGCATCTGCCGTGCGAACATATCGATGATCGTGAAGTACTGCGTCGCGGTCTGCGGGAAGTTAAAGTCACTCGACGCCGTCATCTGGAGCGCATAGATCTCCGGCAGCAGCGTCACCGCCGCCAGTCCGCCCGCGATCAGCGAGTAGAGACCGAAGCGCAGGACACGAAGTCCCACGACACGTGCGTTCCCGATGCCCTCGAGGACATTGAGGCAGATGAAGTAGATGACCATGAAGATGCAGGTCATGATGGAAATATAGTAGTTTGAAAGAATCGAGAGTCCCAGTGCGATTACATAGAGCATCGCGCTCTCCCCGCGCACGAGACGCTCGAGACCCAGCATGATCAGCGGAAACAGGATGATGCAGTCGAGCCACATGAGATTCCAGCTGTACGCGGAGATGTAGCCGGACAGCGCATACAGAATCGCGATGAAGCTGCAGCCGAGTGTCTGCTCCGGAAAGCGGCGACGCAGATACCAGCTCATCGCGACACCCGCGAGCCCGATCTTCACGACGATCATGTAGGTCATGAACTCGAGGATCAGTCCCTTCGGACAGAGAAGGAGCAGCCAGTTCAGCGGACTCGCGAGATAGTAGGCATAGAGCGCGCTGAAATTGATGCCGAGCCCGACATCCCAGCTGTACAGCAGCGAGCCGCCATGGTGGAGTTTATACTGAAACTCCGAGAAAAACGGCGCATACTGATGATACATATCGGTACGCAGAAAGGTTTCCTTTCCGAAGGGAAAGATCCCCCGGAAAATAAAAATCAGAATCATCGCCACGACCGGGATGATAAACGAGATAAGATAGGCCCTCCGGCCCTGTACTCTATGCTTTTCCATCTTGCTGCTCCTTCGTGCATGTCTTTTTCCGGCGGCATGCAGACCTCGATATCCTCATATCCACAGAATGAACGAACAGGTTTCCGGCCATCACGGTGCTTCATCCTTCGCTTTTCCAAACACGAGGAACTTACTGAAAATATAATTTAACACCGTGACGACCACCTGCACCAGCAGCTTCGCCAGTTTGTCATTCATGCCGAGCAGGGTCACCGTCACAAACATGATCAGCATATCAAGCAGCAGTGTGCCCACACGTGACATATAGAAGCGGGCCGCCTCCTCACGGATCTTCGTGCTGTGACTCTCGAACACAAATTTCCGGCTCATAACATACGCAAACGTCACCGCCGCAACCCAGGACAGAATATTCGCCAGCTGCAGCAGCAGCGGATTCCCCGGATCCAGCACCGTCAGCACGAGCCCATAGTAGACACCGAGACTCACCACCGTCGTCAGCACCCCGACGATCAGATAGTGCACGATTTCCTTATACCGTTTATATAAAGCCTGAAGCATTCTCATTATAGTCTCCTCTATTCTATGTAACAGGGTAGAGTATACATAAATCCCCCATTCTTCGCAATAACCCGGCATCACGGTTCAGATGGCGTGCCGGAGGGCTGTTTCCGGCAACGATCCTCCGGCACGCCTCTCACCATCATGGCAAAATGCAATTAAATTGTGCGAAACTGACTTTCCGAAAAGCTTTTTCTGGTGTAAACTGGTAGTAAGCTATGGTTAACTGTAAACGCGTACCGCCCCGAAGGCGTGCGTCTCATTCGCTGGAAAGGACGAATGGAGAAGAATTTGAAAAGAAGGAGGACCTATGTTTTTTTCAGCCAGGTGAATATGTCATTTATGGATGTAAGGGTGTTCACAGAATCATGGATCGTGTGATGCTGGCCATGGATGGCAGTGCCAGCGAGAAGGAGTATTACGTGATGCAGCCGTGCGGAAAGCCGGAAGGCTCCGTCTACGCACCGGTGGATGCAGCGAAAACGAATATGCGTCGCATCATGACACGCCCGGAAGCCGAACAGTTCCTGCGCACGGCCCCCGCTATACAGCTTCTGGACTTTCATAACCGGAAGCTCCTCGAGGACGCCTGCAAGGAGTGCATCCGAAGCTGTGATCCGGAGGAACTCATGCGCGTCATCCGCACCCTGTATACGCGGAAGCAGGAACGCCTGCGGCAGGGAAAGAAAATGACACTCACCGATATCCACTACATGGAGCAGGCTGAAAACATCCTCTATATGGAACTCTCCATCGTCTTCGACGTTCCGAAGGACGAAGTTCCCGAGCTGATCCACCAGACGCTCGTACAGGCAGACGCCATTTAAAAAGGACCCCTCGGGGTCCTTTTCTTCATTTATGGTACGGCTCATGCGCATTGATCTTAAACGCACGGTACACCTGCTCGAGCAGAATCACCCGCATCAGCTGGTGCGGAAAGGTCATGCGGCTGAAGCTGAGCTTCCTGTCCGCACGCTTCAACACCGCCGGACTGAGTCCCAGTGAGCCGCCGATGATGAAGCTGATGTCCGAGCGTCCGCGCAGCATCAGCTCCTGCACACACTCCGCCAGCCCCTCGGAGCTCAGCATATCCCCCTCGATGGCAAGCGCGACCACATAGCTCCGCTCACTGATCTTCGCGAGGATACGCTGGCCTTCCGTCTCCTTGATCCTGGCCTCCACCGTCTCCGGCGCATGCTCCGGTGTCTTCTCATCCGCGACCTCGATGATGCTGAGATCACAGTAAGCAGACAGCCGCTTCGCATACTCCTGGATCGCATCCCGGAGGTACTTCTCCTTCACCTTTCCCACAACAATCAGATTGATCTTCATACTTTCTGTTCCATTTCCTGCTTCTTATACCCGATACCGAAAAGGCAGGGAGCATCGAGTGCTCCGGATCTCCGGAGCCTCATCCGCTTCCTGCCTTCATCCTTATAGATCACTTACTTCCGTTCGATTGCGTCCGTAGGTCTTCGCCATGCCGATCATGGTCTGTACGCAGTGACCGTTTGCGTCAAACTGGTACTCCTGACCATCGATGGTATAGCTCTTATAGTAGCCTGCTGCATCGCTTCCGTACATGCCACTCGGGATCCCCGTCGTCGCATCGGTTCCGAAGTAGTAATACTGCATGCTGCCGTTCGTCGCACGGATCTGTGCCCAGCCGCTGATGACCTTTCCGGCATCCGGATTGTTCCGGGCCATGTTGTCATACTGCGCGAAGAACCAGCGGCCGCTCGCATCCTGGAACCAGCCCTCGACCATATCGCCCTGATCATCGAAATAATAGAAGCTTGCACCGATCTGTACCCACTTATGGGCGTAGGTCCACTGTGTACTGGACGGTGTCAGATACAGAAGGCGCCAGCTCGTCCCGGTATTCTCCCAGGCGAACTTGCTCTTCTGGGTCGCCGCTACTTCCTGAAGCTCAACCGCGCTTGCAGGGTGCTCGGCCGCCATCGCTGCCACTGGCGCAGTCATTGACAGTGCCAGTGCCAGAGCGACACCCACTACATGTGTACGTTTCATGATCTGTTTCCTCCCACGTTTACTTACTGAGGGCAGCGAGACGCTCGGTCACCTGCTGAAGAAGCTGTGTATTCCGCTGAAGCTTTTCACGCTCCTCCTCTACCTTCTCTGCCGGTGCCTTCGAAGTGAAGCGCTCGTTGTTGAGCATGCCGGTGGAACGCTTGATCTCTGCTTCCCACTTCTGCTTCTCCTTCTCGAGACGCTCGATCTCCTTTGCGATGTCCACGAGATCCGCAAACGGGATATGGATCACCGCATCCGGAATCGCTACCGTTACGGCATCGTCTGCGATGCCGGTCTTATCACTCTGAATTATAACATCCGATGCATAGGCAAGGGTAGCGAAGAATACCTTACTATGTTCGAACGTTTTTCTTACGCGCTCGTTCCCGGTCACGACGTAGGTCATCGCCTTTCTGGACGGTGCAACGTTCATATTCGTACGCACATTACGGATCGAACGTACGGCTTCCTTGATGGTCTCGATCTCTGCCTCATCCTCCTGGAAGTTCAGCGCCTCACTGAACTCCGGCCATGCCTGACGCATGAGCGGGGTCTCCGGATTCTCGAGGGTATCGAAGATCTCCTCGGTGATGAACGGACAGAACGGGTGCAGGAGCTTCAGTGAGGTGATGAGCACATGCTTCAGTGTCCAGAGGGCGGCTGCCTTCGTTTCATCCTCTTCGTTCCAGAGACGTGGCTTCACCATCTCAATGTACCAGTCACAGAACTCCTCCCAGATAAAGTTCTGCACCTTATCGAGGGCGATTCCGAGGTCGAAGGCTTCCAGATTACGGGTTACATCCGCGATGAGGCTGTTCACCTTACTGAGGATCCACTTATCGGCCATGGTCAGGTTTGCCGGCATCGTCTCCGGAAGATCCGCCTTATCGAGGTTCATCATGATGAAGCGGGAAGCATTCCATACCTTATTCATGAAGTTTCTGGAGGCCTCGACTCTCGACCAGTAGAAACGCATATCGTTACCCGGTGCATTACCGGTGAGGAGCGTCATACGAAGGGCATCGGCGCCATACTTCCGGATGACCTCGAGCGGATCGATACCGTTGCCGAGCGACTTACTCATCTTCCGCCCCTGATCATCACGTACGAGTCCGTGGATCAGTACCTTATGGAACGGAACCTTACCGGTCTGCTCGATACCGGAGAATACCATACGAACTACCCAGAAGAAGATGATATCGTAGCCGGTCACGAGTACATCGGTCGGATAGAAATACTTATACTCCGGGGTCTCCTCCGGCCAGCCGAGGGTCTCAAACGGCCAGAGTGCGCTGGAGAACCAGGTATCGAGGGTATCCTCATCCTGACGGAAGTGATGTCCGCCGCACTTCGGGCAGGTCTCCGGTGCCTCGAATCCGACCACCATCTCACCACAGTCCTCACAGTAGTAGGCCGGGATACGATGTCCCCACCAGAGCTGACGGGAGATACACCAGTCCTTGATGTTCTCGAGCCAGTGCAGATAGGTCTTGCTGTAGTTCTCCGGAACGAACTGGAGCTCGCCGGTCTCGATTGCCTTGATTGCCGGCTTCGCCATCTCCTCCATACGTACGAACCACTGCGGCTTGATCATCGGCTCGACGGTAGTACCACAGCGGTCGTGGGTACCGACATTATGCTTCGTCGGAACGACCTTTACGAGAAGTCCGAGATCCGTGAGATCCTGTACCATGGCCTTCCGCGCCTCGTAGCGGTCCATGCCATCGTACTTCGAGCCCGGGCAGTTGATGGTCGCATCATCGTTCAGGATATTGATCTCCGGCAGATTGTGACGCTTGCCGACCTCGAAATCGTTCGGGTCGTGCGCCGGTGTGATCTTTACGGCACCGGTTCCGAAGGTCATGTCGGCATGCTCATCCCCGACGATCGGAATCTCACGATCGGTCAGCGGAAGCTTCACCATCTTGCCGATCATGTCCTTATAGCGCGGATCCTCCGGATTGACGGCGACGGCGGTATCACCGAGCAGGGTCTCCGGACGGGTGGTTGCGATCTCGATCTGGCCGGAACCATCCGCGAGCGGATAGAGGATATGCCAGAAGTGGCCTTCCTGCTCCTCGTGGTTTACCTCTGCATCACTGAGGGAAGTATGGCAGACCGGACACCAGTTGATGATTCTGGAGCCCTTATAGATGTAGCCCTTCTTATACAGATTGATGAAGGTCGTCTGAACGGCGTGTGTGCAGCCCTCGTCCATGGTGAAGCGGAGTCTGTCCCAGTCGGCACTGGAACCGATCTTGTGGAGCTGGTTGACGATTCTGGACTCGTACTCCTCCTTCCACTTCCAGGCCTCCTTCAGGAAGCCCTCACGACCGAGCGCGTGCTTATCGATACCACGCTCCTTCAGCTGATTGGTGACCTTCACCTCGGTTGCGATCGCCGCATGATCACTGCCCGGCTGCCACAGTGCTTCATAGCCCTGCATGCGCTTCCAGCGGATCAGGGAATCCTGCAGTGTGTTGTCGAGGGCATGGCCCATGTGCAGCTGACCGGTTACGTTTGGTGGCGGCATCATGATGGTAAACGGCTTCTTGTTCGGATTGACCTCCGCATGGAAATAGTGGCCCTTCAGCCACATATCATAGATGCGGTCCTCAACCTCCTCCGGGTTGTACTGCTTTGCAAGTTCTTTCATAATCATTTCCTTCTTCTATCTAGATTCTGAGATGGGGGATGGCGTTCCGGTCGTCTGCATTGGCCTCGGCTTCTGCAGGACGGCGACGCCGCTTCTTTTATACCTTCTCGCGGTATTCCTTTTTCCACTTGACCAGCCAGAGCTTCGCTTCCTTCCGGAATTCGCCGCGGTCCTTCTGGTAGACGTCATCGACCTGACGGACATGCTCGGAATCTTCTGCCTGTGTCAGTACATTATCATACTGAAGCTCCCAATCTGCAAGCATTTCCGTATCGATATGGTCGATATACTTTTCGATCGTCTTCACCGACGGCTCGAGCTTCGAGATGAAGTAGAGCTTACGAAGCGGCTCCAGCGTCGCGGTCTCGACGAAGACCTGCTCGAAGATATCCGATGCACGGCGGAACTGCATGACCGTAACACAGGCACTGCCGAGCTTCATCTTGACGAGCATACTGTCCTGATAGTGCAGCGACTCAGTATAGGCCTCGATCGCCCGGCCATAGCGGCCCATGTGGAAGTAGGCATCGCCGAGCAGATCATAGAACTGGTCACGATCGATGTGACGAAGACGCCGGTACTCGGTCTCAAAACAGCTGATCTCCTGCTGCGTGTAATAGTTGCTCTCACGCAAAATCATGAGCAGCAGGCGTTCCTGGAGCTCTCCGCCTTCACCGGAGCCCATGTACTGCTCGAGCTTTGCGGCGAGGATACCCATGTGCAGCTCATCACGGATCCAGCTGCTCAGCTTCCGGTCCACGAGATCGGTCGGCAGCATGATCGGATAGTGGTAGATCACATAGGAAAGCTCCTGGATCGACCAGAGATTGATATCCAGTTTTTCATAATAGAACGGGTGCTGTGCACACCTTGTACATAGTAATAAGCCCATATTTCCCGCCTTATTTAAACCTTGTCCGCGAGGTCGATCTCCTCGGTGATTTCCTGTCCGCTGGACGGGAAGAGATCACCGAAGCCGAGATCCCGTACGGTAACGCGGAGGGTCTCCGCATCCACAAACTCCGTCGACATGCGTATCCTCGTCGTACGGTTCTCCCGCTTCGGGAAGCGGTCGAGCATCATGCGAAGACGGATCGGACGACGTGGATGGGCGAGGGAGGTGACCTGAAAATCGATGTAGTCCTGGTCGTCCTCGATCAGCTCATAGGAGGTTCTCGAGTCCATCCAGTTCGTACCGGCCTTCACGATCGGCAGATTTTCTTCCTTCTCGTTGATCACGACACGTGCAGAGATATCCGCACTCACGCGTGTATCGCAGAGAATCGTGTACTCCTCGCTCTTTCCCTCATCGATGTTCCGGGCATGAATCTCTGCACCGATGCAGAAGAGTCCCGGCTCGATCAGTACGCGGCGCCGATTGCAGATGAAATTCATGAAGTTCGTCGCGAAATTCGTATCCCGGAAGCCACGCCCGCAGAGAAATACCGCAGAGTAGGAGTCCTTCCCCAGTGTCCGCTCCGCGACGGTCGTCAGTATCCGGTCGGCGATCTTCCCGCCGGAGGTCGTCTTCAGGATATCGATATTGAAGGCCTCAGTCTCCGCCTCGGAGCCGAGCAGCGCGAAGCGCCGGGTTCCGCGGGATACATGCATCTCATAGTAGCAGAGACACTGATTATTTAATTCAAACATGCCCACCTTACGATTGTACAGGCTGGAATCCTGGTGCAGCACGAAATGCGCGAAGCTTTCCGTATGGCTGATGATGTGCAGGTTCTCCTCCCGGACACCGGTGCGGAGGATGGCCTCCTGCAGCTTCTCCACCATGGTGCGGCTTGCCTTCCGGATCGTGACGACGACGATATCCCCGCTTCGATCCTCCTCGCTCGGATCCTCCTCTGTCCGGAGGAGCTCCTGGAAGTAATGATAGACGATATCGATCGCCGTATACTTCACACGCGCGATGGTGGCCGTCCCGTTTTTCTCGAGCAGGCTGACCAGTTTATCGACGATCACACCAGAGCCAGCGAGGGTTTCCTTATAGGCCTCCTCTCCGACCGTCCAGCGATCGTCCTTTTTATGTTTGGCGATGACTGTCGGCAGCGGTTTCGTTACCGTCTCATCATTGATACAGACATTTGTATAGTCATCGTCCAGTGAAATTCCTATATATCGACTCACAGAACTGCTCTCCTTACTCCACGCTCTTCGCTTCCATCATCTCCTTCGTGAAAAGGGCCTCGATGACGGCTTCATTCCGGACATAACGGTGCATGGCCTGGTATAACTCCTGGTCCTGGTCCTTCCCGATCAGTCCGGACATCTCACTCAGAATATCGTAGGTGTCCCCCTTCAGGCGCACGGTACCGTCCCAGGTGATGCTGCCACTGGCCGCCGGCGTCTGGTCCTTCACAGATTCATAGATCTGGTACTCTGCACGCTCCCCGGCAAACAGCGTCACCGGACGCACATAGATATTCTGATAGATTCTCGTAATCTCTTCCTCCTCGAAATCCCCCTGATCCGGAAGGATACGGAGATACAAGGACGGGCGGATATCCTTATGACCATGGTACTCGATATAGTACCGGTCCATCACGCTGTCCGGAATCCGCACGAAACGGTACAGCGTTCTCGTATATGCAAAAATCAGTTTCTTCCGGATCAGATAGTCCATCGTCTCCTGAAGCACGAGCTTTTCTTCTCCGTTCAGATCCTTCTGCCCGGACATGTGCTTCGACATCGCCAGCAGATAGATCACCGGGACACGCTCCTTATAGCGCTCATCCCGCACGATGCCATAGATATCCGAGAACACCCTGTCCCGGATCACCCGGCCGTCGATGAAATAATCCACCGCGCGCTTCGTGATATAGGCACGCAGCAGCACATTCTCCGCATCCGGGAAGCTCCGGTAGAGCTCGAATACATCATCGAGTCCCTGCTCGGTCCGGCTGAACAGCATCTGCGCCAGCAGGCGCTCTGCCATCTCCCGCTGCCCGTCCACCTTCAGTTTCTGTCCACGCAGCAGAATCGCCAGCATGTCCTGGGACAGGCCGTTGTAGTGTTCCATCAGATACTGCAGGATCGTCTTATCCTTCGTGCCGAGTGTAAACAGGTAGTAGCCGAGATCCATGAGCTCCGCGGAACGCACATGGCTCTCCGCGAGGATGAGGCTCCGCACCAGCTTCTCGAGGTACGGACGGTCCAGTCCGCGTTCACCGCTCGACAGCAACAGGCGATACGCCTCCTCGAACATATCGAGCCGGATCAGTGTCCGAAGCAGCATCTTCTGCTCACCGTGGTCGAGCTCCTGCTGCGGGATCTCCGCGAGAAACTGCTTCTCCTCCTCATCAATCGTCGGATCCGAGTCGCGCAGCTTATCATGATAGCTCAGAATCACATTCAGAAGATAGGCACGGTATGGCCCGGCGAGTGGCATCTCGCGTATCACCGATTCAAGCAGCTGCAGCTCCTCCGCACTCTGGATACCGTTCCGTGCGATGCGCCGTGCCCGGGTAAGCTTCAGCATCGGCTGTTCCGGCACCACCTGGAAGCAGCGCTTCTCGAGCTCCGGCTTCTCCATGATCCGCGTCTTCTCATACGCGATATCCGTGTAGCGGTCGCCGTACGCATCCTGGAACAGCAGCACACTGTTCTCGAAGAACAGCGGGATATACGCGCTCCCTTCCTTCAGCGGATAGAGCTCCTCCCGATCCAGCTCCAGGTATCGCACGACGACATAGCGCATGCGCGGGTCACTGGTCGACACACGGTAAGCACGAAGGATCGCCGGCAGTACCGTACCGATCCGCTCGTCCACCATATCCACGAGGATCATCCGCTCATACAGCACACTCAGACGCTGGTCGAAGGCCGACTTCAGCAGCTGATCGATCGTGAACTTCTGAATCTTCTTCTCGAAGCGCTGATAGATATCCTCCTCCGCGCCGAAGTTCATCACGACGTTATAGTACAGCGGCAGCTTCATGTTCTCCGGGATATCGCACTCATAGGCGAAGTAGAGATAGACCTCGCGCGGCAGACGCCCCTGGTAGCCCTTCGGCATCGCGAACATATAGTACTCGTACAGCCGGGTGATCTGGGACTGCATCTCGATCGCCCGCTGGTAGATCCGAAACGCCAGCTCCGTCGTCGCACCGGCACGTATACAGCAGCCGGCCGCCTCCTCGACGAGCTCCGCGTCCTCCAGCTCTTCCACCGGTACGTCTGCTCTGTTCAATGTCTCCTTCGTGCACCCGCTCTCTACGCGTGAAACCCGGGCCGCCGTCTCCTGCTCCGGATGCCCGATGGCATACAGGAAGGCCTCGAGTGCATGCACCCTGTCCGGTCCCTTCCGGAGGCCATCATAGAGCGCGCGAAAACGTGCATCGTTCATAAACGGTGCACGGACGAAATCATCATATTCAAATACACGGAGAGCCGCGTCCCCGTTTGTCTGGTACAGCTTAAGAAAGTCTTCCGGTGTACGTAAGCCCGGAATCACCTCGGCCGAGGCGTAGGAACGAACCTCGAAGGCAAACGGAAGCCGTGTTTCACCACCGTTCGATACGATGCACAGTTCCCCCTCGATATGGTCGCCATCCTGCAGCGCACGTGCGTCGACGAGCGCACTGATGCGGGTACGCAGTCCGAGAAAGGTATTCTTCTGAATCGTCACATACGGACTGTCCGAGTAGATCAGGCCCTTCAGAAGGATGCCATTCTCAGATGTCAGGATCAGGTCCAGCTTTAAGGTCTCGCCCGCGCAGATCATGCCGTGGAAGGCCGTATCGCTGAGGCGAAGCTCCGGGCAGGCCAGGTCGACGATGCCCCTGGCCAGCTTATTTATGCGTTCTTTCATAATCACAAATCTCCATGAACGTATATTTTAACACAGAAAAGCCATGTGTAAAAGGTCCGTCTAATTGAAATACGCCCTCTTTCCTGTTATTATAATGAAACATAGAACGATAGAAAGGGCATTTTATGATTACCGAGCCTTTAACCCTGTATAAGCTGATGATTCTCTATCTGCTGAAATCCATCAACTACCCGCTGACGAACAATCAGCTGAGTGGTTTCTTTCTGGATTATGAGTACACGACCTACTTCACGCTGCAGCAGGCGATTTCCGCACTGGAGGATGCGCACCTGATCACCGCGCATACCGCGCGAAACGCAACACGCTATGAGATCACGCGGGAGGGTTCCGAGACACTGGAGCTCTTCGGCAGCGACATCTCGTCAGGTGCGATCGAGGATATGAACAAGTTCCTGAAGGCAAACAAGCTGAAGCTCCGCCAGGAATCCTCGAACTATACAGACTATGAGCAGGATGATAACGGAAACTACATCGTCCATATGGAGGTCCGGGAGGAAAGCTCACTCCTCTACTCTGTCGATATCAATGTTCCGGATCAGGATTCCGCCGAGCGTATGTGTGCAAAGTGGGCCGCCAATAATCAGGAGATCTACGCACATATCATGAAGCAGCTCCTGAGCTGACGCGAAGGGCATAATCAAATAATTCCGCCGAGGGCCGTCTCAGAACACCTTTGAGACGGCCCTCGGCGGAATTTTTATTTATGCCTGTACCGGTGCCTCGGACTCCGGTGCGTCCAGAACCTCGACGGCCTGGTGTGTCTTCTCGGAGAGAATCTTCTCCACGGAGCAGAGCTTTACGCAGAGGCAGAACAGGTTCGCCGCGATCTTCAGGTCATCGACCGGCGGGTAGGTCGGCGCGATACGGATGTTCGTATCCTCCGGATCGTGGTGGTACGGGAAGGTTGCACCGGCATCGGTCAGCTTGACACCGGCTTTCTTGCAGTGATCTACGACTGCCTTCGCACAGCCCGGCATGGTGTCGAAGCTGATGAAGTAACCACCGTTCGGCTTCGTCCACTCACCGATGCCTAAGCCGCCGAGCTCCTTCTCAAAGATGCTCTCTACGGTCTCAAACTTCGGACGAATGATGTCGGCATGCTTCCGCATGTGCTCGATCATGCCATGGATATCCTTGAAGAAACGCACATGACGAAGCTGATTTACCTTATCATAGCCGATGGTCTGGTGCTTCATCTGGTTACGGATATCATCGAGGTTGTTTGAGCTCGTCGCGAGTGCTGCGAGGCCGGAACCCGGGAAGGTGATCTTCGAGGTCGAGGCAAACTTATAGACCATATCCGGATTACCCGCGCGCTTACACTCGGCGAGGATCTCGATGAGGTAATCCTGGTTCTTATCATAGAGGTGATGCACACCGTAGGCGTTGTCCCAGTAGATACGGAAGTCACGTGCAGCCGGCTGGAGACGTGCGAAACGACGTACGGTCTCATCGCTGTAGCTGTAGCCCTGCGGGTTACTGTACTTCGGAACACACCAGATGCCCTTGATGGCGTCGTCTTCCTTCACGAGCTTCTCGACGATGTCCATATCCGGACCGGTCGGTGTCATCGGCACGTTGATCATCTCGATACCGAAATACTCAGTGATACCGAAGTGACGGTCATAGCCCGGTACCGGACAGAGCCACTTCACCTTATCGAGCTTACACCATGGTGTGGAACCCATGACACCGTGGGTCATCGATCTCGAAATGGAATCATACATGACATTCAGTGAAGAGTTACCATAGATGATGATGTTGTTCGGGTTGTTCTCCATCATATCCGAGAGCAGCTCCTTCGCCTCTTCGATACCGCCGAGTACACCGTAGTTACGGCAGTCGGTACCATCGGCACAGTACATATCACAGCCGCTGGTCAGTGCATCCATCAGGCCCATGCTGAGATCCAGCTGTTCCTTACATGGTTTACCACGGCTCATATCGAGGCTCATCTCCATCGCCTGATACTTCTCGTACTGCTTCTTCAGCTCGTGAAGCTCCTTCTCGAGCTCGTCCTTCGTCATCTTCGTGTATGATTTCATAGCGAGATCCTCCTAACGGTGTGAACACAAACGAAACAAAAAAAGTATAATCAAAAAGCCTGATGCATGCAAGCATCAGGCTGTCAAACATCCATGTAAGTTCTGCGTCCGTATTCGGTAAAATTACAGCAAATCCGTGCGAAAACAGCGAACACCGGCCCGGAAGCGCCGACCGATGTTCTGTCACTTCCGTATCCGAAGGCAAGCTTCTCAGCCGGTCGTCGATGGGACGCCGCCACCACCGGCAGCCGTGTTGGTCGAGAGTTCATCGATCCGGGTCCGCAGAAACGCAAGCTCGCGGGTCGCATCGACGTCCCCCGGATAGTTGTCGAGGAAGGTCTGCACGGCCTCATAGGCCTCCTGCCACTGTGCCGTTTTCTCGAGGTACACGAGCTCATCGAACTGGTAGTCCTTATCATTCGTGAGTCCGGCGGCCTTCGCCTGGTCGAGGCTTTCACGGGCCGCGTCCGTGTCGCCGTCATTCAGCGCCTTCGTCGCGCTTTCGACGTACTGCCGCGCGTCGAGCTGGGTCTGGAACTGGAGATACAGCTCCTGATCTCCGTTCACCTCACGCAGGGTTTCGATGATTTTCCGGGCTGCATCATAATCACCGAGCATGTACTCGGCTTCCGCCTTATACAGCAGGATGTCATACTGTTCGGCACCGACCCTGCCCTTGCTCCTCTCCATCGCCTCATCAAGGGTCGTGATGGCCTCTTCATATTTTCCTTTTTCCACGAGATCGATGCCCTGCAGGCGGAGCTCCTCCACCTTATTCCCGCAGCCGGTCAGCAGCAGGGCCACGCATCCGATCCATGCGGCCGTCTTCATCAGCTTCAGTATATGCATCTCCGGCACCTCAGTTCTTCCCGGTGGAGCCGAAGCCGCCACGGTCCTGATTCCCGAGAGAGTCCACCTCTTCAAACACGATGTGCGGCTGGTGCTCGAGGATGCGGAACTGGCAGATCCGGTCGTTCACATGGAGCTCGGTATCGCGGGTCGCATACACCGGCATGCGGATGATGTCGTGATCACCGCAGTAGCTCTCATCGATGATGCCGAGGGAGTTCGTCTGAATCAGACCGAAGTTCTTAAAGGTCGAGCTGCGCGGTGCGAGCAGCATCTCGTAGCCGTCCGGCACCTGCACGGAGATGCCCATGCTGATGAGCCGGAACTCGCCCTTCTGCAGGGTGACATTCTCTGCGACACGGAGGTCGATCCAGTCGCTCTTCCCGGCGATGTACTCGAGCTTCTCGATTTCATCGGAATGATATTTGATACGCATTGTTTTTTCCATCATGCTGTCCTTCCTGTTCTGTGAATCCGCCTTTATCTGATCTGAGGCGGAGCTGTACGCTGTGTAGATGCGTGGGCCGATCGCTGCGATCCTCAGTCGGGATCAGCCGGCGTGTCACTTTCGGTGGTTGCATTTTCTGCTTCCGGCACTGCTTCCTCGGCGTGGCCCATGATATCGACGACCTCGTCATGAACCTCCTGCTTGATTTCTGCCTCGACCTCCGGATTCAGGTCCGGAAGCTCCTGGATGGAGCTCACGCCGAAGCGGCGCAGGAACTCCTCGGTGGTCGCGAAGAGAGCCGGTCGGCCCGGTGCATTGAGACGTCCGACCTCATACGCGAGGCCATACTCGACGAGACGGTTTACCGCATGGTCCGAGCTGACGCCACGGATACGCTCGATCTCCGCCTTTGTGACCGGCTGCTTGTAGGCAATGATGGACAGGGTCTCCATCACGACGTCGGTCAGTACCGGCTTCTTCGGCTGCTTCGCCACGCGGATGAGGGCCGGATAGCATGCCGGATCCGCAGCCATCTGGTAGCGCTTCTCGAGCCGTCTGATCACCATACCGCCCTTACGCTCCTCATACTTCGCGATGAGTCGCTCGACCGCATCCTGTGCGATCTTCTTTCCTGCATTGAGGGCCGTCGCGATCTCATCGAGGCCGACGGAACGTCCCATCGTAAACAGCAGCGCCTCGACGATGCGCTCCTCCTCGAGAAGATCCGCGGAGAACTCCTGATCGATTTCCTCGGCCAGCTTCTGTGTTTCCGTATCGAGCCCGATGGAGGCATTGTCCTCCTGTGCTGCTGCGGTGCCGGTATCTGTCAAGGTGGCCGGCGTCGCCGTTTCTACCGTCGTATCCTCAGCCCTCGTCTTCTGCTCTTCCTTTTCCATCAGTCAAAATCCTCCAGTCCCTTCATGTCGAGCTCGTCATCCGAGCCCTCCGGGCGTTCCACCTCTGCGATATCGAGGTCGCCAAATGGCTGCTCCTGTACGGCCGTGATGCGGCCCATCTTCATCAGCTCCAGGATGGCCAGAAAGCTGACAACGACCTCCATCTTATCCTTTTTCTCCGCCACCATGTGCCGGAAGGAGACGCGATGATGACCGCGGACATACTTCAGTACATCGCGGATGCGGCCCTCCAGCGAGATCTTCTCCCGCTTGATCACACCAAAGCGTGAGCGGACCTGATCGACAGACTCGTCTCTCCGCTTCATGACATCCTCGAAGACCTTCCGCATGCGCTCGAGGGTCACGTCCTTCAGCAGTGCATCGAGATCGATCGGCGGTACATACTTCTCGACCTCCTTCGGAATCGTCGGCGGCTTATAAAAGTAAAGCTCTGCCTGATCCTCCTGGTTTTCGAGCTGCTCTGCCATGTACTTATACTTCCGGTACTCGAGCAGACGGGCAACGAGCTCCGCACGCGGGTCGACCTCCTCACCAGTCTCCTCATCCACCTCCTTCGGGAGCAGCATGCGCGACTTGATTTCGAGGAGCGTCGCCGCCATCACGAGGAAATCCGAGACGAGATCGAGATCTTCCTCCTCCATATTCGTGATGTAGTCCATATATTCTGCCGTGATCTGCACGATCGGGATATCGAAGATGTCGATCTTATCGCGCTCAATCAGATGAAGCAGCAGGTCCAGCGGACCCTCAAATTTTTCCAGTTTAAATGTTAATTCCTGTGCCATTCTTTTTCCTGTGCAGGGCCGGTGCCTTCCGGCAGCAGTGTGATCACGGAGATCTCCGGCTTATCGTTGATGCGGATGTTGATCGAATGTGTACCGAGTCCGCGATTGATGAGCAGTGTGCCCTCCCCCTCCCGGAAGATGCCGGCGCACTCCCGGACGAAAAACTGAAACTGCGGCGTCATCAGCGCGCCGATCCGCGGAATCCGGATCGTGCCGCCATGGTAGTGACCGCTGAGGACCAGGTCCTCGCCATGTCGCAGTGCCTCATGCCCATACATGGGCGTATGCAGCAGCATGATTGAAAACTTCGTTCTGTCCGGCGTACCGACCTTCGCGCGGATCTCCTCTTCCCGAAGCGGCTTTCGCGGGTGTGTCAGCATGTTCCGGAAGTAGCTGAGATCCAGGGTCAGTCCGCTGAGCTCGAGCTCATCGAGCGTCACACAGTCATCATCCAGTACATGGACGCCCTTCAGCGCCTCCTCAAGTCGTGCATAGTCTGCCCGGGCCATATCCTGTATATATGTATCATATTTCGCCCCACTCGTGCAACGCACGATTCCGGCTTTCTCCCGCAGGCGTGCCTCATGGTTTCCGATGGCATAATAGACCGGATAGCGGTCCCGGATAGCCTCCAGAAAGCGGCAGCTCACCTCAACGCTGTCCTGGTGTCGATGGCCTGTCCATGGCCGGACCTTATGGCAGCGGATGAAGTCACCACCGATCAGTATGAAATCCGGATGCTCTGCGTCGATTGCTTCCAGCAGGCGCTGATTGTCCTTTCCGAACATAACCTCATGAAGATCCGAAAGGAAAATAAAGCGGTATGGCCGGCGGATGCGGCTGGAACAGAGCGTATATCTTTCCGGCATCAGTATACTTCTTTCGTGCTTTGATATAGTTAAAAGAATGGCTGGTATAAGCAGCAGCAATAATATAATGAGCATCCTCAGCATTCTCTCCCATCCTTGCTATATATAATGAATTTAAAGAACATTATTTATCTGTTTGATATCCTCTCCTCAGCCAAATCCTGTCTCTGAAAACCACGCTCGCTGGCTGTTTCAAACCGGTTCGATGTGCCTTTTATTTTCCGATGCAATCCCAGGAAAAAATAAAAAAAGGACGGTATCCACCATGAGATCCAAGCGAAAGCGTTCATATGACAAAATGATATCCTACGCGCCTTTCTGGCGTACACTGCATAGAAAAAATCTGACACAGTATGATCTCGTCGCCCATATGAGCATCTCCAGCAGCATGATGCAGCGTCTGCGTTCGGACGCGCCGATTTCACTGAAATCCGTCGCCATGCTCTGCGACTATCTCGACGTCGTTCCGTCGGAGATTTTCACCTTCCAGCCGGAAGAGATTCCGACGCTGCAGGATCCGTAAGGCAGCGTCCGGGCCGGGACTCGCCGACTCGACACGCCCGGCTTTCTGAAGCCGGAGGACATAAATGTGAAAAGAGCTGTCTGCGGAGATCATCCAGCAGACAGCTCTGCATTTATACCTGTTTCGTATCGGTATCCTCTGATGCCGGGGACGCCGGTGCGCCCTCTTTACCGTCCGTGTCCGGTGCCGCATAGCGTGCACGTACCTCTTCGAAGGAAGCCTTCTCTTCGGTCTTCCGCACATCCTGCGCCAGCTTCTCCGCCTGCACGTCGATCATCGATTCCTGTGCATCCGCTACGGTCTCCTCCGGATGCTGGATCCTGTGCAGGATGTCCATGAACTCCTTACCGGTGATGGTCTCCCGTTCGATCAGGAACGCCGCGATCTGGTCCAGCGCCTCACGGTTCTCGCGAAGGATACGCTTCGCCTCCTCGTAGCAGGACTTCAGTACCTGCATCACCTCCTGATCGACGGCCGTCGCGGTATCATCACCACAGTTCATCACCGTCCGTCCGGTATTGAGGTACAGGGACTCCTGACTCTCGAGGCCCATCAGTCCGAAGCGCTCCGACATACCATACTGTGTGACCATCGCACGTGCCAGCTTCGTCGCCTTCTCGATATCGTTGGCAGCGCCGGTCGTCACCGTATCAAATACGATTTCCTCCGCTGCACGACCCGCCAGGAAGGTCACCAGCATCGCATGAAGCTCTGCCTTCGTGTTCAGATACTTCTCTTCCTCCGGCACCTGCATCACATAGCCGAGTGCACCCATCGTACGCGGTACGATGGTGATCTTCTGTACCGGCTCCGCATCCTTCTGAATCGCGGAGACCAGTGCATGTCCGACCTCATGGTAGGAAACGATACGACGCTCCTCCTGACTGAGGATACGATCCTTCTTCTCCTTACCGACGAGCACGACCTCGACCGCCTCGAAGAGATCCGCCTGGGATACCTTCTTACGACCATGCTTGACCGCCGTGATGGCTGCCTCATTCATCATGTTTGCGAGGTCTGCACCGACCGCGCCGGAGGTCGCCAGTGCGATCTCGTTGAAGTCGACGGAATCATCCAGCTGCACATCCCGTGCATGCACCTTCAGAATATTGACACGGCCCTTGAGGTCCGGCTTCTCCACGACGATACGACGGTCGAAACGCCCCGGACGCAGCAGCGCCGGATCGAGGATTTCCGGACGGTTCGTCGCACCCATGACCATGATACCCTTCGAAGCATCGAAGCCATCCATCTCGGACAGCAGCTGGTTCAGTGTCTGCTCACGCTCCTCGTTTCCACCAAAGCGGGTATCTCGCGTCTTACCGATGGCATCGATCTCATCGATGAAGATGATGCACGGTGCCGACTGCGTCGCCTGCTTAAACAGATCACGCACACGGCTCGCACCGACGCCCACGAACATCTCGACGAAGTCCGAACCGGACAGACTGTAGAACGGCACCTGTGCCTCGCCGGCCACGGCCTTCGCAAGCAAGGTCTTACCGGTTCCAGGAGGGCCCACCAGCAGGGCACCCTTCGGGAGCTTCGCACCGATGGCCGTATACTTCGTCGGATTATGCAGGAAGTCGACGATCTCAATCAGCGACTCCTTCGCCTCATCCTCGCCGGCCACATCCTTAAAGGTGACACCGGTCTCCTTCTGCATATACATCTTCGCGGTCGACTTGCCGACACCCATGATGCCGCCGTTTCCGTTTCCCATGCGGCGCATGGTCATATTCATGACGACGAAGATCAGAACAAACGGGAGGACGATGCTGATGAGGGCCTCCATGATAAATCCGGAATTGTCCGGTTTCTTCTTATAGATGACGACCCCATGCTCGAGCATACGGTCCACGAGCTTCTGGGCGTCTGCACCGACCGGCACGACATAGTAGCGGACATCCACCTGATTCAGGTACTGACTGTACTCTCCGGAGCTGCCCGACGGCATCGACGCGCCCTCCTTCGGGATGATCGTGATATCACTGTCGCCCCACTCCACCTTCTGGACCTGGTCACTGTCGACCATCGTAACGAACTCGGTATAGCTGATCTCCTGCGTCACGCCCGTGACAAACGCGCCACGAATCAGTGTATATACGAAAAAGGTGATGACAGCGGCGATGATCAGAATCATAAAAGTCTGCCCCGAATGCCGGAAGCCTCTGCCGTCGTTCCCCTGGTTGTTATTATTCTCCATCTGTTCTCCATTTCTTTCACCCGCCGGAATCCCGTCCACCGGATGGCCCACTGCATATTCACTCGGAATCCTCAGCGCCTATCATGCACATAAAGCTTCCATTTTTTGCAGTAAACATAATTATACGGAAGGCCACCTGCAAAATCAAGGTTCCCTGCATGTTCCATTCACAAAACATACACCATAAAAGGGGTCCCGAAGGACCCCTTACGCCGTTTATCGTTCAATTTCGTGAATGAAGATACCGGAGCGAAGCTTCGGCTCAAACCAGGTGGACTTCGGCGGCATCAGAAGATGATGATCCGCGACATCCAGAAGCTCCGTGATTCCCGTCGGATGCATCGCGAAGGCGACCGCCGGGCCGAGCTCCTCGAGACTGCCATCCATCGCGTGTGCATAGGTATGCTGGCTCACGTGCTTCTCCAGCTCCCGAAGTCCCCGGATCCCACCGACGAACTCGATGCGCTTATCAGTACGCGGATCCCCGATCCCCAGCAGCGGCCCGAGAATCGTATCCTGCAGAAGCGATACATCCAGTGCCTTGACCGGATCGATGGAGCGTGCCGACAGCAGCTCCGCACGTGCGCGAAGCAGGAACCACTCACCGCCGAGGTACATGCAGATCTCCCCCTTCACCTTCGGAGAAATCGGCTGTGTCAGATGGAACACCTGAAAGTCCTCCTCGATGGAGAACATGAAATCCTCCGGATCCATCCCATGAAGATCCTTGACGACACGGTTGTAGTCCATGATCTTCAGTTCCTTATCCGGGAACAGCACCGACAGGAAGTAATTGAACTCCTCCGAACCGTCATAGTCCGGATGCGCCTCCCGACGCCGGAGACCGACCTTGACCGCACTCGCCGCACGATGATGCCCGTCCGCGATATAGGTCGCCGGCACCTTCTCGAAAAGTGCCTCCAGCGCCGCTACCCGCTCACTGTCCGCGATTCTCCATACGCGATGGCCGATGCCGTCATCCGTCACGAAATCATAGAGCGCCGTCTCCTTCTTTACCGCCTCCACGATCGCCTGGATCCCGGCATGTGCACGATAGGCGAGGAAGATCGGTCCCGTCTGCGCCGAGCAGGTATCCACATGGCGGATACGATCCTGCTCCTTCTCCTCCACCGTGTTCTCGTGCTTCTTACAGATGCCGTTCAGGTAATCATCGATCGAGCTGAGCGCGACGATGCCGGTCTGTGCCCGGCCCTCCATCGTCAGCTCATAGATGTAGTAGCATGCACTCGTTTCACGCACGAAGGTCCCGTCTGCGATTTCTGCCTGCAGCTTATCCGAAGCCTTCCGATACACCTCCGGTGCATACATATCCTGCGTCTCCGGGAACTGGGTTTCCGGTCGGTCAATGTTTAAGAAGGAAAGCGGATGGCCCGCCACCGCTTCACGTGCCTCCGCACGGGAATAAACATCATATGGAAGTGCTGCCACCTCCCGAACGCACGCTGCGTCCGGACGGATCGCTCTGAAAGGTTTAACGGTTGCCATAAGCTCCTCCTTCGGTCTCTCTACCTGAAGATATCTGTCCGTCCCACCGGCATTCAACGAACGCCTATGCAGAACAGACAGATATCCGCTTTGATTTCGTATTCTGTTTCTGTTTTACAGACATTTCATTCGTACAGTTCCGAACGAAACTTCTTTAAATATATTACAGGAGGCCGCCAATCGCAACAAAGAGCGGTGCGAATACCAGAGAAATGACCGTCATCAGCTTGATCAGGATGTTGATGGACGGTCCGGAGGTATCCTTGAACGGGTCTCCGACGGTATCGCCGACCACGGCTGCCTTATGTGCTTCACTGCCCTTACCGCCGTTGTGCCCCTCCTCGATGTACTTCTTTGCATTATCCCATGCGCCGCCGGAGTTCGACATGAAGATCGCCAGCATGACACCGGATACGAGTCCACCCGCGAGCAGTCCGCCGAGGGCATCGGCACCGAGTACGATGCCGACCGCAAGCGGCGCTGCGACGGCCAGCACACCCGGCAGGATCATCTCACGAAGCGCGGCGGTCGTCGAGATTGCGACGCAGGACTTGTAGTCCGGGCGGGACGTACCGGCCATGATGCCGGGATCTGCATGGAACTGACGACGTACCTCCTCGATCATGGAATAGGCTGCCTTCGATACCGAGCTCATGGTAAATGCGCTGAAAAGGAACGGCAGCATACCGCCGATGAGGATACCGATGGTGACGCGGGTATCGAGGATATTGATCTCCTCGAGACCGACCGCGCTGGCGTAGGAAACAAACAGCGCAAGTGCGGTCAATGCAGCTGAACCGATGGCGAAGCCCTTCCCCATCGCCGCCGTCGTGTTTCCGACGGCATCCAGCTTGTCGGTGATATTTCGTACGGACTCATCCAGTCCGGACATCTCGGCGATACCGCCGGCATTGTCCGCGATCGGCCCATAGGCATCGACCGCGACGGTCACGCCGGTCGTCGACAGCATGCCGACCGCTGCCAGTGCGATGCCGTAGAGGCCCATGCACTGGAAAGAGATGAACACACCGATACAGATCAGCAGGATCGGAAGTGCCGTGGAGCGCATGCCGACCGCAAGACCGGCGATGACGTTCGTACCGGAACCCGTCTCCGATTCCTGCGCGATCTCCTGCACCGGATGATAATCACCCGAGGTATAGAACTCCGTGATCGTTCCAATCAGCACGCCGACGACGAGTCCTGCGATCACCGCGATCGCCGCCTGGAAGCTGTGGAACACGAACTGGCTGCCTGCGACCGCCACGATCATCACGATCGCGCTGGCGATATAGGTTGCACGGTTCAGTGCCTTATGAGGGTTGCCATCCTCGCCACCGCCCACGAAGAGCGAGCCGATGATCGCCGCCGCCAGTCCGCAGCCGGAAATGATCAGCGGATACAGTACACCGGCACCGTTTTCAAAGCCGCCGGCCACCCCGAGGGTGAGGGCCGATACCAGTGCCCCGACATAGGACTCGAACAGGTCTGCGCCCATACCTGCGACGTCGCCGACATTGTCCCCGACATTATCTGCGATGACCGCCGGGTTACGCGGGTCGTCCTCCGGGATACCGGCCTCGACCTTACCGACGAGATCCGCACCGACGTCCGCGGCCTTCGTATAGATACCGCCGCCGACACGGGCGAAGAGCGCGATGGAGCTGGCCCCCAGCGAGAAGCCGGACAGTACCCCGGCATCGCCGGTGAGAATATAGAACAGCGATACGCCGAGCACACCGAAACCAGCCACGCACATACCCATGACCGAGCCGCCGGCGAAGGCGATCTGCAGCGCCCGGTTCATACCCGAGGTCATCGCGGCGTTGGTCGTCCGCACATTGGCCTTCGTCGCAACGGTCATACCGAAGTAGCCGGCGAGGGTCGAGAACAGGGCACCCACCACGAAGGCGATGGCCGTCGTCCAGGAACCGAGGCCCAGGCCGATGGCGATGAAGAGGATCGCCACGAACGCGATGAGGATGCGATACTCAGAGAAAAGGAATGCATGCGCGCCCTCTGAAATCGCGCCTGCGATCTCCTTCATCCTGTCATTTCCAGCCTCCGCTGCATGAACGCGCTGCGCCTGCATCCCCGCAAAGACCAGTGCGCACAAACCGAGGACAGGGGCAACATAAAGAAGTGTCGTCATTTTTTCGTCTCCCTTATTATTCGTATTTCACCCGGATGAAATTTACTTCACCTTCCGCACACGGAGGATACCGTCGATGAGACCGAGATTGTGGAAGCCCTCGTCGGTCAGGTGCTGATTGATATCCATCAGCGTATACGCGTAGTCGCCGCGGGACTTGTTCTGAAGACCGTCGATGTTGATGTTCGCATCACCGAGGGCCTTCGTGATCTGTCCGAGCATGTTCGGGATGTTCCGGTGCAGGATGGCGATACGTCCGCCGCTGCTGCAGACACCCATATCGGTATCCGGGAAGTTTACGGAGTGATGGATGTTACCATTGTCAAGGTAATCCTGTACCTCCTCGACGGCCATCACCGCACAGTTGTCCTCGGCCTCCTCGGTGGATGCGCCGAGATGCGGCAGAACGACGGCACCCGGCATCGTCGCTGACTTTGGATTCGGGAAATCGGTCACATAGGTCTTTACCTTTCCTCTGGTCAATGCTTCTGCCATGTCATCGTCATTCACCAGCACATCGCGGGCGAAATTCAGGATGCGGACGCCGTCCTTCATGCGGGCGATGGCATCCTGGTTGATCATGCCCTTCGTACTGTCGACGGCCGGTACATGGATCGTGATATAGTCGCACTTATCATAGATTTCATCGAGGATCGCTGCGTGATGCACCTTCTGGGAGAGGTCCCAGGCAGACTTCACGGAGAGGTACGGATCATAACCATAGACCTCCATACCGAGATCAACCGCCGCATTTGCTACCAGTACGCCGATCGCACCGAGACCGATGACACCGAGGGTCTTCCCCTTGATTTCACAGCCGGCGAAGTTCTTCTTCGCCTTCTCGGCATCCTTCTGGATGGTCGGGACATCGGCATGCTCCCGGATCCACTGATTACCACCGATGATGTCACGGCTCGCCAGCATCAGACCTGCGATCACCAGCTCCTTCACGGCATTGGCATTGGCACCCGGAGTGTTGAAGACGACGATGCCCTGCTCGGCACAGCGGTCGAGCGGGATGTTGTTGACGCCGGCACCGGCACGTCCGATGGCACGGAGTGTCGGCGGGAAGTCCATCGCCTTCATATCGGCAGAGCGCACCAGAACGCCGGCAGCGTGGTCGATCTCGTCCACCAGGGTATAACCCTTCCGGAAACGTCCGGTTCCGACACGGCTGATATTATTTAAGCAGTAAATTTCACGATCCTTCATGATGTTCGTCCTTTCCGTACGAGAGTCCGCGTCATGGCCGGCCCTCGCGATTCTTCTGTATGGTACAGCATCGCCGGCAGAAGCATGGGCCTCTGTCCGGAGCGTGCTTCTTATCGGTTATTCTTCTCGAATGCATCCATGAACTCGACGAGCTTTACGACGCCCTCCTGCGGCATCGCGTTATAGAGCGATGCGCGCATACCACCGACGGTGCGGTGTCCCTTCAGGTTCTTGAAGCCGGCTGCGGATGCCTCTGCGATGAACTTTGCATCGAGGTCTGCATCACCGGTGATGAACGGGATATTCATGAGGGAACGATCCTTCGGTGCGACGGTGCCGCGGAACATCGCCGACTGGTCGAGGTAATCATACAGAATCTTCGCCTTCTGCTCGTTCCGCTCCTTCATCACGCCGAGGCCGCCCATCTCCTTCAGCCACTTGAACACGAGACCGCATACATAGATGTTGTAGCATGGCGGCGTGTTGTACAGGGACTTCGCATCAGCATGGGTCTTGTAACGAAGCATAGTCGGGGTGCCCGGAAGCACATCCTCACGGATGAGGTCGTCACGGATCACGACGATGGTCACGCCGGCCGGGCCGACGTTCTTCTGCACACCGCCCCAGAGGACACCGTACTTCGAAACATCCATCGGCTCGCTCAGGAACATGGAGGAGACGTCGGATACGAGATCCTTGCCCTTCGTGTTCGGAAGCTCACGGATCGTGGTTCCGTAGATCGTGTTGTTCTGGCAAATGTATACATAATCTGCGTCATCGTCGATGTCGAGGTTCTGAAGATCCGGGATATAGCTGAAGGTCTTGTCGGCCGAGCTTGCGACCACGTTCACCTTTCCGTACATCTCCGCTTCCTTCGCGGCCTTCTTCGCCCACTGGCCTGTCACGATGTAATCGGCCACACCATGGCGCATCAGGTTCATCGGCACCATCGCAAACTGGGTGTTTCCTCCGCCCTGCAGAAACAGTACCTTATAATTATCCGGTACGCCCAGCAGCTCTCTGAAATCTGCCTCGGCGGTATCGATGATCGCCTGAAAGTCCTTGGAGCGATGAGACATCTCCATCACGGACATCCCGCATCCATGATAATCCAGCATCTCCGCCGCTGCTGTCCGAAGAACCTCCTCCGGTAAAACTGCTGGTCCCGCACTGAAATTATAGACTCTGCTCATCGCTATCTCCTTTGAATCGTGTATTTGAATGTTTCCCTTGGTTAGGCATATGATAGCACTGACCAGCTTTATGTAGTATATAAATTATTTTTATGTATCAGCTTTTGTACAATCCAGAAAGAAACAGGGGTCAGACCCTCTTCTGCATCTCCCGGGAATTTCAGGGGTCTGACCCCTTTCTGTATGCCGGAAAGAGGTCATTTAATTTAAGCGGGGTCTGACCCCCTGGCCTCTCAGGAGTTCTTTGGGCGCGAAAAAGCCCGGTGCAGATGCACCGGGCGAAATATGTTCCTACGCGGAC
>JAUNWX010000003.1:0-82028 GCA_030540075.1 Lachnospiraceae bacterium
CTTAAACCAAACACACGTTAAGTCAAAATCATAATCGATGCACTTTCCTATAAAGTAAAGAAAAGCTCCTCTTACCCGAAGGTAAGGGGAGCTTTTTCACTTGCTTAAAATAGATCAGGAATTAACGCTGTACACGTGCGCCTGCGCCGCCCATGATGGCTTCTACTTCCTTCTTGGTGGCCATGGTGGTATCACCAGGAGTAGTCATCGCGAGTGCGCCGTGCGCTGCACCGTAGTTTACAGCCTTCTCAGCATCACCGGTGGTCATGAGGCCAT
The DNA here is from genome assembly GCA_030540075.1 of Lachnospiraceae bacterium. GTDB lineage: Bacteria > Bacillota > Clostridia > Lachnospirales > Lachnospiraceae > Oribacterium. Next base: position 277 of record JAUNWX010000003.1, read on the forward strand.
ATACGAGGCCGGATGCGAAGGAGTCACCGCCGCCGACACGGTCCATGATCTCGAGGCCCTTGTAATCCGCTGCCTTGTAGATCTCGCCGTCTGCCCAGCAGAGTGCGGACCAGTCGTTTACAGTTGCAGTATGAACTGTACGAAGGGTGGTTGCTACTGCCTTGAAGTTCGGGTAGGTCTTAACCGCTTCGTTGATCATCTTCTTGTAGCCGTCGATGTTGAGCTCCTTGAGAGACTCGTCCTGGCCCTCGATCTGGAAGCCGAGGCAGGCGGTGAAGTCTTCCTCGTTACCGATCATAACGTCAACGTACTGAGCGATCTCCTTGTTAACCTCCTGCGCCTTTGCCTGGCCGCCGATTGCGGACCACATGGAAGGACGGTAGTTGAGGTCATAGGAAACGATGGTGCCATACTTCTTCGCAGCCTTGATCGCAGCGATTGCGGTCTCGGAAGCCTGCTCAGAAAGAGCTGCATAGATTCCGCCGGTGTGGAGCCAGCGAACGCCGAGCTCACCGAAGATGTAATCGAAATCAAAATCAGCTGGTGTAGCCTTGGAAATTGCAGTGTTTGCACGGTCAGAGCAGCCCTTTGCACCACGGATACCGAAGCCTCTCTCCGTGAAGTTCAGTCCGTTTCTGCATACGCGGCCGATTCCGTCGGTGTCCATCCACTTTACGAGGGATGTATCAACACCACCCTGCATCATGAAGTCTTCAACCAGGTGGCCGACCTCATTGTCTGCAAGTGCAGTAAGAACAGCGGTCTTTAAACCGAAGCACTTACGAAGTCCGCGGATAACGTTGTACTCTCCGCCGCCTTCCCATGCACGGAAGGATCTGGCAGTTCTGATTCTGCCCTCACCCGGATCCAGACGAAGCATTACTTCACCCAGAGAAACCGCATCAAATGCACACTCATTTGCTGGTCTTAAATTCAAATCCATAACTTCCTCCATTTAAAACTGTCCGCACTATGCGGCCAGAACCTAACTGGTTTACCTGAAAGCGCAGTACCACTTGTAAGCGTTTTCACAGTACTATCAGTATAGCACAGCCCCATTTGTGTCATCAAGCCGTATTGTACTAAATTCAGAACTATTTTTGGAGACCCCGGACATCACTTAAAACGTGCCAGCACCTCCGGGAGCTCGGAGATTTCGTGGATGACGGCCTTCGGGTTTGCGACGGTGCCGAAGCCGTAGCTCGCATAGATGAAGCTGATGCCGGCCTGTGCTGCACCTGCTTCGTCCATTGCGGTATCGCCGACATAGACGCAGCTCTCCTTCGAAAGGTCATTCCGCTCCATCAGAAGCCGGATGTTGCTGCCCTTTTTCTTTCCGGTTCGTCCATAGCACTCGAAGTCCTGCACATCACCCTCGACCTCGACCGGTCCCAGGATCCAGCCGGCATCCTCGATGAGGGTCTCGATGTACCCGTCCTGACAGTTCGATACGATATAGACGCGGTAGCCCTCTTCATGAAGACGCTCGATCGTCTCCATACAGCCCGGATAGAAATCCCCGCTGTGCGCACGAAGATACTGGTCCTCGTTTTCCATGCAGTCCTGCATGATCAGCGCCCGCAGCTCCTCCGAGATATCCGGCAGCATCATGCAGCTGATCTCATACATCGTATGACCCATGAAGCGGTACATATCCTCGACCGTGATCTTCACGCCCTTCGTTTCCGGATGACGGTCCAGCACCTCCTGCCAGGCAGCCGTCACCTGACGCGCCGAATCCCATAAGGTGCCATCCACATCGAATATCACATTTCTGATCATGCTCTTCTCTCCATTTAAATTTCGTGTTCATAGTCCGTTCATATTTGAATCTGAATGTTAACAGAATGTTCACGTGACCCACATACTTTGTTCACCATTGACTTATATATTATAACCAAGATAACAAATAAGTTATCGGTTTAAGAAGATTTTTTTCATAATACTCGGGCAGGGATCGAAGGATCACCTGCCCTCCTCCCTTTTATGGGGGCTTTTTTTATTTACAGAAACGGAGGGGCGCGAGAATGTGATTTTCTCGCGCCCCTCCGTCGTGTTATAACTCATCTTCCGATGATTTCTTTAAGCCGGAAATCGCCTCACCGGTTTCTTCAGCGGCGCCCTCCTTCAGGGAACCATCCATATTGATGTCCTCGAGGATCGGTCTCACATCACCATCGTGGCTGTGATCCTCCTTCGGCATGAACTTCTGGAAGATGTGCTCGAACATCGTGGAGTTGATCCAGGCGATCAGCGCGACGCCCATCAGCATCAGAAACGCGGACAGCCATGGCATATAGAATAAGAGAATATACCATACCAGCAGAACCACGACGTCACAGATCAGCATCGAAATCGTGGATCCGAGATAGCGGATCGACATCAGGATGGCATTCAGGATGGTGTTTTTTGTCGTATTTTCGAAACGGCTTAAGATCGGCCATACATACAGGAAGACGAAGATCCAGACGATGATCATGGCAAACACGACGGCCTGAAGGAAGAACTTCACCGTACCAGCGCCGGCCATCATCTCACCGAAGAACCAGAAGTCGAAGCCCAGCACCGCAGCGATCAGCAGCATCGGGATCCAGATGAGCGTCGCCTGCTTAAAATTCTGCTTAAACGAGCGGAAGAACATCCGGAAATCACCATAATCCTCATTGCGCACATACTTCAGCGTACAGTAGTAAAGCGCCGTCGTGGAGGCACCGATCGTCACGACCGGAATCGAGCACACGAACCACAGAAGATTCAGCACGATCATATCCCCCAGTCGACCCACGAAACGCCAGATCGGATTATCATAATTAAAAAAGCCCTGTAACATCCTGTCCCCCTGTTAAATGAATCTCGAATCATATTCAACAGAATTCTAGCATATTGCACCATGCACATTCAACGCCTCACGCCAAAACATCTTAGGCATTCAGATACAGGGGCCCCGTTTGATTGTTTATTTCATCTCCTCCAGATACGCCTTCGCGTCCTTCAGGAACGCGGCGGTGATCAGGACGATGACGGCACCGATCGGGAAGGCGGCGATGATGCTGACGGACTGAAGGTTCGCCATGGAGCTGTCCGAGAAGACGAGGGCGACCGGAAGCAGGATGAGGAGCACCGACCAAAGGGCCTTCACCCAGCCCTTCGGCTCCTCGTCCTTCCCGAGCTTTTTATAGCTGTACTGGGAAGCCACCAGCGCGATGGAATCGAAGGAGGTCGCATAGAAGGCGATCATCGTCACGATGAGCAGCACGAGCACGGCCTTCGCGAGTGGCAGCTGCTGGATGATGGCGATGATGGTGGTGTACAGGTTCTGCGTCTTTTCATAGAGACCGACGATGTCGAAGCGACCGGCCATCTGAAGCCCCAGTCCATAATTTCCGAGCACGATGAAGCTTACGAAGGTGCTGCCCATGCCGAAGACATAACCGCCGAGGATCGTCGAGCGGATGGTGCGGCCACGGGAAATCGAGCCGATAAAGAACGGAGCTGCCACACACCATACCATCCAGTACGCCCAGTAGAAAATCGTCCAGTTCTGGGCGAAGCCGGTGCTTCTCGTCGGATCCGTATAGGTCGCGAGGCCGAGGAAGTTCTGCGCGAGACGCCCCATCGCGGAGAAACCGGTCTCCAGGATGAAACGCGCTTCTCCTCCGCAGACGAGGACGTAAAGAAGTAAGCCATAAAAACAGTAGGTGCAGACATTGGCGAGCAGAGAGACACCGAGCATGCCACGCATGACCGCGCAGGTGTAGAGCACGCAGGTCACGAGCAGAATCGCAATCGTGATGGTGCGATCCGGGAGGTCGATGCCGAGGAGTGTCTTCAGCGCTTCACTGAGGAGCGGCGTAGCGACGGAAAAGGTGGTTGCGGTGCCGGCGAGGAGCGCGAACACGGCGAGGAGGTCGATGAAGCGGCCCGGTAGGCGGTCGGTGTACTTCCCGAGAATCGGACGGCAGGCCTCGGAGTACTTCTGACGCGTCCGCTTCCGGACATGCAGCATGAAGCCGAAGGCGACCGCAAGCACGAGGTAGAAGCCCCACGGAATCGGGCCCCAGTGAAACAGCGTGAAGGTGCTGGCCCAGTCCATGCGGCTGCCCATCTCCACGGTGTGCGGGTCCTCCCAGTAGAGGATCCACTCGCAGAAGGAGTAAAACAGGATATCCGCCGCGAGCCCCGCCGTGAACATCATCGCGCCCCACTGGAAGAAGCTGTACTTCGGCTTCTCATCCGGCGCACCGAGCACGATGCGGCCATAGCGCGAGAGTGCGATGTAGAGCGACATCACCGCCGTCCCGAGGCCGATCAGGAGATAGTACAGCCCGAAGCTGTCCCCCAGGAAGGTCCGGATACTGCCGAGCACGGCATTGGACGCCTCCGGCAGGAGGAAAAACAGCAGTGCCAGCACCACGATCAGCGCAAACGGCACCAGCGTGATCATCCAGTCGATGCGACTCCGATCCGCCTCCATCTGTTCGAGTTTCTCATTCGTGTCCTGCTTCATGTTCATTTTCTCCTTCTTTTAAAATGTTTTGAACAATATAGCACCGGTGCTCTGTCGCGTCAAGCAAATTCTGCTGTACGCCTCCACTTCCGTCGAGCGACCGCGCACGAGCAGCTCATACGGACGCCTGCTGCTCCATTCACGAGATGCGCAGTCTTTCGAATCATGCTAAAATAGGAGAATATCACTGGAAAGGACCGCACGACCATGCTTTTAAATAAAGAAAAAGCGCCGGCCATCAACTATAAGGAAGACTGGCCGACGCACTACTATGACATCGCGGATATCGATACCCGTGAGAAGATTCTGACGGAGATGCTTGAGGCCAATGCAGGCGACCGGAACGATCGTCGCCGTCTCGAGCTTCTTCGCAAGCGCTACCCGGCGAACGAGCGCACGGGTGCGAAGCGAAAGGATGCGTTCGTGGCTGCCTGGATGGGGCTCCTCATCGATGGCCGCCTCGGTACGAACTTTCTGAACCGGAAGAAGCGCGAGCGCGACATCCGGCAGTACTTCACCACGCTCTGCGTACTGGATGAGGAGGTCGATGCGATCCTCCTCGAGGAGTGGCGCCAGTTCGCCCGCTTCTGGATCGAGAGCTGTGCCGGTGACCGGAGCTACGACTCGACCGCCTTCGGTCTCTTCCGCCTCGGCGACGAACGCCTCGGAAAGAAGATCGCCGCCGAAATCCATGAAGTCACCAGCACCATCCCGGCTCGCTTCGGCCTCGATGACGAGCTCCGCGCCTTCCGACAGGTCATGAAAGAGACCTACATCGCCATGGTCGACCACGGCGACCGCTACTGGGCCGACGTCACTGGTGACAGGGACTGAGAGAAGCCCCGGAGGGCCGGCGTCAGAAACCATACGAAGCGGTCGTGAAGAATCAAAATCCCATCCCCTAGAAGTACTTGGTGACATCTCTCATTGGACCTTCTGTCAATGCTGAGTTTTCATCAGGAAAACTCAGCGATTGCAGAGGGCCTAGTACTTCTTGGGGATGGGATTTTAGAGTCTTCCGAGCGCGCATTACTGTGTTTCTGACGCCGACCCTCCGGGGCCTCTCTGCACGCTCGGTCACCTGAATTCCAGCACGTTCTCCGGCGTCACCTTCTCATACGGCAGACGAATATACTTGTCGCCGACGAGATGGAGATCACTGAGCGGCTCGTCGAGGGCCAGGTGGTGTGCCAGCTGAAAGATGGCCGCTGCCTGGCCTTCGGCGTCATTATAGATCGTCGCTGCCAGCTTCCCGTCGCGCACCGCACTGAGCCCCGCCTCCGTGCCATCGATCCCGAAGATCAGCGGCCACTGCGCCTTCGAAAGATCACTCGCCTCGAAGGCATCGATCGCCCCGAGCGCCATCTCATCATTATTCGCGAGCACCAGCTCGATGTCCGCCCCATACTGCCGAATGATTTTATCCATCTGGGTTTTCGCCTGTGCACGGTTCCAGTTTGCGATCGCATACGTGAGACGATCCAGCTTCACACCGAGCTCGAGCATCCGATTGACGGAGCTCTCCGAGCGGGCGATGGCATCCTGGTGTCCAGCCTCCCCTTCGAGCACGACATACTGAATCGCGCCGTCTCCATTCCGGTCCACCGTGCCGCTTCGGATCGCATCGGCTGCCAGCTCTCCCTGCATCTTTCCGGAAACGAAGGCATCGGCCCCCACATAAAAAAGCTTATCCCAGCGCTGCAGATCATCCTCCACCAGCTCACGATTGAAAAAGATGATCGGCACATCCGCATTTCGTGCCGCATTGATGACCTCGGTCGGTGCCGTACGATCGACCAGATTTACACAGATTACGTCGAAGTCCGCAGCGATCATGTCGCGCACCTGTTCGTTCTGCTTCGTCTGACTCTGCGAGGCATTATAGACCTCCAGCACGATATCCTGCTTCTCATCCGCCTTCGCGCTCAGCACCTGATTATTCAGATCCTGCATCAGCGCCGATACGAAGGCATCATACTGATCATAGACCGACACGCCGATTTTGATCTTCCCATCGGTTTTTCTGGCCGGCAGCTTCTGCCGCGTACCACAGCCGCAGAGGGACAGCATCACGAGCAGCATGATTATGACTGCACTCCTGCTCCGTTTTTTCTTCTTCATACGTTTCTCCCAGTCGTTTTCCATGACAGCACCACCGCCATACCAACCATGAGCCTGCTGTCTTCGATGGCATCTCGCTTCTGCGTCCCCTGCTTATGCCATCTGCGTCAGTTCCACACATCCGTCCGCAGCTTATCCAGCGGCACCACTCACTGCACGATTGGAAACAGGATCCGCTGATTCTCATCCCGGAACAGATTGTCCTGATGGACGACGTTGAAGCCCTGCTCCCGGTCCTCGAGCACCAGCATCCGGTTCCGGAGCTTCGCCGAGAGATCCGTGAGACTCTGATAGCCCATGCTGAACTCGTTCGGCAGGATCATCGAAGCGATGGTGCCGTTATCGATATAGTATGCGAGCTTCTCACTGCAGCCCGCACCATAGAGGGGCAGCTTATCTGTGCCCGATGCCGCGACATAGTCCACTGCCGCTTCGAGGCTCGTATTATCGAGACCGATGATCACCGCAGGTGTCACCCGCTCCATCGAGCGTTTCAGCTCCTGCTCGAGGAAACGGCTCTCCTCGACCGTCCAGACGATTTCCGGCTCCTTCGCCCCCACGGCATCCAGGAAACCCTTCAGGCGGTCCTGCATCGCATACTGCTGCTGGTTTCCGGCGATGATGCCGATCTTCAGCCCCTTCAGACGGTCACCGTAGTCGATCACGAGCTCGTTTCCGATGGCCCGCCCAACCTCCACATTATCCGTCATCACTGTCGCATAGTTTCCGGAGATATCTGCATCCGCATCCACATTCGTGATGATAAACTCCACCGGCACGCGGGCGATGATGTTCCGCACGATTTCTGCGGTGCCCATGCTGAGACAGAAATCCGTGATGATGCCATCCGCGCCATCCGCGATCTCCTGATTGATCAGCGTAGTCTGTGTGAAGACATCATCGATGTAGTCGGTATATACGTAGCTCAGGTCAATGTTGTTGTCCTTTGCGGCCTGTGTGAGCCCTGCCTTCAACGGCACCCAGCGGTCCTGGGAGGAATCACTCACGATCACCGACACCTGGTAGCGCTTTTCACCGGTGCCCCGCACCAGCATCACGGAGCAGAACAGGATGGTGACCACCAGCCCGCCGATGATCGGCCATAAGAAGCTTCGATCCTCATACATGCTGATTTCCTCCTTTCGCCCTGTAGTGTCCGCTTTCCAGCAGTTTCTGATTCTCCGGTGTATTCGGGATCGCCGGCAGATGGATCGTGATCGTCGTGCCTTCATCCGGCTCGGAAACCGCCATCAGTCCATACTGTGCACCGAAGCGAATACGGATTCGATTGTGGACATTCACGAGTCCGACACCGGAACCGTGCTTCGGCACCCGCTTTCTCGATTCCTCATCGTCCTTCAGCAGATTTTCACAGACCTCCGGTGGCATACCATAGCCGTTGTCGCTCACGGCGATATAGATGTCGCCGACCGACATCGCCTGAATCATCTGCCTGTGTGCACGGCCGCCTGCATTGGCCTCTGCCGGATCCGGCTGCCGGGTCTTTTCGCTCTCCGCTGGCATCACGGCCTCCGGCTGCGCGTGCTCTGCAGCAGTACCCGGAGCTGCTGTACCCTTTTCGGCTGCCCCATCCGGGATCAGCCAGCCACGGATACGGATCTCGGCATCGTCATCCGGATCCATGTCCCCGACGCCATAATAGATGGCATTCTCGAGAATCGGCTGGATGATGAGCTTGACGCTGAGGTAGTCCCGGATGTTCTCATCGATGTCAAACACCACGGAGAAATTATTCTTATAGCGCACCTTCTGGATGTTCATATAGTTTTCCGCATGCTTCAGCTCCTGCGCAAGCGGAATGATGTTCTTTCCACGGCTCAGGCTGATACGGAAGAGGCTCGCGAGCTGCGTCACCATGAAGACCGCTTCCTTGTTGTGCTCGCCCTCGATCATCCAGACGATGGAATCCAGGGTGTTGTAGAGGAAGTGCGGATTGATCTGCGACTGGAGCGCATCCATCTCCGACTTTCGCTTCTCCTCCTGCTCGACGACGATGTCCTCCATCAGCTGATTGATCCGCGTCATGGAACTGCGAAGGGTCCGGCCGAGATGCTCTACCTCTTCCGAGCCGCCCACATAGATATCCTCCGGCACGACATCGCCGCCCTCCATCCGCTTGATGGAGCGGTTCAGCCGGTTCAGCGGCAGGGAAATCTGACGCGACACGATCTGATTCACGAAGATCATGACGAGGAGGGAGATCGACACGAGCAGGATCACGACGAAACGAAGGCTGCTCGCATCCACACCGTAGGCACTGGCCGGGATCACGGCGATCATCTTCCAGCCGGTGTAGGAAACCGAGTTCAGCAGCACCTGGCGACGAGCACCGAGGTAAAGCTCCTGATGATGACCATCCTGATAGTGTGCCTCGTTGATGTTGTTCTCTGTGAGAATCCCGTAGTTGATCTGCATCTGCTTCGGATGATAGATGAGGCTGCCGCTCGAATCGGTCAGATAGATGTACTGACCGCTCGAATCCTGATTGATCCGCTCCATCATGCGCTCGATGGTGGAGTAGTTCATATCGACGAGGAGGACACCCATGGTCGGGGTTCCGTTTTCATAGATTTCGACGGCGCGACTCAGAGAGATGACCCAGCGATAGCGATAGGCCGGATCCAGAAAGAGATTTTCGACATGCGGGGTGGAGAAATGCAGATTATCGGTCTTTCGAAGCGCCTCGGTAAACCAGCTCTGGGTCGTCACATCGAGATTTTCCTTCGTCGTGGCGATCGGCGAGGCTGAAATCAGCCGGCCATCTGCGGTAAAGAGCGCCATACTGACGAGATGCTCGAGGTGCGCTTCATAGATGAGGTCCATCTCTCGATCGATGCTGTCCGTGCTGAGATCTGCATTTTTGATGACATTATAATATACCGCATCCGAGATGCGGCGCATATTGGCGAGGTAATCCTCGAGATTGATGACGGACTGCTGTACGATCTGCTCGGTGGATTCCACGGAGCTCGTCCGCATACGACGTGCAAACAGCTGATACAGGACCAGCCCCAGGATCATAAGCAGCACGAAGGAGATGATGGTGAAGGCCATCAGAATCGTTCCCTGGATGGTGTGAGGCAAAAAGCTTCGCTTCGCCTGCTTGCGAATCTTTTTCATAGGTATCTCCTATTCGTCATCAGGCAGGCGCGGTGCCGGCATGCTGCTGTGCCTTATACTTCGACGGCGATACGCCGAATTTCTTTTTAAATGCATAGCTGAAGTAGTTCGGATCACTGTAGCCGACCGCTTCGGCGATCACATAGGTTTTCTCATTTTCATCGAGCAGCATGTGGACCGCCCGATCCATACGGATATCCGTGAGGTAGTTGATAAAGGTCTTGCCCGTTTCCCGCTTGAAGACGGTCGAGAAGTACGCCGCACTGATGCCGAGGAAATCACAGATGCTCTCGACGCTCAGATCCTTGTCGCTGTAATGCTCATGCACATACGCCTCTGCCTTCGCCACGAAGGTACGCGTGCTGTCACTGTGCGATGCCCGGAGAAGCGCCTGCATCTTGTGGGCACTTTCCTTCATCCATGCACGCAGGGCCTCCAGGTCAAGGTGCTGTACCTTCTGAAAGAGGTCCTCATCCTTTCCGAAAACCTCTTCCATCGACAGATGATTCGCATTCACGAAGCGATGTCCCTCGGTCACGAGCTCCATCACGAAGAAGCGATACGCCTGCAGCGACGGATTGACCGGTGCCTCGGCGCTCAGAAACTGATCGATCTGATGATCGACTTCTTCCGGCGAATTCAGCTTGATGGCCTTGAACACCGGGTAGAAGCGGTCATCATTGTCCTCGGACGAACTCTCCGCCGCCACCTCCTTCTGGGTCTCCGGCGCCACCTCCATGATGTTGATTGCCTGTCCGCGGCCATAGATGACGCGGTAGGAAACCGCCTCCCGGGCACTCTCATAGGCTTCCGGCAGGTTCAGAAGGTGATTGACCGCACGACCGATGCCGGCGGTGATGGTCGCGTTCGACACATGCTTACTGAGACGACACAGCACCTGACAGTCATCCGTCAGCTTCGTCAGCGCCCCCGGCTGCTCGAACTGCACGATCATCACCGTATCGCCGAGATAGGTGAAGAAGCGCGCATGCCACTTCGGATCGAGGTGCTCCTCCCAGAGCCGGCGCACCGACATCGTGATCAGCAGCGGATTGATGCCCTCCGGCGCGAGGGAAACACTGTTGTGCAGGATCACCACACCGAAGTACGGACCGTCGAGGCTGATCTGATAGTCCATCATATCGCGACTGAGCGAATTCGCCGGCTCGCGTCCCTCGATGAGCGCCGTGCAGAAATTCTCCTGCAGGATCGGCAGACTCTCCATGTAATAGTTTTTCAGCATGTTGATGTTCTGCTTCTCGTCAAACTCCTGATCCAGCGATGCGTGGATGCGCTCAAACACGGCAGAGAGCTCATCCGCGTCGATCGGCTTCAGGATGTACTCCTCCGCCTCCAGACGGATGGCTTCCTTTGCGTACTCGAACTGGTCGAAGCCCGAGAAGATGATGATCTTGATGGTCGGATACTGCTCCTTCAGACGCCGGCTGAGCTCGAGTCCATCCATGAACGGCATCTTGATGTCCGTCATGACGACATCCGGCTGCTCCTCCTCGGCCATCTCCAGCGCTTCCAGTCCGTTGTGGGCATAGCCCTGTACCGTGAAGCCGAGCTTCTCCCAGTCCATCTTCCGGATGATCACCTGGATAACATCCTCCTCGTCATCCACCAGCATCACTCTGTATTTGTTCAATGCAAACTCCCCTCTGCCATCACATCCTGTTCGCATCCCGAAAGGCCTGTTCCCTCCCGCGTGCGACCGAAACATACCGAACGCAGCGTTGCGCTTCGTTTACCTCCACGCGGCGCAATGCTCAGTCCTCCACCTTCTGATGGTGGTCGAGATTTCCGTACTTGTCTTCGATTTTCTTAAAACGATAGAAGGTCACCGCGATGGACAGAATCATAAACAGAAGGCCCATCAGACCATCATACTGACTCACCACCTCCATCACGAAGATGCAGGCACCGAACATCAGCACGAGGATGCCCATCTCACGGGTATACGGCAGCAGATTCTCCTCTTTCACCTTTCCCCACTCCTTCGGACGGATAAAATCCGGGTCATGGAAAACGAGCAGCTTCACTGCGCAGTAGATCACCAGCACACCGAGTACGAGCTGCACACCGTGCTGGCTGAGGAAAAAAGCGACCGGATCGTTCGTCACCGGATCCGAAGCCGTCTGTGCAAGAACTGTCATGTGATATGTCATAGAAACCTCTCTTTAACTGTGTCAGGTCGTGGGGCAGCCCCCGAACGTTTATCTTAAGAAAAACTTAATAGGGTCAGACCCCCTTACGAAATTCTTAAGCTCGATACAAAAATGGACTGTGGCAATCGCCACAGCCCATATTATAGACGATAGAAATCGTTCGCTCAATTACTTCTTCTGTACGTACTTTCTGATATCGAGAGAAATTGCGACGAAGATAACGATACCGATCGCGATGTACTGAGAGTTTGCATCGACACCGAGGAACTGAAGAGCAACCTTCAGGAGCTCGAGGACGGCAACACCGATGATGGCGGAGGAAACCTTACCACGACCACCGGTTACAGATACACCACCGAGGGCGCAGGCTGCGATACCTTCCATCTCGTAGGAAAGACCCGTATTGATGGATGCACCACCGGCCTTTGCACCGAGCATGAAGCCTGCCATTGCGAAGAAAGCAGATGCCTTCGCATAGATGAGAACGAGTGTAAGTTTTACAGGAACACCGGCAACCTCTGCGGCCTGTGCATTGCCACCGATGGCATACATGTACTTACCATGACGGGTCATGTTGTAGATGAACCAGGTGATCGCTGCCATGGCGATGGCCATCCAGATCAGGAAGCTCAGGCCCAGGAAACGACCGGTAGAGAACTTGGTGTAGCTGGTGATATAGCCACCAAGCGGTGTAGCGCCGGTGTAGATCAGACCGAGGCCATAGATGATCTCCATCATCGCCAGTGTGGAAATGAATGGAGGAACACTCAGATAAGCGATAAACCATCCGGTGATGGCACCGAAGCATCCGCAGATGATCATGACAACCAGTAATACGATAAACGGATTCAGCGGTGTGATGTTTGCCAGGAAGCCTTCCTTGAAGAAACGGCCTGCATAATCCTGCTTCTGAAGAAGTGTACCGGCGATACATGCACCGAAGCCGACCATACGTCCACCGGAAAGATCACATCCTCCGGTGATAACGCAGCCTGAAATACCGAGCGCGATAACCAGTCTGTAGGACATGTTTGCGAGGAGGTTCAGGAAGTTGTTGGCAGTTAAGAAGTTCTTCGTTGTTAATCCTGTGTAGATAACGAGGATGAACATAACGATGATAACACCGTTGTTAATGAGAAAATCCGTGATTTTCTTTTTCTGTGACTTTTGCATTTTATTTCCCCTTTATTCTATCGAATCAGAATCAGAACTGCGTTGCGAAGGACATTACCTTCTCCTGCGTCATATCTTCCTTCTGATCAATCTCACCTGTGATCTTACCATTACACATTACATATACACGATCGGCCATGCCGAGAAGCTCCGGCATTTCGGAGGAAATCATGATGATCGACTTGCCCTGATCGGCGAGCTGCTCCATGATCTCATAAATCTCGTGCTTGGCACCGACGTCGATACCTCTGGTCGGCTCATCCATGATCAGGATCTCCGGATCATTTGCGAGCCATCTCGATACGATAACCTTCTGCTGATTACCACCGGAGAGGTTCTCGATATGCTGCTGCATACTCGGTGTCTTAATCGAAAGCTGCTTGATACTGTCATCTACGATCTTATTGATCGTCGGGTGATCCAGGATGAAGCCTGCCTTCAGGTGCTTGTTGTAAATGGAAATACCCGTGTTATCCTTGATGGACAGGCATCCGAAGATACCATTGCCACGACGGTCCTCGGTGATCATACCGAGACCTGCATCCATCGCGTCTCTCGAACGCTTGATCTTTACTTCCTTGCCATGCATCTTGATGGTGCCGGAAGAGAGATGACGGATACCGAAGAGGCCCTCCATGAGCTCGGTTCTCTGTGCACCAACCAGTCCACCGAAACCGAGGATCTCACCCTTACGGATGTTGAAGCTGCAATCCTGGAAGGACTTCGCGTGAATCGAGGAAAGATGCTCTGCCTCGAGGATGACGTCACCGATCTCATGTACGTGATCCGGATAAACCTTCGTGAGCTCACGACCTACCATCTTCGCGATGATATCGTCGGTGCTCATCTCGGCTGCCGGCCAGGTACCGACATAGGTACCATCTCGCATGACGGTGATGTCATCGGCGATCCGCTTGATCTCATCCATCTTATGAGAGATGTAGATCATCGCAACGCCCTTATCACGCAGCTGGTTCATAACCTTGAAGAGGAAATCTACTTCCTTATCAGAAAGCGAGGAAGTCGGCTCATCGAAGATGATGACTCTCGCCTCATGGGAAACCGCCTTCGCGATCTCGACCATCTGCATCTGTCCGATGGAGAGCGAGCCGAGCAGCGCCTTCGGATTATAGTCAAGGCCCAGCTCCTTCAGCCAGCGATCGGTCTCTTCGAACATCTTCTTGTGATCGATCACCTGTAAAGGACCATACTTATGTACCGGGAAACGTCCCATGTACATATTCTCCGCGATGTTACGTGCCGGTATCGGCTGCAGCTCCTGATGCACCATGGCAACACCCTTCGCCATCGCATCATCCGGGTCTGTAATCGTCGTCTTCTCGCCATCCAGGTAGATTTCACCCTCATCCATGTGATAGATACCGAAAAGGCACTTCATCAGTGTGGACTTTCCGGCACCATTCTCTCCCATGAGTGCGTGAACTGTACCCGGGAGAACAGCGAGGTTAGCGTGATCCAGCGCTTTTACACCGGGGAATGACTTACACACATTCCGTAATTCCAGTTTATACTCCGCCATTTTGCCCTCCAAGCATTAAATAATGGGTTTAAAAAACGGGTGGGGCGCAGCTCGTGCACCCGCACCCATTCCTATGTACTACGTTAAATTCTTACGAATCTTTCGGATTAACCAAGAGAAGCAAGAACGTCGTCAACGTTGTCGGTGGTTACCTTTACGTAATCGCAGCCGATGTAGTGCTCATTGTCGCCGCCGGTGATGTACTTAACAGCTGCATCTGCTGCGGAGTGAGACTGAGAAATGTGATCGTTGAATACAGTACCGGTCTGCTTGCCAGCCTTAACGTTGTCGCAAGCCTCCTGAAGAGCATCAACACCTACAAGGTAAACGTCTGTACCAACGGTCTCGCCTGCTGCCTCGATTGCCTGCAGAGCGCCGAGAGCCATCGCATCGTTGTTACAGAAAACAACCTCGATGTCCTTGCCGTGCTGTGCAAGAGAGTTTGCAACGAGAGACTGTGCCTGTGCCTGATCCCAGTTACCAACCTGATCGTCAAGCTGCTCAACCTCGATGCCGGCATCCTTAAGAGCCTTTACAGAGAACTCTGTTCTGTACTGAGCATCTACGTTCTCCGGGTCACCCTCGATCATGATGTAGGAAACCTTGCCATCGCCGTTGATATCGCCGTGGTTGTCGAGGTCAGCGATGATCTCGCCCTGCATCGTACCGGACTGACGAGCGTCACATCCTACGTAGCAGACCTTCATGTTCTCATCTGCCCATCTCTGCTCTTCCTGAGCATCCGGCTCTCTGTTGATGTATACGAGCGGAATGTTTGCTGCGGTTACCATATCGGTGATGGTTGCTGCGGAAGAAGAGTTAACCGGGTTGATGATGAGACAGTCAACACCCTTGGTGATGAAGTTCTGAATCTGGTTGGTCTGTGTAGCCTGGTCGTTTGCACCATCCATGATCTCGATGTTCTCTGCCTTGAAGCCGAGGGATACGAGATAGTCCTGAAGCTCATTTCTGAAAAGGGTCATGAAGTTATCAGAGAACTGATAGATACATACGCCGACCTTCTTATCGGAAAGATCTGCATCGGTTGCAGCTGCGGCTGCCTCCGTTGCTGCCTCAGAAGCTGCCTCGGTAGCGGCTGCAGTGGTCTCTGCTGCTGCAGTTGTAGCTGCTGCAGTAGTCTCTGCAGGCTTCGAGCTGCCACATCCTGCGAGCATCGAAACTGCCATTGCTGAAACGGTAAGTAAGCTAAGTGCCTTCTTCATAATAATCCAATCCTCCTATGATTGTCTGTTCTCGACGGGACTCCCCCGTCCTTTTGATCATATTATATGGAGATGTTATGGCTGATAGAATAGAGAATCCTTCTTTTCATCTTGAAAATTCTTTGATTCCTTTGTTTATTTTTTCTCAGATTTTCTTATTTTTCCTTTCCGGATTCATGCAATATGTGCTTAATCGCTTTGAAAGTCCGTGATTTCACAAAGTTCTTTCGTAAAAATCACCATAACAGAACCCCGGAGGACTGCCACTGGAAACCATACGTAGAGTTCGTGAATAAATCCAAATCGGGCCCTTAGAACCAGTTAGAGTAATTTTTCCTTAGCACCCGCTGCAACGCTGAGTTTTCATAAAGAAAACTCAGTGATTGCAGAGGGCTTACTGGTTCTTAGGGCCCGATTTGTGATTTTTCCGAACTCGAAGTACTGTGTTTCCAGTGGCAGCCCTCCGGGGTTCTGTGTCAGATGTTCCGGCTATCCTCCACGATATAGATCGGGCGGTCCTTCAGTTCTTCGAAGAGCACCGCAATGTACTCGCCGATGATCCCGACGACGATGAAGAGAACGGCGAACATAAAGCAGAGCAGGACGACGATGGTCGCATAGCCGGACGGCGCGCCGTCACGGGTCACCAAGGTATAGATCAGCACGATCAGCCCCAGAAATCCGCTGACGAGGCCGGCGAAGATGCCGAGCTTGAGCGGCATGTTCGAGAAGCACATGATGGTATTCATCGCGAAGACGAAGAGCTTTCGGATCGAGTAGTGGCTGCTGCCCGCCACCCGCGGGGCTGCCTCATAGGAAATCGTGGTCTTCCGGAAGCCGACGTTCTGTACGTAGCCACGGAGGAAACGGACCTTCTCCCGGTAGTTTTTCG
This sequence comes from Lachnospiraceae bacterium, assembly GCA_030540075.1. GTDB lineage: Bacteria > Bacillota > Clostridia > Lachnospirales > Lachnospiraceae > Oribacterium. The sequence continues at coordinate 17,045 of JAUNWX010000003.1, forward strand.
TGAGCACCTGCTGTACCGGGCGGGTGATGGCGAAGAAGTCCGAGGCATTGGCCTCGAGATGGACCTCCGACATACGGTTGATGAGCCAGTAGAAACCGCTGGAGGTGATGTTTTTCAGAAGCCCGGCCGTTTTATTTTCGGTGCGGACCATGGAGATCACCTGGTAGCCGGCGTCGAACTGGTCGACGATGTCGGCGAGGTACTTCGGCGGGTGCTGAAGATCCGCGTCCATGAAGACGAGGCCGTCGCCCGTAGCGTAGTCGAGTCCGGCGGTCATCGCCGCTTCGTGCCCGAAATTCCGGGAGAAGTGCAGTACGCGCACATGGGCCGCATCGCGGGCCGCCAGATCATCCAGAATCTCGCCGGTCCGGTCGCGGGAGCCGTCATTCACGAAGACGAACTCGTAACCCCAGCCCTTCTCCGCAAGCGCTTCCCCATATTCTCTGGTTGTCTGGTAGAAGGTCTCCAGTCCGGCCTCCTCATTATAAGCGGAAACCACCAAGCTCAGTAATTCCATATATCTTCCTTCCAGCGTTTCTTAAAAGAAATAAAATCAGTCGAGGATCTCGAGCTCCATGCCGCTGTGCGATGGGTGACGGTCCTCCGGGCGCGGCAGCTTCATGTAATCGCCGTAGAGCATCGTGAGTACCTTGTCCCAGGCCTTCGGTCCGGTGAAGTGTCCGTCCTCAAACTGGAACTCGATCGGCTCCTCCCAGGCATCCTCCACGGTACAGTACTGGAAGTCCGGCTGATAGTTCGAGAAGAAGGACTTCCCGCTGCCAGACTGCTTCCCGCAGACCGGACAGCCCTGTTTTCCGGCATCCTTCTTCGCCCGTTTCGCATCGCCCGCAGCGGTCTCCGTCGGAGCTGTACAGCCCGTCGCTGTGCGGTTCCGGTCGGTGTACTTCCGGGCCCAGCGCTCCTGCAGGCGGAATATCTTCGGAAGCGGGATGAAGCGGCCGACGCCGGCAAGCACCTGTACTTCCAGCTTCTGAAGGCCGTGATACTTACTCCAGTCAAGCTTCCGGCGGTAGCCCATGCCGAGGCCGAAGGCGATCTGCTGCTCGAGCTTCATGAACCGTGCGCGGATCGGGCAGGCCGGCAGACGGTCGAGGATGAAGAGGTCGACCCAGAGGTGGTTGAGCTTTCCCTCATAAAAGGCCATGTCCGCGTCGTCCTCTGCGTGCCGGCGGGAGTTGAGATAAATCACGCGTGGTACGAAATCATAGAAGGCCTCGCCACCGCGATACTCGTCCGGCAGCACGAGCTGCATGTTCGCCGGGAGTTCCGCCCTCGCCACATCGATGAAGCGCTCGAACTCTTCTCTTCGGAAGCAGAGATCGACGTCGTCGTCCCACGGGATGAAGCCCTTATGCCGTACGGCACCGAGGAGCGTGCCGGAATCGATGAGGTAGGTGATGCCATGGCGATCACAGATCGTCTTCACCGCCTTCAGGATCTCCAGATTCGCCTGATGTACCCGTTCCAGATCAAATGTAAATTCTTCACTCATTGCTGAATCGCCTCCAGGATGATGCGCGCCATGTAGCGGAGCTTCTCATCCGTCATACCCGGATAGAGTCCTACCCAGAAGGTGTCCCGCATGATACGGTCGGTCGTGTCGAGGCTGCCGACAACGCGGTAGCCCTCACCCGTCGCACGCATCTCGTCGAAGCACGGGTGCTTGATGAGGTTGCCGGCGAAGAGCATACGGGTCTGTACGCCATGGTCCTCGATATAGCGGACCACCGTCTCACGGTCCACGCCCTCCTGACAGGTCATGAGGAAACCGAACCAGCTCGGATCTGAATTTGGCTCCGGTTCCGGCAGGATCAGCTTCGCAGCTGCTCCGCCCTCGACGAGGAGCGACTTCAGCAGCTCGAAGTTGTGCTTCCGGCGTGCGACGAAGCCCGGGAACTTCTCGAGCTGTGCGACGCCGACCGCCGCCTGCATATCGGTGGCCTTCAGATTATAGCCGAAGTGGCTATAGACATACTTGTGGTCATAGCCCTTCGGAAGCTCGCCATACTGTCCGTCGAAGCGGTGGTGGCAGGTATTATCGTACCCCGGTGCGCACCAGCAGTCACGGCCCCAGTCACGGATCGAGCGCATGATGCGGTGAAGCTGCGGGTTGTTCGTATAGCAGGCACCGCCCTCGCCCATCGTCATATGGTGTGGCGGGTAGAAGCTGGAGGTACCGATGTCGCCGATCGAGCCGGTCTGGCGGGTCTCGCCGTCGATCGTATAGGTCGAGCCGAGGGCATCGCAGTTATCCTCCACGAGCCAGAGCTGATGCCGGTCACAGAAATCCTTGACCGCCTTCAGATTAAACGGATTGCCGAGGGTATGCGCGATCATCACGGCCTTCGTCTTCTCCGAGTAGGCTTCCTCGAGCTTCGTCACGTCGATATCACAGGTCGGCAGCGTCACATCCACGAAGACCGGAATCGCACCGTACTGGATGATCGGGTTCACGGTCGTCGGGAAGCCGGCGGCCACGGTGATGACCTCATCTCCGCGCTTCACGCGGCGTTCGCCGAGCAGCGGGCTCGTCAGTGTACTGAAGGCCAGCAGATTCGCGCTGGAGCCGGAGTTCACGAGACTCACATAACGTACGCCGAGGTATTCACCGAACTTCTGCTCGAAGGCGTCGGTGTAGCGTCCGGCGGTCAGCCAGAACTCGAGCGCACTGTCTACGAGATTCACCATCTCCTTGTCGTCATAGACACGGCTGGCATACGGGATGCGCTCGCCCTCATGGTATGGCTGCTGCATCGGTGCGACCTTATATTTTCTTGCATATTCTGCGACGAGATCGAGGATTTCCTGTCTCGCCTGCTGCTCTGTTTTCTCTGTCATGTTCTGCTCTTTTCTCTTTCATCTGCTAAAAATGCACGGATCTGCTGTTCGGTCAGGGCCCGCATATCGGCGCCCTCCGACCATGCATGGTACCATGCGACGGTTTCCTGCACAGCCTCCGTGACATGCCAGCGTGGCTGCCAGTGGAAGCTCTCCTTCAGCTTCTGGGTATCCAGCTTCAGGTACGCGGCTTCATGCGGTGCATTCGCCTCGGCATCCGTGTGCCAGGCTGCGCCCTCGCCCCAGCTCTGTACGAAGAGGTCCGCGAGTGCGCCGGTCGTGATGGCATCCACCTCATCCGGTCCGACGTTATAGCATCCGGCCACATCCCGGGCCAATGTCTCCGTCGTGCGATCGTCATGCCCCGTTTCATTCGTCTCCGCGGAAGCGGCGGATGCCGGCGTGCCCGTATGCTGCGCTTCCTGCGCCTGGGTCATCGCGATCAGGAGGTAGACATACAGCGGCTCCAGCACATGCTGATACGGCCGCGTGCTGTACGGGTTCCGCACATGGATGGTCCGGCCGGCGATCGTATCCCGTACGCAGTCCGAGATGATCCGGTCCACGGCGAAATCACCACCGCCGATGACATTGCCCGCACGTGCCGTAGAGATCGCCGTCACCACAGCGGATGGGTCCGCGCCCGGCTGGAAGAAGGACTTCTGGTAGCTGTGGGTCACGAGCTCGGAGCAGGACTTCGAATTGCTGTACGGATCGTAGCCGTCGAGCTTCTCGTCCTCCCGGAAGGCGTGGTTCGCAAGATCCGGATTCTCATAGACCTTGTCGGTCGTCACGTTCAGGAAAGACAGGACCTTCTCCGCATGCTGCACATTATAGCGACGGATGGCCTCGAGGATGTTCACGGTGCCCATGACGTTCGTCTCGAAGGTCTCCCGCGGATAGAGGTAGGAGGTGCGGACGATCGGCTGTGCCGCGAGATGCAGCACGACCTCCGGGCGGGCGGTCTCCATGAAGGCGGTGAGATGCGGGAAATCGCGGATGTCGCCGATCTCCGAGTGCATCTCCTCCGAAAGCTTCAGGATGTCGAAAAGCGCCGGTTCGGTCGGGGCCGCGAGGGCGTAGCCGTAGACCTCTGCGCCGAGCATCCGGAGCATAAGACAGAGCCAGCTGCCCTTGAAGCCGGTGTGCCCGGTCACGAGCACCCGCTTTCCTTTATAAAACTGCTGTAAGGATTCAAACTTAGTCATAAATTTTCTTTCTATTCACAGGGCCCTAAAATCGAGCCAGGGAAGCTCGATTTTAGCCCTTCGGGAGCAGAGCATAGCTCTGCTGGATATCGTTCCAGAGTTTGCTTTATGCAAACTCTTTCACTCCCATAATTTCCATGGTGCTTTTCCGCTCGCCCAGAGGTCTTCGAGGAGCTTTTTCTCGCGCTGGGTGTCCATGCACTGCCAGAAGCCGGCGTGGTAGAAGCTCATGAGCTCGCCGTCGGTAGCGAGGCGGTGCATCGGTTCCTGCTCGAGGACGCAGCGGTCATCCGTGAGGTAGTTGAAAACCTCCGGCTGGAAGACCATGAAGCCGCCGTTGATGATGGCGCCGTCCTCCCGCTCCTTCTCACGGAAGGCCCGGATCTGGTTGTTTTCATCGATGTCAAGGACGCCCTTCTGCTGTGCGAGGGAAACGGTCGTGATGGTCGCGATCTTACCATGCGCATGATGGAAGTTTACGAGGGCATCGAGGTCCACGTTGGAAACGCCGTCGCCATAGGTGAGCATGAACGGCTCATCCCCGACATAATCCTGTACGCGCTTGATGCGTCCGCCGGTCATGGTGTTGAGGCCGGTGTCGACGATGGTCACGCGCCACGGCTCGTTCATGTTGTGATGGACCTCCATCTGGTTGTTGCTGAGGTCGAAGGTCACGTCCGAATTATGCAGGAAGTAGTTCGCAAAATACTCCTTGATGACGTACTGCTTGTAGCCGGCCAGGATGATGAAATCATTGTAGCCGTAGCTCGAGTAGTACTTCATGATGTGCCAGAGGATCGGCATCTCGCCGATCTCGATCATCGGCTTCGGACGGAGATGCGACTCCTCGGAAATACGGGTTCCGAAACCACCTGCTAAAATCAATACTTTCATAGTTTCCATCCTTTTGTTTATCGTAAACAGAATCGCCTGTCCCCAGAAGTCATGGGCAGGCGGAATCCTGTATACCTTACGTCAGGCAGTGAATGCATATCCCGCAGATCATCGCGTATGCACCGTCACGCACGGAACACATTCCACTGGTTTTCCTTTAATATATCCATGGCATGCCGAACCCGGTTCGGCCCATGGTGGTACTCGAAGATGAGATTCAGCTCATCATCGCTCAGGTTTTCATAATCACGCGCGGCGTCCGCCATGGAGGCGAAGTACATCTTCCGGAACGGCATCATGTCGATTTCATGCTTATCAGTATAACAGTTCCCTGCAGTGAAGGAAAGAAGCACCACGAGGGAGAGGCCCATGCCGAGCAGCGCGCCGAGGGCATGTCTCTGTCCGGACGACGTCTGTACCTTCTGCGCGCGTCCGCGGTTCACCGGTGATGCTTCGCCGGATGTTCGTACGGCATCGCCCTGCTTCGTGTGCACAGACAGATACTGCTTTCGGAAATGTGAGAAAGCCGCGCCATAAATGAGCAGCAGGCCGAGGGTACCCGGAAGGTACTGCAGGCCGTAGCGGCTCTGCCATGCGTAGGTTTCCGTCAGGAAGATGTAACGGGACAGGAAGACGAGGACATGGCTTCCGGCACCGCTCACGAGGAGCAGCATCGGGAAGATCGTCCGGCGGTACTGTCCGGTCCGGAAGTAGAGCAGCACGGCGCTGGCATAGAGCAGGATCACGAGGGCACCGAGGAGGTACACCATCGGATACGTGAGCGTCCCGGCCGCGAGCAGATCCTCCAGCACCGAGCCGGAAAGCAGGGTGCTGGCGAAGCCGTTCAGCAGAAAATGCAGTGAGAAGCCAGGGTACTGCTGCAGGGTTTCCAGCAGGCCGATGTCCTGTGCGCCCGTATGCTCGAAGGTAGCCGCCGCGTTACTCATATAGTAGAGCATCAGCGGGACCAGCGCACAGAGGCCGTACCATGGAAGCCGGCGGCTGTCGACATTGCGATTCCGAAGGAAGGCGAGGTAGCCATACGCCACGAGGAGGGTCGCCGTGTACTGCGCGATATACGGGCCGGCCACCAGCAGGGACAGCCACGGAAGCAGACAGAGGCGGCGCTCATCGCCCGGCTTCTGTGTGCCGGTGAAGACACGCTCGAGCACGAGGTAATGATAGAAGAACAGTCCATAGCTCAGGAAATGCACGCAGCCGGTACCGTTAATCAGCATCTCCCACTTATCGAGGCTGAAGCCGACGAGCATCACCGGAAGGATGATCAGGATACTGCTTCGCTCCCGGATCAGGTACTGCGCCACCGAACACATCAGCAGGACGCAGCCCAGGATGCAGAACACCCGGTCAAACAGCACCGAGTAGCCGAAGAAGGTGACATTGATCCAGCGAAGCGGATAGTTGATCGGAATCCGGGTCAGGATATCCGGCACGAAAAAGGTCTTCGGATCCAGGGTATCCGGCAGGTAGCTGTTGATGATGCGGATATAGTCGGAATAGACCACATCCACCGTCGCATGCAGCACATACCAGAGCAGAAACAGCCCTCCGATGAACGGCAGAAGGAGGAGTCCCTTCCGGCACTCCCCCACCCGCTTTCTGCTTCGATTTTTATATGAGTGCTTATTCACTGAGCTCCTCCCACGCGGCCAGTCCGAAGGTCTGGGCGCTCACATCGATGTAGCCGCGGTTTCCATGCTCCATGAGGACGATGCTGTTCTCCACCGTCGCGTCCGCCGGTAGCTCATCCGGGCTGTTGATGAAGTGGATCTCCGTACCCTGTCCGGTCTTCTCCGGATCAAACGGCTTATAGAAGTACTCCGCATAGAAGTCGCTCATCTCGTAGTAATTATAGTAGATATACACCTGCTTCTTTCCGAGGAAGTTCTCCGCACCGACCGCGTCGATCGTGCAGTCCGCAAGCGAATTCACGCGATCCTGATCAAAGAAGAAAAAGATGTTCGGATAATGCTGTCGATCATAATGCTCCACCGGTGTCATCACGGCCCCGTACACCATAAAGAGCAGCGAGAACGTGAGGACCATGGCCGTCCGGCATTTCTTCGTACCGAAACGCTCGCCATGTTCGCCCGATGCGCTTACGGAATCCATCGACGTTCTCTGCGGGACGGCTGCGCGCGTGCGCACTGTCCTGCTGGCTTCCGGTTTCACACGTCCAGACTTCGCGATCTCTCCGAGCATGAAGGAGAGGTACAGAAGTGCGGCGGTATAGCTCACATAGACCCAGCGGGTTTCCAGGCGGATCGTGATGGAGCTCGAGCCGATGCAGAGGGCGATGAAGCCGATGAAGAGGAGGTTCTCCCCGATCCGACGCGGCGTGATCCGCCCCTTCTTCCAGACGCTTCGCACATAGAGCAGAAGCATCAGCAGAAGGCTCAGCCAGCTAAGTCCGATCAGCGCCTGTACCCAGCGGGCGGAGTCCGCGAAGGACACGCCACAGAAGATCGCGTGGCCTGCATTGACCCCAAAGATGTAGGCAACCTGCGTAAACGCGAAGCCGAGGGCCTGGGCGAGGGAGAAGGTGTCCTGCACCTTCGTGCCGGCTGTACCGACCGGGATGGCATCCCCGGCCACCACCATACGGCTGCCGAAAAAGACAGCGAGGATCAGAAGCGGCAGGAGCAGCTCGAGCAGCCGCCCGAGGCGGTTCCCCGAAAGCATGTCAGAACCCGGTGTATCGCATTCCGTGGTACCCGCGGATGCCGGAGGCTGCGATGTCCGCGGCACTTCCGACATCCGGGACGGCACGAAGCGCCGGCAGAGCCGCCGCTCCGTCTGATACTGTGTGAACACCGCGAGGTAAAAGAGCGGGGCCAGCGCGATGAAGCGCTCATGCGTGAAGATTACGAGAAAGAAGCAGAAGCAGGCGCGCAGATAGGCACGCGTGCCGCGGCCCTCCATGTAATCGAAGAGGCCCCAGAGGGTCAGAAGCGCAAGCAGCAGGGCGAGGGACTCGAGGAGCCCGAGCACCTGTGCGATCTGGTAGGCCGCGAAGTGCGACTGCAGGTAGAGCATGCCGGTCAGGAGACCGACGGCCTGTCCGGGCAGCACGCCCTGCGGTACCCGCGTGCCGCGGCTCAGACGCCGGCTGAAGAAATAGATCACCCAGGAAATCGCCACATTTAGAAGCACGTTGAAGCGGGCATACCAGTGGACGTGCGGGCCGATCAGGAGAAACTCGAGGTAGCTCAACGCCCAGTAGAACGGGCGGAAGTTTCCCTTCGTCACCTTCGGAAAGGTGAAGGACCAGAAATCCTCACAGCCATAGAAGGACCAGAGGTAGAGGTCGTCACCATAGAGTGCCCGGATACTGAGGTGCCGGTTGATGAACAGTCCGAACAGAAGGAGCAGGACGAGTGCTGCGGCTGTATACAGCCACGCATACCGGCTTCCCTCTTTCACTGTGTTTCTCTTCTGTGTCTGTTCCATACGCCTTCTTATGAACGGATTCGTGTTCTTCGCTATCCTGCCGACGGAATGTATGCCCTATACGCCTTCTTATGAACAGGTCGTCCCGGTCTCGCCGGCATCCTCCGCGCGGTAGGCACCATACGCCTTCTTATAGAAGTGCATCAGCACATCCGTCACCGGCGCCGAGTGCAGCTTTCGGAACACTTCCCGTTCCTCTTTCTCCCGATTATGATTTTCGATATTTCGCATCGTCTCCGCTCCGGCATGCACACGGTAAGCCATGAGCGGCTTCTCGATGCAGATGAAGCGCCCAGGTTCACGCGCGAGACGGATCAGGGTGTCCCAGTCGATGACGAACTTATAGTCATTCCGGAACAGCGGTGCCGGACAGTACTTCGTGTGGTAGGTACAGCTCGGGCAGCCGATGCCGTTTCCATAGCGGAGGGCCGAGAGCTTCACGCTCGTACGGTCCGCGTGGGCATGGTCCTTCAGCCGAAGCCGCAGGATGCGCTTCACCTTCTCCGAGCTTCCGTCGATTGTGTTGCCCTCGCCATCGATCGTGTCGTAGCGGCAGCAGAATACCGACATATCCGGGAAGTGCTGGAAGGCATGCAGCAGCGCCTTCGTGTAGTCTGGAAAATACAGATCGTCCTGGTGGGCGATCGTCACGAGCTCCGAGCGCTCCGCGCTCATCTCATAGGCGAAGTTCCAGTCCTGCTGCAGCCCGTGTGCACCATTCCGCACATAGACCGGGTAGCCGAACTGCGCGCTCAGCTTCGTGATATAGCGATTCGGGGTCGAGGTACAGATGATCACCCGGCTCTCCACGCTCTGCATCTTCAGTGAATGCAGAAGAAGCGGAAGGTAAGGTGACTCTCCGTAGGCTGCGACCGCGAAACAGTGTTTATAATGCTTTCGTGTATTCATGTTTCTTTATCAACTGCAGAATACGTCTTCCGAAGCATCCTGCATCTCATATGTCCGGTGCAGCTGTCGTCAACCGCTGCACCGGACTTCAAACGCTGTTATACGTTCCGGCCGGTTTCGAAATCCTCCCGGATCTTCGCCCAGGCACCATCCGGTGAGTAGAAGGTCGATATGAAGCTGACGGCGTTATGCGCCATCTTCTCGATCTCCTCCGGATGCCTGTAGAGGTGGATGACCTCCTGTGCAAAGGCCGTCGGATCATCCTGGATGCGCAGGGCGGTCTCTGCCACCGGGATGCCCTCGGCACCACAGCTCGTCGTCACCACCGCGGTTCCCGCGTGCAGTGCCTCGACGACCTTGCCCTTGACGCCGGCACCGAAACGAAGCGGTACCACGACGACACGGCTCCGACGGTACATCTCGTCGAGCTTCTCGATGCTGACGAAACCGAGCACATCGACATCCGGCCGCGCGTTCAGCGCGAGCACCTCGTCGTCCGCATTGGACCCGATGACGTGGAGTACCACGCCCGGAATCTCGGCCTCGATCTGTGGCAGGATATCCTTCACGAACCACAGGAGGCCATCCTTGTTAGGCGGGTGCGCGAAACCACCGACAAACAGGAGATCCTGCTTCTTCGCATAATCCTCATCGAGGACGGCCGGCTCATCGTAGACGAAGGAGGTGATGGCCTTCACATGGATGGTCGGGTCCTCCTTATGCACGATCTCCGCCTCCACCTCGGACGGGAAGTAGCTCATGTCGGCCTTGCGCATCACGGCATACTCGACGCCATGCCAGTACTCGGCCTCCTCACGGGTCTTTTCGTTATGGTCGATCGCATACTCGCGCATCAGACGGAGGGAGTGAAGATCGGATCCATGGTAGATGATCTTCATATCCGTATGCTCGCGGATGTAATCGATGTAGCGCGCCGCGATGTGCGGACGGCTGAGATAGGCGATGCGGATAAAGGACCTGTTCCGCTCGATCCAGCCCCAGATGTCGGCCTGCAGCTTCGCGCCGTAGAGCACCTCGATACCGAGCTGCTCGAGGTCCGAGGTATACGGCTCCTCATGGGCGAAGTTGTCGCCGAGGAACTTCACACGCCAGCCCTGACGCAGGAAGAGCTGCATATACTGATAGTCCAGCTTACTGCCGGCATCCTTATCCCAGGTCGGTACATAGTGGTCGATCATCAGCATGCATGGCCGGTGCTGACCACGCTCACGGGCGTCAAACGGGTTCGGGTTGCCGTCATTGACACACTGCTCCCGAAGCTCGGCCGCCCACTTCTCACGGAACTTCTCCTGGTTCACGACCTGATAGTGCTTCAGGCTCGAGGTATCCGAGGTGTCCGTGCCGTTCGAGATGCCCTCGAAGTGGATGACGACGGACTTCGGCTGGAACATGACCTTCTTTCCGTGTTTCCGCACCTCAAAAGCGAGGTCCGTATCCTCATAGTACGCCGGTGCGAAGCGCTCATCGAAGCCGCCGATCTCCTTCCAGAGCTCCGTGCGGATCATGATTGCGGCACCCGAAATGAAGTCGACCTCCTTCACATAGTTGTACTCCGGATCCGCCGGGTCCTGCAGACGGCCATAGTTCCAGCCGGAGCCATCCGACCAGATGATGCCGCCCGCCTCCTGGAGACGGCCGTCCGGGTACACGAGCTTACTGCCGACCATACCGATGGACGGATCGCGCTCGATCAGCTCGACGAGGGAGGACAGCCAGCCCTTCTGCACCTGGGTATCGTTATTTAAGAAGAAAATATACTTACCACGGGCGATGGAGGCCGCCTGATTACAGTTCTTCAGGAAGCCCATGTTCTCGCGGTTTCGTGCCACGACGAGATTCTCCGCATACTGGCCGATCTCGCGGGTCGCATCGGTCGACACATCATCCGCGATGATGACCTCATACGGGGTCTCTGCGAAATCCGTATTCTCCCGGATGCTGATGAGGCACTGGTAGGTATAGTGGATCTGGTTGTAGCATGGGATGACAATGCTGACGAGCGGCGCATCCGTGCGCTCAAACTTTACCTTTCCATAGCTCAGGTACAGGTCGCCGACATTGAAATCACCACGGATCCGGTTCTTGCCATCCTCCGTGAAGTACATCGGAAGCATCTTCGCCGGATGACGGAGGGTCCGCTTCACATAGCTCAGCACCTTCCGCTTACGGGAGCCGACCGGGAAATGGTGGTTCAGGCTGTTCCGGAGGCGGGTGCCCACGCGGGCCTTCAGGCTCTGGCGGGCCATGTAGTAGTCTCGCTCCGCGATGAGGGACTGGATGTCACGCTCATGCACCTGGATCACGTTCGTAAGGTTTGCGACATGCACCTGGGTGAGACGGTTGACCTCGCGCTCCTTCTGGACCGTAATATCCCGTTCCTTCACCTCGCGCTGCAGCTCCTGTGCATCGTGGAGGGTCTTCGTATACTCCTCCTCGAGGGCACGGAAACGCTTCACGGTAACCTTGTCGTTCAGGAACGCATGCATGCTTTCGCCGTCCTGTCCATGGATCTCCTCCTGGAAGGACTGCTCCCGCTCGGCGAAGGCATCGAGCTCCGGCTTCGTGAAGCCGAAGTTCCGGAGGAAGGCCAGTGCATCCTCGTAGGCCAGGAACTCCCGGTACTCCATGTACCAGTAGTAGAGGATGCGGTACTGCAGGAAGCGGACGTCGACGGCTTCATCGAAGACCCACTCACAGTCGATGAGGGTCGGCCGGCCGTCCGCCATGATGACATTATCAAACTGGCAGTCGAAATTCGCCGGCTGCACACTTCCGTCCTTCACGCCGAGCACGAGGTCGACGGTCTCTGCGAGCTCCCGGATCGGTGCGACACCGTCCTTGATCATATCCCGCAGGATCTCGCTCAGGCTCTGTCCCTCGACGAACGGATAGCGGATGAAGCTTAGGAACTGGTAGCTTCCGAGGGCACGGCTGGTCTCGACGGCACGGAGTACCGTGAGCTGCGGATTCGCTGCGGCGATCGCCTCTGCCTTCTCGCTGAGTGACTCGATGTGTGCATTGGCCTCCGGCGTCGTACCGGCCTTCACGGCGAAACGCTTCCCCTGGTCATCCCGGTAGAGCAGAGTCTTGATGGCGTATTCCAGCTTGCGGGTCGAATTATACTTGATGTAGTCCGGAAGGAAGCGGCGGTAGTCCCGTGCCTTCGGACGGACGCTGCCATCCGGCTGATAGATATAGAAGTAGGCCGGCGCGAACTCGCGGAAGCGGTTCTCCCGGATGAGGAGTGCGGTCTTTTCGTCCTCCTCGGAGACGTCCGGCATGTGCGCATCACTGTAGAAATGCAGCGGTACGCTGAGCTCCGGCGTCAGATAGTAGAGCGTCTCCCGTGCGCCCGGCTGCTCCTCGCGGAGGCTCGCACGCAGGGACGCAAGCTCGGTCCAGCGAAGATAGAGGACATCCTCCTTCCGGTCGCCGGAAGCCATACGGTCGATGTCGAGGGCGTTTTCGATACCCATCAGGATGCGACCGCCCTTCTTCAGCCAGGTTTCCGTCAGCGCATGAAGCATCGTGTAGACGTCGCCCTGGAACAGACGGAGGATCTTCTTCGTCAGCACCGGGATCACGACATAGTCGTAGGTGCTGTCGTCGAGACGGCGGGATACCTGATGTACGCGCGGCTCGAGGAGGGTCACGAAGGGTGCCGTCGTCTCCTTATCGCCGAGCACCAGGACCGAAGCGTCGCGCTCGCGGCCTGAGGTCACGTCCTCGAAATAAAACCACTCGATGGTATTGGTGATGTGTCGTGAAAAATCCATTAGTGTTCACGCCTTTCCAGAGTCACCTCGGACTCCATATCGTACACACCCACGGTGTTCTTGTTCGAAAGAACCGTGATGGATGCGACGTCATACTTTCGGTCATAGACCACATGCTCGCCCTCCTCGAAGCCCGTGCAGGACATACTGAGGAGATACTCGCCGCCCTGCAGGGTCATCCGCTGGGTGAAGGTACAGGTATATTCATCGCCCGCCTTCACCGGCTGGATGTCGCAGCCCTCGATGAGGGTGTTCGTACCGGTGAGATCCGCGCCGCGCTTATCCTTGATCGTAAAGGTAAAGATCGGGGCCGCGATCGGGGCATTGAAGCGGATCTTTTCCTTGATGGAGAAGGTCTCGCCCTTGACGATGACGTTCGAGATCTTCCCGCGCTGGTCGAGGATGCCGAGATCCCAGATGCTCGCGCGTCCGTCGCCGTAGTGCTGGACGTTCGGATTCAGGTTCAGGTTGTCCTGCATGAGCGGTGCCGTTCCGCTGCCCGCGGAGGCATCTGCGTCGTGACCGTCTGCATTGGCCTCCCCGGACGGCGCGTCCTTCGAGAGCTGCACGCGGGTCGCAGATCCCGCCTCACCTTCTGCGAGGGCCGCCGCACCGACGCTGTCGACGCCGAAGTTCTGGCCGTCGATGAAGTCCGCCGCGGCCTGCGCGTCGGCCTGGTGCTGTGCATAGCGCTGGTCCTCCTCGGTGAAGCGGCCGGCGAGAATCTTCTTATACAGATCGACCATGTCGCCCGGCAGTCCCTCGGAGACCTTCTCGCCCTTGTTCAGCAGGATGACGCGGTCGCAGTACTTCATGACGGAACCGAGGTCGTGCGTGACCATGAGGATGGTCGTGCCGTTCCGACGGAGCTCATCCATGCGATGATAGCACTTCGCCTGGAAGAAGACGTCGCCGACGGACAGTGCCTCGTCGACGATGAGAATCTCCGGATCCATCGCGACATAGAGCGCGAAGGCGAGGCGGACGAACATACCGGAGGAGTAGCTCTTCACCGGCTGGTGCACGAAATCGCCGATGTCCGCGAAGTCGAGGATTTCCTGGAGCTTCTCGTCCATCTGCTCCTTCGTGAAGCCCATCATCGTGCCGTTCATGTAGACGTTCTCGATACCGGTGTAGTCCGGGTTGAAGCCGGCGCCGAGCTCGAGGAGCGCACAGACGATGCCGTGGATGCTGACCGCGCCCTCGGACGGGGTCAGGACACCAGTGATGATCTTCAGCATGGTCGACTTGCCGGAGCCGTTGGTGCCGATGATGCCGACGGCTTCGCCCTTTCGTACCTGGAAGCCGACGTGGTTCAGGGCATAGAAGTCCCGGTGGTAGTTCCGGTGCGTGAGGCTCACCGCCTCCTTCAGGCGGTCGATCGGCTTATCGTACAGGCGGTATATTTTCGTGACGTCCTGAACATCGATGACGATGTCGGACGTGCTGTGTTCTGTGTTCTTTGTTTCCATATGTTATAACGTAAGCGGCCGGGGTGTCCGGCGTAAATAAAAATCCCCAGATGCGTTTCTGCGCATTTGGGGAATATTTTAGCATAGTTGCTTTTATTTTTCCATATAGGATGGTAAGTGCTCTGCCGAGGCCCCCTGGCTGAATGAATTTTACGATCAGGCCTGCGGGGTCTTGTAGGTATTCACGTTGGTTGCGCCGGTCGACGGGAGGGTGCCGGTGTAGCTCGTGCCGGTGCTGGTCTGGGTCGTAGTGGTTCCCGTCGTCGTGCCGGTGCTGGTAGTTGCGGTGGTGCCGGTCGTGGTCTGGGTTGTCGTACCGGCGGTCGGACCGACGTTCGGGGAGCCTGCGTTCGTCACGAGGTGTCCGTCACTTGCGTAGTAGCTGTAGGTGCCGGTCGTGGTGTTATAGCTGTAGGTCTTCGTCGTCTGTTCGGTTCCTGCCGGGGAAACATAGGTGCCGGCGGTTACGCTGCTCTGATTCAGCTGGCTCTGGTCCTGAGTCTGGATCGTCGGGAGCGTCGCGTTCGTATAGGTATTATTCGGGCCGGTGCCACTACCCCTCTTCGGCAGGACCTTCGTGATCGTGGCAACATCCCCGATCTGGAGGTTTGCGTTCGCGGCTGCGGTGTTCGCCGCGAGCTGCTCGGTGGTCAGGGTCGTCTCCTGCACGACGTTTCCTCCGCGGGCGGCCTTCGCTGCATCGACGGCGGTATTGGCTGCGGCGATGGACTGTGCAGTGTTTGCGCGCTGTGCGGCTTCAGTCGTAAAGGTTTCGGCGGTCATCGTGACGGTCGGTGCCGGGGTGCCGTCTGGAGCCGGCTGGCCGGCGTATACGCAGACCTGCTGGCCGGTCGTCGTCTCGGTCCAGATTGCGATCGGGCCCTGCAGGGTATACTGCCATGCGGCCATCGACGGCATCGCGCTCATCAGGGTCATCGCCGTCGCGGCAGCCAGAAGCTTCGTCCAGTGTAATCGTCTCATATCTCTTCTCCTTTAAGGATCTCTCTTCGTTCTTAATGGGAGTATAGCACAGAATGGCGTACGGAATGCTTACAATTTTCGACACAGTTTCAGATCATAGTTTCAGAGCCGCGGAGGACCGGCCGCCGAAGCACAGTATGGCTTCTGCGGCCGGTCCTCCGGGTCCTTCGTATTTTTATCTGTGAATCTCTGCGTCGAGCCGATCACCCTTCAGGTCGAGGGTGATGGTGTCGCCTTCCTGCACCTTATCCTCGAGGATGATGCGGGCAACGAGGGTTTCGACGTTCTTCTGGATGAAACGACGAAGCGGACGTGCACCGAACTGCGGGTCATAGCCGTGCTCGGTGACATAGTCACGCGCAGCGTCGGTGAGCTCAATCTTCAGCTGACGATCCGCGAGACGACGGTTGATGTCGACCACCATGAGCTCAGTGATGTGTGCGATGTTGTCCTTCGTCAGCGGCTTGAACATGATGATCTCGTCGAGACGGTTCAGGAACTCCGGACGGAACGAGCGGAAGAGCTCGTCATGTACCTGCTTCCGTGCGTCCTCGGTGATCTCATCGTTTGCGTCGATGCCGTCAAGCAGATACTGCGCGCCGAGGTTCGAGGTCAGGATGATGATGGTGTTCTTGAAGTCCACGGTCTTGCCCTGACTGTCGGTGATCCGACCGTCATCGAGGATCTGCAGGAGGATGTTGAAGACATCCGGATGCGCCTTCTCGATCTCATCGAAGAGTACGACAGAGTATGGTTTTCTGCGGACAGCCTCGGTCAGCTGACCACCCTCCTCATAGCCGACGTAGCCAGGTGCCGCACCGATCAGTCTCGATACGGAGTATTTCTCCATGTACTCGGACATATCGATACGAACCATGGCGTTCTCGTCATCGAAGAGGTTCTGTGCGAGGGACTTCGCAAGCTCCGTCTTGCCGACACCGGTTGGACCCATGAAGAGGAACGAACCGATCGGTCGTGTCGGATCCTTGATGCCGGCCTTTGAACGCTGGATGGCCTCGACGACCTTCTCCACCGCCTCGTCCTGGCCGATCAGGCGCTTGTGGATCTCGTCACCGAGATGCAGCACCTTCGAACGCTCGGACTCGTTCAGCTTCGATACCGGGATGCCGGTCCAGCGGCTGACGATCTTCCCGATCTCATCCTCGGTCACGGTCTCCTGGAGAAGTGCACGATCCTCGCCATGGACGCTGTTCTCTGCGTCCGCCAGCTTCTTTTCGATAGCCGGAAGGTCGGCGTACTGGATCTGGGAGGCCTTTGCATAGTCGCCCGTCTGCATTGCCCGCTCCATGTCCTTCTTCAGCTGATCCCGCTGCTCGCGGAGCGACTGCAGGTCGCCGGCCGACTTCTTCTCGTTGTCCCACTGTGCCTGCTTCGTGTCAAACTGTGACTGCAGATCGGCGAGCTCCTTCTCGATGTCGGCGAGACGCTGCTTCGAGAGGGTATCGTCCTCCTTCTTCAGCGAGATCTGCTCCATCTTGAGCTGTGTGATCTTACTCTGCAGGGCGGCCATGTCCTCCGGCATCGACTCCATCTGGGTCTTCACCATCGCGCAGGCCTCATCCACGAGGTCGATGGCCTTATCCGGCAGGAAACGGTCGGAGATGTAACGATCACTGAGGGTCGCGGCGGCGACGAGTGCATTATCGCTGATCGTGACACCGTGGTACTTCTCGTAGCTTTCCTTGATGCCACGCAGGATGTAGATGGTATCCTCGACCGACGGCTCATCGATCATAACCGGCTGGAAACGACGCTCGAGCGCCGCATCCTTTTCGATGTACTTATGATACTCGTTCAACGTTGTCGCACCGATACAGTGGAGCTCTCCGCGCGCCAGCATTGGCTTCAGGATGTTACCCGCATCGAGCGAGCCCTCCTGGTTGCCGGCACCGACGATGGTGTGCAGCTCATCGATGAACATGAGGATCTGACCCTCGGATTTGCGGACCTCATCAAGCACCGCCTTTAATCTTTCCTCGAACTCACCACGGTACTTCGCACCGGCGACGAGGGAGCCCATGTTGAGGGCGAAGATCTTCTTATCCTTCAGACTCTCCGGCACCTCGCCCTTCGCGATTCGCTGTGCGAGACCCTCGACCACGGCGGTCTTACCGACACCCGGCTCACCGATCAGCACCGGGTTGTTCTTGCTCTTACGACTGAGGATACGGATGATGTTTCGAATCTCATCATCACGACCGATGATCGGATCATCCTTCTGATCCTTTGCACGCTGCACCATCTCGTAGCCGTACTTGTTCAGGGTATCATAGCTGTCCTCCGGGTTGTCGGACATGACACGCTGATTTCCTCTCACCTCGGCGAGGGCCTTCAGGAAGCCATCCTTCGTGATGCCGTACTGCTGGAACAGCTTCTTCAGCGTCGGATCCGCTTCCTTCATAAGGCTGAGGAA
Source organism: Lachnospiraceae bacterium (assembly GCA_030540075.1). Lineage (GTDB taxonomy): Bacteria > Bacillota > Clostridia > Lachnospirales > Lachnospiraceae > Oribacterium. Next base: position 35,070 of record JAUNWX010000003.1, read on the forward strand.
AATGTGCTCCACGGAAACATACTCATCGCCCATGGACTTCGCATGCTCCTCCGCCTTCGTGAGCGCCAGGTTCGCACCCTGCGAGAAGTACATCTGACCGGCACCCGAGACCTTCGGAAGACGGCTGATCTCCTCTGTGATGGACGACTTGAACTGCTCCATCGGCACACCCATCTTCTTCAGAAGCTGCGCGATCAGACTGTCATCGATGGTGATCAGCGAGTAGAGAAGATGAACCTGCTCCACATACTGATTTCCATATTCACTGATGATATTCTGACAGTTATTGATCGCTTCGATTGATTTCTGCGTAAATTTATTAATATTCATAAGACTGAACCTCCTTATTTCCTTCGGATAAAAGTATTATAGCGCGGTTGTTAGCACTTTCAAGTGTCGAGTGCTAATTAAATTATAAATTTTCTATAACGAAATTGTTCAGTCGAAGAGCCCCGGAGGACCGGCAGCTGAAGCGCAAAATGGCTTCTGCTGCCGGTCCTCCGGGGCTCTTCGTTCATATGAAACGTTTACTTCATCCAGTCGCTCAGCTCAGCGGCGATGGCGGCTTCGCAGTCTTCTGCGGCGGCCTGGTTCTCCGCGCTGATGGAGATGTAGATCTTCAGCTTCGGCTCGGTGCCGGATGGGCGTACCACGACGGAGCAGTGGTCGCTCAGCAGGTACTTGAGGACATCCGACTTCGGAAGTCCGTCGAGGCCCGGGAGATAATCGAGGACCTTCTCCACCTTTTTTCCGGCGAAGGCGTCCGGCGCTTCGGTGCGGAAGCGTTGCATAATCTTCTGCATCTTCTCGAAGCCGGCCGAACCCTCGAAGGCGAAGCTGTGGAGGGTGTTCAGGCAGTAGCCGTACTCTGCATAGAGTGCCTGCAGGCGGTCGAGGAGGCTGATGCCCTGCGTCTTATAGAAGCAGAACATCTCGCAGATCATGAGCGCGCCGTCGACGGCATCCTTATCGCGTACATAGCTGCCGGTGAGGTAGCCGTAGCTCTCCTCGAAGCCGAAGACATAGCGCTCCGGATGGCCTTCCTTCTCGAGGCGGCCGATCTGCTCACCGATGAACTTGAAGCCGGTCAGGACATTGACGGTTTCGACGCCGTAGTGCGCGGCGATGCGCTCGCCGAGGTCCATGGTCACGATGGTCTTCACCATCACCGGATCCTTCGGCAGTGTTCCGTGCTTCGTCCGCTGCGCGAGGATGTAGTCCAGCAGCAGGATGCCGGTCTCGTTACCGCTCAGCAGCTGGTAGCTTCCGTCTGCTCTTCGTACGGCAATGCCTACACGATCGCAGTCCGGGTCGGTCGCGAGGAGGAGGTCCGCCTGTACGCGCTCCGCATAGTCCATGCCGAGGGCCATCGCTTCTTTGATTTCCGGGTTCGGATACGGGCAGGTCGGGAAATGGCCGTCCGGCATCTCCTGCTCCTTCACGAGCGTGATGTTCGTGTAGCCGCACTCGCGGAGGGTGCGGGTCACCGGTGCACGACCCGTGCCATTCAGCGGTGAGTAGACGATCGCCACGTTCCGGTCGATGTGATCGTCCGGACCAAGGACGGACTGCTTCTTTACGTTTTCCACGAAGTCGGTGTATACCGCCTCGCCGATCCAGAAGATACGGGCCGTCGCCGGTGTATCGTTCTCTCCGGCAGCAGGGGTGGTGACGATGTCTGTGGCGGAGACATTGGCCTCGGCGGTGTCGCGGGTGCCGGCGATCTCGAAGTCGGTCATGCGGATGTCCGCGAAGAGATCGAGTGCCTCGATTTCCGCGAGGATCTCGGCGGCGGCCTCGGTCGTGATCTGGCAGCCATCGGCGCCGTAGACCTTGTAGCCGTTGTACTTCGCCGGATTGTGGGATGCGGTCAGCATGATGCCGGCGGCGCAGTGAAGCGCACGGGTCGCGAAGCTGAGGCACGGGGTCGGCATGATGTCCTCGTACGTGTAGACGTCGATGCCGTTCGCTGCGAAGACGCGGGCCGCGGTCTCGGCGAAGAGGTCCGACTTGATGCGGCTGTCGCGGGAAACCGCGATGCGGCGGTCGGCGGCTGCGAAATGCTTCCGTACGTAGTTTGCGAGACCCTGGGAGGCTTTCGCCACGGTGTATACGTTCATGCGGTTCGTGCCGGCGCCGATGATGCCACGGAGGCCGCCGGTTCCGAAAGCGAGGTCACGGTAGAACGCGTCCTGAATCTTCTCTTCCTCTCCCCGGATCGCCGTGAGCTCCTGCTCGACATCGGCATCCAGTCCCTTCGCAAGCGCGCACCAGCGCGTGTATTCCTTCATATAATCCATGCTTACTCCTTTTCTGCCGGCATGTCGAACTTCGTCTTGTCGTCGACGGCGATGTCCTCGCCGAGCTGCATCTCCATGAGGGTCAGCGGGGTCTCCGGGTCTGCGAGCATCGTGTGCTTCGCGCCGCACGGAATCGAGATCACGTCACCGGCGCATACGCTGCGGACCTCGCCATCCACGATGGCGGTGCCACGACCGTCCAGGACGGTCCAGATTTCGTTACGGGCGTGATGTGCGTGATAGCTCATGTGGGCACTCGGGCGCATCGCGATTTTCACGGTCATCGAGCCCTGGGAAACGTCGAGGATGCGGAAGTCGCCCCAGGATTTGCGGGCGAACATGATCTGATCCGGGAGCTGGTCCACATATGGCTTGATGCGGGCGCTGGCTTCGAGGTTGCTGACGAGGATGCCCTGCGGACTCGCAGAGATCACCGCATGCTCGAGGCCCATCGCGAGGATCGGTACGCTCAGCTCGTTCACGATGTGAACGTCCTCGCAGTGCTCGCCGAGGATGCCGTGGCCGATGACCGGCTCGGACATCTCTTCGGTCAGGGTGTTCCAGGTGCCGAGGTCCTTCCACTCGCCGTGGAAGCACATCACCTGGATCTTCTCCTCATGCTCGACGACGGCATAGTCGAAGCTGATTTTGCGGAGCTCGGCGTAATGGTCGAAGAGGGTCTGATAGTCGCTGGTGTCGAGGAGGGTGCGGGCACGGTCCAGCACGTAGCCGAGCTTATAGGCGAAGACGCCACCGTTCCAGAGGGCCCCCTGCTTCAGGTACTCGCGGGCGGTCGCCTCATCCGGCTTCTCCTTGAAGGTGCGGACGGTCGACACCGGGGCTTTCGTCTCCGGGATGATATAGCCGTACTTCTCGGATGGATAGGTCGGCTGGATGCCCATCAGGACGAGGTTTGCCTCGCCTCGATCCGCCTGCTCGGAGAGCGCCTTCAGCGCACGGAAATAGTCATCGTTTACATATGGGTCCACCGGGCAGACCACGACGGATTCGTCCGCCGGAACGTTACACTTTTCGTGCAGGTAGGCACTCGCGAGGGCGATCGCCGGGAAGGTGTCTCGTCTCGTCGGTTCGACGGAGATATTCACATCGGTGCCGAGCAGGTTCAGGATGGAGGATACCTGGGTGCGGGAGGTCGCGATGGTGACACGCGCCTCCGGGTCCACGGTGCGGATCTGGCGGTAGACGCGCTCAATCATCGATTCGTAGCTTCCGTCCGGGCGTTTGAAGAGCTTGATAAACTGCTTGGAACGGATATCGTTGGAAAGTGGCCACAGGCGCTTGCCGGAGCCACCGGATAGTAAAATGATATTCATAGCTTTGCCTTTCTTAAAAACACGACAGTATTCTAGCATACTCGCGGGATTTCGACTAGATGGGGCACAGCGTAGACAGGGGACCCGGAGGGTCCCCTGCCTGAACGATGAAGTCCGAAACTGTCTGTTAGCAGCAGCTCCGGGCCTTTTGTGCACTATGCTGTGAAAGAATCAGGTGTTTTGTGATTTCCGAACAAGCATTACGGAATTCTGTCTTTTCGTTCATTTCGGTTTCCCGATTTCAGGTTCCTGTCCGGTACATCACTTGCGTTTTTCTCGGCTTCATGCGTACGGCTTCTAGTCTGTCCGGCGACTATAGTCCACTTAACGACTATAGGCGATTCGCGGGGTCTCCTCTATACTCGGGCTATACCAAACGCGGAGGCCACATGACAGTATCTCAGCTTATCCTCCTGCAGTGTCTGACCATCGCTGCGGGCTATGATCTACGAGAGCGGCGTATCCCTCATGCGCTGATCTACACCTATTTATGTTCTGGTTATTTCCTTTCATGCAGGAGCGTCCTCACGCTGTCGAAGTGCTTTTTCTTCTCCAGCGGAGGGGGCGTTCCCTATCTTCTTCGGTATGTTCTTTCATTTGTCATGTTTCGAGTTCTGGCCTCACTGACCCATGCAGGTGGTGGAGATGCACGGCTGATGGCACTGGTGATCGCGTGGTGCGGTGTCGATGCCGGATGTCGGCTTCTGCTGCCGGGACTCGTGTTGGCACTGATGTATCTTCTATGGATCAGAACAGATTCCGGCAGGTGGAGGCTTCAGGAGCGGTCAATGTTTCCGTCGCTGCCTCTGGCCCTCCCTCTGCTTCTCGGTGCGATTCCGGGACTGATCTTCTCTCCCGCGTAGTACGGTTCATTTCCCTACCCCTGAACCCTGAGCCGGCGAGGCGGGAGATACTCTCAGAAAAGTAATTCACATGTACTCACATCGATCGCACATCTTGTGCAGGCTTCGATCGGACTTCCGCCTGCTTCGCGTGTACTCGTATCGATATCTCATCGTTTCTCATCTATATCGGATGCAGAGAAAGGGGCTTCTATGAATCAGATTCTCGCACTGCTGGAACAGGATCCCAGCTACTGTGAACGTTTTTTGAAGTATGCGTCTTCGCGGACGGAGTGTCCGTTTACCGTTTATACCTTTCAGAGCGTGACGGAGCTGCAGCGTTTCGCACACCAGAACGACATCGATCTGCTGCTGAGTGACGCGCAGGCGGCTGGGGAAGAAGAGCTCGAGAAGCTCCCGGTGCATACACGGGTCGAGCTTACGGAGGAGCCGATGGGTGAGAAGCAGACGCTCGCCTGCGCGCGTCCGGATGCGCCACACAAAATCTATAAGTATCAGTCCGGGGAGAAGATCCTGCATGAGCTCGTTTCGAGCTATCAGCTTTCGAAGAAGGCGGAGCCGAAGAATCGACAGGGGCTCGCCAGACTGTACCTCGTATACAGTCCGATCGGGCGATCCGGGAAGACCTGCTTCGCCGAGAGTCTCACGAAAACATTGCAGAAGGATATGCGGGCACTCTACGTCAGTCTCGAGGAGGTCTCGGCGCGGGCCGATGCATCGATGCAGAACGGAAGCGGCTCCCTCAGCGATGCGCTCTACTTCTACAAGAAGGAGCGGCTGGATGCCGAGCGGCTGCGCGCGATGATCTCGAGTGCCGACGGTATGGACTTCATCCCGCCGGTCCGCTCCCCGGAGGATATCGCGACGCTGCGGGATGCGGAGCTTCCACAGTTTATCCAGACGCTGCGCGCAGAGGTCGACTACGATGCCATCGTCCTCGACACCGACAGCATCCTGAGTCGCGTGGAGGGCATCCTCCCGCAGGCCGACTGGATCTTCATGCCGGTCACCGACCAGCCTGCGCACTACCGTAAGCTGTCCGCCCTGGAACATTATCTCACCGGCTCTCCGCATCGCGCCGCACTCGATCGCATCGTGAAGCTTATCGTACCGCTGGAGCAGCAGGGATACTCCGAAGCAGCGGCTTCGGAGCGGCTGTCCGAATTTACCGCGGCGGTCATACGGAACTACCTCTACGATGCCGAGCCGCGAAGTGCCATCCGTCCGAATGCATGAGTTCCACAGTACCATGCGAACATACATGGGGAGCGGGCAGAACGCAGCGCTCAAACCATATGAAAAAGGGAGCGGGCATCACAACTCTATCAGACAAAAGGGAATATACCGTATGAACACGATCATGGACCAGACTGAATTAAAAAAGGAACTGAAGCAGCAGCTGCTCGCCGGACTCGAGGAGCAGCGGAGCTTCAGCGATGCGGAGCTGTATGAGCGCATCGACGAGCTCCTCTTCCGGCATCCGGAGCTCTGCCTCCGGGACAAGCTCTATCTGCGCGATGCTGTCTTCAACAGCTTCCGTCGTCTCGATGTGCTTTCCGAGGTGCTCGATAACGCCGAGGTCACGGAAATCATGATCAACTCCGAGCAGGAGATCTTCATCGAGCGCAGTGGACACATGCAGCGCTGGGAGCGGAGCTTCGAGTCCCGGGCGCAGCTGGAGGAGCTGATTCAGAGCATCGTCAGCCGCATCAACCGCGTGGTCAATACCAGTACGCCGATCGTCGATGCCCGTCTTGAAGATGGCTCGCGTGTTCATGTCGTCCTGCCGCCGATCGCACTGAAGGGTCCGACGGTTACCATCCGAAAGTTCCCGGAGCCGATCACCCTCGAAAAGCTGATCCTCTACGACTCCCTGACGCACGACGCCGCCGACTTTCTGATTTCACTCGTAAAGGCACGGTACAACATCTTCATTTCCGGGGGCACCAACTCCGGAAAGACCACCTTTTTAAATGCGCTTAGTCAGTATATCCCGTCGGATGAACGGGTCATCACGATCGAGGACTCCGCCGAGCTCCAGATCCGGAACGTACCGAACCTCGTCTCCCTCGAAACGCGAAACGCAAACGCAGAGGGCGAAGGCGAGATCAGCATGCAGAACCTGATCAAGGCGTCCCTCCGTATGTCGCCGGACCGCATCATCGTCGGCGAGGTGCGAGGAAAGGAAACGCTCGACATGCTGAACGCTATGAATACCGGCCACGACGGCAGCCTGTCCACCGGCCATGCGAACTCCGCCCAGGATATGCTCCGCCGTATGCAGACCATGGTGCTGCAGGGCGCGGACCTGCCGCTGCCGGCGATCCGCAGCATGATCGAGTCGGCACTCGACATCATCGTTCACTTAGGACGTACCCGTGACCATAAACGACGGGTACTTGAAATATCGGAGGTCATCGGCATTGAACATGACGAAATCAAACTTAAGCCACTGTATAAATTCGATGGTCAGAAGCTTGAAAAGCTTGCGGATCTCACGTCCCGACAGAAGCTCCTCGACCGATTATAACGAGTATGTCCTGACACCCCTCGAGTATCTCCGCCTCTTCATCACGGCGCTGCTCGCGGATATGCTGGTCGCCTATACCTTTTACCAGAGTCGCCGTGTCCTGCTCGTCACACTGCCGCTCTGTCTGCTGTATCCCTTCACCTGCCGGAAGGCGCTCTGTGAGAAGCGGCGACAGCAGCTGCTGATGGAGTTTAAAGAGTCCCTTTCGATTCTTTCCTCCTTCTTAAGTGCCGGCTACTCCACGGAAAATGCCTTCCGGGCCTCCATCGGCGAGCTCGCGCATCTCTTTTCTCCGGACGCGATGATCGTGCGGGAGTTCGAGCAGATCGTGCACGGCATGAGCCTGCATACACCGGTCGAGGTGCTGCTCGCAGACTTCGCCTACCGCTCCGGACTCGAGGATGTCGCGAATTTCGCCGAGGTCTTTGCCGTCGCGAAGAAAAACGGCGGTCAGCTCGTGAAGATCATCGCCCACACAGCCTCGGTCATCCGTGACAAGGTGCAGATCTCCGAGGAGATTCTCACGATGAACGCGGCCAAGCGCTATGAGCAGCGGGTCATGAACCTCGTCCCGTTCCTCATCATCCTGTATATGAACTTCAGCTCGCCGGAGTTTTTCCGGACCCTGTACACGACGGTGCTCGGGCGCATCACCATGACGCTCTGTCTCCTGCTGTATGTTCTCTCCGTCTGGCTCGCCGGGCGCATCATGGACATCGAGGTGTAGCGATGAGGACACGACATTCTCTGCGCCGCACGCTGGAGAAGACGCTGCGGCCGTATCTTCAGAAGCTCCGGCAGCAGGCACAGGCGACCCCCGCCGGGATCCGTAAACAGATGCTGCTCTGCATCAGCGCCTCTCTGCTCCTGACGATCCTGGTATTTTTCCTGGGGCTTCAGGACGGCACACTGAAGGAGGGCTTCCGCCTTCCGCGAAGCGGCTATGGCGGTTCGAAGCAGTACATCACCCTGGAAGTCTCCGGACTTACGGAGGATACCTCGGTTCCGCTCGATATCACGGTCAGTCCGAAGCGCTACACCGAGGAGGAGGCGGATGCTGTCTTCCGTGAGATCTATGAGCAGCTCGAGGAGCTCGTGGTCGCAGAGGGTGAAAGCTTCGCGAATCTCCAGCACGATCTCCATCTTATGACGAAGCTCCCGAAGTACGGCGTGCAGCTCTCCTGGGACTTCTACCCGGAGCTGGATCCGGCCCTCGCCGCCGGTTCCGTGCCGCAGGATGACAGTGTTTCGGCAGAGGCATGGACCGAAGACGAGGTGCCGCAGGATAAGGATGCTCCGGCAGAGGCATTGGATGAAGACGAGGTGCCGCAGGATGCAGACGCTGCGGCGATCGCGATGGCCGAGCAGCGGGAAGCCGCGCGGGCCTACTACCGGAAGTACCGTCACCTGATGGACAGCGACGGCACCCTCCATAACGAGACGCTGCCGCCCGGCACGGTGGTGACCGGCTATCTGTCCCTCATCATGAGCACGGATATCGTACCGGAAAATGTCGATGGCGAGACGAAGTATCTGAAAACGCAGTACCACTCGGCACCGTACCGGATCTATGTCGGGATCGTCCCACGGGAGCTGTCCCGCTATGAGTCCCTGCTGCTTCAGCTGCAGCAGGCCATCACCGCGGAGGACGAGGGCAGTCTCGGCGAGAATATGCTCTCCCTGCCGACGGAAATCGACGGTCAGCGTATCTACTACAGTGAGCACGAGGACCGGAGCTATCTCCTGCTGCCGCTGCTCGGTGTCGTCGCCGCCATGGCCATCTACATGCGCCAGGGGCAGGCACGTCGCACGGAGAAAAAACAGCGGGAGGCGCTCCTGATGCTCGACTATTCCGAGCTGGTTTCAAAGCTCATGGTCTACATCGGCGCCGGCCTCACGGTCCGCAACGCACTGGAAACCATCTCGCAGCACTTCGACGCACTCATCGCGCGCGGCATCAAGGAGGACCGGCCGCTCTACCAGGAGCTCCGCACGATGGTCATCCAGTTCCGGCGCAATATGCCGGAATCGGAGATCTATCTTTCATTCGGACGGCGGGTGAATCTGAAGCCATATACGAAGCTCGTCAGTCTCATCGAGCAGAACCGGATGAACGGCGCACGGAATCTCCGTGCCATGCTGGAGCTCGAGATGGAGGACGCCTTCGAGCAGCGGAAAACGACCGCCCGGCGCCTCGGCGAGGAGGCCGGCACGAAGCTGCTGCTCCCGCTGTTTATCATGCTCGGCATCGTGATGATCATCGTCATCGTACCGGCGATGAGTGCCCTCGGGTGAGCACGGCCATCTGTATTTATCATCGTACCAAACTATCTATCTGCGTGGCATCCTGTCCCGGCGTATGGCCGGAAGGATGCTCCGCCCCACACGAGGCGAGGCCTCAGGAGGAAAAATCATGACAACAAGCTTCACTATGTTCCCAACTGCTGCCGGCATGCTGCCGCACACGATGCTCGACACGGTCTTCGGCGTCCTGCACCGCCTGTACGATCAGTTCCTGTTTGCCTGGATGCTATTCATCACGGGCTGCCGGAAGCGCCTGCGCGCACTGCTCCAGGACGATTCCGGTATCGGCACCATCGAGCTCGTCCTGATCCTCGTCGTGCTGATTGCGCTCGTCCTGATCTTTAAGGATCGTATCAAGGCGCTGCTCAATGACATCTTCGATCAGATTGAAAGCTCCGCAAGCAGCGTGTACTGATGAAGCGGCGCATGACACGGGACCCTGCGCACACCGAAACCGAAGGTCGACGCAGGGCGAAGGCTGAACGCACAGCACCGTGCACGCAGAGCTCGGTCACCGTGTTTCTCGCACTTTCCTTTGCGATGATCGCTGCGCTGCTGCTCACCATCGTGGAGTCCTGCCGCACCGTCTCCGAGCGCCTGTTCTGGCAGGTGGCGGTGGACAGCTCCATGGAGTCACTCTTCTCACAGTTCCACCGTCCGCTCTGGGAAAACTACCGGATCTTCGGACTGCAGTACCGGACGGACGAGGATCTCTCGGAGGAGTTCTATGACTTCATGAAGCCCTATCTCAGCGCCCGGGACCTCTTCCCGGGCAGCATCCGGGAGGACAATGTCTCCTTCCTGGAGCATGTGCATGTCACCGAGGGGATCAGCTTCGAAGAGGAGGTGCTGGAATATATGAAATATGGACTTCTGGACTCCCTGATCAGCTTCGCGGGCAGTGACTTTCAGGAGCAGGAGATCGTCGAGGAGCTGGAAAAGGTATTCCGCCGTGCGGACGAGTCGAAGGAAATCCGGGAGCTGCAGCGAAGCTATCAGCTCGATACGAAGGATCTGAAGGCGGTCGAGGATGCCATCGCACAGGTGGATGCCGCGACACGAAGTGCCGAGGCCGCCCATCGGGAGGCCTGGAATGCACTCCGGCGGGAAGACCCGTACGACTTCTACTCAGCGAAATATTCCTTCACCCGCGCACTTACCGAACTTCAGCACGCGGTTACGCGCTATACGAAGGCGGCGGATCAGCTCGCGGAAAAGGTCGCCGCGCTCCGCGCAGACTTTGACACCCGCTCCGCTTCCCTCTCCGAAGAGGGACGGCAGGCCATCGAGGCGGAAATCTCCGAATATGAGAATTATGTGTCCCGAAGTGGCGATGTTCGTGCAGAGATTGAAGCGATGCCGTCGAAGGCGGATGCGCTCATCGCGGAAGCCGATCGCGTCGAGCAGGATGTCGATGACTTCGAGGAGTGGCTGGCGGATGCCATCGCGGATGCCTGGGATGACGACGAGGAGGACGAGCCGGACTTTTCCTATGAGATCCGGCGCTTCTACCGCAATGCCGCCGCGGACTGGAACAGCTTTTCGCTGATTCACTATGGCGGCGAGCTGTCGAAGATCAATGCGAAGAACAAGGCACTGCTCGATCAGATCAGTGACCTGCTGCAGGGCAATCTGCTCTCACTGGTGCTGCCGGACGGAGCCCCGCTTCCGTCGAACAGCGCCATCCATGACCGCTCACCGGCATTCCCGGCCGATTCCACCGCCCATCCGGTGGAGGTCGCCATCCTCGGGGAGTACGCACTGAAGTTTTTTCACTACTATCATCCGGGTGAAACACCGAAAGAGCAGCTGCCACCGAGCGGCACACAGGCACTCGAGCTCGAGTATCTGCTTGGCGGCGAAAGCAGTGACTACGAGAATCTCTCGGAATATGTCACAAAGCTCGTCGCCCTCCGGGAAGGAATGAATCTGATCTATCTCTACTCGAGTCCGGAGAAACGGAACGAAGCACGGCTCTTCGTCACCTCCTTTCTCGTCGCTACGGGAAACCCGGCGCTGATTTCCGTCTTCACCTTTTTCGTCCTCGGCATCTGGGCACTGGTGCAGGCGATCCAGGACGTGAAAACCCTGCTGTCTGCCGGACGCGTACCGCTTTTTCATGATCACAGCAGCTGGTCCGTCGACATCTCCGGTCTTCTCCGTTTCGGGGAGCACCCGTCCGCGAGCGCGGATAAGCGTAAGAAGGGACTTTCCTATCGGGATTACCTTCGGGCGTTTCTGCTCGGCGAGGGGCTTCTCGACCAGGCGGAGATCAATCAGCGGATGCTGAGCCGGATCGAGAAAAATATCCGGCAGATCGGAAAGGATCCGGAAACCGGCTTCGCCCTCGATGAATGTCTCTATGCACTCGAGGCCACGGTCCGTCCGGACACGCGGCACGTCATGTACAGCACCGGCATCCTGCAGATGGTCGCCGATACGGCACCGGCCATCGACTACTCGATGGAGATCAGCAGCTACTACAAGTATCGAAATGATACGCAGTAATCTGAGGAAACGCATGAAACAGGAACGAAGTACCCTGCCCCGGCAAAAGTCACACTCCAGGTACCATCACCGGGCATCGGAATACAAGAAAAAACTGAATACACTTCTTCTGACACCATGCCGCTCCTCCCTCACCGTGGAGGCCGCGCTCGCCCTGACCCTCGTGATCCTCGCGAGCGTCGTCCTCATGGTGCCCATGCTGATCCTGAACCATCAGCGAAATGCATTCCTCGAGATGCATGAGAATGCACGCCAGATGGCGAAGCAGAAATATGTCGAGTACTACCGCGCGAAGGACGGCAGTCTCACCCTCGATCAGGATCTCCTGAACAGCGGGGAGACCGTGCTCACCGCCCTCGCCCTCGGGCATCAGATCGCCCAGCCCGGCATGCAGAACATCGATCTCTTCTCCGATTCCGAAATCACGAAGGATACCGTGCGCTATATCGCAAACTACGACGCGGTTCTGCCGTTTTCGGTACTCGGACTCGATCATCTGTCGCAGCAGGTCGTCGTCAGCCGTCGTGCCTGGATCGGTGCGAAGGGCAACCGCTGGATGGAAAATAACGGCGGGGAGGCGGAAGACGATCCGATCGTCTATGTCAGTACCCGCGACACCGATGTCTACCATACCACGCGGGCCTGCTCCTATCTCACCCATGACATCCTGGAGGCCCGGGGCGAAGACATGCGAACACTCCGGAACAAATTCGGTGGAAAGTACAGTCCCTGTGCCACCTGTCGCCCGAACCTGTCCATGCCGGCCGTCTACTATACCCTCGCGGCACGCAGCTATCATACGACGCCAAGCTGTCGTACCATCTCCAGCAACGTGCAGGAAATGAAAAAATCCGAAGCCGAGTCCTATGGAAAGCACGGCTGTGTGCGCTGCGGATAAATATTTGACGATGCACATGCACACACTGTTCCCGTACACGTCTGCTGTCCCATATATGCCGCCTGAATTGCGTCGTTCATACCGGAGGATACACTGTGATGCACTATTCACTCTTTCTCTTTTTCATATATGCACTGCTCTGCATCGCGTACGATCTCCGGAGCCGCAGCGTACCCCTGCTGGTGCATCTTCTGTTCGTGCTCCCCGGGCTGATCATATTCGGCAATCAGCTTCATAGTGCGTTTCAGTCCTGTGCACTCAACGCTCAGCGGATGGTGATCGGTACTTTACCAGATACTTCATCCGCGGCACTTCTGCTCTGGCATCCGATCCGGACCGCACTGCTTCCACTGCTGCCGGGGCTCCTGGCCCTGCTGCTCAGCCGGCTCTCGCGGGAAGCGCTGGGCCTCGGCGATGCACTTTTTCTGCTGATTGCCGGTCTCTATATCCCGACGCGCTTGATGCTTCTGCTCCTGCTGTCCGGTATCCTGGTCGGCTTTCTCGTGAGTGCCGTCCTGCTCATCTATGGCCGTCTCCACGGCCGAAGCATGCGAAAAGTAAGCTTCCCGTGGATTCCCTGCACGCTGCCAGCGCTCTGTGCGATCGCTTTCGAACAGTTCCCGCTGGTTTGACGCTTCTTCATCCATCCGATGACAGTTCGCATCCGGTCTGTCCCAGATGCTCTGCATCATCTACTGAACGCAATTTTACATTCAGGAGTTCCCATGTATACCATCGAAGCCGCCTATATCTTTTCCATCATCCTGCTGGTCATCGGAAGTCTCGTCACCAGCGCCATCAAACTGCAGTCAAAAATCAATGGCTTCACACGTTCTGCACTCGAAACAGAGGTCAACAGCCATCTTCCGGATGGCGCAAAGGATTTCCAGCCGGAGGATTTCATCCGCATGGTCACCCTTTTTGAACAGGACATCGATCCAGCCGAAGGAGAACAACATGAATAAACCGATTCTGGAGCGTATGTCCTACGAGCATAATCTCCGTCACAGTTATATGCACATCAGTGCGCAGTCCGTGGACCCTCAGTCCTATGCGCTGAAGCTGCTCCGCGAAACGAGTGTCCCGGATACGCTGCCCCCCTCGATCCGCCCGGATGCGGAGGATCCGGCACAGGCGACCCTGGAGTATGAGGTCTCCGGTCTCGAATCCATGGCGAGCTACTACGCGAGCCGGAAGCTCCGCCACCTGGCCCTCGCACGACTCATGGAGAACATCCATGGTCTGCTCGAGCATCTCGAGGAGTATTTTCTCCCGGAGGATATGGTGCTCCTGGATCCATCCGCGATCTTCTACAATCAGGAAACGGAAAGCTGGACCTTCACCCTCGTGCCCGGCTACGGCAGCTCCTTCCATGAAGCGCTGAAGGCGCTCATCGCCTGGCTTCTGAAGCGAATCGACTACAACGAGGATCGTGTCGTCGTCCTGGCCTACACGCTCTATAACGAGTCCCTCAAGGAATTTCTCGTGATGGAGAATCTTCTTCGCATCTGCCGGCAGAACATCGAGCGCGAACGCATGCTTCAGCTGGAACGTAGCGGTGGCCATGCATCTGCACCGTCTGCCTCATCTTTCGGAGCCGACAGCCGGGCCTCTGTGCAGGCTTCTGCTTCCGGTTTGTTCAATGCAGGCGACCGGCGCACAGCGGACTCCGCACCACGTCCACGCATGATTTCCACCGATGGCATCTTCCGCCCGATCGACGCCGGCCTTTCGGAGACGGCAGCAGACGCTGCGCCACGACCGGCGATGCCCGCACAGCCATCTGCCGCAGCGCCTGACAACATTGGCTTCCCATCCGATTATGGTGAAGACGAGTACAGTAAGACGGTGAAGAAAATGCAGGCGCACGCGGCAGGCGATACCCATGCGTACGAGCATGACGCATCCCTCTGCACGAATTACAGCGGCTTCGATGATGCCGCGCTCGACGGTGTCAGCGTATCCTCGCTGGTTCCGGCCCCAGAAGTGAAAAGGAGTTTTCCACTTTTTCATCGCCGAAAAGAGGGGAAATCCGAGAAATCAGAACGACGAACGAAAAAAAGCGTAGAGAAATCCACACTGAAGGAAGCCCTGTCCACCAAACAGAATCAGAGCTCCTTTAAGGCGAAGACCCTGCTCTCCGTTGCGCTCATGATCCTCATCCCTTTCCTGATCTGGTTCCTGAAGGGCGGGGTCGTCCTCCGTCGCATGCTGCCGCTGGTACTGGCACTCGAAGCCGGCATCCTCGTCGTCATCGCACTCGATTACCTGATGGCGAAGCTGCCGGATGATTGACAGCAATGCATGGACCGTAACAGTTCAGCCTGGTGACTTCTTCACCCGGCTGAACTATTACGAGACGCTTATGCCGAGCGTCTCTTTTTGTTTGTTTGCCCACCCCATTCGATTTCCTTTATCCATTTAATTATCGGACCCACCCCATGCAAACAAACAAAAAGAGACGCCCATACATCCTGACCAGGGTAAAATCGGATGAAAACCTGGTGATCAGAGTTTTAAAATGGCGCAATACGTATCACTATCATGACGGTTTCCGAAATTTTCACAAAAACCGTTTATAGCATTCATGCGTCATTAGGTTTTTTAATCTTTGTTACAAACAATCGATTTTTAAGCTGAGCGCCATTAGATAATTTTCGCAAAGAGAGAATTTCAAAGAGCGATGCCATTAACTTTTCTGGAGTTTGTAACAAACAGGGTATTTTCAAGATGCGTGCCATTAAGTGACTTTTACAAATCATCCATTTCAGTGATCTGTGCCATTAGTTTATTTCACAGATTAAGAAATATCAGACTCTGTGACATTAAGTATGCGGCGTCGAGACTGGCTCAGCTGGTGGTTCGCAGAAGAAAAGCAGAGAAGAGATAAAGTCACTGCCTTAGAATTGAGCAGTTTTGCGTCAAAAATCGAGATTTTACTTGGATAATACTGGGCGAGAGTGACTGGACTTAATGTCATAGACTCGCTATGAAAGGAAACTGAGAAAAAGCCTAATGGCATACGATTCGGATAAAGCAAATTTGTGAAAAAACGATGCCAGCCTTTATCAACATGCCTACACTCGTAAAATCCATGCAGCATCATATTAGGCTGTTTTGATACAACATCACCAGCTCGAACGAAAACAGGCGCCGATTTTTTGTTTGCCTGCACGGGGCGGGGCCAATATGCAAGTAAATAACGGATGTATACTGGGGTGGGCAGGCAAACGAGAAGAGGCGCCCGGTATGGACATCCCTTGAAAATGATCCAGGTTACAAAATCACCCGGCTGAACTGTTACCATGGATCCCATCATTTTCAGAAATACATACATCCGCCGTTGAAAATACGCATATTACGTAGTATTCTATAAGGAGACATAACATGAAATTTCGGGAAATGGAATCTCTTCTTCTGAAGGATGGATGGCTTCTGGTCGATATCAGAGGATCTCACTATCAGTACAAGCATCCATCTAAATTCGGCAAGGTAACGGTTCCAAATCATCGTGGTGACATCCCTGCAAGAGTTGTAGCTTCTATACTGAAGCAGGCGGGGCTCAAGTAGTATCCGCTATGCCAGAGGAGTATTTATGAACTATATTTATCCAGCTGTTTTTTATCCTGAAGAGGATGGCCGTTATTCTGTCATTTTTCCAGATTTAAATGATCTCGCAACGTATGGTGATACCCTTGCCGATGCTTTTGCCATGGCGCAGGAAGCGTGCGGTCAGTATCTTTTCACCTCTTTACGAGACGGTGAGCACCTTCCTTCACCGTCTTCACTCGATGACGTTCAAAAAGAAGATGCTCATGCGCTCGTCAATATGGTATGTGTGAATCTCGACGCGTACGCCCGTGCTTACGATGACAAAGCCGTTAAAAAGACCTTAAGCATCCCGGCCTGGCTGAATACCGCATGTGAGAATCTCGGAATCAATTTCTCGAAAGTTTTGAAGGATGCACTGATTGCGAAGCTGCAGGTACAGTAAGACGCATCTTTATCACGTATACATCAAACTGCCGTTGGGCGACTGAACCTTATGATCCAGTCGCCCAACGGCAGTTCTTTTTTCGCTTTATAGTGATGCGGCTTATAGCATTCTTACGAAAAAATGTATATTCTAATCCCAGGAAGTCCGGGTCATTCTGCGATTCGCTTTGCGATCTCGACAAGGATCTCCGTGGTCTTTTCGAGTGCTCCCGCCGGGATGAACTCATACTTTCCGTGGTAGTTGTAGCCACCGGTGCAGAGGTTCGGGCACGGAAGGCCCATGTAGGAGAGACGTGCACCATCGGTGCCACCACGGATCGGAACCACGATCGGCTCAATGCCACAGGCGCGCATCGCTTCTTCTGCGTTATCGATGAGGTACATGCACGGCTCGATCTTTTCCTTCATGTTATAGTAGCTGTCCCGGATCTCGCAGACCACGGTACCCTCGCCGTACTTCCGGTTCAGGAACGCCGCTGCATCTGCGAAGAAGCGCTTCTTTTCCTCGAACTTCGCGCGGTCATGGTCGCGGATGATGTACTCCATCTTCGCTTCCTCGACACCGCCGCTCATCCCGTCGAGATGGTAGAAGCCCTCATAGCCCTCGGTATACATCGGGTTCTCAAACGCCGGCAGGAGGCTCTGGAATTCCATGCCGATGAGCAGCGCGTTCTTCATCTTGAGCTTCGCACTGCCCGGGTGAATGCTGGCACCGTGAATCGTGACCTTCCCGGAGGCGGCATTGAAATTCTCATACTCAAGCTCGCCGAGCGCCCCTCCATCGACCGTATAGGCGATGTCTGCGCCGAAATCCGCGACGTCAAAGCGGTCCGCCCCGCGTCCGATCTCCTCATCCGGTGTAAAGCCGATACAGATGTCCCCATGCTTTATCTCCGGATGCGTCAGGAAGTGCTCCGCCATCGTCATGATTTCTGTGATGCCCGCCTTATCATCGGCACCGAGCAGCGTTGTTCCGTCCGTCACGATGAGGTCCTCACCCCGCAGATCCGCCAGGAACGGAAAATCCGCCACCTTCATCACGATCTGCTTCTCTTCGTTCAGTACGATATCCTCACCGTCGTAATCATGCACGATCCGCGGCTTGACGTTTGCACCCGTCAGCGCCGGCGAGGTATCCATGTGCGCGATGAAGCCGAGCACCGGCGTGCGCCCTGCAGCACCAGCTGCGCTGTCCGCCATCGTCGACGGAATCCGCGCGAAGACATAACCGAACTCACTCACGCGCACATCGGCCGCGCCCATCTCGATGAGCTCCTGACGAAGCTGCTCCGCAAGTACGAGCTGCTTCGCTGTGCTCGGGCAGCTTTCACCCGTCTCATCAGACTCTGTATCATAGCTTACATAATTTAAAAATCGTTCGAGTACTGTTTTCATATTTTCACCCTCGTTTTCTTCAGTTTTCTATATAAGAGCATATCACAGATTCAGCATTTTACAGTCGGAATCACTCGATCTTTTCCTGCAGATAAAAGAAAGCCGCCGTACGACCGGACATTCATCCGATCGCGCGACGTTCTTTCCCATATCTTTTCTTTATCTGTTCTCTTCGTTCAGACTTTTGTCGTAGCACTCACGCAGTGCTTTTGCAAGCTGATCTGCACAGGATGTCCCTCTGTTTCCACAGAGATTTCCTCCCAGGATGCTTTCGATCTGATCGACGGTCATGCCATCGATCAATTTGCTGACCGCCTTTAAATTTCCGTCACAGCCTCTGGTAAAGACAACATTCTTAACAACATCGCCTTCCAGATCAAACGCGATATCCGTCGGGCAGATGCCTTTCGGTTTTACGCTGTATCTCATATACATACTCCTCCATTAATAGAACATTGGGGAGCCAGGTCCCAACGGAAGTCCCAGCAGGTACCATACGGAGAACATCACGAGCCAGCCGAGCAGGAAGCAGATGGAGTATGGAAGCATGGTCGAAATAACGCTTCCGATACCTGCCTTCTTATCATACTTCTGGAAGAATGCAACCGTCAGTACGAAGAACGGCATCAGCGGTGCGATGATGTTCGTCGCAGAATCACCGATACGGTAAGCACACTGCGTAAGCTCTGGAGAAAGACCGAGACGCATGAACATCGGTACGAAGATCGGTGCCATGATGGCCCACTTTGCAGAGTCTACGGCGATAAAAATGTTGATAAATGCAGTTAATACGATGAAGCAGATGATAAGCGGCAGTCCGGTAAATCCGACCGACTTCAGGAAATCCGCACCGGAAACGGAGATAATGGTTCCCAGGTTGGAATAATTGAAGCATGCGGTAAACTGAGCCGCGAAGAAGATCAGAACCATGAAGCTGGACAGACCACTGATGGTCTTGTTCATAAGTGCGATCATGTCCTTATCGTTCTTGATGGAGCCGGCACCGATACCATATGCAAGACCCGGAAGCAGGAATAAGAGCATCATGAAGAAGATAATTCCGCTCATGAACGGGGAGCTTAAGAAGGAGTGGGTCTCCGGATTACGTAAAAGACCATTGGTCGGTACAACGAGCGATGCGATGAAGAGCACATAAACCACCGCGGTGATTCCGGCAAAACGCATACCGCGCTTCTCATTTTCCGCGATGTCGTGAACCTGCTCGGATGCATCCGGAACATACGGTGTGAGACGCGGCTCAACCAGCTTATCGGTGACCAGTGTTCCGATGGCTGTAATCAGGAAGGTCGATGCGATCATGAAAAACCAGTTTGCTACCGGTAAAACGGTGTAGTTCGGATCCAGTGTCTGCGCTGCCTGTGTGGACATACCGGCAAACATCGGGTCGTTTGTCGCAATCAGAAGGTTTGCGCTCCATCCTCCGGATACACCGGCGAATGCAGCTGCGAGACCGGCGATCGGATGACGGCCGAATGCCATAAACAGGATCGCACCGAGCGGAACCAGTACGACATAACCGGTGGAAGATGCGATGTTCGACATGATGCCGAGGAATACAACCACCGCGGTTACCATTCCCTTCGGTGTGGATGCCGCTACCTTACGAAGAAGGGCGGATAAGAAGCCGGTACCGTCTGCAACGCCGACACCGATCATAATCGTAAATACAGTACCGAGTGCGAAGAAGCCTGTAAAGTTGCTGACAACCTTCGTCACCATGTAACGGATACTGTCCGGCGCCAGGAGGCTCACGGCTGCAACTGTTTTCTGTGTGATCTCTCCGGTACTGCTGTCAAGGAAATCATAGCTGACCTCTACACCACATGCTGCACAGATCGCGGAAATCACGATCACCACTGCTGTTAAAATGATAAAAATGGTTGCCGGGTTCGGCAGTCCGTTTCCAACGCGTTCTACGGTATCCAGTGCCCGCAGAATAAAACCCTTCTTTTCTTTTGTCTTTGTCTCTGACATATTCATACTCCACGTTTCATAAATTCGTTATCGGTCTCTGCATTCTGATCCCCTTATGTACAGATCCCGATGTTTAAAACTCTGTTTTACAGGCAGGAATCCACATCTGCCTTATCGATCATGACGTTCAGGATCTCCTTATCCGTGGACTTCATGCCGACTCTGCCGATGTATCCCATGTTCTTAATTGTTTCCTCTACATCCTGCTCCACGATACCTTCACCGGCCTGGAACTGCTTATCGCTCATGCTCATGTAGTGTGCCAGCAGGGCGGCATGTACCGATGCGGCGATCTTCGCAGCACAACTTCGCTTCGCGCCATCGCAGACGATGCCGCCGACATTGGCCAGCGTGTTTGTGATCGTACGGCCGATATGCTGATAGTCACCACCTGCCATAAAGGTGATGGCTGCACCCGAGCCACAGGCTGCACTTACAGCGCCACAGAATGCGGAAAGCGCGCCAATATAGTGCTTGATATAGACGGAAACCAGATTACTTACGAGCATCGCCCGATACATCTTCTCTTCTGAGATCTTCCATTCACGAGCATAGACGAGTACCGGCATCGTCACGGTGATACCCTGATTTCCGGAACCGGAATTGATCACGACCGGAAGCGGACATCCGCTCATACGTGCATCGGAACCGGCGGCCGCTGCGGCGCAGGCTTCGGTACGTACATCGTGTCCCCAGTTTCCGAGGATGGTCTTACCGATCTGAGCACCCCAGGCGTTGTCGAGTCCTTCCTGGGATATCTTCGAGTTCATTTCGATCTGACGCTGGATCACATCCCGGATCTCAGCCAGATCCACGTTCTCTGCATACTCCAGCAGTCCACGAAGACTCATTCTGCTACGGTCGGAACACACAATGCCCTGTGATGCTTCTTCCATGACCTCATGCTCGACATCACGAAGGATTTCTTCATCCTTCTGCATAAACACGATGTCGGTGTGATGATAAGCGATACGCACACAGGCCGTATGCTCTTCCGATGTCATGACGATCTCGATGTAAAGATTCGGAACATTTTCCGCCAGATTCACATCACAGATCTTCGCCTCGTTGATCTTTCTGCACTCCTCACGATCTTCATCCGTGACACCGGCGATGACTTCCAGCTTCTTATCCGGATCGCCACCGACCATACCGAGAATAGCTGCAACCTCGATGCCCTTCTGTCCACCGGAATTCGGCACGGTTACACCCTTCACGTTCTTGATCATGTTGCCGGAGCAGTTGACGGTCATGCGCGTCGGCATCTCTCCGAGGAGCTTTCGCGTCATCGCTGCCGCATAGGCGATGGCGATCGGCTCGGTACAGCCCATCGCCGGAATCAGCTCCTCACGTAAGATCGCTGTGTAATTCTTAAAATCATTTTCACTCAGCTTCATACGCTTTTCCTCCTTCTATATACGATCCAGACATCCGGATCGTGCTGCTGATCATACAGGCATATCTGTACATGAACTTCTTAAGCATATCTCTGTTCATAGTACTAACCATATCTCTGATATTATCAGCCGTGCTGGAATACATAATAACACATAGAAAAGAATGCGCAATTACCAAGACTACACAAAAAAAGCGTGTCATATTTGTCTGTTGTGCACAAGATAATTCTGCATCATGGCAGATCCTTTGTAATCATTAAATCAAATAAGCTGCCGCACAAAAAATGCGACAGCTTTCATCATGGAATTTTATGTTCAGATATATGGTTCTTCCACTGTCTAAACATAGCGCTTTCCGGCTTCATGCATCATCCGAAACGTTTATGACAGCTCCTTCTGGTACTCCTGTACATACTCTACGAAGTACTCAACGCCCAGTGACAGTGCGCTTTCATCGATATCGAAGAACGGGCTGTGCTGCGGGAACTGACGCTCCTCCTCCGGCCAGCCACCGCCGAGAAGCAGAATGCACTTCTCCTGCGGGTACTTGGCGAAATCCTCGCCACCCATCTGAAGCTCCCAGTCGGTGAGGTGATCCTTACCGAAAACGGTCTCTGCGGCTCTTCTTCCGGTATCTACACAGGCATCATCGTTGATCATTGGAGGTGGTCCGAAGTGATAATCCACTTCGATTTCGGTTCGAGTGGCCTCACCTACACCGGCTGCTACACGCTTAATGATCTCTGGATACTGATCACGGGTCGCCGGCGTAAAGGTTCTGGCAGTACCCATGAGGTGTGCCTCTGCCGGAATCACGTTGGATGTCGTTCCGGAATTAAATGCGGTGATACTGATAACCGATGCCTCCAGCGGATTTAATTCTCTCGCAACGACACGCTGCATCGAAAGAACGAACTCGGAAGCTGCAACAACCGGGTCTACGGTCTGGTGTGGAAGTGCACCATGGCCACCCTTACCCTTTACGTAAATGTCGAAGGTGTCCGCAGCGGACATTACAGGGCCATAACGAAGAGATGCATAACCTGCCGGAATCTTGCTCCAGATATGCATCGCGATGAGACGATCACACTCCAGAAGTGCCGGATCATCCTTCATCAGTGCAGCACCACTGTTCTCGATACACTCCTCTGCCGGCTGGAACAGAAGACGTACGGTGATGGTCAGCTCATCCTCCATCTGCTTCAGAAGCTTGGCTGCTCCGAGGAGCATGGTGATATGTGTATCATGGCCGCATGCATGCATCTTGCCTTCATTCTGAGACTTCCACTCACACGCTGCCTGCTCTGTAATCGGAAGTGCATCGATATCTGCACGAATTCCGAGAATCTTATCGGAAGAATGCGGTCCCTTGATAGTGGCGATCACGCCGGTCTTGCTGGACTCCTGGTATGGAATTCCGAGTTCATCCAGATATTCCATAATCTTCTTCTGTGTATTGAACTCCTCCCACGGTAACTCAGGGTGTTCATGGAAATAACGACGAAGTTCTACTAATTCGTTCTGAATTTTCTTTCCTTCTGTGATGACATCCATTTTGTATTTCCTCCTAATGAATGATGTAAAACACGTATGTTATATTCTTTTTTTAGTACAGCCTTCCGAAAATATCGACATTCGAAAGGCTGCGGAATTTAAATATTAGAATGGGCCGTAGTTGATCTTGGTTGCTACAATCAGTGCAATCACGCAGACAACAAACAGTATCGAAATCAGCGGAGTAACAAACTTCCACCACTTCTTAAGAGGGATACCTGCGATCGTAAGGAAGATCAGAAGAGTACCACTGGTGAACCAGAGAGAGTTTGTAAGACCATCACCGAACTGGAATGCGAGAATCATGGTCTGACGGGTCATACCGATGATATCTGCAAGTGGAATAAGGATAGGCATGAGCGCCATAGCCTTTGCCGAACCAGAAGTGAGGAGACCGTTGAAGATTGCGATAACGAACATAACCGCGATGGCTGCGATCGAACCCGGAAGGTTCTTCAGAGGTCTGGAAATGCTGTAAATGATCGGGTCGATGATACCGGACTCGGTAAGGATCCACTGGATACCTCTTGCAAGACCGATGACAAGTGCAGGTGTAAGACCATCCTTCGCACCGGCACAGATTGCATTGACGAGGTCATTCGGTGCCATCTTGTTCAGAAGACCAGCAGCGACTGCAGCAAACAGGAAGCATGCAGAAAGATCATTCATAGACCATCCAAACTTTGCAACGCCTGCGATGGCTGCTACAAATACAACGAGGAAAAGCAGGAGCGCCATGCTCTGTCCGCCGGTCAGCGGAGTCTTCATCTCCTCCGAATAGTCTACACGGAACTTATCGGAATCCAGATCTGCGGTGATGGACTGAATCTTTCCATTACGAACACCACGTGCATAACGAAGCACATAAAGAATGATGATAAAATCAGCCACACAGAGCAGGATCAGACGGAATGCAAATCCGGAGAACATCGGAAGCTCTGCCACTTCATGTGAGATACCTACGGTGTATACACTGGTCGGTGAGAACGAGAAGCTGATCATATCGATCATAGCGGAACAAGCGATACCGGTCATCAGGTCATAGCCGAGTGCCAGAACCAGTGACAGAACGATCGGAATGAACGGAACAATCTGCTCATTCCATCCGAGGAATCCACCGAGTGAACCGAAGATGATCATGATCAGAACTAGGATCTTCTCAGAGCCGACCGCCTCAGACTTCGAAAGGATACGAGCTACACCCTTGTTCAGCGCACCAGTCCGCTTGTAAACTTCGATACATCCTGCAACGAGCATAACGAGAAACATCATGCCGCCAGAGGATACAAGTCCATTCGGAATCGACTGGAAAATCGCCTGCGGTCCCAGGTACGTCTTTTCCGTTGCGTGGAAAGAGTTTGCGATGACCACAGTTCTGCCATTCAGCACTTCACGGTCAAATGCACCCGGGCTGATAAACAGCGACATAATATAGCAGCCTACGATTACGAGGAATACGATGACGAATGCATTAATCGATCCACTCTTCTTCTGTTTTTTTACGTTTTCTCCCATTTCATACTCCTAACCCTTTAAAGGTTTGCGTCTACATCTGCCTTATCGATCATGACATTCAGGATCTCCTTATCCGTGGACTTCATACCGACTCTGCCGATGTATCCCATGTTTTTAATTGTTTCCTCTACATCCTGCTCCACGATACCTTCACCGGCCTGGAACTGCTTGTCACTCATGCTCATGTAGTGTGCCAGCAGTGCGGCATGTACCGATGCGGCAATCTTCGCAGCACAGCTCCGCTTCGCGCCATCGCAGACGATGCCGCCGACATTGGCCAGCGTGTTGGTGATCGTACGACCGATATGCTGGTAGTCGCCACCGGCCATAAAGGTGATGGCTGCACCCGAACCACAGGCTGCACTTACAGCGCCACAGAATGCGGAAAGCGCGCCGATATAGTGCTTGATATAGATGGAAACCAGATTACTTACGAGCATCGCCCGATACATCTTTTCTTCTGAGATCTTCCATTCACGAGCATAGACGAGCACCGGCATCGTCACGGTGATACCCTGATTTCCGGAACCGGAATTGATCACGACTGGAAGCGGACATCCGCTCATACGTGCATCGGAACCGGCGGCCGCTGCGGCGCAGGCTTCGGTACGTACATCGTGTCCCCAGTTTCCGAGGATGGTCTTACCGATCTGAGCACCCCAGGCGTTGTCGAGTCCCTCCTGGGAAATCTTCGCGTTCATCTCGATCTGACGCTGGATCACCGGTTTAATGTCCGCGAGATCGACGGTGTCTGCATACTCGAGAATGCCCTGAAGGCTCATCCTGCTTCGATCTGCGAGTACAGTTTCTTCTGCGCTCTCCTCCACAACGGCGTTCTCTATATCGCGAAGAATCTTCTGATCCTTCTGCATATAGACGATATCCGTATGGTGGTTTGCGATGCGTACACAGGCCGTATGCTCTTCCGATGCCATGATGATCTCGATGTAGAGATTCGGAACATTTTCCGCCAGATTCACATCACAGATCTTCGCCTCGTTGAGTTTTCTGCACTCTTCACGATCCTCATCGGTCACACCGGCGATGACTTCCAGCTTCTTATCCGGATCACCACCGACCATACCGAGGATAGCGGCGACCTCGATGCCCTTCTGTCCACCGGAATTCGGTACCGTCACGCCCTTCACGTTCTTGATCATGTTGCCGGAGCAGTTGACGGTGATGCGCGTCGGCATCTCTCCCAGGAGCCTCCGGGCCTCCGCTGCCGCATAAGCGATCGCAATCGGCTCCGTACAGCCCATCGCCGGAATCAGCTCCGCACGTAAGATCGCTGTGTAATTTCTGTACTCACCTTCACTCAGCTTCATACGTATTTTCCTCCTTTCCTTCGCCACCCGAATACGCTCCAGATGGCCTTACTGATAATATAAAGTGCAGGATAAATGAACATACCTGATCCGCATTCCCGCCTGCTCATAGTACAAATCTTATCACTGATATTACCAGTTGTTATAGAGCCATACTAACACATATTCGTTTGTATGATAAGCCAAATAGTGGCCAAAAACGCCACTATATTTTATACATAATGCACAAAAGGCCAGATCAGGAACTGCTGCTTCCTGATTCGGCCTTGAATTCATCTTCTTTATTCTGTTTTATATTCGAACTGCAGGCAGGACGGAACGCATCCTGTCGCACGTTTCGCACATGCTACGCAGGGATTCCCACGAGAACGTTTCCCGCTCTGCATCCCTTATCTCGCCTGGCGGAAGAAGTCCTCGAAGCCACCGAAATTATGCAGATCCTGACTGATATACTCGATGGCGGTATCTGCGTCCTTCTTCCGGAGACTGTCGATGATATCGGTATGGTGCTCTGTATCATGCGACAGCAGAACATCCCGGTTGCTGTTCCAGTAGAACTGCGCATACGCGCGTGTGAGACGATTCATCGTAAGACGAAGTTCCTGAAGTGCATAGTCGTTATGCCAGAAGCTCATCAGCTTGAGATGAAAGTTTTCGTTCGCAGCCCAGTGCTCGAACGGCGTACTGTCATCGTTCTGGCAGTCAACATTGAGCTTCTCCAGCTCTTCGATCTGTCGCTCCGTCAATGTCGAAATCCGCTGCTTCAGGAACCCGCTCTCCAGGACGAGACGGAACTGCAGCATGGAATATACATCTTCCACCGAATAGGTGATGACCTCATAGCCATAACGCGGGATACTTTTCAGGATGCCGTCGGCGCACATCGCAATCAGTGCATCGCGCACCGGCGATTTACTCACACCATACTTCTCCACCAGATCCTTCTCGTTGATGATATCCCCGGAATGCAGATTTCCGGATAAAAGATCGGATTCGATGCTCTTATATACAAAATCCTTCAGATTTGATGGTGCTTTCATTCTTCCCTCGTACTCATATAGCTATCATCGACATGTCAAACTATTATCATCTTATCACGCTTTTCGCAATTTGTAAGTACGGGTTTCCATGCAAAAAATGCTAAATGTTCAGGGATCTTGCACGTGCCCGTTTCATCGCTTCCTTCGTGAGGTCCTTGATCACCTCACCGCCGATGATGAGTCCGGCGACGGAAGGTACGAAGGCGACGGAGCCCGGGGTCGAGCGGCGGCCGCTGATGTGTTCGACGTCCGGTGATATCTCTTCGGCGGAGACAGGATCCTCCTCTGCCGTAAGCGGGGTCAATGCTTCTTCCGTGGAGTACACGACCTTCAGATGCTTCACCTGGCGCTTCTTCAGCTCGCGGCGCATGACGCGGGCAAGCGGATCGATCGAGGTCTGATAGATATCCGCGACCTGGAATTTCGTAGGATCCAGCTTGTTCCCGGCGCCCATGCTGCTGATGATCGGCGTACCGGCCGCCTGGCAGGCCATGACGAGCTGGATCTTTGCAGTCACGGTATCGACCGCATCGATGACGTAATCATACTCCTCAAAATGGAATTCTGCACTGGTTTCCGGCAGGAAAAAGCACTCGTGACGATGGACGACGCAGTCCGGGTTGATGTCATGGATGCGCTCCGCCATCACCTCGGTTTTATAGCGCCCGACGCTCTGGTGGGTGGCGATGATCTGACGGTTGATGTTCGTGAGACAGACGGTATCGTTATCCACGAGGTCGATCGTGCCGACACCGGCGCGTGCGAGGGCTTCGACGGCGAAACCGCCGACGCCGCCGACACCGAAGACGATGACGCGGGCCTGCTGCAGAATCTGCACGGCTTCCGCTCCCAGCAGGAGACGGGTTCTCGAAAACTGATCTGGCATAGATGTTTTCCTTTCAAAAAGAAATCGCTGCCATCTGGCAGCGATTTCTATCTTATTCTGTTTTATAAATTCTTGTCAAGCTTACATCAGGTCGGCAACATTGAGCCAGCTCTCGAGGATCTCCTTCTCCTCCGGACGCTGCTTCGTAAGGTTCGCAGCGGCGACGATCGGAAGCCACTTGTGTACATAGCTCTTATCGGTGTTGGTCTTTGCGCAGAAATCCTGATAGTACTGCTCTGCCGCATCACGATCCTCGAGGTAGAGTGTCGTGTAGGTTCTCGCTACATCGGCACTTGCGTTACCCTGGGTGGCATGTACCCAGTCGATGAGGTACATCGTGCCATCCTCTGCGACGATGATGTTATCCGGACGGAAATCACCGTGCAGGAGCTTGAAGTGCTTCGGCATGGACTCAAGACGGGTCAGCAGCTCGTAACGTGTGCTTGCATCGATGGTGTTGAGGCCGTTGATCTGGTAGGTCAGCTTATCGCGCAGCTTCTGAAGCAGCGGAGCCTTCTTCGTGAACATCAGCATCTGAAGGTCGACCATCTGTGCGATGTACTCGTTCTTCTTCTCCGGATGCTCCTTCATGAGCTCCTCGAGTGTCTTGCCGGCGATGTACTCACGCTCGATCACCCACTGGCCATCCTCCTCGTAGATTCCGAGAACCTTCGGTACATGGAGGCCTTCGATGGTCTCTACACGTGCGTGTGCGAAGGCTTCATGAAAAACCTCTGACTTGTCAAACGACTTCTCAAAAATCTTCAGAATCTTATCACCATCGCGATAAACACTCTTGCCCGCTTTTTTCGATAATAATTCTCTAGCCATAGTTGTTCTCCTTTTTTAAGTATGAGTCTATTTTACTACACTTCATGAGAAAAGGAATATAAATTTGTTAAATTAATAACAAATTTTCTTCTTATAACTTTTTATCTATACCGGCTCAATCATACTGAAAGCGGAAGACGGCACAGCCATACGCCGGGAGCGGATATGCTACGTGGTATGGTCTTCCGTCACACTCGCCCTTCTTCGCCTGGTAGGCATTCTTCCGACCATCCTTCGAGCTGACGGCACCGTTTTCATCGAAAATCAGTGTATAGCGACCGCGGGTCGGAACACCGACCGCATAGTCCGGACGCTCCACCGGGGTCATGTTGACGACGAAGACGAGGCTGTTCTTTCCGGTATGATCCTTCCGGATGAAGCTGAAGATCGAGCGGTCGGCATCGTCCGCATTGATCCACTCGAAGCCCTCCCAGCTGTCGTCCTGCTCCCACATCGCCGGGTACTTCCGGTACATGTGGAGGAGGTCACGCATGAAATTCTGCACGCCCTTGTGCTCCGGCTCCTCGGTGAGGTACCAGTCGAGGGACACCTTCTCATCCCACTCGTGCAGCTGTGCGAAATCCTGGCCCATGAAGAGCAGCTTCTTGCCGGCGTGACCGAACATGAAGAGGTAGCCGCACTTCAGATTCCGGAACTTATCCTCGTAGAGGCCCGGCATCTTGTTGATCATCGAGCACTTGAGATGGACGACCTCGTCGTGGCTCAGCACCAGAATAAACTTCTCGGAGGAAGCATAGCTCATACCGAAGGTCATCTTGTTATGTGCACCCTTACGGAAATACGGGTCCAGCTTCATATAATCGAGGAAGTCATGCATCCAGCCCATGTTCCACTTATAGGTGAAGCCGAGGCCGTCATACTCCGGCGCTGCGGTCACCTTCGGCCATGCCGTCGACTCCTCTGCGATGATGATCGTGCCGTCTTTACGTCCGAGGATGATGGAGTTCAGATGCTTGAAGAACTCGATGGCCTCGAGGTTTCCGTTTCCGCCGTACTTATTCGGTACCCACTCGCCATCCTTGCGGCCATAGTCGAGGTAGAGCATGGACGCCACCGCATCGACACGGAGTCCGTCGATGTGATACTCGTCATACCAGTACAGCGCGTTGCCGATGAGGAAGTTCTGTACCTCATTCTTACCGTAATCGAAGATCTTCGTGCCCCAGTCCGGATGCTCGCCCTTTCGCGGGTCGGCATACTCATAGGTCGGGGTGCCGTCGAAATCCGCCAGTCCCTGCGCATCCTTCGGGAAGTGCGCCGGTACCCAGTCGAGGATCACACCGATGCCGTGCTGGTGAAGATAATCCACCATATACATAAACTCCTTCGGGGAGCCATGGCGGCTCGTCGGTGCGAAATAACCGGTCACCTGATAGCCCCAGCTCGCATCGAGCGGATGCTCCGCGATGCCCATCAGCTCGACATGGGTGTAGCCCATATCGTTACAGTACTCGGCGAGCTCATGTGCCGCCTCGGTATAGGTATAGAAGCCGTTCTTCTCCTCACGGTTCTTCTTCCGCCAGGAGCCGAGATGACACTCATAAATCGCCATCGGCTGTGCGAACACCGGTGTCTTCGCGCGCGTGCTCATCCAGTTCTGGTCGCCCCAGCCATAGCCCGAAAGGTCCGCGGTTTTCGATGCGGTACCCGGACGGAACTCTGCGGAAAATGCATATGGATCCGCCTTATACAGGATGTCGCCACGCTGTGTATGAATCGCAAACTTGTAGATCTCACCGAAGCCCATGCCCTCGATGAAGCCCTCATAGATGCCGCTGGTCTCGAGCGGAAGCATGTAGTTCGTCTCCACATCCCACTCGTTCCGGTCGCAGACGATGGAGACGGCCTTCGCATGCGGTGCCCAGACCGCAAAGTGCATGCCCTTCTTGCCGTGCAGCGTCGCCGGGTGCGCGCCCATCTTCTCATAAATCTTATAATCGCGGCCCTCGCCGAAGAGGTAGCGATCAAGCTCGGTGATGAAGACCGGGTCCAATGCTTCCGACGAAGCGTCTGTCACGGGCTTCTTCTCCTGTGGCTTCGGGGCACTCTTGTGTGCCGCCGGTGCCGCTGGTTTCGCGGTCTTCGGCGCGGTTTTCTTTACCGTGGTTTTCTGTGTATCGTTCGTGGCCGGTTTTGTGCTTCCGGCCGGTTTTGCTTTCCTGGATCTGGTGGCCATGATGTCCTCCGTTATTATTTTGTCGTGAGAATATTATACAACAAAACGAGGGGTTTTTCCCCTCGTTTTGACATTTTTACTATATTGCGCAAAGCCGTTTATTAGACGACACATTTCTGCTCTTTGGATGTTCTGTCTGAGACGCCCGGAGGGCATCTCATCACGCACAGTACTATTTCACTTTGATCATCCGCCCGGAATTCGCCTCGAGACGGATCATGATGCGGTTATCGGCCTCGATCGGGATCGACTCCTCGGTCTGCAGGTCGAAGGCGAGCTCCGCCTTCATCGGCAGGGTCACATAGAACACCGCCGGCTGCTCATCGTTATTGAGCGCCGTCACGACCGCACTGTTATGGTCCACGCGGGCGTAGGCCCACTGACGGTTCTGAAGATACAGCTCCTTATACTGGCCCATATGGAGCTCCGAGTTCTTGCCATGGATCTCGGCAAGCTTCGCCACATAGGAGGTGAAGTCGTTCGGCTTCATCTCATCAAGGTCGATGGACGGACGCAGCGGCGAATCATCCGGCCCCTGCTTCACACCCTCGAGACCGAACTCACCACCATAATAGATGGATGGCTTCCCCGGCAGGGTAAACATCGCCATATAGCACGGGCGGAGGTTGTTCTTATTTTCGAGCTTCGACGCGATACGATCCACATCATGGTTCTCGAGGAAGAGATACAGATCCCGGCCGATCGTGAGATTACGATTCACATTGTGCGCGATCTCGAAGAAATTATGGCTGTTGAAGCCACTGTAGATGGACTTGTGCAGCTCGTAGTTCGTCACCGAGTGCAGGGTCTCCGGATTTACCCAGCGTGCATACTCTCCGTGGATCACCTCACCCATCAGCCAGAACTCCGGCTTCATCTGGTTCGTGAAGTAGCGAAGCGTATGCTGGAAGCCCATATCGAGCACATCGGCACAGTCAAGACGGAGGCCATCGATGTCGAAGGTATCGATCCAGTACTGCACGACATCGATCAGGTATTTACGTACGCCCTCGCAGTTGAAGTTCAGCTCCGGGAGCTCCCAGGCACCGCGCCATGCACTGTAGTGGAAGCTGTCCCCCCATGGGGAACCGCCATCGAATCCGACGCCCTTGTACCAGTCCTTATATGGGCTGTCCCAGCGCTTCTCCTGGATATCCTTAAACGCGAAGAAGCCGCGACCGGTGTGGTTGAACACGGCATCAACGACGACACGGATGCCGTAATTGTGCGCTGTGTCCACGAAGTGGCGGAAGTCTTCATTGGTCCCTAATCGACGATCGACGGTTTTATAATCCGTGGTGTCGTAGCCGTGACTGCCGGACTCGAAGAGCGGGCCGATGTAGATGGCGTCGCAGCCGAGCACCTTCAGGTACGGGATGAAGGCATCGAGCTCGGAAAAGCGGTGACGGATCTCCCCGCCGTCGTTCTGCTTCTCGGCACCCACCATGCCGAGGGGATACATATGATAAAAAACAGCACTGTCATACCAGGCCATATTCACCTCCGAAAAAAAGCCGAATCAGGAAGCTTCCGTACGAAGGCCTCGATCCGGTCGAGTGCCTTCTTCAGGTCCTCGATGGAGTACGCATAGGAGATACGCATGAAGCCCTCTCCACAGTCACCGAAGGCGGTACCCGGGACGATGGCGACCTTCTCCTCCCGAAGCAGGCGGTTCGCGAACTCTTCGGAGCTCATGCCGAAGCGCTTGATCGACGGGAAGACATAGAATGCGCCATATGGCTCAAAGCAGTCCATGCCGATTTCGCGGAGGCGCGTCACAAGGAAGCGGCGACGCTGGTCATAGGCCTCGCGCATGCGGGCGATATCCTCATCGCCGTTCTTCAGAGCCTCGACGGCCGCATACTGCGAGGTCGTCGGTGCGCACATGATGGCGAACTGGTGCAGCTTCAGAATCTGCTTGAGGATCAGCTTCGGTGCACAGCAGTAGCCGAGACGCCAGCCGGTCATCGCATAGGCCTTCGAGAAGCCGTTGATGTATACCGTACGGTCGCGCATCCCAGGGAACTCGATGATGCTGTGCATCTCACCCTTGTAGGTGAGCTCCGCATAGATCTCATCGCTGAGGACATAGAGGTCGTTCTGCTCGATGATCGGCACGAGCTTCTCGAGGTCCTCCTTCTCCATGATGGCACCGGTCGGATTGTTCGGGAACGGCAGTACGAGGAGCTTCGTCTTCGGCGTGATCTTCTCGAGGAGCTTCTCCGGGGTCAGACGGAACTCGTCCTTCTCCTCCAGCTCGATCGGCACCGGCACACCACCGGCCATGATCGCACACGGGGTGTAGGAAACGTAGCTCGGCTGCGGGATGAGGACCTCATCGCCCGGATTCAGCATGCAGCGCATCGCGAGGTCGATCGCCTCGGAGCCACCGACGGTGACCATGCACTCGCTCAGCGGATCGTAGCTTACACCGAAGCGGCGGTTGATATAATTTGAAATCTCGGTACGTAACTCCTTTAAGCCGGCATTGGACGTATAGAAGGTACGGCCCATCTCGAGCGAGTGGATACCCTCTTCACGCACATGCCACGGCGTATCGAAATCCGGCTCACCGACACCGAGGGAGATTGCATCCTCCATCTCCGTCACGATGTCGAAGAACTTACGGATGCCGCTCGGCTGGATTTCTGTGATTCGATCATTTAACGGACTTCTCATAAGGACACCTTCATTCTCTCGTCAACACGCGGCTGCTCGATGACGGTGCCGTGATCCTTATACTTCTTCAGTACGAAGTGCGTCGCGGTGGACAGGACGGACTCCATCGGGGACAGCTTCTCGGAAACGAACAGCGCCACCTCCTTCATGGTTCTGCCCTTGATCATCACGGTGAAGTCGAAGGATCCGGACATGAGGTACACTGCATCCACCTCATCATACTGGTAGATACGATGGGCGATGGAGTCGAAGCCCTGTCCACGCTGTGGTGTCACCTTCACCTCGATCAGCGCATCGACACGCTCGTCGGCGGTCTTGTCCCAGTTGATGAGCGTATGATAGCCGCAGATGATACCCTCCTGCTCCATGCTCTCGATCTCTGCCTTCACTCTCTCCTCGTTCTCACCGAGGATATCGGCGATGTCCTTCGTGGTCAGACGTGAATTTTTTTCGATAATTGCAAGAATCTTCTCTCTCATGGTTCTATACTCCTCTTTTCAGATGCCGGCGCACAACATATTTATTGTAAACATCCGGCGGGCTGTAGACAACTTAATATTTACTTTCGCTTTGCGCCCTCCAGGAAGCGCTCCAGCTCCTCGTAATCCTCACGGGTGAGGTACGCCGGCTCGACGCCATCCACGCGGAGGCGTTTCTTTCCCTTCGTGAAGCGGCCGAAGACAGCCGCCTTCACCGGTTCTTCTGTCCGGCGATGGGCTGCGTCGAAGCCGGCGCGGTCTCCCTGCTCGAAAATCGCATCCGCATCGGCCTTCGCAAGGCCGTTCTGCGTCTTCAGGAAGTCCTCCACCAGCTGCGTACCCCGATCGACGGCCAGCAGCCAGCAGTCCTCCGACCAGAGCCGGTACGGGAAAAGGTCAAACAGCTCACAGACCTCCATCGTGAACTGGCGGATCGGGATGCAGTCATAGCGGAACTCGCAGCCCACACCGTCGCCACGCTTCTTCCCGGTCTCCGGATCGATGCCCTCCGATGCACAGAAGTCCCACAGGGCCTTCAGGACACCGCCCTTCGTCACCGGCCAGCACTTCGTGACGCCATACATTTTCTGATAGCCCGGAAGCAGCTGCTCCAGCGGATCACACGAACCCGAAGGAGCGCCCTCCGGGCGGCAGGCTCGAGCATCCAGCCCTTCCTGCGACGGTCCTGCTTCCGCGGAAAGCGCCGCTGTGGACGAGGCCTGCCAGGACACCGAAGCTGCGTTTCGGAGCGTACGCTCCAGGCTCTCCAGCTTTGCCACTTCCTCTGCGAGGTACGCCGTACCGAATCGTTTTCTGATGTCTGTCATTCGCTGATCGAGGAGGACACGAAGCGCATACGTTCCGACCTCACCGATCATGACCAGGTCCTGGCCAGGAGTGATATCATGTTTCATAAAGTCTCTCTAACTGTTTCTATAAAAAGAGAGACAGCCCGCTGGGCTGTCTCTCCGTCATTCTGTATCCATCAAAGAATATATGGAAGAACCATGGTCAGCACCATTGCGGCAACGAGGGCAATGACGATAACCGCGGATACGGTCTTTTTCTGCTTCGGACTCATCATATCGACTTATCTCCTTAAATCTGTATATCTTCGTTTTTCAAATGATGCCCTATATAATACACTCTTTCCGAAGCGCTGACAAGTTTTTATTATAGGGTCACACACGCCAGCGTGTCCGGAGGCCCGGAGGGCCGGCAAAGGATACGCAATACTCCGCGACCGGTTCAATCTAAGCCGGGGACCCTAAGCGGCACTAGGCCCTCTGCAATCGCCGAGTTTTCCTGATGAAAACTCGACGTTGACAGAGGGTTCCAAGGAGAGATAACACCAAGTGCCGCTAAGGGGACCCGGCTTGATTTCACACGGCCTCTCCGTATGGTATCCTTTGCCGGCCCTCCGGGCGTCCTGGGCTGTCTTCTTGACACTGCGGTGCCCTCGGCCTACACTAGGGAAAATGATAACGGCAGGTGTTCAATAGCTGCCAGCGAAACACGAAAGGATTTATATATGAAATCACTGAATGAACTTCATATCGGATTTATCGGTTTAGGCAATATGGGTGGTGCAGTAGCGGAGGGCTTCATCCGTGCGGGTATCCCGGCGGGCAACATCCATGCCTGTGGCGGGCACTTCGAGAAGCTCAGCGCACGCTGCTCGGAAATCTCTGCACTTGCGCCATCAGACGCTGAAAACGTAGCCGGTATTCATGCCTGCCATGACGTCGCAGAAGTGGCCGATGCGTCGGACCTCATCTTTATCGCCGTAAAGCCGGTGAAGATTCCGACGATCATCAAGCCATACGCAGCGCACTTCGCCGACAAGCTGGTCGTTTCCGTAGCCTGGGGCTATGACCTCGCTCGTTATGAGAAGGAAGAAATTCTTCCGGCATCTGCGCACCTTCTCTGCACGATCCCGAATATCCCGGTTTCGGTCGGCAAGGGCATCTTCATCGCCGAGAAGGCGACGAGCCTTACACCGGATGAGGGAACCCTGGTTCATAGCTTACTCGAGAAGATTTCCATGGTGATTCCGGTGGAGACCGCACAGCTCAACATCGGTGGCATCATCGGCGGCTGTGCGCCTGCCTTTGCGGAGGTCTTCATGGAGGCACTCGCAGACGCGGCTGTCATGTACGGCATCCCTCGTGCGACGGCCTATCCGCTCGTATCGAAGATGCTCGAAGGCACCGCCGCACTGCAGCTTGCAAGCGGAACGCATCCGGCTGCAATGAAGGACGATGTCTGCTCACCGGGCGGCGCAACGATCCGAGGCATTGCTTCCCTCGAAGAACACGGCTTCCGCGGTGCCGTCATCGATGCCGTCAAAGCCATTCAGGGTGAATAAGCAGAATAATCGAGAACATTCATCCAGAGCCACCGCCCGCTACGGATGAAGTTATAATACTTGTGACGCAATAGCTTATCACAGAAACGGCATTACTGAAAACAGTAGAGGTCAAGACGCCCGGAGGACTGTCCCCGGCAGCCATACGAAGAGGTCGTGAATAAATCCAAATCGGGCCCTTAGAACCAGTTGGAGTAATTTTTCCTTAGCACTCTCTGCAACACTGAGTTTTCATAAAGAAAACTCAGTCGTTTGCAGAGAGCCTACTGGTTCTTAGGGCCCGATTTGTGATTTTTCCGACCTCGAAGTACTGTGCTGCCGGGGACAGCCCTCCGGGATCCTGACTTGTGATTAAATGTAGTGTTTCTTCTGTGACGAGAACTCCAGTCGCGACAGTGCGCGGGCGAGGGATGACTGGGTCATCTTGAATTCGCCGACGGACTGCTTCTGGCGGAGCTGCTCGAGGGCACGCTCCTTCGCCTCCTCCGCACGACGCACATCGATCTCCTCTGCGGTTTCGCAGGTATCAACGAGCACCGTGATACGGTTGTTCGCACAGTTCATGATGCCGCTGCTGACGAGCACCTCGATGCGCTCGCCATCCGGCTTCACGATTTCCATCGGTCCGGTCTCGACAGCCACAACACATGGCGCATGATGCGCCATCAGGCCACGGAAGCCATCCGAAGTATTGATTTTCAGATACTGTGCATGCTCATCATAAAAAACCTTATTCGATGCAATCACCTGTAAACTGAACAGTGCTGGTGTGTCTGCCATTTCAAAACCTCTCTCAACATTTACGCCTTCTTCGCGTCAGCAGCCGCCATATCCTCGGCCTTCTTCTTCACATCCTCGATCGTACCGACGTTAAAGAACGCGCTCTCCGGGTACTCATCCATCTCACCATCGATGATGGCCTTGAAGCCCTTGATGGTATCGGCGAGTGGAACATATCTGCCCGGGATACCGGTGAACTGCTCACCGACGAAGAACGGCTGGCTCAGGAAGTTACGGATCTTACGTGCACGGTAGACGGTCATCTTATCCTCCTCGGACAGCTCTTCCATACCGAGGATGGCGATGATATCCTGCAGCTCCTTGTACTTCTCGAGGATCTGCAGTACACGCTGTGCCGTGTCATAATGCTCCTTCCCGACGATCTCCTCAGTCAGGATTCTGGAGGAGCTCTCCAGCGGATCGACGGCCGGGTAGATACCCTGCTCTACGATCTTACGGGACAGAACCGTCGTCGCATCGAGGTGCGCGAAGGTCGTCGCCGGTGCCGGGTCGGTCAGGTCATCGGCCGGAACGTAGACCGCCTGTACGGAGGTAACGGAACCTTCCTTCGTCGACGCGATACGCTCCTGCAGCTGGCCCATCTCCGTCGCGAGGGTCGGCTGGTAGCCGACGGCCGACGGCATACGACCGAGCAGAGACGAAACCTCGGAACCTGCCTGTACGAAACGGAAGATATTATCGATGAAAAGCAGCACATCCTTATGCTGCACATCACGGAAGTACTCGGCCATCGTAAGACCGGTCTCCGCGACACGCATTCTCGCGCCCGGTGCCTCGTTCATCTGTCCGAAGACGAGCGCCGTGTTCTTGATAACGCCACTCGCGGTCATCTCGCTGTAGAGATCATTACCCTCACGAGAACGCTCGCCGACACCGGTGAAGATCGAGTATCCGCCATGCTCGGTCGCGATGTTCCGGATCAGCTCCTGAATCAGGACCGTCTTACCGACACCGGCACCACCGAACAGACCGATCTTACCACCCTTTGCGTACGGTGCCAGCAGATCGATAACCTTGATACCGGTCTCAAGTACTTCCTGTACCGGATTCTGGTCCTCGAACTTCGGCGGCTTCCGGTGGATCTCCCAGTGCTCCTCGGTCTCCGGTGCCGGCTGTCCATCGATCGCATCACCCAGGACATTAAACAGTCTGCCGAGGGTCTTCTCACCTACAGGAACAGTGATTCCGGCACCTGTATTCGTGACGACCATGTCCCGCTCGAGTCCCTCGGATGCACTCAGCATGATACAGCGCACGACGCTCTGCCCCATCTGCTGTGCCACCTCCATGACACACTCTCTGCCATGATTATCTACCTTAAGTGCAGTCTTGATTTCCGGAAGCGGTGTGGTATCAAACGCCACATCGACGACCGGTCCCATCACCTGCACGATTTTTCCTGTCTGCATGTATCAACCTTTCTAACAGATGAGGCCAATGCTTCCGCCGTGCCCTCATCACGTCTCTCTTCTCTCTCAAAACCACCACGTCATGTTCATCAACGCGCATATCTGCACGGCCTGTATACGTGCCATGCTCTGACATACGGCATTCATGTACTACTTCCGCTGCTGCGCGCGGGCGCCTGCGGCGATCTCCGTGATTTCCTGTGTGATCTGTGCCTGACGCTGCCGATTATACTGTATGCTCAGCTGCTGCTTCAGCTTGTTACCACTGCGGTTCGCGGCATCCATCGCGGTCATACGTGCATTCTGCTCCGAGCAGAAGGACTCGACCAGCGCACTGTAGATGAAACCGTTCAGATAATCCGGGATGACGTTATCGATGATGGCCTTCGGTGTCGGACGCATACGGAACTCCTCCATACCCGCGACCATCGGCACCGTCGTTCCCAGCACGCCGCCGTTCAGCTTATCCAGCGGAAGCAGCTGCTCGGTCTCGGTGACCATCTCCAGACTGTTCTTCATACGTGTATACACGATGTAGAGCGCATCGAACTCATGTGCCTCGAAGAGATCCAGCATATGGCCCGTGATGACACGTGCCCGATGCAGGGTCGGATTCTGCGCCGTATAGTGGAAGTGGTGCGCGATCGGCTCGTTCTGTGCATGGAAGTAGGCACGGCCCATCTCGCCGACGACGAACAGCTGATGATTCGGACGCTCCCGGAGGATCTCCTCGGTCCGCTTGATCACATTATGATTATAGGCACCGGCGAGGCCCTTATCCGCTGTCACGCAGATGACCGCCGTCTTATAATCCCTCGGTTCCATCGTTTCACGAACCGAACGACGCACATCCAGGTATGGATGCGTGAAATCCTCCGGCAGATGACGCAGGATACGCTGGATCATCGTCTGCAGCGTATAGAAATACGGCTCGGTCTTCGCCAGATCCGTCTTCGCCTTCCGGAGCTTCGTACTGGAGATGAGGTACATGGCGTTGGTGATTTTCAGCGTATTATCGATGCTCGAGATACGGTCCCGAAGCTCTCTTGTTGTTGCCATGATGTACTCCTGTCTTCGGCCAATGCTTCCTGCCGGCATCCTCATGTCCCGGAGTCACTTCGACTCCGCTGGGTGACGATGCTTCGCCGGAAGCATTGGCGCTATATGATGAAACGCTTAGACTGCGCTCGTGCTTTCCGTTGACTTGTGCTCGCTGTCCCAGAGCTTCAGGAACTCGTCGGCGACCGCAAGAATGTTCTTCTTCGCATCGTCATCGAGTACCTTTGAGATCTCGAGGTTCTTGCCGATCTCCGGATAGCGCTGTGCGAAATACGCGAGCATCTCGCCCTGGAACGCCTTCACAAGCTTCGGCTCGACCGTCATCAGCTTCTTATTTAAAGCTGTGACGAGGGTGATGACCTGATCCGACAGCGACATCGGATGACCGAGCGGCTGCTTCAGGAGCTCCATGAGCACCTTACCCTGGGTCAGGAGATCACGGGTGTTCTGATCGAGATCCGAGGAGAACTGTGTGAAGACGGCCATCTCACGATACTGCGCGAGATCGATACGGAGCGAACCGGACGCCTTCTTCATGGCCTTCGCCTGCGCCGCACCACCGACTCGGGATACGGACAGACCGACGTTGACGGCCGGACGCTGACCCTCGAAGAAGAGGTTGCTCTCGAGGAATATCTGACCATCGGTGATGGAGATGACGTTCGTCGGGATATAGGCCGATACATCACCATCCTGGGTCTCGATGATCGGAAGGGCGGTGATGGAGCCACCACCGAGCTTCTCGGAGAGACGGCAGGAACGCTCGAGCAGTCTCGAGTGCAGATAGAAGACATCGCCAGGGTAGGCCTCACGTCCCGGTGCACGACCGAGGAGCAGGGAGAGCGCACGGTAGGCGACGGCGTGCTTACTGAGGTCATCGTAGACGATCAGGACATCCTGTCCCTTGTACATGAAGTACTCGGCGAGGGAGGTCGCGGCATACGGTGCGATGTACTGGATCGGCGCCGGATCGGCCGCGGTGGCTGCCATGACGCAGGTGTACTTCATCGCGTCGTGCTTCTTCAGGTTCTCGACCAGTGAAGCGACGGTCGACTCCTTCTGACCGATGGCGACATAGATACAGATACAGTTCTTGTCGGCCTGGTTCAGGATCGTATCCATCGCGATGGAGGTCTTACCGGTCTGACGGTCGCCGATGATCAGCTCACGCTGTCCACGACCGATCGGGAACATGGAGTCGATGGCGAGGATACCGGTCTGCAGCGGCTCATTGACCGGCTGACGATCGATGATGCCCGGTGCCGGCTGCTCGATGGCACGGTACTCGTCCTCATGGATCGGACCGAGGCCGTCGATCGGCTCACCGATGGCGTTCACGACACGACCGAGGTAGTCGTTGGATACCGGCACACCGGCCATACGACCGGTACGCATACCGCGGCTGCCCTCGCCGAGTCCGGCCTCGTCACCGAAGAGGATGACACCGATGCGGTTCCGCTCGATATTCTGTACCATACCCTTGGTGCCGTTATCGAACTCGATGACCTCACCATACATGGCATGATCGAGGCCGTTCATGATGGCGATACCATCACCGACGCTCTCGATGAAGCCGATTTCCTTCTTCTCAGCCTTCAGGTCGAAGTTCGAGATGCCCTTCTGAAGAATCGTCAGGATGTCGGCATCGCTTGCGAGGCTGGAACGGGTATTCCGGATCTGCTCGAGGAACTGATTCCGGCGGCCGCTCGTCGACCAGTCGTACTGATCATTGCCCACCTCGAGGATGAAGCCGCCACCGAGCGTCTTATCCTCCTGCATCTGGAAATCGAAGTGCTGTGTCTTATACTTATCAAAAACGAACTTCTGAATATTCAGGAGCTGCTTCTCCGTCGGCTTCGTCACATAGCGAAGGCGGACCTGGATCTGGCGCTCTGCATTTGCACGGATCTCACCGTACTGCTGTGCGATGTCCTTCCAGCTTCCGAGCGCATTCTGCTCACAGAGAAGCTTCAGGGTATCGCGCACCTCGGTCGGGAACACACTGTCGATGATGGTGTTTCTCTTCTCCAGTGACACGGTCGGATCACCGAGCTCGGAAAGGGTTTCCGGAAGGACCTCGAAGATACGTGAGGTCGAATTCACTACGCTCGGAGAAACCTGCAGCTGAATCAGACGTTCTGCAATCTCTCTTGCATTCTGCGTCATCGCTTATGCCTCCTTCGTGCCGTTCGGCTTCTGACCCTCACTGTCGCTCAGGAACTGGTCAAACAGCTGGCTGTCGTTCGCTGCACTGTCGTGGGAGGTCGCGATCTTATAGGCTGCCTGTGCGACGAGCACGGCCATCTGCTGCTGCATCTCATGCTGCTTCGTCTCGGCGTCCTTCTCGGCCTGGATCTTCGCCTCGGCGATGATCTTGTCGGCCTTCTTGTTGGCGTTGTGGATGATCTCGTCGTATTCCTTCGACGCATCGATCTTCGCCTGGTTGATGGTCTCCTGGCGCTCTGTCTCGATGTTCGTCAGGCTCGCCTCATACTTCGCCTTCAGCGCGGCTGCCTCCTGATTGACGGCATCTGCATTTTTAAACGATGCCTCGATCTCGCTCTGACGCTTCTCGAGGATCGCACGTACCGGCTTGAAGAGGAACTTCTTCATAAGGAAAGCCAGGAACAGCAGGTTGATCACGGTAAATAATAAGTTGATATCTACTCTTAACATGTTTCTTCTCCTGTCTTCACTGTACTACTGTCTTTTCGCTGCACCGCCTTCGGCCAATGCAGTCTCATCGGTACCCTCCCGCACATCATCGCGGGCAGGATAGCTCGAACGAAGATCAGCCCAGGAAGAAGATGCAGAGGATACCGAGAACGAAACCGTAGATCGCGGTTGCCTCGGCGAGGGCACAACCAAGAAGCAGGATTCTCATGATCTTGCCGTCTGCCTCCGGCTGTCTTGCGATGGCCTCTGCTGCCTTACCGGTTGCGATACCGATGGAAAGACCTGCACCGATGCAGGCGAATGCTGCTAAACCGACACCAATTGCTGTTACGCTCATAATTTTTCTCCTTTAATCATCATTCATACATCAGCGGTCCTCTTGATCCTGATCGCTGTGTTTCTGCCGGCCTTCATCTCGACGTGAAGGCTTCGTTTCATGTCTGCTTCGTGACGATCTCCCGGTCGACGGCATTGGCCGAAGCAGGGGAGACGGTCTGTGGATGGATGCGGTTTACTCCACCGCGTCCTGGATGTAAAGCGATGTCAGGAATACGAAAACGTACGCCTGAATCAGTCCGTCGAATATATCAAAATAGAGACTGAAGATGGCCGGGATTCCGACCGGAACTACCATCTTGATGAGCTCCATGATGATAAATGCGCCGAGGACGTTACCGAAAAGTCGCATGCACAGGGACAGCGGACGAATCACCAGCTCGAGGATGTTGATCGGTGTAACGATCGCGACCGGCTGTGAAAAGCTCTTCAGCCAGCCCTTCGTGCCCTTCGCGCGGATACCCGCGACCTCGATCAGTACGATACTGATGAGTGAAAGACCGATGGTGACATTCAGATCCTTGGTCGGCGGCTTCAGTCCGAACAGGCCGATCACGTTGGACACTCCGATATAGATGAGGATGACGGAAATCAGGGTTCCATACTGCTTTCCCTTCTCTCCCAGCATCCCGTTGATGAAGTTGTCCAGGAAGGTGACGATCATTTCTGCGACCTGCTGACGTTTACCCGGGTTGTGTACCTTCAGGTTCGAACCCAGATAGATGGAAAGCGCAGCCAGTACAGCCATGATCACCCAGGTGATGACGGTCGATTCGGCAACTTGAATTCCTCCGAACACCGGAATCGTGAATGCAGTGGCGACCTGCAGCTGTTCCTGGAGTTCCGAAGTAAATTGCTCCATTCTACTACCTCCATTTTCTTTTACGTAAGCGCTCAGGAGGGATGCCGCTCCGGGTGCCGTATGCAATAAAAAAATTCCGTACCGAAACCGGCCAACGGAATTCATCTATGCAGGGCAGCCCCCTTTTCCGGGCAGGCATAGTGCTCCCGATCACTTCGGTTGCTATTATATTCCGCAATTTTTTATATTCAAGCCGTATTTTTTATATATTTAACATGTCATTTTGACTTAGATTGTTCAATTTGATACATTAATAACAAGGAGTCTGTTCATTTTTGGAACTATTCTCCATTGTTGTCACGAATCCTGTTTCGTGACCTGAAGCAGTTTATCTCATGGCATCCGGACGCATCGCCGTCATGGCGGATCTGCTCTCCACCCGATGTTCGAAAACAGTGAAGGAGTCCCTATGGTTTCGTATGATTATTATCGCATCTTCTATTATGT
Organism: Lachnospiraceae bacterium; assembly: GCA_030540075.1. Classification (GTDB taxonomy): domain Bacteria; phylum Bacillota; class Clostridia; order Lachnospirales; family Lachnospiraceae; genus Oribacterium. The sequence goes on from JAUNWX010000003.1 coordinate 79,057, forward strand.
CGGCAGCTGCCGCAGCTTCACGCAGGCGGCGCGTATGCTCGGCTCGAATCAGCCAAACGTCAGCCGCGCGATGAACAGTCTCGAGGCAGAGCTCGGCTGTAAGCTCATGCACCGCGGGAAGCGCGGCATCACCCTGACGCAGGTCGGGCAGAAGCTCTATGAGCATGTGGCGATCGCGTATGAGCAGCTGAGCTTCGGCGAGCGCGAGCTCCGGAAGGAAGTCAATATGGAGAGCGGGCATGTCACGATCTCTGCCTCGGAGAACGCACTTCGTCTCGTACTGCTGCCGGTGCTCCGGGACTTTAAGAAGCGCTTCCCGGAGATCAGCATCAGCATCTCGAACCACTCGACGCCGCGTGCCCTGAAGGCGCTCCAGAACGGGCTCGCAGACATCGCGCTCGTGACCACTCCGCTGAAGATCCACGGAACGCTCTCGATGGAGCCGCTCTTCACCTTTAAGGAAATCCCGCTCGTCGGTCCGGGGCTCCGGCACCTCGCCGAGCAGCCAATGTCTCTCCGGGAGCTTGATACCTATCCGATCATCAGCGTCGGCCGCGACACCGGCACCCGTGAGCTCTATGTGCAGTACTTCCTGAATCATCAGCTGCCGTTCGATCCGGAGCTGGAGGCCTCCTCCACGGATCAGATCCTGCCGATGGTGGCGTATGATCTCGGGATCGGTTTCTATCCGGAGGCACTCGCGCGGGATGCCCTCGCACGTGGCGAGGTCTACCGCATCCAGCTCACGGATCCGCTGCCGGACCGGACCTTCTGTGCGGTCGTCGACCAGTCGCGTTCGCTGTCGACGGCGGCGGAGACGCTGCTGCAGGAGTTCGTCAAGCTTCGGCATTAAAAAACTCCGTTGGAGAGAGGCAGCCCCTTTCCAACGGAGTTTTTAATATTTATCAGCTGAAAATTCTCCAGCCGGCGATGAAGTGGTTTGCCCACCAGGAGCCGAGCGATCTGTGTACGACACGTCCGTTCGAGGAGGATGCGTCGATGACGGTGCCGCCGCCGGCGACGATGCCGACGTGACCGGATACGACGATGATATCGCCGGCCTGCAGCTCGTTGTAGGATACACGACGGAATCGTCCCGGATTACGCCATCCGGAGGAGGTCATGTAGGATACACCGACGCCTGCCTGGTTGAGACACCAGTAGACGAAGCCGGAGCAGTCGAAGCTGTTCGGTCCCTTGGAGCCCCATACATACGGGCAGCCGATCTTCGAAGCTGCGATGGATACCAGTGCACCGGCGGATCCGGAGACGGTTGCTCCGCCGCCGACATTGCCGCTCACTGCACTGCTGTTATTCTTACTGCTGCTGTTGCTCTTATTTCCGGACGATGTGCTGTTGTTCCGGTTTGTGCTGCCCGAGCTGTTCTTCGGCTTCGATTTCGCCTTTCCGCTGTAGAACATGTTCATGGTCTGTGCACCGGCTGCACCATCCTGACCGAGTCCGTTCACCTTCTGGAAGTTCGCGACGGCATTCTTCGTCACTTCACCATAGTAGCCGGTGATGTTGCTCTTATCGAGGTAGCCGTACTTCGCGAGGTACTCCTGCAGGTTCTTGACGGAATCAGACTGCTCACCGAGACGCATCGCGAACGGCATCGCGTTCGGGTTCTCGAGTGCGGCTCTGGTATCCGGACCGAGGTAGCCGTCGACGATCTGGTCGTTTCGTGCCTGGAAGGCCTTGATGGCTGCCTGCGTGCCCTGTCCGAAATTACCATCCGCTTCGCCGCTGAGGTAGCCGAGGTTGATGAGGTACTGCTGGTACTTCTTGACGAGGTCAGACTGCTCACCGAGGGCGACGATGTTGGCCTTGACTTCATCTGAATAGAGGAGGTTATAGGTGGCCGTTCCATACACGCCATCCGCATTCAGTCCGTTCTGGGTCTGGAGCTTTTTCATCGCCTCCACGGTGGTTTCATCGTAGGTGCCGTTGACATCCGATGCGTGATAGAGATAACCGAGGTTATAAAGACGATACTGGGCGTTCGTGACATCCGCGCCCTGGAAGCCCGGCTTCAGTGCGTAGTGCGGAGCGCTGTCGCTCATGATGGCATCCCAGGTCTGTACGCCGCAGATACCATCCTGCGCCATGCCGGCCTGACGCTGGAAATACTTCACGGCCTGTGAGGTCGCTTCTCCATAATAGGTCGTCGGTTCATCGGGATCCATAAAGCCGAGATCCATCAGTCGCTGCTGGAGTTCCGCGACGACGGAGTTGATGACGCCGACCGTCAGGTTGACCGGTGCAAGTTCCTCGGCAGATCCGTCAATGGTGACGCCGGCGATGGACGGGAGGACGTTCGAGTTGATGCCCAGTGCGGCGACGGCATCGACCGTGGCGGCTTCCGGAGCGGTGGTGACGACGATCTCCGATTCGGTCTCGGTCGCCGTCCGGGTATCCCCGATCTGCTGCTGACAGCCGGTCAGCACCAGCATACTGCCCGCCAGCATCAGTGCTGTCAGGCGGGTAAAGTTTCGATTTCGCATATATTCGTAACCTTTCTGCTTCGTGTGTTCACTGTGGTGTTCGCTGTGCAGGATACATCGCACAGCTTGCCACTTTAAATTTCATCTTTATAAAAGTACATTATACCATGTCCGGGCCGCTGTACATTTAAAATTCTCTTACAATATTGAAGTTCCTGACCAGGAGCTCCGGAGGGCCGGCAACAGAAACACAGTACTGCGCGCTCGGAAGACTCTAAAATCCCCTCCCCAAGAAGTACTAGGCCCTCTGCAATCGCCGAGTTTTCCTAATGAAAACTCGACGTTGACAGAGGGTTCCATGGAGAGATAACACCAAGTACTTCTAGGGGAGGGGATTTTGATTCTTCACGAGTGCTTCGTATGGTTTCTGTTGCCGGCCCTCCGGGGCTCCTGTCTCAACTTTTTTACAAAAATCGAACCACATACCGAATGGCATGTGGCTCTTCGTCGTGCACCTTCAGGGACTTG
>JAUNWX010000003.1:82128-132012 GCA_030540075.1 Lachnospiraceae bacterium
AACCCTGGACAAACGGATTAAGAGTCCGCTGCTCTACCAACTGAGCTAAAGGTGCATAAAACAGATATGAACTTTTCGAGTGCACCTTCAGGGACTTGAACCCTGGACAAACGGATTAAGAGTCCGCTGCTCTACCAACTGAGCTAAAGGTGCGTTTGTCTTTCGTGTCGTGCGTTCCGCTCGACGCCTATGTAATATACAAAATCCGGTTTTGATTGTCAACAGGTTTTCAAAACTTTTTCAAAAAAATTTCGAGCAGGCGTTACAGCTCAGCCAGGGGCCCCGGAGGGGCGGCAATGGAGGCACAGTACTCCGGGTCCCCCTGGCTGCAGAATGCTGTTTATGCTTCGTGTACTGGCGGTGTCGCGATCAGCTTGAAGATCGGGTTTCCCTTTGCGGAGAACTTCTCTTCGTACTCGGTCATGATGTTTCCCTGGTTCATCTGATCGTCATGGTGCAGGTCACGGGTCACGGCGGTCAGGGTCCAGCCGGCTTCCGGGATGGACAGGAGGGAGTAGTCGAAGAGGCCTTCGTTGTCGGTCTTAAACTCGAGGTCGCCGTCCTGCTTCAGGAACTGCTGATAGATTTTCATGAAGACCGGGCTGGTGAGTCGGCGGTTCGCCTGGCGGTCCTTCGGCCACGGGTCGGAGAAGTTCAGGTAGATGCGGTCGATCTCGCCGGCTTCGAAGACATCGGCGAGGAGGCGGGCATCGATGGAGATGAAGGTCAGGTTCTGAAGCGTTGCGCCTTCGGCCATCAGGGCTTCTCTCTTCTTCAGCGCCTTCAGCATCACGGTATCGTAGCGCTCGATGCCGATGTAGTTGATCTCCGGGTGCGTGAGCGCCATCTGCTCGATAAACTGGCCCTTACCCATGCCGATCTCCACGTGGATCGGGTGCCCGTTACCGAAAAACTGCTGCCACTGTCCCTTGTTCTTCTCTGGCTCGTGTACGACGTACTCGGACTGAGCGACGTAGTCCTCTGAACCGGTGATATGTCTTAATCTCATAATTTTTCACTTTCTGTTTCTATGTATAGGATGCCGTTCCGACGCAGGCCTTCGAGCTGCGCCCGGAAACGGCAGTTTTTCGCAGTGTAACATACATTCCGCGTACTCGCAAGCAGGGGACCCGAAGGAGCCGCTGTGATGCTGAAAAAATGCTTTTTCCTTGAAGTGATTTTGGAAATTGGTTATACTTAGACTGTATATTTAAGGAATGATTTTCCGAAAAAAGACGTTCTTTTTTCTCAAAAAAATATCTTTCCGTGCCGTTTTCCGGCGCTGGGACATGTTCCCGTCAAGGAGGTTTCTGATGCCAACACCAAGAGAAGCTAGTATCTGGGGCAAAATTCGCACCGACTTAAATGAGGCTCAGCAGAATATTCTGAACGGTCGCTATGCTGAGGCCATGGTTCTGGACCGTGAGATTCTGAAGCGGATCGTCCGTATGCAGGTGGACAAGGCGGTTCTCGTTTCCAACAATCTCGAGAGTGATATCGAGCAGCTGTTTGAAAACCGGCTGATTTCAAAGGAGACGCGGGATCAGTATCACGCCATCCGTTTATATGCAGAGCAGGCCGAGGGCGGCGTCCAGGCGACGGCGCAGGCAGCGAATGATTCCTTCTCTCTTCTGAAGGATGCGCTCGAGCATTATGTAGACTCGAACGCACAGCGTTCTTCCGGAAGTGGCTATGAAGCGCGCAGTTTCCAGGGCTCCAGCCGTTTTTCGAGCGGCTACAGTGGACCGGCGGCAGCTTCCGACAGCTACCCGGCCGCTGGTGCGGATACTGGCAGCGATTCTTATACGGCAGAGGCCACCCGTGACGAAGCATCTGAAGACGATATGGAAGCCATGGGACGATATAATACTGCAGCGGGCGCAGCCGGATACGATGCAGGCATCGATACGGCCTTGGGCAATGCAGGCGACGCGAGTGCATCCGCTCCGCGTGCATCTTTTGATGCGAGCGGCGTGGACATCCCGTTAGGAAATGCACCACGTCGTTCCGGCAGTAATGTGCATCACCGCTCCAGCCGGAATACGAACCAGCGCCCGACCCGGCCGCTTCGTGATTCCGAGCGCGTATCCCGGAATGGAAATCGTCATCCGGCCGCAGCCGGTACAGCGAAGCGTGATTCTGCTTCTGCCGGCCGTCGCAACGGCAGCCGTCCACGTGGCGGTCAGAAGGGCAGAAAGCAGGAGCTGGATCTGTACGGCATCCTGAAGTACGTGATTCCGATTCTCTGTCTCATCCTCGCGGTCATTCTGATCCGCGTTCTGATGGGCGGTTCCGGCAGCTCGACGATCGAGACGACACCAGCTGCCACCGTGGCTGTCACCGAGCCGGTGATGGAGACCGAGCCGATCGTTCCGGAGACGACGGCCGCACCGGAGCCGACCGCGATCTATATGACCACGACCGGCGTCAAGGTTCGTACCGAGCCGAATACCGACTGTCGTGTACTCGCCGTTCTCGATGCCGGTACGCAGGTCAGCTATAAGGGTGAAGCCGATGGCTGGGTCAATATCGACTATAACGGAGAGAGCGCCTACATCAAGAGCGATTTCGTTCAGCCGGTAGCCGCAGAAACACCAGCTGAAGAAACCCCGGCCGCCTGAATACGCAGAAACGCATCCCGAAGAGCTGTGCCCGCGCACAGCTCTTCTTTTTATCCCTTCTCTTACGTCAGCGTTCGGGCCGGGGCCCGGAGAGGTGGCACAGCTGAACGGTTACCGATCTTAATAAAACCGTCACTTATTTCGATGCTTTCTTTTTTGCATTGCTTCTCATAGTACGATATACTAATGTAGTTAATTTATATTTTTCATGGAGGTTTTCTATGCAGACAATTCTGGTATGCGATGACGATAAACAGATCGTCGAGGCGATTTCCATCTACCTGACCGGTGAGGGCTTTCATGTTTTAAAAGCCTACGATGGCTATGATGTACTGGACATCATGGAAAAGAATAAGGTCGATCTTCTGATCGTCGATGTGATGATGCCGGGACTTGATGGTGTACACACCGTACTGAAGGTACGTGAAACGAGCTCGATTCCGATCATCATGCTCTCCGCGAAGGGAGAGGATAACGATAAGATTCTCGGGCTCAATGTCGGCGCCGATGACTATCTCACGAAGCCGTACAACCCGCTCGAGCTGGTAGCCCGTGTGAAGTCGCAGCTGCGTCGTTACACGCAGCTCGGCAATATGGGTGAAACCACGAGCGAAAATATCTATGCCTGTGGTGGTCTCGTCATGAACGATGACACGAAGGAGGTTACCGTCGACGGTAATCCGATCAAGCTGACCCCGATCGAGTACAATATCCTGCTGCTGCTCGTAAAGAACGCCGGCAAGGTGTTCTCCATCGACGACATCTACACCTCGATCTGGAACGAGCAGGCGATCGGTGCGGATAACACCGTTGCGGTGCACATCCGTCATATCCGTGAGAAGATCGAGATCAATCCACGTGAGCCACGCTACTTAAAGGTCGTCTGGGGTGTCGGCTATAAGATCGAGAAGCAGGACGGCGAGAAGTAATGATCAGAAAAATAATCAGCGCGATCGCAAACGCCATCGCCCTCCTGATGGTGCTCGTGAGCATCGGCATCCTCACCTTCGGCGCGGCGGGCGGGAATGCGCTCGAGTATGTGTCGCAGCCGGACTACATCGAGAGTAACGCCTTCGAGAACCAGGCCCACCAGACCATGACCGACGTCTTTGACTATATCAAGCTCACGGATATCTTCGAGGAGGACGGCAAGCTGAATCTGAATCAGATCATCGCACAGGCCGACGTCAATGGTCAGAACGTTTCCTATTCCCTGGATTATCTCATCCAGTACGGGCGTTCCATGGGCTACTACTTCGATACGAAAAACCAGCTTCGGGAGGGCGGTTCTGCGACCGTCACGAAGGAGATGGATGAGCTGAAGCATCAGATCGTCGTGCAGTACCGGGCGTATATGCCGAACTATAAGCAGCAGAGCCCGACCGACGGGCAGATGTCCCTCGGCACATTGACGAAGGAGGCACTCAGCTATCTGGCGCGCTACTATGCCGTCAAGAGCGAATTTGATCCTGCACGTACGAACTTCTATTTTAATGTCAGCTACCAGAAGGATCAGGAAAGCCGCGTCTATACCAACGCTCCGTCACTGAGCGAGGACGAGATCCGCAGCCTTCCGAAGTATGCCTATACCGATTCGAGTTCACTGGAGGTCAGCTCAGACTATCACGATCTCCCGCAGGATCTCATCATGCTGCTGCAGGCGAGAAGCCCGTTCGGCAGCAACAGCCAGTATCGTTTTTCCACGGGTATCGACACCAGCTTTCCGGTGCGGGATGCCTTTGCAGACGCTTCGCAGGAGTACAACGAGCGGCGTGAAAACAGCATCATCGGTCTGACGCTCCTGATCATCTCGAGTCTCAGCTTCATCGTGAGTTTCGCGCTCCTCATCGCCTGGACCGGTCATGGCGCAGAAAAGAGCGACCGAAAGGCCCATCTTTTCCCATTCGATCATCTGCCGGTCGAGCTTCGGATGCTGATCGGTGCCCTCTGGGGACTGATTGCCTTTCTGGTCACGCCGGTGTTCCTGAGTTCGCTCGAAAACATCCTCGGCGTTATCGACAGCTGGAGCTTCTGGGAGAACTGCATCCGCTTCCTCGCGGATTACGTCGTGGCACTGCCACTCACGCTCTCGATCGTGCGCAGCTTTAAAGCCGGTCGTCTCTGGACGGATTCGCTACTGAACGGCATCGCCGGCCTCATCGGCCACTATATCCATGCGGCGGAAAAGACCTCCCCGAAGATTTTTACCTATGTACTCTTCGTGCTGCCGAATCTGCTGGCTGCCGGTATGGTCGTGACACTCTTCGTGCATTTCTTCCAGGCCCAGAGCCTGCGGGCCTTCCTGTCGGCACTCTGTATCCTGATCATCATCCTCGCGATCGACTGCTACGCCTGGCGTATCGCCACCGGCCTCAGTCAGGCTGTGGATGAGCAGGTCAAGGCGGAGCGTCTGAAGGCAGACCTCATCACGAACGTCTCCCATGACCTGAAGACGCCGCTGACCTCCATCATCAGCTATGTCGATCTCCTGAAGCGCGAGAACATCGATAATCCGAACGTCCAGGAGTATCTGAAGGTCCTCGATCAAAAGTCCACCCGTCTGAAAACACTGACGGAGGATCTGGTCGAAGCCAGCAAGGCAAGCTCCGGCAACGTGAAGATCGACTTCGCCGATATCAACTACACGGAGATCGTCGAGCAGGCGCTCGGTGAGTTCGAGGATAAGACCTCGGCTGCGAAGCTCGAGATGGTTCTCAGCTATCCAGAGCATCCGGTCATGATCCGTGCCGATGGCCGCCACCTCTGGCGTGTCATCGAGAACCTGCTGAACAACTGCTGCAAGTATGCGCTTCGTGGCTCCCGCGTCTATGTAGATGTCACTGAAGACCCGGAGACGGGCACCGCTGCCTGCACGATCAAAAACATCTCCTCCCGTCCGCTGAATATCTCCCCGGAGGAGCTCACCGAGCGTTTCGTGCGCGGTGATGTCAGCCGGACCACAGAGGGCTCAGGCCTCGGTCTCTCGATTGCGAAGAGCCTCACGAAATTAATGGATGGCGAGCTCGTCATCTCCATCGATGGCGACCTGTATAAGGCCGCGATCGTGCTGAAGACCGCTGCCAAGGATACAAATGAAGCATAAGAAACAAATGAAAACTTTACAGCGCTTCGTCCGACGAAGCCTCCTGACACTGAGTGCGCTCTCACTGCTGTCCGTCACCGCCGTTCCGGATCCGTCCGGGGCGACGCGGTCCGGGGCAATGTCGTCGTCCGCGAACATCCTCACGGATGCCGGACGTTCGATGACATCGGCACTCGGTGCCACCCTGTCTGCGAGCGGATTCGCACCTCTCACCGCCTATGCGGCGACCTGGCCGACACCGGACTTCGCGGTCGAATCCGAGGGTGCGATTCTCATCGATGCCGATTCCGGCGCTGTGCTGTATGAAAAGAACGCGACGACCGCCTACTACCCGGCTTCAATCACGAAGGTGCTGACCGCCATCATCGTCCTCGAGAACTGTATGAATCTCGAAGACAAGGTCACCTTCTCCTATGCCGCGGTCAATGGGAATCTCGAGCAGAATTCGACGATCATCGGCGCGGTTCCGGGCGATAAACTCTCCGTACGGGACTGTCTCTATGGTCTTCTGCTCCAATCGGCCAACGACTGTGCAAACGCCCTCGCCGAGTACATCGCAGGCTCCAATGAAAAGTTTGCGGAGCTCATGAACCAGAAGGCGGCGGAGCTCGGCTGTGTGAATTCGCATTTCGCGAACCCGTCAGGTCTGAATAATCCGGAGCACTATACCTGTGCGGCGGATTTCGCGAAGATCATGCAGTACGCGATAAAAAACGATACCTTCCGCTCCATCGACGCGACGCAGGTCTATACTCATGCGCCGATCAGCAAGTATCCGGACGCGGATGCACCAGAAAACACGATCTACGCCCATCACCACATGATGCGCCGTTCCTTCTCAGATTACTATCCGGGTGTATTCGCCGGTAAGACCGGTTACACCACCCTCGCCGGCAACACGCTGGTGACAGCCTGTGAACGCGACGGTATGACGCTGATCTGTGTCATCCTGAACGGCCACAACTCGCAGTACCGGGATACGCGGAACCTCTTCAATTTCGGCTATGACCGCTTCCAGTCCCTCGAGGTCGGCAGCGCCGATGAGAGCTACAACCAGCTCGCTTCGAATCTGAAGGTGGACGGCATCCAGCTTGTGAATACCCTGGATTTCACCATCGATGCATCCAACCATGTGACGCTTCCGAAGAACGAAAGCTTCGACAGTGTCCAGCGTTCGATGCGCTATGATCTTTCCGATCAGGAAAAGGCCGACGGCTCCTTCACCCGGGTGGACTACAGCATGGACGACCGAAGCATTGGCCAGGCCTATATCCGGCTCACCGACGACAGTGCGGCGAAGGCCGCGGCATCCCAGGATGCCGCCGTGATGGAGGCGAAGGTACAGGAAACCGTACCGGAGACGATCCATCTCTCGGAGAAGACCGAGGAGGATACGAAGCCGAAGGTTGCCGGACAGCTGCCGCAGGAAAGCACGGCGAACCATGCGCCGATCGTCCTGAACCGGGAGAAGGGCCGGATCGAGCTGCCGAAGCCGATCGTCCGGGTGCTGCTTATCCTGGCGGTCATCGCACTCGCCGCCGGTCTCGTCTTCGGTACCTACTATCTCCTGGAGCGTCGGGAGGAGTTTATCCGCTCGCGTCGCCGGAAGCGCATGCTGAAGCACACGAGGGACCTTACGCGGGAGCAGAAGGCCCGCCGCGATATGATGCTGAACAGTCGCACCGGGCGCCGGAAACGGCCGAAATAAGCTGAAAACGGGCCGTCACAGCGGTCCGACGCCTCGCCGGGCATTGATGCCCGGTAGGCAAAAAAGCCCCACCTGCGGACACAGAATACAAAGCAAAAAAAAACAGGGCGGGATGCCTCAGAGGATGTCGAGAAGCTCGAACATCACCTGGCATTCCGCCCTGTTTTTTTATCAGATATAAGCGAAGCGTTCAGGTCGTGAGCCCGGAGGCTCAGCCTGAACGCTTACCATTCAATTCTATTCAGCTTCCAGCCGGCCGATGATAACACCGCCGTGCTCCCGCAGCCAGCGCTTCTGCTGCGCATAATCCGGAAGAACCGCCGCCACCAGCGCCCAGAAACGGGCGGAGTGGTTCATTTCTTTCCGGTGACAGAGCTCATGTACGATGACATAATCGATAACCTCCGGCGGCGTCAGCATGAGGAGACAGTTAAAATTGAGATTCCCCTTCGTGCTGCAGCTTCCCCAGCGGGTCCGCTGATGCCGGATCGTGATGCGTCCATAGGAGACGCCGACACGCTCCGCGTACATCGCCACACGTGGCGGGATGTACTGCGCCGCCTGATGGCTGAGCTGCCGCAGCTCTTCGTCCGTCAGCGGAGCCAGTGTATCGGCAGATGCACGCGCAGACCGGACCCGTGCCACGTGGGTACGGATCCAGTCCTGCCGTTCGAAGAGTATGCGTTTGATTTCTGCATTCGTCGTCCGGTAAGGCACCTTGAGGATGACCTCGGCCTTACTGTTCACCGACAGCACAATCGACCGGCGGCGACTCCGCTCGATCCGAACGGAATCGTTCCGGTCGACTGCATTGTCCTGTGACACCTTACTCAACGATGAACTTGTGAAGGGTCTGCTTCGCTGCCGGCAGATGCTCGGTATCGAGTTTCAGATTGAGAACCTTGCCAAGACCCATATATAAAATACCAAGAATTGATTTTGCATCAACTACGCGAGAGCCCTGTACGAGATCCATATCAAACGGCATGCTGGTCGTAGCAGCCACAAATTCGCTAACTGCTTCGCGATCCTGTAACATAATGTTTAATGTGCTCATAATTTCCTCCTGCAATAAGTGAGAGTAAAAACAGTAAAAACCTCTCGGAATACATCTCTGTTTTCCGGGATGATACCATCGGAAAAGCCTTCTTGTCATCGACGAAAAAGGCTAAAATTTCGCAGTGACGCGAGGCTTACTTTGGCAAAATAACGAAAGAATATTACAGTTTTGTCACTATATAAAATATCTGTAAATTTTCTCGGTAATTACGCTGAAATGGCGGAATTCCGTCACTTTTTTAGCAAAGAACTGATATATCAGTTGCCTTGAGAAGTCTGATTTCCTGCCTGTAAAAATCCGATGCAGGCTGTTTTTTCAGTGTTCAGCCACGATTTATAGTGCAATTTTACTTTTGCTCCGTTTGTAACAGTTCCGCTAAGGGGAGCCCGGAGGGCTCCCCTGCCTGAACTGTAGATACAATGTGTAATTGAGTACCGACGCACTTGAGAATTGTAAAAAGAACAGGTAAAATCTTTAGCTGTATACGTGGATTTATGTATCCTATATTCAGAGATTAGGAAAGGATTTACATATGATGGATCAGAATAAATTAGAGGAGTTAAATAATCTTGTAGCTCGGAATCAGGTGGAGGAAACCGGCGAAGCTGTCTCGAGTGAAACGACGGAAGAAACTGCGGATGGCGCTGTGGTGACGGAAGCGGAGGCGGCGGACGCGCCGGCACCGAAGCCGCCGGTGCAGGCGGGGGAGTCCGCACTGGGAACGTACCGGAAGAATGCGCGGAAGTTTGCGCTGCTCGGTGCCGCCGGCTGTGTGCTCGGTCTCGCCACGCTTCTCATACTGCAGCAGCAGAATAATCCGCTGATGATTCTGGCGGCGGTGGTAATGCTTGGTGGTGCACTGTTCATGATGACTGGTATGTCGGCGCTGCGTCCGGATGGCATGGTACGTGCCTTTGCGCAGGTGGCGGCGATCCAGCCGACGACCGCACAGATGCAGGACCTTCTGGACGCTGTAAAGGCCCTCAGAGGCGGCGGACTGCATCCGCAGGTGAAGCAGCAGGCACTCACCGCAGTCGCCAGATACCGCGGCTTCGAGGGCTATGATGAGGCGGTCGCAGATGAGATCGAGGAGATCCTCCAGCACACGCGCAAGCGCGGCATCTTCTGAATAAAATAGCGCGGACGACTTCTGTCTCTGTCCGCGCCTGTTCCATATATGAACTTATACAAAACGTCCCCGGAAACATTCCGGGGACGTTTTTTGATGTCACTGATTCCAAATTTTCCGAATGCGCAGTGCTTCTGGTACTGATCATTCGGATCATGAACTTACAGTACGACACCATCCTTGAAGATGGAGATCTCACGGAAGCCGTTCTGCTCTGCCTTCGTCTTCTTACCGGAGGCGATTTCCTTCACGAGGTCGAGGAGGCGACGGCCGGCGTCGTCGACGGACTCACCCTGGGAAGCGACCGGGCCGGCATTGAAGTCGATCCAGTTTGCCTTGCGCTCTGCGAGACGGTCGTTGGTCGCGATCTTCGCAACCGGTGCCGGTGCGCCGAACGGTGTGCCACGACCGGTGGTGAAGAGAATCACCGTGCAGCCGGCAGCGGTCAGGTTCGTGCTGGATACGAGGTCGTTTCCTGGTCCATAGAGGAGGTTCAGGCCCTTCGTGTGTACCGGCTCTGCATAGGCGAGGACGTCGGAAATCGCCGCCTTGCCGCCCTTCTGTACGCAGCCGCAGGACTTGTCCTCGAGGGTCGTGATACCGCCCTGCTTGTTTCCAGGGGACGGGTTATCATAAACCACCTCGTTGTGGCTGATGAAGTAATCCTTGAAGCCGTTCAGCATATGCGCTGCCTTGTCAAAGATTTCCTGATTTACGCATCGGCCCATCAGCATGCTCTCGGCACCGAACATCTCCGGAACCTCGGTGAGGATGGAGGTACCGCCCTGTGCCACGATCATATCGGATACGCGGCCGACGGTCGGGTTCGCTGTGATACCGGACAGACCATCCGAACCGCCGCACTTCATACCGAGCACCAGCTTATCGAGGCCGACGGTCTCACGCTTAAACTGGCTGGCATAGGCTGCGAGCTCATGGAGCAGCTGACTGCCCGTCTCAAACTCATCCTCGACATCCTGGCAGGTCAGGAACTTCACACGATTCGGATCGTACTCGCCGAGCTCCTCGAGGAACTGCTCGTGGGTCAGATTCTCGCAACCGAGGGAAAGCACCAGCACGGCGCCTGCATTCGGATGACGTACGAGATCTGCAAGCAGCTTACGGGTGGTCGCATGATCATGACCGGTCTGGGAGCAGCCAAACGGATGCGTATAGGTATAGAGACCCTCGATGCTGCCCTGCACGATGTCCTGATTCATCTCCACGAGATGCTTCGCCACATCATTGACACAGCCGACGGTCGGGATGATCCAGATTTCATTTCGCGTGCCGACCTTTCCATCCGGACGCACGAAGCCCTCGAAGGTCTCGACCGGCATGGTCTTCTTCTCCGGCACGGCCGGCTCGTAGGTATACTCCACCTCACCGGACAGATTCGTCTTCATATCGTGGGTATGCACCCACTGACCCGGCTTCACATCCTCCGTGGTGTGACCGATCGAAACACCGTACTTGATGACCTGGCCCTCTGCCGCGATCGGCGCGACGGCCACCTTGTGTCCCTGTGGGATATCCTCCGCTGCGATGAGGTCAATGTCATCGACCTTGATCTCGTCACCCTTCGCGATCGGAGCGATGGCCACGACGACATTGTCCTCCGGGCTGATGTGCACTACCTTTGCTCTTGCCATAATTTTCCTCCTGAAAACACAGGCCGGAGCAGTGATCTGTCCCGGCCGATGATGTAAGCATTGAACAGATTTACATCGCATGCATCAAAAGCATGCTCGATGCAAATCCATTTTTCGATTATTTTCTATTTTACAGTACGCTTGCGTAAGCCGCCTTGGCACCCTGCTCACGGATGAGGGCGAGGTTCTTTACCGTCGCCTCCTCGAAGCCGGCGATCTCGGTGAGATCCTGGCCCCAGAACTCGGTGTTGGTCATCACAGCGTGTACGAGGGTCTTCACATCGTCATCCTTGTGTGCGAAGTAGAAGTCGAGAACGAACGCATCGTCCTGAACCTTGTACTCATTGCCTGCCGGACGCTTGCATACGAGACCATCCTCCTCACGACGCTGGATATCGTTGCTGAAGAATGCCATGTACGCAGCGAAGCTCATGGTGAGCACGGCCGGAAGCTTACCGAACTTCTCGACGTACTCGAGGAAGGAAGGCATGTTTCTCGCTCTCCACTTCGAGGTAGAGTTGAGGGAAATGCTCATCAGCTGGTGATCGACGAACGGGTTGTTGAAACGATCCTCAACCGCAGAAGCGAACTTCTCGCAGTCCTCCTTATCGAGCGGAAGGATCGGGATGATCTCATCCTGGAGCATCTTGTTCATGTAGTCACGGATCACCTCGTCGTGCATGCAGTCACGCACGATGTCGAAGCCTGCAAGGTATGCACCAAGTACGAAACCGGTGTGTGCACCGTTCAGGATTCTTACCTTTCTCTTCTTATAAGGAGCAACCTCCGGAACGACGTGAACATTTACGCCGGCCTTCTTGAACGGAAGCTTATCCTCGAGCTCCTTCGGTCCCTCGATGTACCATACACCGAATACCTCGCCGACATCGGTCAGCGGATCTGTGTAACCATTCTCCGCATCGAGCTCTGCAACCTCCTTCGGATCGCGGATACGGCCCGGAACGATACGGTCAACGAGTGTGGAACAGAACAGAACCTCCTCGTTTACCCAGTTCTTGAAGTCCTCGCCGAGGCCCCACTCATCAATGTGGCGGTTTACGATCTGCTTCAGCACCTGGCCGTTGGCGTCGATCAGCTCACAGGAAAGAACGACCACGCCGCCCTTGCCGGCCTTGAAACGCTCATAGAGTACTCTCGTCATCTTACCAGGGAAAGAAACAGGTGGCTCCTGATCGAACTTTGTGTCCGGATCATAGACGATACCCGCCTCCGTGGTGTTCGAAACGATGTACTCGAGATCGTCGGACTTTGCGAGATCCAGGAGTGCCTTAAAGCCCTCTGCCGTGTACGGATTGATGCAGTCCTTGACAGCGGAGATCACACGCTTGTTGTTCACCTTCTGGCCATTCTCCGAACCACGAAGGTACAGAGTGTAGAGACCCTCCTGCGCATTAACATACTCGGTGAGACCCTGTGCGATCGGCTGAACGAGGGTTACCTTACCGTTCCAGTTCGCACGCTCGTTTGCCATATCGAAGAAATAGTCAACGAATGCACGGAGGAAATTACCCTCACCAAACTGCATCACCTTCACAGGTGCATCCTTCAGGACATATCCCTGATAACCAGACTGCTCAAGTACCTGATAATTTAACTTCTCCATTTTGATTCGTTCCTTTCAGCTGTAAAATGCTCTAAAAATCGATACCCTTGCTCACACAGCGGACCTTCCCTGTCGTTTATGTAAGCGCTTACATAAAATATATGCTTCTTCGCAAAATATGTCAATCAGAAAATCAGAATTCCACCGAAGAAATACAGAATTCGTCAAAAGAAACGAAAAAACCGGCCTGTTTTGTGCTGATAGCACAAAAAGCCGGTTGATATTTCTCTTCACTTGTTCACATTGATTTCCGCCAGCAGCTCATCCAGCGTCTTATAGGAGCTCACCTCCCGGACTTCTTTTTCCTTTTGTTTTTCATGATACAGCGATATCGAAATCCCACGTTGAAAATCCATCAGCATTTCCGATTTCGTTTGATAATTCGCCGCAATCGTACGTGCTTTTTCTTTACGAATACCACAGGTCTCGTAAAAGCGCTGTGTAAACGTCTGATCCGGCATCTTCGAAAGGTCTATGGCCGCTTTGTCTGATACATAAGAAAGCATTTTCCACTCGAATCCCGTAAAACTGTTCACCTGCGTTTCTGCAAGATCCACTCTCGATTTACCATAGGCATCCTTATAAAACATAGCATTTCCCGAATCAAACAGCGGTGCCGGCGCAATCATCTCCATCGTATCCGAATTACGGAGCAGCCCGAAGTTTTCAAAATGTCGATCCGTATTTGTCATCAGATAATCGGATAAAATCATATAATCCATCTGCTTTCGAATCACATCTTCTGATATCCCATGCTTCACGCATAGATGAATATAGAATTCAAACATCGACATACTGTTCGGCTTCTTTTCGGAAGATACGAGTTCATAAGCAGGGACATATTCGATTTTTTCATTTGTGAACAACGGACAGATACAGGCCGAGCATCGATGCTCCTCATCGAACGACAGACCATACGCTATATAGTTTTTAAAGCCCTGATTTTTATGAACAAGCGATGCAAATGCCTCATTGATGCTCTGCTGCCCATCCAGCGTTTCACTGCTTTTATGTAATTCAGGTCCATCTGCAGCATATACGATACGCTTATCCAGACTGCCACCTAAAGTTGCATTACGCGTACTGTAATTCATACCATCGACAGAATGAAATTCGATCGTATGTTCATGATGAGTATACAGATTTACATCCTTCCAGCGAAGATCGATACCGTCCGGGCAGATCCAGTAGGCGTCCGTCATCGACAGTGCCAGATTTTTCACCATATACTGCTCCGCATTCTGACATTGATTCTGCTTTAAAAGTTCGATCAGCTCCGGTCGATTCTGCGGTATCGCCCGATGATCCCACCACTTCATAAGAAGCTGTATATCCGGATTTCCCAGATTCGGCATATACTGCACATTCAGCACCTGCGCAGATACGATTTTTCCACTCATCGCATTCAGCTCAAGAATACACACATCCTGATCCTTGTGCTTCAAAATATAGAATCTGTTATTCTGCAACATCTCTTTCAGCATCTGAATCCATCTCCTTGCCATGCCAATGTTTACACCATGCACAGGAAACCTCTGTGCATACGATACATTTCACTCAGGAAATCTGTCCCTGAAGTTTATACACCCCGATAATGCCGGAGATAGCGCATAGCTGTATCCACCGCCATCCCGCCCATCTTTTCATACAGGACTTTTCTTTCCGGAATCTGATTATTTACACCTGTATACGGAATCGTATAGCGCTTATGATTTTCCATAAACTGCAGCTGGTAGCCCCCATACAGATCCGATTTCCACTGATAGTGGATTCCTGACGGACTTATGCCTCTTACATTATGGAGCATATGATATTTCTGATGAATCGCGCGCATGCCCTCCATCTGCACGATCCGTTGCACTTCCAGCTTATATTTTCTGATATTTTCTTCATTCTGTCTTCTACGGACGATTTTCTCCTGCAATTCCGGAAGGTCTTCCTTCGAAATGTATGAAGACCGTACATGCCGGCCTTCTCGAAACTGTAAATATGGATAAGTCGAATCTTTTATTTTTTTATAGCTGATACTTCCTTTCGGAAGTAAGTGATTTTCTGTCTCCAATTCATGAATCCGATCCATCAATTCGATATATCTGTCCATTTTACTCCTCCTTTCATAGGTCATTATACCACAGTCCACACAGCTAACCTACATTTTTTGCTTTTTCAAACCCGGCGCGGCGTTTTTTTGTTTGCCTGCATGGGGCGGGTCCAATATGCAGATAGATAAGCAATGGGATGGGGTGGGCAGGCAAACAAAAAGAGACGCCCGGAAAAGGCATCTCTAAAAATTCGCCATGGGCGAATCACTATCCATGGCAGAGCTCTTACAATGTTCAGGGACTATCTCAGCTTTGATCAATCCCGCTTCTTGATATGCTCCGGGTCAAGCTCCGGAATCATCTCCTTCGTGATGACCTGCAGCATCTCATCAAGCTTCGCAAGGTCCTCTGCAGAGAATCGATCCTCGAAACGCTTCACGACTTCATCGAGAAACTGATAGCTGCGGTGATAGTAGTTCTCGAGCTTCTCCGTCGGGTGGAGGTAGAACTCGCGGTGGTCTTCATCCGACTGCACCTTCTCGATGTAGCCCTTCTGGACGAGCGCATTGACCTTATAAGCCGCGTTCGGTGCCGAAATACCCATCATCTTCGCAAACTCCGCCACCGTCGGCTCCCCAAGCGCCTTGATGCACTCAAGACTGAAAGCCTCGACGGAGGTCAGCGACTCATCACAGCTGCTCCCCTTCGAAAAAACCCGCTTGTAGAAGTGGATACGGAAACGATTATAAAGATCGGCGATGGACTGGTTCAGCATGTAGCACCTTTTCCTTTAACTTACATTTCGTATAAACAGTTCGATTATAACATGCTCTCGCCGATTCTATACAATTATTTTACTGCACTGCGAAGGTGAGCTCCGCCTGTACAGCGGTTTTTCCGTTTACGGTGGCGACAGCGGTGCCCATGCCGACCGGGCCGTGCATACGGGTGAGCTCACAGTGGAGCTCGAGGACGTCGCCCGGGCGTACCTGCTTCTTGAAGCGGGCGTTCTTGATGCCGCCGAAAAGGGCGATCTTTCCCTTATTCTCCGGCATGCTGAGGAGCGCGACGGCGCCGGTCTGCGCGAGGGCCTCGATGATGAGGACACCCGGCATCACCGGATACTGCGGGAAGTGGCCCTGGAAGAAGGGCTCGTTCACCGTAACGCACTTCCGTGCATCGGCGAACTTTCCCGGCTCGTAATCCACCACCTGATCGATGAGGAGAAACGGGTAGCGGTGCGGGATGATCTCCTTGATCTCGTCGACACTGAGCGGATGCGCGGTACGTGCCGCCTCGACCGCTGCTGCGTTTTCGCCCGCTTCCGAAGAAGCGTGCATCTCAGCATTGGCCTCAGCGGATGCGGAGCCTGCCGGAACGGTCATGATCTCAGCATTGGCCTCGGAAACAGACGGGTTCATGTTCATCTCTTCTGTCATGGCTGTCTCCTTTCAGGCCTTCCGGAAAATCAGGCAGGCGTTGTGGCCGCCGAAGCCGAGGGAGTTCGAGAGTACATAGTCGAGCTTCGCCTCCCGTCCTTCGTTCGGCACGATGTCAAGGTCGCACTCCGGATCCGGCACCTGGTAGTTGATGGTCGCCGGGATGAACTGCTCCTCGAGGGCCTTTACGCTGAAGAGAGCTTCGACGCCGCCGGCGGCACCGAGCAGGTGGCCGGTCATCGACTTCGTAGAGGAAACCGGGATCTCGTAGGCCTTCGCACCGAAGACTGCCTTGATGGCCTTCGTCTCGCAGGCATCGTTCAGATGCGTGGAGGTACCGTGGGCATTGATGTAGGAGATTTCCTCCGGCTGGATACCGGCGTCCGCGATGGCGAGGCGCATGCAGTCGGCACCGCCCTCGCCCTCCGGATTCGGGCTCGTGATGTGGTAGGCGTCACAGTTTGCGCCGTAGCCGACGATCTCTGCGAGGATCTTCGCGCCGCGGTGGAGCGCATGCTCACGCTCCTCGAGCACCAGGATACCGGCTCCCTCACCCATGACGAAGCCGCCGCGCTCCTGATCGAACGGGATGCTCGCACGCTTCGGATCGGTTGCAGAACAGAGGGCACGCATGCTGGCGAAGCCGCCGATGCCAAGCTCGGTGATGCTCGCCTCGGTGCCGCCGGCTACCATGACGTCCTCATAACCATCGCGGATACGGTGGAAGGCATCACCGATGGCGTTCGAGCCGCCGGCACATGCGGTCGCCGGACAGGTGCACATGCCCTTGAAGCCGTGACGGATGGCCACGTTCGCTGCCGCCATGTTGGAGATCGCCATCGGAATAAAGAACGGAGACACGCGCTCGAAGCCACGCTTCAGGGCCTTCGTGTGCTCCTCCTCGATGGTGCTGAGGCCACCGATACCGGAGGAGATGATGACGCCCATACGGCTCGGCTCATATTCCTTCGTGCTGATGCCGGCGTCCGCAGCGTTGGAGCTCTTCAGCTCCGCTGCGCTGAGGATGCCGCTCTCGCGGATCGCCTCCTCGGCGGCTACCATGGCGAACTGCGCATAGCGGGACATATGCTTCTGCTCACGGCGGTCGATGATGGCGGACGGATCGAAGTCCTTTACCTCGCCGGCGAGCTTGACCGTGAAGTTCTCTGTATCGAAATGGGTGATCGGGCCGATCCCGCACTGTCCGGCGCGGACGGCTGCCCAGGAAGTCTCTGTATTATTTCCGGTCGGATTTACCGTACCGAGACCGGTGACGACGACTCTACGTTTATTCATTCTGTTCTCCTATGTCTGGTATCCAGACCTTCTCTATCGACAGGGAGCACCCCTGTACGTTTCCATCCGGGCGAAAGCAGCGCTGCTGTATGCATCGAGCAGAAGCCCCTGCCCGGCCTGTATATATCTGATCAGCAGCCCATGCCGCCATCCACACCGAGTACCTGACCGGTGATGTAGCGGGCGTCGGCCGATGCCAGGAAGGCCGCGGCCTTCGCGACGTCCTCCGGGCTTCCGAACTGACGAAGCGGGATCTGCTGCAGCATCGCTTCCTTCACCTTCTCCGGCAGGACCTTCGTCATGTCGGTATCAATGAAGCCCGGGGCGATGGCGTTTGCGGTGATACCGCGGCTCGCATACTCGAGGGCGGTCGTCTTCGTGAGGCCGATGAGACCGGCCTTCGAAGCCGCGTAGTTTGCCTGACCGGCATTGCCATGCACGCCGACGACGGAGGAGATGTTCACGATGCGGCCGGAACGCTGATGCAGCATTTCCTTCCCGACGTACTTCGTCATCAGGAAGGCACCACGCAGGTTCTTCTCGATCACGAGGTCGAAGTCCTCTGCGCTCATGCGGAGCATCAGATTGTCGCGGGTGATGCCCGCGTTGTTGATGAGCACGTCGATGCGGCCGAAGCGCTCGAGCGCACTCTTTACGAGGCCCTTTACGGCCTCCTCATCGGATACATCTGCCTGTACGGCGAAGGCATCGACGCCTTCCGCCTGGCAGAGGGCGACCGTTTCCTCGGCGGCGGAAGCATTGCCCGCGTAATCCACGAGGATGTGGTAGCCGTGGCGCGCAAGCTCCACTGCGATGGCACGACCGATGCCCCGGCCTGCACCGGTGACGATGGCTGCACGCGTAATCTTTTCTGTCGATTCTGACATATGTTTATCCTCCCGCTGTTTCGTACAGCAGTTTCTGTTCCTGTGGAACCCTTATTTATAGAAAGAAATGGATTTCTTCCGCGCTGCTGCGTGTGATTCGCACTCAGGCCTCGGCACAGAGCTTCGCGATGTCCTCGGAGGTCTCGATCGCGGTGACCGTGAACTCCGTGATGCCCATGTCACGGGCAACCTTCTTTACGAAGCCGGCAAGGGTATGGCCCGGGCCGATCTCGATGAAGTTCGTCACGCCGTCCTCAAACATCTCGCGGAGAATCGCCTCCATGCGGACCGGCTTCTGCACCTGCTCTTCGAGGAGCTCCGGGATCGCCTTACGGAGTCCGGCAAGGGTCGTCGCGGTCGTGGACTCCACGGATGCGCTGACCTCTTCACAGGCCCCGCCGAGGTAGTTGAACATCACCGGGCACTTCGGGCGCTGGAAGCGAATGTTCTTAAAGTAACGTGCGAGTGCATCGCCGGCGCTCTTCATAAAGACGGTATGGAACGGGCCGGAGACACGAAGCGGGATGCACTTGCCCTTACCGCTTGCGCTGATGATCTCGGATGCCTTCGCAACGGCCTCCTTCTCACCACCGATGACGATCTGTCCCGGGCAGTTCAGGTTGCAGAGAGAAACGATCTTTCCGGTCTCGAGCTGTGCCTGACGGCAGACCGTCTCGAGATCCTCGGCCGCTACACCGAGCACTGCGCTCATGCCGCAGTCGATACCCTCGGACGCCGCGGCCATGCTGGTGCCACGGAAGGCCACCATGTTCACCGTGGTCTCTGCGTCCATCACCTCTGCCGCCTCGAGGGCCGAGTACTCACCGAGCGAAAGGCCGGCGGTCACATCCGGACGGATGCCATGCACGCGGAGGATTTCGGTCACGCCACAGGCGAAGGCTACCATCGCCGGCTGGGTGTAACGGGTCTGGTTGATGACGCCATCCGGATCCTGGAAAACGAGACGATGGAGATCGTAGTTCGGATCGACGCCCTCGCCGCCTGCGAATTCCTTACGGAAGTCCTCACTCTTCGTATACTGCTGAAGTGCATCGCTGACACTGTCAAACACCCGGCGGAACTCCGGATAATCACGGTACAGATCGGCGCCCATACCGACATGCTGGCTGCCCTGTCCTGCGTATAAAAATGCTGTTTTCATCTTCTACCTTTCTATCTGCTTTCGATGACGGCCTGCGCCATCGAAGATGCATCCTTTCTCATTTCCACCGGTTCTGCAGGGAAACGCGCTTCGCTTTACTCCTGACAGATATCCTCGAGGATCTCCGCAAGCGGTCGAATCATATGCAGCTGTCCGCATACCTGACCCGCCATCAGGGAGCCGGTCTTCACATCGCCCTCAAATACGGCACGACGAAGGGATCCCAGGGTAAACTTCTCAAGCTCCATCTTATCGGCGCCGGCCTTCTCCTGCTTGAGGTAGGCGACGGTCATCTGGTTCTTCAGTACACGCACCGGTGTACCGCCGATCCGACCGGTCACGATGGCGTCACTGCCCTGGGCCTTCAGGAGCGCCGCCTTATAGTTCTCATGGATCGGGCACTCCTCTGCGGAAAGCAGCACCGTACCGATCTGGACACCACAGGCACCGAGGGCCATGGCTGCCTTAAACTGACGGTGATCTGCGATGCCGCCGGCGGCGATGACCGGAATCGACACGGTGTCCACACACTGCGGTACCAGGGTCATCGTCGTCATCTCGCCGACATGTCCGCCGGACTCACAGCCCTCTGCGATGACGGCGTACGCGCCGAGGCGCTCCATCAGCTTCGCGAGGATCGGAGCACCGACCACCGGAATCACCTTGATGCCGGCTTCCTTAAAGGCCGCCATGTACTGTCCCGGATTTCCGGCACCGGTCGTCACCACCGGCACCTTCTCTTCGATACATACCTGCACGAACGCCTCCGTGCACGGATTCATCAGCATGAGGTTCACACCGAACACCGGCTGGTAGTCTGGTGTCGCCGCCTCCTCGATCAGCTTCCGTGCGGTCCGGATCTCGGTACGGAGCTCCTCCGCCGAGTGGATGCCGCCGGTTCCGATGAGCCCGAGCGCGCCGGCACAGGCACAGGCCGCTGCGAAGCGACCCGTGGCGATGTTCGCCATACCGCCCTGGATGATCGGATATTTCGTTCCCAGTAATTCATTCAGTAATGTCATATCTCTCCTTTACCGTGTCGGTGCGTCATAGTTCAGGATGCAGCCGCCCCAGGTGAGTCCGCCGCCGAAGCCGGCGAGGATCAGCCGCTCTCCACGCTGGAGGCGTCCCTGCTGCTGCATATCATACAGTGCCGTCGGAATCGACGCGGCGCTGGTGTTTCCGAGCGTTTCCATGTTCATAAAGAACTTCTCTGCCGGCCAGTGCATCGCCCGGTAGACATGCCGGATGATGCGGGCATTCGCCTGGTGGCAGACCACATGGTCGATGTCCTCCATCGTCTCGCCGGACTGCTCGAGCAGCCCGCCGATGATGCGCGGGATGATGTCGCAGGCGAACATGAACACTTCCTTTCCGTCCATCAGCATATGGTCAATGCAGACGGTCTCTGCGCTCGTCGCTTCGCGCGCATCTCCGGCTCCACTGTGCGCTGCCTCTGTGTCCGCCGTATCGCCGGTGGATGCCTGTACCTCTGCAGTGGCCGCGGCATCTCCGCCGGCCGCCTGCGCAGTTTTCCGTGCTTCATACGCACCCGTGTAGACCCCCGGCGCGAGAATCACATCGGATCCGCGGGAACCGAAAAGACGTACGTACGGTGCCGCTTCTTCTCTGTTTTCTGCCGTTTCCGTGCATTCGATCACGGCGGCACCGGCACCGTCTCCGAAGAGAATTGCGGTGGAGCGGTCCTCCATCGAGAGGAGACGGGACAGCTGCTCTGTGCCGACCACGAGGGCATAACGCTTCGCGCTCACGGCAGCAAGGCTGCGTGCGACCTCAAGGCCATAGATGAAGCCGCTGCAGGCTGCGTTGATATCGAGTGCCGGCACCTCCGGAAGCTGAAGCTCCCGCTGGAGGATCGCCGCGATGCTCGGGGTTGCGAGGTCCGCGGACATGCTCGCCACGACGATCGCGCCGATGGCCGACGCTGGAACGCCCTGGCTTTCCGCCTCTGCGAGTGCCTTTCCGGCTGCCTCGATGGCGAGGGTCACCGCACTTTCCTCTTCGTTACAGAAGCGGCGTGCGTGGATGCCGGTACGTGGATAGATCCAGGCATCGGAGGTATCCATTTGCTGACTTAAGTCATCGTTGGTCACCAGTCGGCTCGGATACGCGGCCCCGAGGCCGATGAGTTTCATTTCGTTCAAGGTTTCTCCTTTAAATATTCCGGTACTTCTCCTGACGCTGCTTCCGGACTTCCTCCGGGCTCAGCTTCAGAAGGTCATTGAGGCTCTTCTCAAGTACGATGTCGAGGCTCGCATAGAGACGCTCCGGATCGGTCTGTGCACCACCGAGCGGCTCCGGAATCAGGTGATCTGCGACACCGGCCTCGCGAAGATCGCGGGCGGTCAGTTTCATGACCTCGCAGGCCTCCTCGTGACGGCTTGCGTCCTTCCAGAGGATCGACGCGAAGCCCTCCGGGCTCAGTACCGAGTACACGGCGTTTTCGAGCATGAGGATCTGGTTTGCGACAGAAATCGCGAGTGCACCACCGGAGTTACCCTCACCGGTTACGACTGCGATCACCGGCACATGCAGGCTGCTCATCGCGGCGAGATTTCGTGCGATGGCCTCGCCCTGTCCGTGTTCCTCTGCCTCCATACCCGGGTACGCACCCGGCGTATCGATGAAGGTGATGATCGGACGGCCGAACTTCTCGGCCTGCTCCATGAGACGGAGTGCCTTTCGATAGCCCTCCGGACGTGGCATACCGAAATTGAAGCGGATGTTCTCCTCCATCGTGCGGCCCTTGCGGTGACCGAGGACGGTCACCGGCATGCCCTTGTAGCGGGCGATGCCGCCATAGATGGACGCATCCTCATCATAGAGATGATCGCCCTTCTGCTCGAAGAAGTCGGTGAAGAGATGCTCGATGAAATCGTCGATGTGCGGGCGCTTCGGATGACGGGCCAGATAGACACGGTCCGCTGCCGAGAGATCGGCACACTGGGCGAGCAGCTGTGTACGCTCCTGATCCAGACGGCGGATTTCCTCAGCATTGGCCTCTACCTCTTCCGGTGTCAGCGAAAGCGTATGGATTCTCTGCTCGAGTGCTTCGGTCTGTTCGATGATGTCTTTAATCATGCATTTACCTCCCCGGCGGTCGCCGTCGTGCGCTGCACAGCGGAATCGACGTGCAGCTTCAGGATGTCGGTCAGGACGTCACGCATCTCACTGCGCTTTACGATGCGGTCCACGAAGCCGTGGTTCTCAAGATACTCGGCACGCTGGAAGCCCTTCGGGAGCTTGCGGTTGATGGTCTGCTCGATGACACGCGGTCCGGCGAAGCCGATCAGTGCGCCCGGCTCTGCGAGGGTGATGTCCCCGAGGGTCGCGAAGCTTGCGGTGACGCCGCCCGTGGTCGGGTGGGTCAGGAAGCTGATGTAGAGACCGCCGTGCTCACTGAAGGTCTCGATGGCTGCACTGGTCTTCGCCATCTGCATGAGGCTGTAGATGCCCTCCTGCATGCGGGCACCGCCACTTGCGCTGAAGATGAGGAGTGGCAGATGATGCGCGTCGGCATACTCGACCGCACGGGTCACCTTCTCACCGACCGCACGGGACATGGAGCCCATGAAGAAGCGGCTGTCGAGGACGACCGTCACGAGGCGGATGCCTTCGATGGTGCCGACCGCGGAGATGACGGACTCGGAAAGACCGGTCTTCTCCTCCTGCTTCTCGATCTTCTCCTTATAGCCAGGGAAGCCGAGCGGATCATCCGCGCTGATGTCGCTGTCCAGCTCTTCGAAGCTGCCCGGATCGAGGATCAGCTTGAGACGATAGTAGCCACCGAGTGGTGCATACTTTCCGCAGGTCGGACAGATGAAGTAGTTCTCCTCCCATCTGCGACGGAGCGCACGACGTCCGCAGCTCCGGCAGGTGATGAAGCTCGACGGGATCATCACCGCCGGAAGACTCCGACCCGTGCTCTTCTCTCCATCCGCCTTCGCATCTGCTTTCGCTTTTGTCTCTGCCTTTTCTGTCTTCTCGGCATCCGCGTTCTTTCCGGCGAGCGGCCAGGTAAAGTGAACACCGGCGTGTCCGATCATATCCTCCCGGGCCTTCTTCTCGAACGCACGGTTCTTATACAGCTCATAAACCTTCTTGATAGGCGACTTCATGGCCCACCTCCTGTAAATCTTCTCTTTAGAACAGCTCGATTTTCAGATTAACACAAGCTGAAAACCGAGCTGACATCCGTCGAAGCATCTGCCCCGACCCACAAATTTATCCTGTTCTTCGGAGGATAGGATCCCCCGCCGAAGCAGCTGCATCCTGCGATGCGATGTTTTAGTTCTGGCAGTAATCGACGAGATCCTGTACGGTCGCCATCTTGCCGATCTCACCATCCGGGATGGTCTTACCGAGTGCATCCTCGAGGGCCATGTGCAGCTCTACGAGAGAGAGGGAATCCACCTCGAGGTCCTCCTGGAAGCGTGCCTCCGGGGTAACCTTCTCCTCATCACATGCGAGTGTATCTACGATAATGTCCTTAACCTGCTCGAAATCCATTTTGTTCTCCTTTTGCCGTATCACGGCGATTCATCTTAAGTTTGTGTTCTGTTTACGAGTTTGATAGTTAAATACTTTTTATTAAAATATTTTAACTTTCCTCGCGATGGTGCCTAGAATAAGTGAAATAGCAGGGGAAGTCAATGGAATAAATTCTGAAGCGGAAATAGTTTTGAAAACTACGAAAAACGGAGATAGATGAAAAAGACGCATTTCCGTCCTTTTCATCCTCTCCGTTCTTTAAAAAAATTGAACTATATAAAATTTTTTAAATAGTTAACCGACGTTATTTCCTATTTCTGTTCATTAACAAATGATTTTCACCGAAGTCGGTAAATACAGATTCTTCACGGTTCTCAAGAGATGACCTCGACCCGGCTGCCGCCGGCGCGTTCCTTCGTGACGACAAGCTGCCGGTCGATCTGCTGCTTCAGTTCTCCGACATGGGAGATGATGCCGACGAGGCGATGGCCCTCGGTGAGCTCCGCGAGCGCCTGGATCGCCGCATGCAGCGAGTCCTCGTCGAGGGAGCCGAAGCCCTCATCGACGAACATGGTGTCGAGGCGGATGCCGCCGACGCTCGAGCTGATCTCGTCGCTTAAGCCGAGGGCGAGGCTGAGCGAGGCCTTGAAGGACTCGCCGCCCGAGAGCGTCTTCACCGAGCGCAGCGTGCCGTTGTAGTGGTCGAGCACGTCGAGCTCGAGGCCCGACTGTGCCTTCAGATTCTCGGCACTCTTCCGGCGCACGAGCTCATACTGCGCATCACTCATGATCATGAGGCGCGTGTTCGCCCGTCGGAGGATCCGGTCGAAGTAGGTCGTCTGGATATAAGTCTCGAGCGTCATCTTCTCGCTGCCGGCCACGGTGCCGTTCGCGGTGTTCGAGAGCTCGCTCATCCAGGCATAGTGCCGCTCCTTCTCGCTGAGCTGCGCTGCACCATCCTTGATCCGTGTAAGCTGTGCCTTATTATTCTCTATACGGGCAATGACGCCATCGGCCTCCGCCCGCCGCTGCTTCCGAAGACCACTGAGTCTGGTCTGCTCCGCCCGCTCGGCTTCAGCATCATACTGCGCGCCTTCGGCCGTCTTCGCCTGCTCCTCGAGCTTCTGCAGCGAACCGCGGAGCCCGGCGATCGTCTTTTCCTCGGTACGAAGCGCCTGCTCTGCCTGCGTGAGCGCTGCGTCCGCCCGGGTCTTCAGATCATCGAGGCGGCTGATTTCTGCCCGGGCTTCGCGTTCCGTCGGGAACGGAAGCTTCGCCTGCTGCTTTTCGATTTCATCATGGGTGGCCTTCTGTGCCGTCTGCAGCTCGATCTGCTGCGCCTCCGCCTGCCGGATTTCCTCGCTCAGCGCTTCGAGCTTCCGCTCTGCCTCCGGGATCTGCTGCTCGAGGCCCGTCTTTCGCTTCGCCCGAAGCGTCAGTTCCTTCACGGCGGCCTCCAGTGCGCCTGCCGCGGTCTGCGCGTCGGCACAGGCCGCCTGCATACGCTGGTAGCCCTCGTTCAGTACCGCGGCGGTCACCACCACGCTTCCGTTCGGTGCCTGCGCGTCGCTGTGCACCGATGGCCTATGTGCTGCGCCCTCGTGTTTCGTTTCCGTCGTGCCCTCGCAGTCCGTGGCCGCCTCCGGTGCCCCCGGGTTCTGCATCTTCACATCACCGAGGAGCATCGCACACTGCTGCAGCACATGTTGTGCCGAGGCCTCGTAGTCACCCTTCAGTCCATTGGCCGTCCGGCTCTTTTCGTCCATCTCCCGGTGAAGCTGCTCCGACAGCTGCTGGGCCTTCTGCACATCGGCTTCCGTCGGTGCCCCCTCGGAGAGGGTTGCGAGATGACTCTCCCCGGTGATGTCGTGCCCGCAGACCGGACAGCGATCGCCCGGCTTCAGATCGCGTGCGAGGATACCGGCCTGCTCACAGAGAAACGCCCGGTTCTTTTCTTTATAGGAAGCATCGGCCTCCTCGAAGCGGCTCATCGCCGTCGTCAGTGCCTGCTGCGCCGTCTTCAGTGCCCGGTGCTTTCGGCTGAGCGCATCATAGTTTTCCTGCAGTGCACGGAGCTCGTTCTGCTTTCGTGCATTGGCCTCCTGCGCTGCCTGCTTCGTCGCGAGCTCTGCCTCCACACTGCCGAGGGTCTGTAGCTCCTGCTTCGCTGCTTCGATCTGCTGTTGTCCCTTCGCCTGCTTCGCTGTCCGCTTCGCCTGCTCGGAAATCAGCTGCTCGAGCTCCTTCCCCCGCGCCGTCTGTACCTGTAGAAGCGTCCCGAGCTCCGCATACTGCGGCAGTACCTCCGTAAGCACGGTGATCCGGCGCTCCAGTTCTTTTCGTTCCGGCTCCCGCGCCTGCTCCGCTTCATAGTGCTTCTGCAGCACGTCGAGCTTCGGCTCTGCCTCCTGAAGCTGTGCCTTCGTACGGTCGAGATCTGACTGCAGCTTCTGATACGCTCCGATCGCCGTCAGGTGGCCGCTGATCTTTTCGAGCGCCGCGCTCGCCTCGTTGATTTCCGTCTCAAGCTGTCCGCGACGCGTCTCATCGTCCGCGATGATCCTTTCGAGGAGGGCCAGCACGTCCGCCGTCAGCAGCGCTCCCTGATGCGCCTGCTCAAGCTCGAGGGAAAGCGGGCTCAGCGGATCCGCCGTCGTGGACTGCACATAGTGCTCGATGGCCTTCCGCGCATCCTCCTTTTCGACGAAAAGTCGCTTCGCATCACTCAGGATCTGCATCTGCAGGGCCTTATAATGTTCGGTTTCGAAGAGCTTCCGGAAGATTTCCTGGCGTTCCTTCGTGTCCGCGAGCAGCAGCTTCAGGAAGTCGCCCTGCGCGATCATCGCGATCTGCGAGAACTGCTGGTGATTGACGCCGAGGATCTCGAGGATCTTCCGATCCACCTCCCGCGGCTTCGTGAGCACCGCACCGTCCGGCAGCGTGAGCTCTGCGTCCGCCTTCTGGATCGTCGTGCCGCCCCCGCGCTTCGCCGGGCGCTCGTACTCCGGATTCCGCTTCACGGTATAGTCCTGTCCACGGTAACGGAAGCACATCTCGACCTCCGTCGGGGTCTCCGGCTCCGCATACTTCGAGCGCAGCATCCCGGCGGTCCGGTTCTCGCCCGAGGCCTCGCCGAAGAGGGCGAAGGTGATCGCGTCGAAGATCGTGGTCTTGCCCGCGCCCGTGTCGCCCGTGATGAGATAGAGCCCGCTCTCGCCGAGCTTCTCCATATCGATGTCTGTCACGCCCTTATAGGGTCCGAAGGCGGACAGCTTTAATTTCAATGGTCGCATTCTGTTCCTCCACACATTTCCATCGGATTCTGCTCGGCGCGGATGCCAGCGTTCCGCATGCTGCTCGCCGCACGGAATCCACTTATACCAGATCTCTATACGTTCAGTTCTGTGCTTCCCAGATCTTCTCCATCTGCGCCTGCACATAGCGCGCCTGCTCCTCGGTCATGTCCTTATGGTTCTGCTTCTCGAAGAGCTCCGAGAACAGGTCGAGCGGGGACTTCTCCTCGAGCTGCTCGAGCTCCAGGCGCTCGCTGCCCTGGCCACGTGTCCGCGCATTATCGTAGTCAAGTTTCATCAGGTTCGGGTAGATCACCTGCAGGTGCCGCGCCGCGTCCGGGACCTCGATCTCGTCGGTGAGCGTCGCGTGGATGTAGTCGTCCGTCGCCGTGCCCTCGTAGTTCGCGCGCAGCGTGAGTGCCTCATAGCTGCCGCGGATCTCCCGCAGGTCGTGGAGCGGCTTCAGTTCCCGTGTGCCAATGCAGACGTCCACGACGCCATCTGCTTTCTTCTCCCCGATCTCGACGACCGTCACGGACTTGTGATGGCGCGCCTCCGAGAAGCTGTATTTCAGTGGGGTGCCGGCGTAGCGGATGACCGGACCGGCAGTCGTGTTTTCCACCGCCGATGCGGGGCTTTCTGAACGGTCGACTGAGGATGCTTCCGAATCCGCAGCGGCGTTTCCGATCGTATCCACTGCTTCCGGGGTCGCTTCCTGATCGGCAGAATCCTCCTCGGGTGCCGGCTGGAAGCGGACCTGCTGTGGTCCGTGCAGGTGCCCGAGCGCCACGTAATCAAACGGCGCGAATACGGACGCGTCGACGTTATCGGTGCCGCCGACGGAGATGTCCTCCGAGTCGGAGCGGCTCGCACCGGTCACGAACTGATGCGTCACAAGGAGATTCCGGTACGTCGGGTCGATGTCCATGTGCGCGATCGCGACCCGCATGGCATCCGTGTAGCTCTCGATGGTCTCCTCTGGATAGAAGCGACGGACATTGGCCGGCTTCAGGAACGGCAGGAGGTAGACATCGACCGGCGGCGTGCCAGACGCAGACTCATCGAGGCAGCGGATGCACTTCACGTGGCCGTCGTACACCGGCGAAAGGTAGATGCCGGAACGGTCCATGAGACGGTTGCCGAAGGCGATGCGCTCCGGTGAGTCGTGGTTGCCCGCGATGATAAAGACGCGCAGCCTAAGCGCGGCGAGCTGATACAGGAACTCGTCGAAGAGCTCGACCGCCTCCGCGCTCGGGATCGCCTTATCGTAGATATCGCCCGCGAGGATGACGCCACCGTCCGGCTGCTCCTCGCGCAGGATCGTGAGAATCTGTTTCAGAATGTAACGCTGATCCTCCAGCATCGGAAACGCATTGACGCGCTTCCCGATATGAAGATCCGCGAGATGGATGAATTTCATGGTAAATCCTTTCGAGCACTATCCTATTTACAGCCACTGACATTAAGCTGGTAAGCTTTCACACGTATTTTATTATAAATGATTTTTCCTATATCAAGGAATGATTTTCAGTTTTGACAATTCAGGGATATTGTGCCCTTATTTTTCAATATCATTCACAGAACCGTTACAATCGCCTGCATTTTATATTTTCCGCCGCTCATTTCATTAAAATAAAAACATTTAATACTATTTATAAGTTATACTATAAATATATATCTGCAATGACCGCCGAAGAAAGGAGGCGCTTTATGAAGAACCTGAAGAAGCTGACGATTCTGCATTCGAACGATATGCATGGTGATTTCCTCGAAGAGGAGATCGACGAGAAGCTGGTGGGTGGTGTGTCACTGCTCTCCGGCTATGTCAATAAGGTCCGCCGGGAGGAGCGGAATGTAATCTATGCCGTCGCGGGCGATATGTTCCGTGGCAGTGTCATCGATTCGGAGTATAAGGGCACCTCCACGATCGGCATCATGAACCTGGTCGGACCGGATGTCGCAACCATCGGAAACCACGAGGTCGACTACGGGCTCGCGCATCTCCTTTTCCTCGAAAAGTGCGCCGACTTCCCGATCATCAATGCAAATCTCCACATCAAGTCGAACGGCCGCCGTATGTTCCGGCCATACTGGATCGCGAAGCTCGACGGCATGAAGATTCTTTTCATCGGCATCATCACCGAGGAGGTCCTCGCCGCCACGAAGAGTGACGAGCTGATCGGCTCCTTCGTCGATATCGCGGAAGCCGCGCATGAGGTCGGCAACATCTGTAACGCGTACAATGCCATCGATATCGACTTCACCGTGCTCCTCACGCACATCGGCTTCGAGGAGGATAAGAAGCTCGCCGAGATGCTGGACCCGGACTGGGGCGTGGACATCATCATCGGCGGCCACAGCCATACGCTTCCGGAGGCACCGGCGAAGGTCAATGACATCTACGTCGTACAGGCCGGTACGGGCACGAATCAGATCGGCCGCTTCGACATCATGGTGGATACCGACCGGAACGCCATCGACAGCTTCACCTGGCAGATCATCCCGATCGACGACAGCCACTGCCCGCGTGACCGCGAGGTGGAGAATTTCATCCGGCACTACCGCGATGTCACCTCGCAGAAGTATGATCGCATCGTCACCCGTTTCGCCCATGAGCTGACGCATCCGAAGCGCAATCAGGAAACCTCGCTCGGTAACCTCATCGCGGATATCCTGCGCGACAGCTTCGCGATCGACCTCATGCTGATGGGCTCCGGTGCGATCCGAAGCGAGGTCCTCGGTCCGGTGGTGCACTACGGCGACCTCGTCGAGTGTCTGCCGTATGACGACGCAGTCTTCATGCTGAAAGTCACCGGCACGCAGCTCGAGCGTATGATCCGCCATATCCTCCGGGAGGATGCCTTCGTCGGCGAGCACACGGAGTTCTACCAGTTCTCGCATGGCATGCGCATCGTCTGGTCCCGAAGCGCCCAGGCCTTCCGTGAGCTGACGCTCGACGGTGAGCCGCTGCACGCCGACCGTCTCTACACCGTCGCGATGCAGAAGTACCACTACACGAACCTGAAGCCGTTCCTCGACATCACCCTCGAGGAGGCGGAGGAAAACGGCAAGACCAGTGTACTCTCCACCTCGGCCCGCGATGTCGTCGAGGAGTACATCACTGTGAATCAGCACCTCGCCCGGGAAGTGGAGGGACGCCTCGTCGTGGAGGCGTGATGCCAGATCCTGCCGAGGGCCGGAGGACAGCCACCAGAAGCACAGTACTCCGAGACCGGATCCATCAAAAATCGGACCATAAGAACCAGTAGGCCCTCCGCAAACGACTGAGTTTTCTTTATGAAAACTCAGTGTTGCGGAGGGTGCTAAGGAAAAATCACTCCAACTGGTTCTAATGGTCCGATTTTGATTCCTCACGGTCTCTCCATATGGCTTCTGGTGGCTGCCCTCCGGGCCTTGGCTTATGTATTGTGACGATTTCTGTATATCTTGCTGTGGTTTCTCGATATAATGTAGAAAAATGTAATGGGAGTGTGGAGAAAATGAGTGAAGAGTTCAACATCCGGCATGCATGTATGGCGGATATCGATGCGATCACCGCAGTAGAAGCCGCGTGCTTCCCAGCAGCGGAGGCCGCGACGCGGGAGGAGTTTGAAGGACGCATCCAGTATTATGGTGATCATTTCTGGCTGTTGTACGAGGGGGATCAGCTGATTTCCTTCGTGGATGGCTTTGTGACAGATGAAGCGGATCTCACGGATGAGATGTATGAGCGTGCGGAGATGCACGATGAACATGGTGCATGGCAGATGATTTTCGGAGTGAACACGCTCCCGGATTACCGGAAGCGGGGGTACGCCGGACGGCTTCTCTGTCGCGCCATCGAGGACGCCCGGCAGCAGAGACGAAAGGGCCTCGTCCTTACCTGCAAGGACCGCCTGGTGCACTACTATGCGAGCTTCGGCTTCGTGGATGAGGGCATCAGTGAATCCACGCACGGAAACGTCGAGTGGCATCAGATGCGGCTGACCTTCGGCGATTAGTTTCGAATGAACACGTGGTATACTGTATCATGGTGGCATGTAGGATGATGAACACCCTCTGATTTTTCTGCATTTCCTATGCTGGACCGATGGTAAGCGAGGGACGTCGTGGTATAATAAACATACCTGTAAGACTTTAAATGAAATTTCAAACAGGATGAAAAGAAACGACCCTGTCATGAGGATGATGGCCTGATCATGATGCGTTCTGATCCTTATTGCAGATGATAAAAAGGGGGAAACAGCGATGGCAGATGAGCTGAAGAATACGACGACAGGTGCCGGCATCGCACCTGCGGGAACGCAGAAGCGGGCTCCGCGAAACGATGTGAATGGCGTGCCGAGAACAGAGCGCTTACGCCGCCCGGCCGATCCGAATGAGCTGCTGACCCATAATCAGCCACCGCGGCGTGCCATCCCGAATCGCCCGGCAGATCCGGAGCGGATGGGTGTGCCGCTGCAGGCGGTGAAAAAAGAGGATGCATCGAGCTACACCGGTGGGCTCGCGGCAGAGGAAGCCGCCGCGAAGCAGGCGAAGTCCCGCCGCAACAGTGACAGCTTCATGCCGGGCGCAGGCTATGAGGGCCCGACCAATGCAGAGCTGATGATTGAAATCCGACGAAACCGCTACATCATGATTGCAGTGCTCGTACTGCTGCTCATCATGCTCATCACCTTCTTCGGTTTCGGTATCTACATCTACCGTACCTTCCAGACCTATGAAACGCAGCTGCAGGACGCCTTCGAAACCATGGAGAAGATCGACGATATGGTCGGCAAGCTTCAGCGCACCTACCAGACCTACAGCGGTCAGATCGATGACTTCTTCGATGTCGTCAGCGAGCTGAAGGGCTATGTCGAGACCTTCAAGAGCCTCCTCGGCTCACTCCCGAAGATCCAGCTTCCGTTCTAAAAGGCAGGATGATCATACGTATGAGACGAAGATAAAGCCAGAACAAATTTATAAAGAACATGTAGTTCTAGAATAACTTGAGGGCCTCGCGCTTCTGAATTTGCATTCAGAATGCGCGAGGCCCTCTTCATATTTTGTTCAAGGAAGACATGTATATCTGAAGACTCAATCATGTACCCATTTCATATCTTCCTGAGCGTCCCAGAATTTCTTTCTATTTAATTATGCTTCGCTGTACAGCAGCCAGTCGATGGCGCGTTCGAACCAGTCCGCGATGTGCAGGTCGACCTCGCGATGCTTCACCGGTTCGACGACCTCCTGGGTCGAAAGGCTGAGGCCATGCACGCCCTTCGGATAGAGATGATACTCTACCGGGATGCCGTGTTCAATGAGCGCATTCACGAGGAGCAGAGAGTTCTGTACCGGTACGGAATTGTCCTCGACGGTCTGCCATACGAAGGTCCGTGGCGTCGATGCGTGCACCTGGGTCTCGAGGGAGAACCAGCGGCGTGCGCGCTCGTAATCGGTATCTTCACCGTACTTCGCGATGAAGTCCTCTCGCTTTCCGAGCAGCCGCTCGAAGCTTCCAGGATGACAGTACTCTCCGGAACTGATGACCGGATAGCAGAGCATCAGGCCATCCGGACGGAAGAGCTGCGCAGGATCTGCGGACGGCTGATGCAGTTCCTCCAGTACCTCCGTGAAGATCGGATCTCCATTCCAGTCCGTATCATCGAAGTGAATGCCGATCGAGGCGGAAACATGGGCACCGGCACTGAAGCCGCAGAGATAGACCGGCTCGTCCGGGAAGAGCGCCCGCGTCTTTCCGATGGCCCAGGCGACCTGCTTCAGCGGGCGGAGTCCGAGGATTTCGCTCTCACAGTCATAGTTGAAGACGAGTGCGCGGAAGCCGTAGGCGTTAAAAGCATGGGCGATCGGTTCCCACTCCCGGTGGCTGAGCCAGCTGTAGCCGCCACCCGGAATCACGATCACGGTGCCCCGCTGCTTTCCGGCGTGTACAGGATGCGGATAGCCTGGAATCGATACAGCATTCACATCTGTATGCACCGCCCGCTCACTGAGCGGAACAGCGGAATTCTCAGCATTGGCCACGGAAGAGTGATGGCCGCGTGCCGCGTTGAGGGCATCCGGAAAACCGGCCTGGATGGCCTCGGCCTGCGCGGCGACGTTCCGTGGGAGCCGACCGGCGGAAAGCGTCGCCTCCTGGTCCTCCTCGTAGATCAGTTTTGCATCATATATACCTGTATAGATCATAATTTCCTCCATCCGATGAAAAAATCACGGGGCCTCGACGATTCGAGGATCCCCGTGATATGGTGGTTCAATGTTGTCGCCCGGCAGTGCGTGGCGTACTCAGTCCTTCACGAAATCCTCGCGGTATGGTGTGAAGATGTCGATGAGCTGTCCGGCCTCGAGGCAGACACAGCCGTGCTCGACGCCGTCGGTCTTCAGAAGGGTATCGCCCTCGGTGACGATGTGCTTCTCCCCATCAATCGTGAACTCGAACTTACCGGACTTGATATAGGTGATCTGGGTGTGCGGGTGATGATGGAGCTTGCCGATGGCGCCCTCATCGAAGGTATTCTCGACGACCATCACGTCATCGGAGTACGCAAGGACACGCTTCGTGACGCCCTCCCCGCCGGACTCTGTGACGATATCCTTATAAAATACCCAACGTTCATTCTTGTGCTCGTGATTTAACATCTGTGGTTCTCCCTTTTCTGCTGTCGCGGTCGCAGACGACCGCCTGTGATGACTCTATTTTAGCGCCAGGTGAACCGCTTTACAAGATACATCAGCCGGTGAGCAGAAAATCCGCGCACCGACTGTTACTGTTAAGACCGGAGGCCGGAGGGGCGGCAACGGAGGCCCCCGTCTAAACTTACCACCGGCTGAAGTATTTTTCCGTCACATTCGTCCCAGTCGGTACTTGAAGTCCCGGTAGCCGAAGTGGACGATTTCCTCGGTGCGGCCGTCCGACTTCCGGGTAACAATCGTCGGAAGCGGCATGCCGTTGAAGGTATTGTTTTTGCAGGTCGTGTAGATCGCCATGTCACCGAAGACGAGGAGGTCCCCGATCTTCGGCTCCGTGTCGAAGCTGTAGTCGCCGATCACATCACCGGCAAGGCAGGTCGGTCCGGCGAGGCGGACCGTGCAGGCCTTTTCGCCCGCGTCACCAGCCTGAAGCAGCGGCGGGCGGTACGGCATCTCGATGACGTCCGGCATATGACAGGCCGCACTGGCATCGAGGATCGCGATGGTCGTATCCCCGTTTTTCACGACGTCCAGCACATGGGTCAGCAGGTAGCCGGCATTCAGCGCACAGGCTTCACCCGGCTCGAGGTAGACCGTCACATCCCAGCTGTCCCGGGCGCGGCGGATGCACTGCTCGAGCAGCGCGATGTCATAGCCCGGGCGCGTGATATGATGCCCGCCGCCGAAATTGAGCCACTTCATCTTCGGCAGGAGATCGCCGAACTTCTCCGCGACGGCGTCCAGGGTCTCTGCCAGTGCGTCGGCATCCTGCTCACAGAGCGTATGGAAATGCAGTCCGTCGAGAAGCTGTGGCAGCTCCGGATGTGCCGCCACGGCGGCCTCCCACTGTGCACATGTCGTGCCTAAGCGGCTGCCCGGCGCGCACGGATCATAGATGGCATGGCCGTCCTGGGTCGAGTGCTCCGGATTGATACGGAGACCGAGACTCTTCCCCGCCGCCTTCGCCTGTGGTCCAAACTTGAGAAGCTGCGCCGGCGAATTAAAGACGATGTGGTCCGCATAGCGGATGAGCTCTTCCATCTCGTCCACCCGATATGCGGCACAGAATACGTGCACTTCTTTTCCCGGCATTTCCTCTGCACCGAGCCGCGCCTCATAGAGGCCGCTCGCCTCGGTCCCCGCGAGATGCGGGGCGAGGATCGGATAGAGGTCGTAATTACTGAAGGCCTTCTGCGCGAGGAGGATTCGGCAGCCGGTCCGCTCCGCGAGGGCACCCAGGATCTCAGCATTGGCCTGCAGCTGTGCTTCGTCGAGCAGATAGCACGGGGTCGGCAGCGCATGGAAGGCCGCCGGGGTCACGCCACCGATCGACGCAAACGGCGCACGGGTGTCCGGTGTCGTCGCGGATGCCGAATCCACTGCTGACTGCGTAGAAAGCTGTTCTGCCGACACTTCTGCATCTGCCTGCGCGCTGTCCCGCGGCTCCATCAGTCTACGAGCGCCGGGTTATGATTCTCGCGGCGCGGAAGTCCGTACTTGTCGAGGGCGTCGAGGAAAGGATCCGGATTGAACTCCTCGACGGTGTATACGCCCGGCTTGATCCACTCGCCGGTCAGCATCATGAGTGCGCCGCACATCGCCGGTACGCCGGTGGTGTAGCTGATCGCCTGGCTGCCGACCTCGCGGTAGCACTCCTGGTGATCGCAGACGTTGTAGATATAGTAGTGCTTCTCCTGGCCATCCTTCTCACCGGTGAAGATGCAGCCGATGTTGGTCTTGCCCTTCGTGCGCGGACCGAGGCTCGCCGGATCCGGGAGGAGGGCCTTCAGGAACTGAATCGGCACAATTTCCTGACCCTGGAAGCTGATCGGGGTGGTCGACAGCATGCCGACGTCCTCAAGACAGCGCATATGATCAAGGTAGCTCTGACCGAAGGTCATGAAGAAACGGATGCGCTTCACATCCGGCAGGTTCTTGCCGAGGGACTCGATCTCCTCGTGGTGCAGAAGGTACATGTCCTTCTCGCCGACCTCGTCGAAGGTATACTCGCGCTTGATGCTCATCGCCGGGATTTCCACCCACTTGCCGTTCTCCATGTAGCTGCCCGGTGCGGATACCTCACGGAGGTTGATCTCCGGGTTGAAGTTGGTCGCGAAAGCATAGCCGTGGTCACCGCCGTTGCAGTCGAGGATGTCGATGGTATCGATGCGGTCGAACTCGTGCTTCGCCGCATACGCGCAGTACGCCTGGGTCACGCCCGGGTCAAAGCCGCAGCCGAGCAGCGCGGTGAGTCCAGCCTCCTCGAACTTCTTCTTGTAAGCCCACTGCCAGCTGTAGTCGAAGTAGGCGGAGAAGCCGGCTTCCTTACAGCGCTTCTCGTAGATCGCGCGCCACTCCGGATCATCGGTGTTCTCCGGCTCGTAGTTTGCGGTATCCATGTAGTTGACGCCGCAGGCGAGGCAGGCATCCATGATGGTGAGGTCCTGGTACGGAAGGGCGATGTTCATCACGAGGTCCGGCTGGTAGCTGCGGATCAGTGCGCAGAGCTGCTCCACATCATCGGCATCGACCTGTGCCGTCGTGATCTTCGTTTTCGTCGTCGGTGCGAGCTTCTCCGCGAGTGCATCACACTTCGACTTCGTGCGGCTG
The DNA here is from genome assembly GCA_030540075.1 of Lachnospiraceae bacterium. Lineage (GTDB taxonomy): Bacteria > Bacillota > Clostridia > Lachnospirales > Lachnospiraceae > Oribacterium. The sequence continues at coordinate 118,960 of JAUNWX010000003.1, forward strand.
GCAATGCAGAGCTCCGTAAAAACGTCACTCACCTGACAGCACTTGGAAATCGCAACACTGGCTACACCTCCGCAGCCGATCACTAATACTCTACTCATAAGGGTACTCTCCTTTTCCTGATTGATCTCTATCCGGTATTTTCCGGAAGGTCTGATTTACTTCTATTTCCATCCCCGCTCCGCACATACGGATCGAGGCATGTAGTCTTACTTCTGCAGTGCCAGCAGGAGCTCTCGCAGCACCTTGCAGGCGGTCGCGGTGGACACGCCGCTCACATCCAGCATCGGGGCGAGCTCGTTCACATCGGCAGCGACGATGTTTGCCTTCGTCGCCGTGCGGATGGCCTCGAGCAGCTGCAGGAAGCTGACGCCGCCTGCCTCCGGTGTACCGGTGCCCGGGAAGGCCGATGGATCGAGGCAGTCGAGGTCGATGGTCAGGTAGACCGGCGTCCCCTTCTGCTGCAGCTTCTCCACGAGCTCTGAAAGTCCGGTAAAATCGAACTTGTTCATATCCGTGTGCGCACTTGCGAAGCGGAACTCCTCCCGCTCGCCGCTCCGGATGCAGAACTGGTGGATGCGTCCATCACCGAGGAGGTCATGACAGCGGCGGAGCACACAGGCGTGGCTCAGCTGCGCGCCGAGGTAGTCGTCCCGCAGGTCGGCATGCGCGTCGAAGTGAATGATCTCGAGCTCCGGGTACTTCGCGGCGACGGCGCGTACGGCGCCGAGCGTCACAAGGTGCTCACCGCCGAGGAGCAGTGGCAACTTGCCATCCTGCAGGATCTCCACCGCGCGGGCCTCGATGTCCTGAAGGGCCATCTCACTGGATCCGAAGCAAAGCTCGAGGTCCCCGCTGTCAAATACCTTCGCATCCATGAGGTCCCGGTCCTGATATGGACTGTAGGTCTCGAGGCCGAAGCTCTCGTGCCGCATCGCCGCCGGGCCGAAGCGTGCACCCGGTCGGAAGCTCGTGGTCGAGTCAAACGGCGCACCGTAGAGTACGATGTCTGCTTCCTCGTAGTCTGCGTCACAGCCGATAAAGTTTTCAATATTTGGTGTAAGCATCAGTGTCCCTCCACTTCCCGAAGCATCTCCTCGAGGAAGGCCGGGAGATAAAATGCGCCGACATGCAGGCGGGTGGTGTAGTAACGGGTGCGCATGTTGAGCGACTGCCAGGCCGCGGCATCCATGTCGTTGATCGGATGGTACTTCTTGCTGGCGAAGCCGAAGAGCCAGTAGCCTGCGGCGAAGGTCGGGATATGCGCCTGGTAGACCTTACTGATCGGGAAGGTGCTCGCGATGCGCTGATGACTGCGCTGCATCGCGTTCGCATCCTCGGTGTAGAACGGGCTGCCCTGCTGGTTCACCATGATACCGTCCTCCTTCAGTGCCTTGAAGCAGGAGCCGTAGAACTCACGGGTGAAGAGGCCCTCCGACGGTCCGAACGGATCCGAGGAGTCGACGATGATAAGGTCGTACTCAGCCTCGCACTGGCGAATGAACTTGAGCGCGTTCTCATAGTAGATGTGCACGCGACGATCGTCCATACGGCAGGCATTGCCCGGAAGATAGGCACGGCAGGCCTCGATGACCTGCGGGTCCATCTCGACGAGGTCGATGCACTCGACGCGGTCATAGCGGGTGAGCTCCCGCACGACGCCGCCGTCACCGGCACCGATCACGAGGATGTCCTTCGCGTTCCGGTGGACAGCCATCGGGACGTGAGTGATCATCTCATCGTAGATGAACTCGTCACGCTCGGTCAGCATGACGTTACCGTCGAGGGTCAGTACACGGCCAAACTCCGGTGTTTCGAAGATGTCGATGCGCTGGTAGTCGCTCTGCTTCGAGTAGAGCTGACGGTCCACACGGATACTGTGCTTCACATCCGGTGTATGAAACTCTGAAAACCACATTTCCATTTCTCTTTCCTCCTTCCGACGATGCTTACTCGGCGATGACATTGAGGTGCAGGATCTCCGCATCCTCCGGTCCCGTCATGCTGCAGCCCTTCGCCTTCGCGTACTCGATGTAATCGAGGATCTCCGCAGTGATACGCTCGCCAGGTGCCAGGATCGGAATGCCTGGCGGGTAACACATAACGAACTCACTGCAGACCTTGCCCACGGTTTCACGCAGCGGCAGGCTCTTCTTCGGTGCGTAGAACGCCTCCTGCGGACTCGCGGCTACCTCCGGGTCGATGTACTCCTGACTGAGCAGGCCCTCGCCGTTCGTATGATAGCGTCGCTTGATTTCCGACAGTGCGCTCACGAGACGCTCGATCTCCTGGATACGATCGCCGATGGAGAGGTACGCGAGGATATTGCCGATGTCTCCAAACTCGATCTGAATATCATATTCATCACGCAGGATGTCATAGACCTCAATGCCCGCGAGTCCGATGTCCAGCGTGTGGACACTGAGCTTCGTGGTATCGAAATCGAAGACAGAATCGCCGTTGCAGAGTTCCTTACCGAAGGCGTAGTAGCCGCCGACCGCATTGATCTCCTCACGTGCGTACTCGGCCATGTCTGCTACCTGATGGAAGACCTGACGGCCGCGCAGGGCGAGGTTCCGACGGGAGATGTCGAGGCTCGACATGAGGAGGTAGCTGCCCGAGGTCGTCTGGGTGAGGTTGATGATCTGACGCACGTAGCCTTCATTGACATTCGGTCCCGTCAGAAGGAGACTCGACTGGGTGAGGCTGCCGCCACTTTTATGCATCGAGACGGAGGCCATATCGGCACCCGCGGCCATCGCAGACACCGGAAGGCCGCCACCGAAATAGAAGTGGGTGCCATGGGCTTCATCGGCGAGGCAGAGCATGCCGGCGTCATGGGCCATCCGCACGATCGCGCGGAGATCACTGCAGATGCCGTAGTAGGTCGGGTTGTTCACCAGCACGGCGACCGCCTTCGGATGCTCGGCGATGGCCTTCGCCACCTGCTCCCGCTTCATGCCGAGGCTGATGCCGAGGCGCGTATCCACCTCCGGATTTACATAGACCGGCACGGCGCCGCAGAGCACGAGCGCGTTCAGGACGCTGCGGTGTACGTTTCGCGGCAGGATGATTTCGTCGCCGCGCTTGCAGGCCGTCAGCACCATGCTCTGCACAGAGCTCGTCGTACCGCCCACCATCAGGAAGGCGTGGGCTGCGCCGAAGGCATCCGCCGCCAGCTCCTCTGCTTCCCGGATCACCGAGACCGGATGGCAGAGATTATCAAGGGGCTTCATGCTGTTGACGTCGACACCGACGCACTGCTGCCCCAGGAACGCAGTCAGCTCCGGGTTGCCGCGGCCACGCTTGTGTCCCGGCACATCAAAAGGGACCACACGCATGCGCCGGAAGTTCTCCAGCGCCTCGTGGATCGGTGCACGCCGCTGATCCAGACGCGTGCGTTTCGCATTTCCATTCATGTATTACCTCCGTTCGTGGGCCCTTTTCAGACAATAAAAAAAGCAAATTCGCCATAGGCAAACTTGCTTCAAAATCAGCTTATGTAAAGACAGCACACTCCCCCCATCGGAGTCCGAATCCGGATGTTCATCTGTCGTTTCAAAAAACTGAGCGTGTCGAGAGTCTATATAGCAATCTTACTTTTACTACTCTTTATTGACCAATTCACAAGTCTGCGCGTTCAACGTGCAATTTCATGGTTGTAAAGGAACCAACTTATAAAATCTGAGCTTCTAACTCAATCAATAAGGTAACCGAAGTTACCGATCGGCAGTGGACCCGGCTGTCCGTATGGCCTCAGCCCCGGTGGGGCGGTCCGTAGGTAAATTGCTTTGAAAAACTCTTACAAACACGATTCGTCTTTCAAATCGAATTGATTATAAACAGATTAAAATTTACTGTCAATTAAAATCATGTAATGTCTCCGTAAAAATCCGTCTGTCGGATTTAAAAAGTTGAAGAACACTTGTCTACTTGTATTGTTTTGTGTGCTATGCTATTCGTGTCAGATTTTTAAATAAGAGGAAATGATTATGAATCCGTATTTTGATCAGAGCATCGCGCTCTGGGTCATCTTCATGAGCGTCATCGCCTTTCTGCTGTATGGGCTCGACAAGTATAAGGCGATCCACCATCGCTGGCGGATTCCGGAGCAGACGCTGATCCTGGCGGCGCTCGCCGGTGGTGCCCCGGGCGCCCTGCTCGGGATGCGGACGTTTCATCATAAAACGCGGAAGTGGAAGTTCCGTATTCTGGTGTCGCTCGCCACGATTGCGTGGATGGCACTGCTCGGCTACCGCTTCGTCATGCTGTAGTGCTGTGGATGAAAAGGAGAAGATAAGATGGAAAAGATAAAGTCAGTTGCGTTACTGGGTGCCGGTTCTGTCGGCTCCTATGTGATTTATGGATTTTCAGGCTGCCCTGATATCCACTTCAGCCTCGTCGCCGAGGGCGCACGTGCGGAGCGCTTACAGAATGACGGCTGTCTCATCAACGGGGACGTTTATCATCCGGAGGTTCTGTCGCCTGCCGAAGCACACGGTGTCGACCTGCTGATCGTCGCCCTCAAGTATGGTGCCCTGAAGGAGGCATTGCCCGAGATCCAGGCGGTCGTCGGCGAAAACACGACGGTCATGAGCCTCATGAACGGTGTCGACAGCGAGGACATCATCGCCTCGGCCATCGGCGCGGAGCACATGATCTACTCGATGATCAAGGTGGCGTCGTCCCGCCAAGCTGGCCGGGGCTGCTGCTTCGACCCGGAAACGACCGTCGGGATCATCTATGGGGAGGCCAATGCTCCTTACGAGAGTGCACGGATCCGCGCGCTGGAGGATGCCTTCGGACGGACCCGCCTGCATACGCGGCACACGGACTGCATCCGCGAGGAGATCTGGAACAAGTTCCGGCTCAATGTATGCAACAACCTGCCACAGGCCATCCTCGGTGTCGGCGTGGGCTGCTACCGGGACAGTGCGCACATGAAGGCCATCAGTGATGGACTGCGTCACGAGGTGGAGCAGATCGCCGAAGCGAAGGGCGTCGACATGGAGAAGCTCGCCATGCTGGACAGCAAGGGCTGTCTGGTGTCCCCTGCCGCGCGCTACTCGACCCTGCAGGACCTCGATGCCGGACGGCATACGGAGATCGATATGTTTGCCGGTGCGCTGATGCGGATGGGCGAGGAATTCGGCATCCCGACGCCGTTTAACACCTGCATTTACCACCTGATCAAGGCACGTGAGGAAAAGAACGACGGACTCTTCGATTACGAGGGGAAGACCGATAAAAGCTGCTGGGCGAAGTAAAAAGATCCTATTCACGAAACAGCCTGCCGTTCAAACGGCGGGCCGTCTTTATGTGTGCGAAGCTGTAAAGTTTTTATGCATCGACATCATCTGACGGATAGAAGGAGGTATCATGCCTGTCGAAAACGCTAAAAAAGCCTGGTTTCATCTGCCAGGCCTGTTCGAATACTACGAGCTCTATGCCCGCTTTCTCCCGCTGTACCGTGCGCATCGGGCGTACTTCTACGACTGGTGCGGGATCGGCTCGATCTATGGTGCACCACGCGACGCGATCTGGAGTGGCGGGCGCATCAGCGATGGCACCGCCGCCCCGGAAGAGGTGCTGACGCTCATGCGGGCGTATGGTATCTCGGCGCGACTCACCTTCAGTAATTCCATGCTTCAGCCGGAGCATCTGCAGGATCCGGCATGCAATGCGCTGTGCCGTCTGTTTTCGGAAGGAGCTGCACCGGAAAACGGCGTGATCGTAAGCTCTGATCTGCTGATCGACTATCTCCGGGTCCACTATCCGAAGCTCTACCTCGTCTCCTCGACCACGAAGGTACTGACGGATTTTGCAGATCTGCGTCGTGAGCTCACGCGGCCGGAATTCCGCTTCGTGGTGCCTGATTTCCGTCTGAACAAGGCGCTGCAGCCGCTCGCTGAGCTGCCGCAGGAAGCGAAGGATAAGGTCGAGTTTCTCTGCAACGAGTGCTGCTGGTTCGGCTGCCGGGATCGAAAGGCCTGCTATGAAGCGGTCAGCCGCATCGCCCTCGGAATTCCCGGACCGGAGCACCACTGCGCTGCCCCACATGCCGCGGAAGGCTATCGCTTTTCGAAAGCGATGGAGAATCCGGGTTTTATCAGCATCGACGATATCCGGAACAGCTATCTTCCGATGGGCTTCTCCCAGTTTAAGATCGAAGGGCGTGGCCTCGGCAGTGCACTCATCCTCGAGTTTCTGCTCTACTACCTGACCCGCCCGGAGTACCAGATTCACGTGCGCGAAGCACTCTACCTTGACAATATGCTGGACCTCTTCTGATCCACTGCCTGTACCGCTCCATCTTAAGAATTTCGTAATGGGGTATGACCCCCTTAAACTCCGGCATCAAAAAAGCTCCCTCGCGGGAGCTTTTTCCTTATGCGCGTGATACACATACGCTTCATGCTATGCCTTATGCGAACAGTGCCGGGAACAGGAAGGCCGGAATCTGAAGCCAGAGGTCCGGGAACAGGATCATAACCGCAAGTACGGCAAGGGAAGACAGGAAGTACGGAAGTGTTCCCTTGAAGGCATCCTCGATCGAGATCTTCGCGATACTCGATGCGATGAGGAGGCAGAGGCCGTACGGCGGTGTAACGAGGCCGAGTGCCAGGGTTACGATGATGATGAGTCCGAGGATAATCGGGCTGATGCCGAGTGCTGCAGCGGACGGAAGGATGATCGGGCAGAACAGGATCATCGCCGGTACCGCATCCATGAAGGTTCCGATGAAGAGGAAGAACAGCACAACGACGATCAGGAATACGGTTCTTCCACCAGGGATGGATACGAAGAAGGACTGTACGATCATGTTCAGCTGGTAGTAGCTGAGAAGCTCACCCAGGGCGTTCGCCGTTGCAAGTGCAAACAGAGAAAGGGAGGACAGCTTCATGGTCTCGATCAGGATTTTCGGAAGCATGTTGAACTTCAGTGAACGGTAGAAGAACAGGCCGATCAGGAGTGCATATACACAGCATACCGCGGACGCCTCGGTCGGCGTGAAGAAACCGGTGACGATACCACCGATCAGGATAACCGGGGAAAGCAGGGCCGGAAGGGATTCCAGTACGAGCTTCGCCACATCCTTCGCCGGAACCGGATCCATCTTCGGGAAGTTCTTCTTCTTGGAATACATCTTCACGACAGCCATCTGTGAAAGACCGAGGAGGATGCCAGGAATAAGACCCGACATGAAAAGTGCACTCGTCGAGCAGTTTGCGATACCCGCATACACAACCATGGTGATACTCGGCGGGATGATCGATCCAAGTGTAGAGGAGGCTGCGGTAACACCTACCGCGGTTCCCTCATCATAACCGGTGTCGATCATGGCCGGAATCAGGATGGAACCGATACCTGCGGTATCGGCCTGTGAAGAACCGGAGATACCACCGAAGACCATGGATACGAGTACGTTTGAGTACGCAAGACCACCACGGAAACGGCCTACCAGCGCATTACTGCAGGCAACCAGACGGTCGGTGATGTCACCCTCGTTCATGAGGTTCGCTGCGAGAATGAAGAGCGGAACCGCAAGCAGGGTGAAGGAGTTCATACCGTTGAACATCTTCGTGAATACGACGGTATTCGGAATCGTCGGCATCGACATGATACCGGTGAAGGAAACCACGCCCAGTGCGAAGGAGATCGGCACACCGATGGCAACAAATACGATAAATAAAATAACCAGTAGAGCGCCCATTATGCCTTACCTCCGTGAACAAGCTTCATAATCTCTTCATAGATCTGATAAACCAGATAGATGCTGGCGGTACCGCCGCAGATTGGAAGACACATCCAGGTCGGGCCTCTCTTGAAGCTCGGAATGTTCGTCCAGGTGTAGTTCCAGAACTGCTTCGTGATCTGAATGCCATACACCAGCATCAGTACTGCGAAGATCAGCATGACGATGTCGATGACGATCTGAAGTACGCTCTTCGCCTTCTCATTCTTCAGCTTGTCATAGAAAGAGGTGAATGCGAAGTGACGCTTGTCATCAACCATCGCAGCTCCACCCATAAATACTGCCCAGATGAACGAATACATCGATACATCCTCAGTCCATGTCGCCGCGATTCCCATAAATCTCGTCGCCATCTGGATAACGACGGTCATCAGGAAGATGAACAGGAATACTGCTGCGACCATGACCTGTAGATTTTTCAGACCCTTAATTGCTTTTTTCATCATTTAACCCCAAGTATGTAGTGATAAAAACAGAGAAGCTGCAATCCGTTCCCTGCAGCGTCTATGATCTGCTCTTCGTTACGGTCTGCCCGCTTCTCTGTCTGAGATCTGTTTCAGTTTCTGATCTTTGTTTCGACTTCCGCTGTCAGTGCCAGCTTCGATCGAGACGGATATCCGAAAGCCGGATGATTACTTGTTGGCTGGATTTGCCTTCTTTACCATCTCAAGCTCTTCTTCCATACCGTTGTCCTTTGCGAACTTCTCCTGGATCGGCTCTGCAATCTTCTTGAATGCATCGATATCCATATCCTCAAATGCAGTAACCTCTGCACCGTCCGCGATGACCTTCTCCTTGGAAGACTTGAACATAGAGTAAACGGTCTCACGCTCAACCTCAGTCGCCTTCTTGCAGGCTGCGTCTACCCACTGCTTCTGCTCATCGGTCAGCTTGTTGTAGCGGTTGCCATCCATGAGGAGAAGACGGGTTGTGAAATCGTGGTGTGTCTCACAGATATAGTGGCCGTTTGGTGTCTTGTGGTGCTCCTTGAGCATGAAGGATGTGTAGTCATTCTCTGCGGAATCTACAACGCCCTGCTGTAATGCCTGGTAAAGCTCGCCCCATGCAACAGAGGTAGGAACGGCGCCACACTGCTTCCAGAACTCCTGCTGAACCTGTGAGGACTGTGTGCGGATGGTCATGCCCTTCAGGTCTGCCGGTGTCTTGATGGCCTTCTTACCATAGTAATCACGTACGGAAGAGGTCCAGTAGCTCATTACACGGAAGCCGTTGTTTGTCTTATCGAGGATGGTCTGCTGCATCTTGGCACCGAAATCGCCGTCAAGTGCTGCCTCCCAGTGATCGAAGCTGTCGAAGATGTAGTACAGGGAGAAGAAATCTACCTCTGGTACACCGATGGATGTCATGAATCCCGGAGATGCAACAACGAGGTCTGCAGCACCCATGGAAAGCTTCTCTACGAGCTCGTTCTCGTTCTCGCCGAGGGTTCCCTTATGAACGGTTGCGGTCGCCTTTCCGCCGGAAGCCTCCTCCAGTGCTGCCTTAAACGCGTCCATACCGATGGAGTATGGGTTCTCCTCAGAGGTCTGGTTCGATGCGATGATCAGGTTAAGCTCAACCTGTGCCGGATCTGCGCCGCCCTTGTTATCCTCAGCCTTATTCTCTGCGGCTGCCTGAGTTGCTGCCGGTGTGCCGCTGCCTCCACATGCTGCCAGTGACATGGCCATCGCACCTGCTACAACGAGTGATAAAATACGCTTTTTCATTATGCCTCCCTATGGTATAGAAAAAATTCGTTTCAGCGAAAGCGCTTACTTTCGCCCAGTGAGGTTATTATACAACTTATACAAATAATGTCAACTTAGTCAACATATCATCCATCATATTTTCGTGGTTATCCGGTCAACTATTTTATATTCAATTTATAAAATGTAAAAAAGTGTTCAAAACTGTATTTCCAGTTTTGAGCACTTTTTCATTTTCTTTTTCGGCGGGCTGATGTAATCTACAGTATAGATTTTTGAGGGGGAAGGTATTGACTATGGAGAAAAAATGGTGGCACACGAAAACGGCGTATCAGATCTATCCGAAGAGCTTCTATGATACGGACGGGGATGGCATCGGTGATCTTCCGGGCATCATCAGTAAGCTCGATTATCTGAAGGATCTCGGCATTGACATCCTCTGGCTCTCGCCGATCTACTGCTCTCCGCTCGCCGATCAGGGCTATGATATCTCAGATTACTACAACATTGACCCTCGCTTCGGTACGATGGAGGATATGGACCGGCTGATCGCGGAAGCGAAAAAGCGCGATATGTACATCCTGATGGATCTCGTCGTCAACCACTGCTCCGATGAGCACGCGTGGTTTCGGAAAGCCTGCGAAGATCCGGAGGGGGAATACGGAAAGTACTTCTATATCGAGGACTGCCCGGATGGGAAGCGGCCATGCAACTGGCGCTCCTACTTCGGCGGCAGTGTCTGGGAACCACTCCCGGGGCATCCAGACAAGTGCTACCTCCATATGTTCCACAAGAAGCAGCCGGATCTCAACTGGGAAAATCCGAAGCTACGTGAGGAAATCTATACGATGATCAACTGGTGGCTCGATAAGGGGCTCGCCGGCTTCCGCATCGACGCGATCATCAACATCAAGAAACCGCTCCCGTGGCAGGATTACCCGGCCGACCGTGCCGATGGCCTGTGCAGTGCGAACGAGATGCTGAAGCACGCTGACGGCATCGGGGCCTTCCTGAGTGAGATGCGCGACCGCTGCTTCCTTCCGCACGGTGCCTTCACCGTCGGTGAGGTCTTCAATGAGAAGCCGGAGGAGCTTCCGGATTTCATCGGTGACCACGGCTACTTCTCCTCGATGTTTGATTTTAACGAGACCATCTTCGGTGCCAGCGAGAACGGCTGGTATGATCATGCGCCGATCACCCCGAACGACTACCGGAGCTGCTGCTTCGCCAGCCAGAAGAAGGTCGGCGACATCGGTATGCTGTCCAATGTCATCGAAAATCACGATGAACCGCGTGGCGTTTCACGCTATATCCCGGAGGGCGAATGCAGTGATACCGCGAAGAAGCTGCTGGCCACGATAAATATCATGCTCCGCGGCCTCCCGTTTATCTACGAGGGTCAGGAAATCGGTATGGAAAACGTCGAATTCCAGTCGATTCACGAGGTGAACGATGTTTCAACGCTCGACGAGTACCAGGTCGCACGGAACGCCGGGCTGTCACCGGACGCCGCCCTGAAGGCCGTCAACCGTCTGAGCCGCGATAATGCCCGGACACCGTTCCAGTGGGATGCTTCGGCCAATGCCGGATTCACGGATGGCACCCCGTGGCTGCCTGTCAACCGGAACTACACACGGATCAACCTGGAAAGTCAGAAAAACGATCCGGATTCCGTTTACCAGTACTACCGCCGCCTGCTGGCGCTTCGGAAGGATCCGCGGTATGCCGAGACGGTCGTCTATGGTGATCTCCATCCGGTCTTCGAGGACCACGACCGCGTCATGGCCTACTACCGGACGACGGCTGCACAGACGCTGCTCGTCATCGGAAACTACAAGACCGAAGCGCAGACCCTGACACTCCCGGCGAAGATCCGAAACGTCGTACTGAACAATCTGCCGCAGCTGAAGACCGACGGCGATCAGATCACGCTGGAAGGATACCAGGCCGTTATCCTGGATGTTTCCTCCGATAAGTGAGGAAATATCTTCATTCCATATTAACAGCTCATAGTATCCGCAAAACCTGTCCGATATCTGCATTGACACAGACGGAGCGCCGCTCGATCTCCGGTGGACAAACCGCCTGCCCCTGGTTGATACAGGCGTAGATTGCGTCTGGATTCTTCGCTGTCATCTGCCAGAACGGATATTTGATGATACCGGGCGTATTGTACCCAACGCCCAATTCCAGAAAGAGGATTTTCCCACCTGCCCGGGTGCGGAGAAAGTTCTCATACCGCTCCGCTGCCTGGTGCCAGCCCTCATCCTCTACGAAGGTATCATCGCAGCGGAGGTTCATGGTCAGTGGTTTTCCACAGTGTGGGCAGACAGGGAGAAGTTCTGTCGGGATTTTCATATTTTCCTGCTGCATGACCATTTCAGAGATTACAGCTGCTTCGGGTTTTCATTAAAAGTTCTGTACTTATGCCCATGCATCCTCTTCCTTCGGGATCCGGATACCGGTCAGCAGCTGCTGTTCCCACAGGAACCACTCACCGGTCGACGGCTTATTCCGTAGCTTCAGTGGTCTCGGGCTGTCGGCACCACTGCAGGCCACATAAAGCGTAAGATAGCCATCCTCGCTCCGGCTATTTGCATTTTCCGATACCGAAACACGATACGGAAGTGTCGGCGTATAATTATTATCCGGCGTCGAGCCTGCAAAATAAGATCGCATCAAATACGCTTTTCCGCGGAACCGATCCCTGATAAACTGCTTATCCATGCCATTTAACGGTCGTGGTCCGCGCAGAAAATCCAGCATTTTTTCGGTCTCCACCGGATTCTCCGGATAGAGAGCCAGCACAGCCACCGTGAGTGCGGCCACCTCCTCCGGATTCTTCAATGTCGCCTGCGGCATCGCCTTACATTCTTCCAGTGTCTTCGGAAGGCGGTCCATCGTAATCACGCTCATCACGTACCTCCTTTTCATCACGTACGGGCACTTTCACCTCGCCCCATACTTACACACCTGAACGGATCATCATAAAGAGTTTACCTTATAGTAACAGTTTACCACAATCCATAGCTGACGCATACAGGTCGGTAATCTTCTGATCGAACTTTCTTTCGCTGGCACGAATCTCACGAATACGCTCCAACTGCTCGTCAAAATACTTTTCCGTCAGATACGTTCCACGCTTCAGCCGCTCATCATCCATCACCCAGCCTTTGATGGTGTAGTCCTTTGCAATCTGGTTTACCCATTTACGGAACTGTACGGCCCGCTCAGAATTGACCTTAAAGCCTACGGCAATAATCATTTCCAGAGAATAGTGATTTGTGCTGTAGCTTTTTCCGTCAAGAGCAGTTATTCGAAATTTTCGAATAACTGAATCCTCCTGTAACTCACTATCCTCGAATATCTTTTTAATATGATAATTGATTGTATTTGTTCCTACATTGTTGTGGACTGCCTAGATTGACTTCTGGCTGATCTGCTTGCCTGTCACGAGATGGATCTGTATACTGACATGAGATTAAAAAGAAAGAAGGTCCAGGGTTACCCTCCTAGCACGTCGTGTCACCCTGAACCTATGGTATCAAAACCATGTTCAGTGTATCAAACTTCGAGCTCAGACACAATGAGGTA
>JAUNWX010000017.1 GCA_030540075.1 Lachnospiraceae bacterium
AAAATCCCATCCCTTAGAAGTACTTGGTGTATCTCTCCTTGGAACCCTCTGTCAACGCTGAGTTTTCATCAGGAAAACTCAGCGATTGCAGAGGGCCTAGTACTTCTTAGGGATGGGATTTTAGAGTCTTCCGAGCTCGGAGTACTGTGCTTCTGATGACAGCCCTCCGGGGCCCTCGTGAAATTCTCATGAAATTATCGTGCGCCGACCGTCAGCTTATACTCGACCTCACTGTACTCGGAGCCGCGCTGGCGCTGCACCTTCACCCTGATGTCGTCGCCGACCTCGAGCTCGCCGAGCACCTTCCGAAAGGTCGGCATGTCATCGATCTCGCTGTCGTCGATCATCGTGAGGACATCCCCGCTCTGGATGCCTGCATTGAACGCCGGCGAATTCTTATCGCACTCCTGGATATAGAGACCGGCCGGAAGCCCTGCGCGGGCCATCTCGGACGTCACCTCCTGCGCATGGAAGCCGAGGTACGGATAAGCGATGCCGTTCGACAGCTTCTGAATCTGTGCGAGGAAATCCGTCGCGACGGCGATGCGGTGATAGCCATCCACGGTGTCCCCGAGGCGGCTGCTCACCCAGCCGATCAGCTCGCCCTTCGTATTCAGCACGAAGGCCCCGCTCTCCGGGCTTGCATGAAGATCCGCGATCATCGCGGCGATACTGCCATCGATGTAGGATGTGTTATAGCTGATGGACGAAATCCTGCCGGTCGTGCAGGACGGATAGCTGTCATCCGGGGCCCCGACCGCGAGGAGCAGGTCCCCACGCTGCAGGCGGCCTGCGTTACCGATGGTGATCGTCCGAAGCTCATGCCGATCCTTCGCGCTGAGCGTGTGCTGGGCGACGGAAACCACCGCGATCCCATCCGCCTGGTCCTGTGCCTTCAGCTGTGCTTCATAGGAGGAGCCGTTCACACGCACCGTGATCCCGTCGTTCTCCTTTATGATGTCCGCGGAGGTGAGCACCAGAAGCTCATCGCCGGTGCGTGCGATCAGAATGCCGGCGGCCTGTCTGCCGGACTCCACCTCCATGCCGAACATGTCGGTGCTGGTCACGCGGCTCTCGACCTCGACGAGGCTCTGCTCCGCCTGCTGCGCGACATGCTTGAGCGCCGCGTTCAGCTTCTCGTAATCCGCCACCGTGTACGCATAGTCTGCGAGCTCCTGCCGCACGACGTCCTCAACCGGACTCGTCTCCGGCGGGGCACTCGTTTCCGCGGCCTGCGCCACTTCTGCACCGGACTGTCCGGCTTCCCCGGATGCAGCGGATGTGGTCTCCGCTGCGGACGGAGCACTGCCCTCGCCTGTACTCTCCTCCGGAACTGCGCTGCTGTCCTCCGAGCCGGTCACTTCCGTTTCCAGGACGACGGCCTCGCTCTCCATCGGATGCAGGCGTTCCCGGATCGCCGGCTCCAGGCCGCCGAAGACAGCGGCACTGACGGAGCCAAACAGAAGTGCGGAAATCAGCACACGTGCATAGTGCCGCGTGCGCTTCTTCCAGTCCTCCTTCCGACCTACGATATTCTCTTTGATAAAGTCTTTTTCTGCCATAGCACAATTATAACCATGAAGATATTTTCACGCAAGAAATTTGCCTTCATGTGCTATACTGATAGGCATGAATGAAAAAGTATTACACACACTCGAATTTAATAAGATCAAGGATCGCCTGACCGACTGTGCAAGCTCCCAGGAGGGACGTAAGCTGGTGCAGGCACTGCTGCCATCGACCGATCTCGCCGAGATCGATCGAAATCTCGCGGAAACCGACGCGGCCATGCTCCGCATCGGTCTCTATGGCACGCTTTCATTTTCCGGCGTGAAGGACGTCCGCGACAGCCTGAAGCGGCTCGAGATCGCGGCCTCTCTTTCCGCGGCAGAGCTGCTCTCCATCAGTGGCGTACTGACCGTCGCCGGTCGTGCAAAGGCCTATGCCCGTGACAGCGAGAAGACGCCGGAGGCACCGAAGCCGGTGCCGCGGGCGGTGCGTTTAAGCGCCCACTACACGAAGAATCAGCCGGATCCGGAGAAGCTCCGGGAGGAAACGGCAGACGACGCACTGTCGCCGTACTTCCGCGACATCGAACCGCTCTCTCCGGTCAATAAGGAAATCGTCCGCTGCATCCTCTCGGAGGATGAGATCGCCGACGATGCGAGTGCCGGTCTCTTCAGCGTACGTAAGAAAAAGCATGCGCTGGAGGAGCGCATCCACACGACGCTGAACGGCATTCTGAATGGCAGCCGTGCCCTGCTGCAGGACGCGGTCATCACCATGCGCGATGGTCGCTACTGTCTCCCAGTGAAGGCGGAGTATAAGTCGAGCTTCCCGGGCATGGTCCACGACCAGAGTGCGACGGGATCGACGCTCTTCATCGAGCCGATGAGCATCGTCAAGCTGAATAATGACATCCGTGAGCTCGAGGCCGACGAAAAGAAGGAGATCGAGAAGGTCCTGGATACCCTGTCCGGCTCCCTGATGCCATACACTGAACAGATTCGACAGGATATCGAGATCCTCGCGCACCTCGACTTCGTCTTCGCGAAGGCGAAGCTGGCGACCTCCATGCGGGCCACCCGTCCGGTACTGAACGATCACTACTACATCAACATCCTGCAGGGTCGTCATCCGCTGATCGACCCGAAGAAGGTCGTGCCGATCACGGTGTACCTCGGAAAGGAATTCGATCTTCTCGTCATCACGGGACCAAACACCGGTGGTAAGACCGTGTGCCTGAAGACCATCGGTCTCTTCCAGCTGATGGGCCAGTCCGGTCTCTTCATCCCGGCGGCCGAGGGCTCGGAGCTCGGTGTGTTCGAGGAAATCTTCGCCGACATCGGTGACGAGCAGTCCATCGAGCAGAATCTGTCGACTTTCTCCGCGCACATGACGAACACCGTCCGTATCCTGAGCGAAGCCGACAGCCACAGTCTCTGTCTCTTCGATGAGCTCGGTGCCGGTACCGATCCGACCGAGGGTGCGGCGCTCGCGATGGCGATTCTGAACTTCCTTCATAATATGAAGACACGGACCGTCGCGACCACCCACTACGCAGAGATCAAGGTCTATGCCCTCTCCACCGAGGGCGTCGAGAACGCGAGCTGCGAGTTCGACGTGAACACCCTGAGCCCGACCTATCGTCTGCTGATCGGTGTCCCTGGTAAGTCCAATGCGTTCGCCATCTCACAGAAGCTGGGCCTGCCATCCTACATCATCGACGATGCGAAGAGCCGCCTCGAGAACGAGGATGTCAAGTTCGAAGATGTCATCGCGAGTCTCGAGGAGAGCCGCGTGACCGTCGAGCGGGAGCGCGAGGAGATCGCACGCTATAAAGCGGAGATCGAGGAGTACAAGCGGCGTGCACGGGAGAACTCCCGCGGCGTCGAGAAGGGCCGTGACAAGATTCTCCAGAAGGCCCGTGAGGAGGCTGCACAGATCCTGGCGGACGCCAAGGAAACCGCGGACTCCATCGTGAAGGAGCTCCGGAAGCAGGAGCAGAACGGTGCGGCGGTCTTCGAGGCCGACCAGACCCGCTCCACGCTGAATAAGAAGCTGCGGGAGACCCAGGCGAGCCTCTCCGCCGCCCAGAAGGTGAAGGGCCCGGCCCAGCCGGTATCCGCGAAGAGCCTCCGCATCGGCGACACCGTCCATGTGGCTTCGATGAACCTGAACGCCACGGTATCGACGCTGCCGGATCGAAACGGGAAGCTCTATGTCACCGCCGGCATCATCCGCACCCAGGTATCGGTGCGCGATATCGAGCTCGTGGATACCGGGAAGGTGTCCGGTCCGGGTCTCGAGCCGACGAAGAAGGGAAAGAAGTCCCATGCCGGCAATATCCGCATGCAGAAGACCATGAGCATCTCTCCGGAGATCAATCTCATCGGCCAGACCACTGCGGAGGCGATCCCGGAGCTGCAGAAGTATCTCGACGACGCCTACCTCGCGCATCTGCCGCAGGTCCGTGTCGTTCACGGACGCGGTACCGGCGTGCTCCGGAAGGCGGTGCATGCACAGCTGAAGAAGCTGAAATACGTGGATTCCTTCCGCCTCGGTGAGTTCGGCGAGGGCCAGGATGGTGTCACGATCGTTATGTTTAAGAAGTAAAGGCGCAGGCCAGCGGTCGTAGCGCGCACGAAGTCCCGGTAAGGAAACATCGGCGGGCGGGTGCCTGCGACAGCGCCGGAAGCATTGGCCGAAGAACGAGGAGGAAAGCCGGATGGCGGAGAAACAGAAAATTCTGATCGTGGATGATGACGCTTCAATCTCGGAGCTCATCTCCCTCTATCTCGAAAAGGAGATGTTTGATACGCGCTGCGCCGCGGATGGCGAGGAGGCGCTGCAGCTCTTTCCGGAATACCAGCCGAATCTCGTGATTCTGGATCTGATGCTGCCGGGCATCGACGGCTATGAGGTCTGCCGGCGGCTCCGGGCGAGCTCGCAGGTGCCGGTGATCATGCTGTCGGCGAAGGGCGAGACCTTCGATAAGGTGCTCGGGCTCGAGCTCGGCGCGGACGACTACATGGTGAAGCCGTTTGAGTCGAAGGAGCTCGTGGCGCGGGTGAAGGCGGTGCTTCGTCGCTACCAGCAGGCACAGGCACAGGTCAATGCTGCCGTCGATGCGGCCCTCTCTGCCCGGCAGGCGCAGGCGGGCGCAGGGCTCGCGATGAATGGCGGCACGGCGGGTGCAGGTTTCCCGATGAATGGTGCGGCAGGTGCAGGCTTCCCGATGAACGGCGGGGCCGGCGGCGCAGCGCAGGCACGGATGGGCGCGGGCTTCCTCGATACGACGGGGCTTCCGGCGGCGGATGCGGATGGCAACATCACCTTCCGGGCGTACGCCGAGGGCGACAGCGGCTCCGGCGAGCTGTACACCTACAACGGGCAGACCGGACAGCTGCATCGCGGCGGTACCGGCGCTTCGGACGCGCGGGCGCATGCGACGGATATGCTCGACGCCTACCGGAATGGTGACTACATCGAATACAAGGATCTCATCATCAATAAGTCGAATTACGCGGTCTACTACAGTGGTCATGTCGTGGAGATGCCGCCGAAGGAGCTCGAGCTTCTCTACTTCCTGGCGTCCTCACCGAATCAGGTCTTCACGCGTGAGCAGCTCCTCGATCACATCTGGGGCTATGAGTTCGCCGGGGATTCCCGTACGGTCGATGTGCACATCAAGCGGCTGCGCGAGAAGCTGCCGGGGAATCCGGACTGGGAGATTTCCACGGTCTGGGGCATCGGCTACAAGTTCAGAGTCATATAAACGCCGCCGGGGGAGCCTTCCGGAACACAGTACTCCTGCGGCGGAAAAATCTAAAATCGGAGTCCTAAGAATCACTAGGCCCCCTGCAATCGCTGAGATTTTCTTTATGAAAACTCAGCGTTGCAGGGGGTGCTAAGGAAAATCATCCAAGTGATTCTAAGGACTCCGATTTTGATTTTTCACGTCCTCGGTGTATGGTTCCGGGAGGCTCCCCCGGCGGCGTTTTTTATGACTCTGGCACCTCATAGCTGGCCTGCGGAAGTGTGAAGGTGAACTCGGTGCCGACGCCTTCGGTGGAGACGCAGTCGATGTTCTCGCCGTGCGCGGTGATGATGGACTTCACGATGCTGAGGCCGAGGCCGGTGCCGTGCTTGTCCTTGCCGCGGGACTGGTCCGCCTTATAGAAGCGATCCCAGATCTTCGCGAGGTCGCGCTTCGGGATGCCGATGCCAGTGTCCTTGATGGAGACGAAGACCTTCTGGCCGCGGATGCCGGTGCGGATCGCGATCGAGGATTTCGGATTACTGAACTTCAGTGCGTTGTCGATCAGGTTATAGAGCACCTGCTGGATCTTACTGTAGTCCGCGTAGACCATCTCCTTTTTCTCGGCGAAGGTCAGCTCGAAGACGAGCTCCTTCTTCTGGCAGGTCATCTCGAAGCTCGCGCAGACATCACGGATCACGCGGTTCACGTCGAAGTTCGTCCGGCTGAGGAAGCCCTTCTTATCCAGGGTGCCCAGACTCAGCATTGACTGTGTCAGCTTCGTGAGACGCTCCGTCTCGGAGATCAGGCGCATGAGGTACTTCGGTTCCAGCTCCTTCGGAATCGTGCCGTCGAGGATGGCCTCTAGGTAGCCCTTGATGGAGGTCAGCGGGGAGCGGAAGTCGTGGCTCACGTTCGCGATGAACTGCTTCTGATAGTCGTCGGACTTCGAGATCTCATCCGACATGAAGTTCAGAGTCTCCGCAAGGTAGCCCATCTCATCTTCCGAGTTCGTCGTGATCTTGTAGTGATAGTCACCGGCGGCGTACTTCGTGGCCCCCTCCGTGATTCGCTTCAGCGGACGGTAGACGATGACATAGAAAACGGCCATGATCAGCAGCGAGAGCAGGAAGAGGATGAGTGCCGTGAGGTAGACGATGTTCAGGATGTCGTTCTGTGAAGCGACGATGTTGGCGACCGGCTCATGGATGAGGACGTAGCCGCCGGTCGTGTAGCCACGGGTCACCGGGGCCATGACCGAGAGGACATCGTCCGGATACAGCTCGTGATAGCGGCCGAGCTTATAGCGCATGCCGGTCATCGTGCTGTCGAAATCCGGAATCTCGATGTTCTTGTGCGCATCATCTGCGGTGTCGCTCAGCACCTTTCCGTTCCGGTCCACGATCCAGATGTCGACATCGAGGAAGGTGGAGACCGCCTTCATCTGCTGACTCACCGTGTCGGTGCTCAGATTCAGGTTACCCGTCTCGGAATAGGTCGAGGAGATCAGGGTCGCCTCACTGTAGAGGCTGTTCGCCTGCTCCCGGATCAGGTAGCGGTAGGTGAGTCCGGAGGACAGGAGCGCCACGACCATGAAGCCCAGCACACCGAAGACGATATACGCCACGATAAATTTTACAAACAGGGATCGTTTCACTTCGTCAGAACCAGCTTCGCGCTGCCGTAGATGCCGGCGTCGTTGCCGAGGGTGGCGAGCACGATGTCTGCTTTCTTCGAGAGGAGCGGCGTGTAGTCTGCATAGTGCTTCTTCACGAGGTCGATCAGGTACTGACCGGCTCTGGAAACACCGCCGCCGATGACATAGATTTCCGGATCCGCCACCATGGAGATGGTCGCAAGGGCACGGCCGAGGTAGTACATGCTGGTGTCGATGGTCTTCACCGCGAGCGGATCGCCGGCCTTCGCACAGTCGCAGACATCACGGGCGCTCAGCGCATCACCGAAATCACGCATCGTGGAGGCTTCGTCGCTCGCCGCGAGATTCCGCTTCGCCTCACGGACGATACCGGTCGCGCTGGCCACCTGCTCGAGACAGCCATGGCCGCCGCAGTTGCAGGCCTCCTGCTCACCGTCACGCACCTGGATATGGCCGATCTCCGCGCCGGCGCCATGGACACCTGCGATGATCTGACCGTCGATGATGAGTCCGCCACCGACACCGGTGCCGAGGGTCACCATCACGAGATTATCGTGGCCCTTACCGCCACCCTGCCACATCTCGCCCAGGGCGGCAACATTGGCATCGTTTCCGACGGCACAGCGGATCTTTCCGCCCATGAGCTCCTGCATCTCCTTTGCCGGCCAGTGATCATGCCAGCCGAGGTTGACACAGATGTGCACATAGCCGTTTGGCTCGACCGGCCCCGGCACACCGATACCGATGCCCTCGATGTCCGTGAGCTCGATGCCCTTCTCCTCGAGGCGCTTCTTCAGCGCATCCGCCACATCCGGGAGGATATACTTTCCGGCTTCTTCCTTACGGGTCGGCACCTCCCACTTATCCATCAGAACACCGGTGAGTGTGAAGATACCGCACTTCACCGTCGTTCCACCTACATCAACACCTACACAATACTGATTCATATGAGCCCCCTCCTGCTACTTCAGCTTTACAGATTCCATCGCACCCGCACTTCCGATGAGCAGATCGAGGCCCAGCGGATTCTTCATGCCATGCGCCACACGCGCTCTGGAGATCGAGGTATCGATGTTGCCGCTGTACTTCAGTGTGCCGCTCATGTCGTAAAGCTGGAGCGTGGTATTATTATAAACCAGGACCCTGTCCTGATCGATATCGAAGTTCGTATAGTTCAGCTGGAACGGCGTCGAGAACACCGTCTGGCCGTTCAGCCGGTATATGGTCAGCATATACGGATCCGCGGAGGTCTCCGAATCGCTGTTATCCGTGATGACGCCAATGTAGTCGTCCGCATAGGTAATCGCCTGGATCGTCTGCTCGATCTCGACCTTCTGGCTGAGCTCCGGACTCGTCAGCACCTTCGTACTGAAGAACGCGATGCCGCCATCATAGAAGGCCTGCGCATGCGTATCGTCCGAGAAATGCACCCGGCCGGCGAGATGTCCGCTGAAATCGTCGGTAAAGCCGCCCACAACACGGTTGCTGCCGGCATTCTGGCCGATCTCACTCAGGTTATAGAAGATAACCTTATTCTGAAGTGTTCCGTTCTCGATGTAGGCGAAGGACGCGATCAGCTCCGTGCCGTCCGGCGATACCGCGATATCCACCGGATATCCGTCGCCGTCGAGCACCGACTTGATGGAAATATCCAGCGCCGCCCCCTCCTTCGAGAAGACGGTGATGTAGCTCGCCTTCGAATCCTCGAGAAGCGCATAAGTGACGCCGGTACCGGCCACCGAGATCTTCGTGATCGGCAGATTCGTCTCCGCCTGTCCGGTGGTACCGGTCTTATTCATGATGTAGATCGCGGTCTTGCCCTGATCGGCGATCGCGCAGTAGTCTCCGCTGATGGACACATACGGACTGTTCATCTCGTAGGACTGATTCCAGATGGTTTTCCCGGACGAATCGATGTAGGTCGCACCGTCCCGGGTCACCTTCAGGAAGCCGTCGCCGAAGATCTCGTAATCCTCATAGTCCGACTCGCTCACACCGTTCTCACCGGTGAAGCTGTTCCGCCAGTTCTGCGAAAAACCCGTATACGGTCGCTTCATCATGTAGATCGCACCCGCCACGAGCGCGCCGAGCACCAGCACCACGGCGAGAAAAACGAGGAGGCGGCGACGACGCTGCCTCCGTTTCCCCTTCTCCTGTGCCTGCTCCGCCTCCTGCTGCTGCAGCAGGTCCTTCGTATCGACGACGCGACGACGCAGCTCCTGTTTTCGATTTTCTCTCTCAATATCTGCCATAAAGGGCACTACTCCTGCTTTTCAGACTGCTCTGCATCCCGTGCTGGTCCGACTGTCCGCACAGGACGAATGCTTTTTAATATAAGCTGTGAGGATATACGCCCTGGTCTACGAGCTCCTGTAAGGACTGCTGCACGGCTTCCTTATCCTCTGCGTAGGTTACGCCGAACCAGCGGTCATGATCCTTCAGCACCTTGACCGTCGCCTTGCCTGCGAGCATCAGCTTCGAAAGCTCTGCCGGAAGGAGATACTCACTCTTCATCTCCTGACCGTGCTCGTCGAGCCAGGCCGGGAAGTTCTCGATGAGCACATCCAGGTACTTCTCCGGAAGACCGAACATGTTCATGGAAACGATGGCATCCCCATCGACCTCGACCGGATGTCCATCGCCGTCCTTTCCCATGGGCTTTCCATCCGCCTGCTTTGCAATGTCGTAGGTCTCGTCGATCTCATGGAGATAGCCGCCCTCGCCCATCACACAGACACCACGGTTTACGGTACCGTGATCAGACAGGGTGTTCCCCACGATGTAGCCGGCCATACACATATCGAAGGCCGGTGCATCCTCGTCCATGGTATTCACGAGGTAGTCGTGAATCAGCTTAAAGCCCTCACGGCCATAGAAATCGTCGGCATTGATGACCGCGAACGGACAGTCGATGAGATCCCGCACCTGGATCAGTGCATGTGCGGTACCCCACGGCTTCTTTCTGCCCTCCGGTACACTGTAGCCCTCCGGCAGCTTATCGATCTCCTGGAAGGCATACTTGCACTTCGCGATCTTCTCGACACGGTCGCCGATGATCTCACGGAAATCTTTCTCGATATCCTTACGGATGATAAACACGATCTCATCAAATCCGGCCTCCAGTGCATCGTGGATGGAATAATCCATGATGATCTCACCACTCGGTCCCAGCTTCGCCAGCTGCTTGATACCACCGCCGAAACGGGATCCCAGACCTGCCGCCATAATTACCAGTGCCGTTTTCTTCATTTTACTTTACTTCCTCTCTCGTCCGCATATCGCGGGCAGCTTCTTATACTCTTCGCTTATTTATGTTTCTCCGGCGTTCATGCCGGATGCTTCCGATAAACTGCATCTCCCGATCGTCACACATCGGCGGGTCCAAGAAGTGCATCTATGTCGTATCAGTACCCGAGCCACGCGCCGTCTGCGCCGACGTGGAGCCCATCCGGGGTCGTCGTGTTCGTCAGCATTGCCCCGAAGGTGCCGTCGTGCAGCTGGTTGAAGTAGTAGAACTTATCGTTGATCTTCCACCAGCCGTGGAGCATCGCGCCGTAGGTGGCGCCCTCGGTCGTATTCAGCAGGTACCAGCGGCCATCCACGCGCTGGAGGCCGGTCAGCATCGCGCCGTCCGAACCCATGAGGTACCAGTTGAGGCCGTCCGGACAGATCCAGCCGGTCAGGAACTGATTGCCGGCGATGTAGTACCACTTATTCATGTACTGCATCCACTGTCCGCTGCCCGTGCCGGTCACACCGGTCGGATTCAGGGTGCTCGCCGGACTGCCCTGCTGGAGGTTGAAGCCCGGGCCGAAAACCTTCTCCGCGTTGTTCTTTACTTTGACGGTCGAGTTACTCGTCACGATTGCGTTCGAACGCGCGGTCGGGATCGAGAAGCTGTAGTCGGACTCGGTCTTGTCACCGTCGATCGTCGCATCATCACAGACGTACATGGACTTCGCGATGAAGCCGCCGCCATCGCCGGAGGCCGCGGCCTGCACGGAGATGTGGTCGACCGAGCGGCCACCGGAGCTGTAGCTGGAGACATTGATCGCGTGCTTCGGACCGGTCACCGAGGTCTTATTTTCGTGAACATCACCGTCGGCGTCCGTCCAATAGATGTAGACATTGTACTTCGTCGCGTAGGCTACCTTGTCCCAGCTGATCTCGTCGCCGTTATGCTCAAAACCGGTCGGGTTCTTCAGTACGTAGAACGGGTAGGTGGTGCAGCGGAGGCGGATCGCGTTTTCGTTCCGGCTCAGCATCTCGACCTTCGTCGCGCCGAGGACCTCGACCGCACAGGTTTCGGTGAAGCTGTTGCCCGTCATCGGATGGACCTCGATCGTGTAGGTGTAGGACTTGCCCGGCTTCGTACGGTCGCCGGAGGTGCTGTAATCATACACGAAGTAGAGATGATCGTAGGTCGCCGGCTCCTCACCGCTCGACATGTCGCCGGCGGTCATGCTGCTCTCCTCTTCCGGGGCCAGGTCGATACGGACCGTGCTGATCCCGGCCGCCAGCGCCGTCACCGCGCTCATCGCGGACAGCATCACACAGGCTGCCGCCGTCAGGAAAAACGTACGGAGTTTCATCCTCGCTGCTCCTTTCTTTTCTATATCATGAACCTTTTCGAAAGGTTCGTAAAGTGTCGCTAATGCATCATCTTATTGTACCAAGTTATGCGGGGGTTTTCAATAAGAGGGGAGGGGAAGCGCAGACGGCCAGGAGCCGCCATCAAAATCTTTAAATCAGTTGGCTTTAATGCCGTGCAGTGCTAAAATGCTTCCTATGTATGTTTCCGCACGGGGCGGAAAAAATCCAGGAGGGCGATGTATCATGCTGAATTTTGCGAGTGATTATACAGAGGGATGTCATCCGAAGGTGCTGGATGCACTGACACGGACGAATATGGAGCAGCTGACGGGCTACGGCACCGATATCTACAGTGACCGCGCGAAGGAGAAGATCCGCGCATTTATCGGGCATCCGGAGGCGGAGATCTTTTTCCTGACCGGTGGTACGCAGACGAATCAGACGGTGATCGATACGACGCTTCGGATGTACGAGGGCGTGGTCGCCGTGCAGTCCGGTCATGTCAACTGCCATGAGGCGGGTGCCATCGAGTTCACGGGGCACAAGGTCCTCGCACTTCCGAGCCACGACGGCAAGATGGATGCCACGGAGCTCGACCACATGGTGGCAGCGTTCTATGCGGACGGTGACCACGACCACATGGTCTTCCCGGGCATGGTCTACATCAGCCATCCGACCGAGTACGGCACGCTCTACCGGAAGGCCGAGCTTGAGGCGATCGCCGAGGTCTGCCATAAGTGGAAGCTTCCGCTCTTCCTCGACGGCGCACGTCTCGGCTACGGACTCATGAGCCGCAACACCGACGTAACGATCGAAGACATTGCCCGACTCACGGACGTGTTCTACATCGGTGGCACGAAGGTCGGCGCACTCTGCGGCGAGGCGGTCGTGTATCCACACGGTGGAGCACCGAAGCAGATGGTGACGATGATCAAGGAGCACGGCGCGCTGCTCGCGAAGGGCCGTCTCAACGCCGTGCAGTTCGACGCGCTGTTCACCGACAGCCTCTACACGGAGATTTCGGTCAATGCCATCGACCGCGCAGAGGAGCTCAAGGCGGTTTTCCGTGACCGCGGATACGCGTTTTTCCTGAACTCCCCGACGAACCAGCAGTTCGTGATCCTGCCGAAGACGACGCTCGAGGCGCTGAAGGCACGGGACGTCATCTGCACCCCATGGGAGCCGTACGGCGAGGACCAGATGGTCGTCCGCTTCTGCAGCTCCTGGGCGACCACGAGCGCACAGGTCGCCGCCCTCGCGGAGATTCTCGACGAAGTGAAGAAATAAAAAAACCGGAAGGCACTGCACGGGTGTCTTCCGGTTTTTAATTTTACTTTCCGAGAATCGCGTCGCGAAGCGGTGCAGCGATCTTCTCGAGCTCAGCCTCGTCGGTGATCTTGTTCATGTTCGGATCCATCGCAAAGGTGCCTCCCCACTCGAACTGATCCTTATACTTCGGAACGAGGTGCATGTGAAGATGGCAGCCCGTGTCGCCGTACATACCGTAGTTCAGCTTGTTCGGGTGGCATACCGCATGAATCGCATTTGCAACGGTCACGACATCCGCGATAAATGCTGCGCGATCTGCCTCGCTGAGCTCCAGCATCTCGGATACGTGGTGCTTCGATGCCACGATGCATCTGCCCGGATGGCTCTGCTCCTTAAAAAGATAAACGGTGGAAACCGGAAGCTCACAGATCTCATAACCGAACTTCTTTACCAGCTCGCCCTTTGCGCAGTACGCACAGTCTGGATGTTCCTTCGCCATATCTGCCATATCAAATCCTCCTTTTTCATGCCAATGCTGTCGACCAGCACGCTTATGTTCATTCTCTACGATTATATCACCGATGGTGCAGTATGGAAAGCGCTTACAGTGTGATGTTTCTGCTAACACTTTTTTATTCTGACAACTCTTTCAGCACATCACAAAGCAGTTCAAAGCCGGTCTGTATATCCGTTACAGCGGTGGCTTCTGCCGGATTATGACTGATGCCTCCGATGCTCGGCACGAAAATCATCGCGGTCGGGAAATGCTTTCCGAACACCATCGAGTCGTGACCGGCACCGCTGTTCATATGCTTATACGCCAGATGTTTCTCTTCACAGTGGCGCTCGATCACCTGAATCAGCTTCGGATCCATTTTGGCGGACTTCAGGCAATGGTTCTGTATAAGCCGGGTCTGAAAGCCCTTGTTTTCGATAGATGCCAGCGCACGTTTCAGAATAATTTCATCCTGAAGCAGTTCCTCTTCGCAGCCATCGCGCATATCGATGCTCAGTTTTACTCGATCTGCAATGACGTTCTGCATTCCCGGAAAGACCTGTAACATACCATAGGTGAGGGTCGCAGACGGGGCCTGCGCCATCATCTGACGGGTAGACTCTGTGATAAATTCCGCCGCAGCCACCACAGGATCGTGCCGTAAAGGCATCGAGGTGGTGCCTGCATGGTTCTGGTTTCCCTGAATGGTCAGCTCATAGTTAAAGATACCGACGATGTTGTCTACAATACCGATCTGCTTCTGCTCACTCTCAAGCACCGGTCCCTGTTCGATATGCAACTCAACGATCGCTCGAATATCGTCACGTTTCACGCTTTTCAGCGCTTCCGGCTGATACCCGGCAGATACCAGTGCTTTACGAAGTGTGACGCCATCACGGCTGAGCTCCTCGAGATCCTCTTCTTTCAGCGTGCCACAGATCGCGCGGCTCCCCTGACAGCCGGAAGGGAAACGACTGCCCTCTTCCTCCATCAGACCGACCACTTCCAGGCTGTGCTTCGGAACGAAGCCGGACTGTTTGAGGTATCCCAACGCAGCTACACCGGTCACAACGCCCAGTGCACCATCATATTTTCCACCGTTCTTTACGGTATCCAGGTGGGATCCCGTCAGTACAGTGCCCGGCTCTGTCCCCGGAAGCCGCCCATACACGTTGCCGATCGCGTCCTCTCTGTATTCAAGCCCCAGCTCTTCGATCCACTCACGCAGGATCTTCTTCGCGATTTTGTCTTCCGGGGTATACGCCGCACGCCAAATCTCTCCGTCGATGCGCGTCGCATCGGCCAGCTGGCACAGCATTTCTTCAATTCTCAATCCGGCTTCGTTTCCCATCACAGATATCCCCTCTTTCATCGTCTGCCTTCTTTCAATATTTCTTCGTATTCTTCCCCTGCGCGACCTCTCGTTGCGTATAATCAGGTATGGCATGATAATTTATGTTGACGACATTCTTCGGTTTGTCGTCTGAAAACTCTTCATAATTTTCCACCTGCTCCATCACTTTTTTAAACACTTCCGGGCTATACTGAGGTGGATATCCATTCGTCACCAGACAAACCTTGATATCAAACTTCAGCTGATTTCGCACATTCTGATTATTCAGCCAGTCCGTAAACGACGATTGTGTATCGATGACCTCCTTCACCTTCTGTGCCAGCTTCTTACACTTTTCATTGATGATGACGCCATCCACCTCTCTGTCCTCTCCGTACTCAAAATTATATTGATCACGAAGAGACATCAGGATGTCATAGAAGGCCTTTTCTTCGAAGGTTAGTCCGATTTTTCGGAAGCTTTCTCTGCTTTCGTTCATCTGTCGCAGAATCTTCAGTGCCTGCTCGGTTGCCGCCTTTACGATGTCTTCCGACGCCCGCTCCTGCGTTTCGCCCGTCTCCTCCGCACTCAGATGCTTCCGGCGTTCATGGTACTCTTCAATCGTCTTTTCCAGCATCTCCTGGAATGACTTCGCCGCCACCTGATTCACTCTTCCATACTCTGTAATCTGCTTACGAAGCATCTTTACAAGCAGCTCCAGCTTCGTCGCAGGCATCCGCACATCCGAAAGCTTCTCAAAGAATTCCAGTGAAAAGAGGTCTTCCTCCTCTCCGCTTTCCAGCACACTTTCTACCTGATTATACTTCAGTGCCTCTTCGACCATCTTCGACACGACACGATTCATCGTATCTGCATCGACCTCACTGGTTCCGCTCATCTTTCGAACAAAACCGGCGATGGCCATAAAGCACTGCGCGAGCGCAGACTCCTCCTCGCTCAGTTCACCGGATGGCTGACAGATATCGTATGCGCTTCTCATCCGCTTCACGGTTTTCAGGAAATAGGTCTTGAAGGAGACTGTCTTCGTTCCCTTCTTCCCCTCCGAAGCCAGCTCCTCCGTCGATATAAATACATATTCTGCCGCCTTTGAAAGCAGCTTATACCGCTCCATCGGCTCGCAATTCGGATTCAGAAACGGCGATAAATCATAGCCCACAAATAGTCTTTTCAGTATTTCGAGCTCTTCTCTGAACACAGATGTTGCCTGCTCAACATCATCCTTCGTCGGTGCCACCGAGGTATCACCGCCATACATCTTCATCGCTTCGCGCATGTTATCGCGTATGCCAATGTAGTCGACCACCATGCCGTATGCTTTCCCCGGATATTTCCTGTTCACGCGACTGATCGTCTGAATAAGCAGGTGCTTCTTCAGCGGTTTATCATTGTAAAGATACGTCAGACACGGAACATCGAAGCCGGTGATCCACATATCGACGACGATCACGATATGAAAGTTCGATTTCTCCTGTTTAAAAGTAGCGTCCATCTCCTCGGAGCGCTTATCATTCTTCACGCCGCCCAGGTACTCATACATTTCCTTTTCATCATTACTGCCGACGCTGGATACCATCGCGATAAACGGCATCGGTTTCAGTCCACGTAGCTCTTCCTCCGTTACCGCCGCTCCATCCGGCGCTTTTTTCTCGATGAACCACTCCGGATACTTCTCCTTGAATTTCTGAAGCAGCGCATAGGCAATCTTACGATTCGAGCAGGTGATCATCGCCTTCTGCACCCGATCCGGATCTGCATCACATGACGCAAGGTAATGATCATGGATATCGACTGCCAGACGTTCGAGTCGTGATGGTTCCCCGAGGATCATCTCCATCGAGCTCATCGCTTCCTTGCTGGCTTCCATATCTTCACGCGTTGCACCATCCTGTGCACAGCGCTCGTAGTATCGTTCGATTTTCTTTACTTTCTCTTTATCCAGTAGAACCCTGGCGATACGCGGATGATACTTGATAGAAACCGTGAGTCCATCTGCTACCGCCTGGTCCATGGTATAGCGATCGATTTCATCACCGAAGGTCTGATACGTTTCCTGAATCGGTGTTCCTGTGAAGCCGACGAAGGTAGCCTTCGGGAATGCCTCCTTCAGTACCTTCGCGTATGGCTTCGATACCATCGCCCGCATATTTTCGTCTGCATCTTTACTGAACTGTATCTTTTTCGAATGCTCCAGCTGGGTTCTGTGCGCTTCATCGGAAAAGCAGATGATATTCGAGCGATCATTGATCAAACCGATTTTATCATCTTCACGATCACAGAATTTCTGAATCGTACAGATATAAAATCCACCACTCTGACGCGCACCGAGCTCCTGTCGAAGCTCCGCCCGGTTTTTCACGACCGCTACGTCACCGAGATTAAGATACTCTGTACTCTTTTCGAAAAGTCTGGCACCTTGCTTCTGCAGTTCATCCCGGTCGACGATCAGAATAATCGTCGGCGAGCCGATCTCCGGGATATCCGTACAGCGAAGAGCCAGCTGTCTGGCAAGAAAGACCATCGTATAGGTCTTCCCACAACCGGTGGCACCGAAATACGTTCCGCCCTTTCCACTCCTCGACTGTACCGATCGCACGATGCTCTGTTTTAAAAGTCTGGTCGCAAAAAACTGCGGATATCGGCATACGATTTCCACTTCATTTCGATCATAAATGCTATCCTGAAAATAGATGTAGTCTCTGAAAATCTCCAGAAAACGTGCCGGCGCATAGACGCCATGAATCATCGTCTCCGCCTCTTCAAACGGAAGCGTCGATACCGTATCCTCCTCATTCACCCTGCGCCAGGCATAGAAATGTTCATATGGCGTCCGAACCGTACCTAATCTGGTTTTTACACCATCCGAGATACATGCGAGTGGGCAGTAATGTAAAAGATGCGGAATATCTCTCCAGTAGCGGATATTGATCTGCTCCCAGGCATCATAGATGGTCGCCTTATCATCCGCCGGATTTTTCAGCTCGATCACACAGAGCGGCAGACCATTCACGAACAGCAGCACATCCGGTCTACGCGTTTCCTTCTGTCCGTTATTCGTGTACTCGACAGAAAACTGATTCACCACTCGGAAGATATTATTTTCCGGGCACTCGAAGTCAATGAGCGGCACCATCTGGGCCATCCCATTCTGAGCTGTGAACTGGATACCATCCACCATCCAGCCATATACCCTGTGTAAGGTTGCAAAATCACTTTCCGTACCCACGAGACGCACCGTATCGTAAATCTGCGTTACCTCGTCTGCCGTTAGATTCGGGCTGGTCTTCCTGACGAAATTTCGGAAATCATCTGCAATCAGTACATCCCGTCTGGTCTTTCGATTCACCTTCGTCCCCAGTGTATATTCCCAGCCCACCTTCTCCAGGAATCCGATGAAGGCATACTCATACTCTGATTCACAGTAGTGACCATAATAATCTTTTAAACGAGCCATAAACTATGCCTCCTTCACACGCCTCGCTTCCTCGATGGAACCCTGGATGAGGATCGGACAGATATCCTTCATCTGTGCTTTCAATCTTTCATTGATCGACTTACGCGTGTTGTATGCATGATAAATATTCACGATATCCTGCTGAATCCGGATATCCGGGATCGGGATGCGAACATCACACATCTCACTCCAGTCAAATGTTTCTCGTGCACTGCCCCATGAGTTAAATCTGGAATATC
This sequence comes from Lachnospiraceae bacterium, assembly GCA_030540075.1. GTDB lineage: Bacteria > Bacillota > Clostridia > Lachnospirales > Lachnospiraceae > Oribacterium. Next base: position 18,320 of record JAUNWX010000017.1, read on the forward strand.
TATTAAACTCATCACGTCCAAATAACATGGACAGATATTCTGGAAGCAGGACGCTCGTATCATTGACTTTAAAGACAATATAGGACGAAGAACAGATATACGTATCATCACTATCATTTCTTGCTAGTGAGATTTTTCCACCATTACGCGAAGTGACACTCACGTAAGCAAACTCATCTGGTTTTACAAGCGCATAAGGTTTTAACGATACACCATCCATATTGGCTTTCGTATCCATGAAGCGTTTCTCGTTCGAAATACCTCGTACTGAATCCACTCCATATTTTAAATCCTCATTCTTCGTATCACATAACGAGATGAAATCTCCAAGTTTTTTCAACTCCAGCTTATTTCTCAACTCGTCGATATACGCATCACAAGTCAGCTTTAAATCCTCCAGCCCATGCTCATAGCTTTTCTGATTCTCAAGCATTGCGTTGTAGACATTGACATATTTCTGCTGGATGCCGATAGGCGGAAGGTCAATTTTAATGTCGCACATCTCTTCCCAACTAAATGTTTCACGAGCACTGCCCCAAGAATTAAAGCGTGAAAATCTGTCAAATTCAGGTCGCTTGAAATACATAAAAAGATAATCGGTTAGGAGTTTATTTGTATCGCGCACTCTAAAAACACTGTAGGATGATGAAACTATATATGTATCACAGGTATCATTATGTGCAATAGTGATTTTTTCGCCATTTCGTGATGTTACCGTAACATAAGCAAAATCGTTCTGTTTCACCAGTTTATATGGCCTTAATGATACACCGTTCATGTCAGCCTTTGTTTCTATAAAAACCTTTTGAATAGATATTCCCTTCACATCATTAATCGTATAGATCAAGTTATCATTCCGCTCATCACACTGTTCTATCAGCGCGCCTAATTTATACTCACTCAATTCCATACCCTATTCCCTTAAATGCATCTTCCAACATCTGCTGGGACTTCTTTTCCTGCTTCATGATGTCCTGCATTTCCTTCCGGATGCGGGTCATCTCCTTCTCATAGTCGATTTCCAGGTCGTGATCGATGAACTCGATGTATTTACTCGGTGTCAGCGCCCAGCCATTACGTTCGATTTCTTCGATGCCCACACTGCGGTACAGCTCCGGCACTTCATACTTCGTCCCATCGGTCCCTTCACTCTGCCAGGTATGATAAATCGCCGTGGCACGTTCGATCTGCTTCTCGTCCAGGCGTACCTTCTTTTTACTTTCTCCCTTTACCGGATTTTCAGTCCATGTACGCAGATCCATAAAAAGAATCTCGTGCTCGCGGTTACGAAGTGTTCGGTCGTGATATCTGCCACCCTTCTTATTCTGATTCAGAATCCAGAGGGTTACGCTGATATCTGTCGTGATAAATAATTCTCGCGGCAAAACGATGATGGCCTCGACCTTATCATTTTCAATCAGCTTTTTACGGATGTTCACTGTATCCTCATCATTCAATGCACCATTGGCAAGCAGGAAGCCTGCCACACCGTCCGATGGCTTCAGATGATAGAGCATGTGCAGAATCCAGGCATAGTTTGCATTGCCGTCAGGCGGAGTCTCATAATCTGCCCAGCGCGCGTCATTCTTTAACTCGCTGTCATACCAGCCCTTCAGATTAAAAGGCGGATTCGCCATGATATAGTTGAAATACAGCCCCTTGTGCAGGTCATGTGTAAAGGACGAGTCATTAGTCGGCCCCAGGTTATGGCTGATGCCGCGTAACGCAAGATTCATTTTCGCCAGTCGATACGTGGTCGGGTCCTTTTCCTGTCCATAGACATTGATGCCATTTAGATTTCCCTGCTTCGATTTCACCAGCGCTGCACTTTGAATAAACATACCTCCAGAGCCGCAGCACGGATCGTAAAGTGTGCCATCGTATGGCTCGATCATTTCCGCAATCAGCCGAACCGCATCATGTGGTGTGTAGAATTCTCCCTCTTCCTTGGTGGAGTTTACAGCAAACTCCTTCAGGAAATACTCATATACTCGACCGATCAGATCCTTCTCTTCACCGAAGGTCTTGTGGCTGATTTTATTGACTTCATCCACGATTTTCTTCATATCATTGCCCGCGAGATTACGCGTGGTGAAGGTACCCTTGATGAAGCAGCCTTTTAACTGCGGATCCTCTTCTTCGAGTCTCGCCAATGCTGTATCGAGCGCAACATTCATCTTCGTCGCCGGTGTATTGATGATGGTCGACCATCTGGACTCTGGTGGCAGATTATAGGTTCCATCTGTAAATGATGCATCATCAAAAAATGCCGCACGAATATTCTCGTCATCCGGATTCAATCCCTGCTTTATGAGCTTCTGTCGAAGCGCCTCTATTCCATCCTCATATTTTTCGCCGATAAACCGAAGAAATACCAGCGTGAGCATCATATCTCTCTTCTCGAAAAACGAGCCGGAGTTTCGCGCCGCACGTAAATAATCTCTACAGTTAAATAAGATGCTGTCTAAGTTCAATGCTTTTTCAGCCGTTTTCTTCTTCGCCATAATAAATGTAATCCTTTAATTTTTACCTTTTAGACAAATTATAGCACGTCACTTCCGCTCAGGCATTACTCCGCTCGCCGATGCAGGGCGATGCAGGGCGAAAAATGCCCGAATACCTAAGTTACAGTTCAACTCGCACTTCGCTCTCTTAGGGAGTTTGAGGCTGCGTCTCATTCACCCATGAAATCCGTGGATACCTGCACGTTATAATCCTGCCCATGCTGTATCTTTTTGGATGTTTTGTATGATGATGACTGGGCAGTCTGAGAAAAATGCTGCATCATCTGGGCAGAATTCTTCACTGATGCCAACAACGAGCTTCTATTCCTCTTGATTTTTGTTGGCATCAGCTTCATTTTCAGCCGTTTTGATACAGCATCATGGCCTCCAAATCCCCACTTACCGTTAGCATCAGAGCAGTTTTTCGCTGTTTTGATACAGCATCACCCGCTCGAGCTAGGACAAGCAGGAATCGCAGCAAGCCAAAACGCCAGATGGTGGCTATCACCTGCTTGAAATAAAGCAGGCGGCGATTTTTTGTTTGCCTGCATGGGGCGGGACCCATATGTAAGTAGATAAAAGATGTACCCTGGGGGGTGGGCAGGCAAACCAAAAAGAGACGCCTGGTATGGACATCCTTGAAAATCCGCCGAGCCCAGACTTAATATGGCTGATTGTTACATTCATAAAAATATCGTAAGAATCGGTAAGCTTCTCTCTATAGCATTTTCCGTTCGGATTCGTTAACATAGAGATAGTTAACTTCGCGGGAGGTGTGTTCCCGGGAGTTTTGAGAGGGTGGATATATGAGAAAGAGTATGAAGAAGTATCTGGCGGCGGTTGTGGCGATGAGCGCGCTGCTGCAGCTGACCGCTTATGCGGGGCCTGGATTTTCGGCGAGTGCCTCACGGGAGGCCGCGGCGGCGGCAAACACGCAGTATGAGGCGATGTACGGGGCGCAGGTGACGGTGCCGCTCACGCCGGGGCCGACGGTTCCAGCACAGAGCGCCAATGCTGACGCTCAGATGGCCGCCCAGCAGGCAGCTCAAGCGGCGGCAGCCCAGCAGGCAGCGGCCCAGCAGGCGGCAGCTCAACAGGCGGCGGCTCAGAAAGCGGCGCAGCAGAAAGCGCAGGCGGCAGCGAAGGCGCAGAACAGTAAGGGCTCCGGTGGTGCTTCCATCGACATGAACGCCATCAATCAGAATACCGTATCCCCGGCGGAGGCCATGGTCATCGGCCAGAAGCTCGCCACCGTGAACGGCATGAGCGTCACCTACCAGATGCCGAATAAGCAGACGGAGGTCCTCGATGGTCTGACGATCGCGTCCTGGGTCAACGGCAGCAAGGGCCTGACCGTATCCGTCGATGCGGCGAAGGTGGCCGACTACGTGCAGGGGCTCCGAAATAAATATGATACCCCGACCGGTACACAGACCTGGCAGAGTGCGGATGGCACGACGAAGTCCATCAAGACGAATTATGGCTGGCACATCGATCAGACGAAGGAAACCGAAGCTCTGATTGCGAACATCCAGAGTCTTCAGTCCGTAACCCGCGAGCCGGTCTACTCGTCCCGCGCCGCACAGACTGCGATGCCGCAGTGGGGAAAGACCTTCGTGGAAATCGATATCTCCTCCCAGCATGTCTACTTCTATCAGGATGGCAACTGTGTCTGGGACAGCAAGTGCGTGACCGGTACCGCGACGGATCCGGACCGTGCCACCCCGACCGGTGTCTTCGCGCTCAAATACAAGCAGCGCGACCGTGTCCTCCGCGGACGCATCAATCCGCAGACCGGCAAGCCGAGCTATGAATCTCCGGTCGCCTACTGGATGCCGTTCAACGGCAACATCGGCCTTCATGACGCGAACTGGCGCTCCAGCTTCGGCGGAAATATCTACCTGAAGAGCGGCAGCCACGGCTGCATCAACCTGCCACCGAAGAACGCGAAGACGCTCTACGAGCTCATCACGCCGGGCACCGTCATCGTGGTATGTGACTGACGAAAGGCCGGAGACATTGACCAAAGCCAGCGTGTTTTCTGCTTTCAGAGCCCCATACAAAGATTTGAATCATCCTTGCCAGAAAGGCCGGCCCGTATCAACGAAGATTAGTTAAGCGGTCCGGCCTTACTTTTCCAGTATCTGCGGATCCAGAAGGAAGTCATAAATATTCACAGTCAGGATACCATACTCATCGTAATATGGCTGAACGATGTCTTTGGTAACAACGATTTTCTTGAAAGAATCATCAATCTTTCTGAACGGTCTGATTTCCTGAGTGCGCTTTGCTTCATCTGGCAGCGAGTATGCAGACTGGATATAGTATCTGAGGGAACCAAGATTGCATACAAAATCAACCTCAAGTTGTTTGCGAATAACTTTACCGTCCTGATCACGATCTGCAATGGGGATTACACCTACATCCACACTGTAGCCACGCATACGAAGTTCATTATAAATTACGTTCTCCATAGAATGGGTTTGTTCAAACTGGCGGAAATTGATTCTTGCATTGCGAAGTCCAAGATCGGAAAAATAGTATTTCTTTGGAGTTTCGATATAATCCTTTCCTTTAATGTCATATCTTTGTGCTGATTCAATCAGGAAAGAATCCTCAAAACAATCCAGATATTTCTTAATGGTAGCGGAAGTAATTCTGGATTTCTTAACCGTCTTAAAAGTATTCTTCAATTTTTCCGGATTGGTCAGTGAACCAATGGCAGAGGAAAGAATGTTCAAAAGGTCTTCCAGTTCTCCAATGTTCTTCACTCGGTTACGCTTGATAATATCTCGAAGATAAATTTCATTGAACAGATTCTGTAATACAACTGCCTTCTCGTTTGCTCCCTCGCGAAGAACAACCAGAGGGATACCTCCATATAGCATATATTCAGATAATCCCATGTATTTATCACCGTTATAAATGGTCATAAACTCGGCAAAGCTCAGAGGATACATATGAACCTCGTCGCCACGACCGGCGAACTCGGTGGCAATGTCTTTGGACAGGAGCTTTGCATTACTTCCAGTCACAAATACATCCATATTATCTTTGCGCAGATAACCATTCAGAACAGCCTCAAAGCAATCCAACATCTGAATTTCATCAAGAAGCAGATAATACATTCCTTCGTCTACGACTTTGGAATGGATATATGCCATGAACTTTTCGGGTTCAACTCCACGCTTTTCCTTTTCAATCTGAATCAGGCTTTCGCCAATCAGATAAAGATCATCTGCTGAGTCAAAGGCAAAGCGAATGATGTGGTCATCATCGACTCCGTTTTCCAGTAGGTGATGATAAAACAGATTATTCAATAAATAGGATTTGCCACATCGACGAATACCGGTAATTACCTTAATCAGTCCATTGTTTTTTCTTTTTATCAACTTATCCAAATAAAAATCTCTGCGTATCTCCATATCAAAGTCTCCTTACGAAAGATTTTTGCAACATGTTGCACTTTTCTATTTTATTATGTCCAGATAGACTTCAAAAATCAATATGGCAGCAAGAAATCAGAATAGATTTTTGTAACTTGTTGCATTTTTCTATTCTACAATCACATTATATGCTGATGAGGTCGATGCGAACAGGTCGGTCATGGGTTGAACACTTCGCCACCCAGGCGTGCAACAACGCTTTTTTCGGCCCGAATATATTATTTCGTCCGATTTATGGGGTCAGAAATCGATAATTATCATACATTTGCCTCCTCACCTTGCCTTTATCGCTTTAAAGTGCTATAACGATAGCTGTTTACTATCTTTCAGCCATAAGTGGAAAGGGGAAAATTATGAGTACTGAAAAGCAGAGTAAGTGGGAAGCCTACAAGCAGCCGGTGATTCTGATCGCCTGTGTGCTGGTGGGTGCGGTTCTCGGCATCGTGCTGGGCGACAAGGCAGCGTTTCTATATCCGATCGGTCAGATCTGGCTGAACATGCTCTTCGTTCTTCTGGTGCCGCTGATTTTCTTTTCGATTTCGAGCTCCATCGCCGCCATCGGAGATACGCGCCGTGTCGGAAAGCTGCTGATCATGACGATCGCGATGTTCATCATCACCGCTGCGATTGCGGGTGCCATCATGTTCATCGTCACGGCGATCTTCAAGCCGGACACCAGCATCACGATCGAGACGACGAGTGCCGCCGTCGAGAGCGCAGAGCAATCCATCGGTGACCAGATCGTCAATACCTTCACTGTCAGTGACTTCCCGGATGTCATCACCCGTGCACACATCCTGCCGCTCATCGTATTCACCGTTTTCTTCGGTATGACCGTATCAACCCTCGGTGAGAAGGGCCGTGCCGTTTCCGAGTGGCTCGCGAACATGTCCACCGTGTTCTACCAGATGGTCAACATCCTCATGAAGTTCGCACCGATCGGCCTCGCCTGCTATTTCGCAAACCTGACCGGTACCTACGGCCCGGAGCTTCTCGCCTCCTACGGTCGCGGCCTGCTCATCTACTATCCGACGATGTTTGCGTACTTCTTCATCTTCCTCGGCCTCTATGCCTTCGTAGCTGCCGGACGCTGGGGCGTACAGCATTTCTTTAAAGAAATTTTCGTGCCGGCCCTGACCGCGCTCGGTACCCGTTCCTCGGCCGCCGCGCTGCCGCTTCAGCTTCGTGCCTGCGACAACATGAACGTGCCGCGTGAGGTCTCCTCGGTCGTATGCCCGATGGGTGCGACGATGCACATGGATGGTGCCTGCCTCGCGACGGTCTATGAGATCGTGCTCTGCTGCGCGCTCTTCAATCATCCGCTGAACGGCCTCGGTGACTATGCGTATGCACTGGTCATCGCCGTCGCCGCTTCCATCGCCGTTTCTTCCGTACCGGGCGGTGGCGCTGCCATGGAGACCATGCTGATCTCGAGCTTCGGCTTCCCGAGTGCGGCACTGCCGATCCTCATCATGATGACCCAGCTCTTCGACCCGGGCTGCACCCTCGTCAACTCCTGCGGTGACACCGTCGCATCCATGATGGTCAGCCGCTTCCTGTATGGTAAGGACTGGTATAAGAAGACGCCGGAGGTTTAAATGCATCAGAATCGCGACTACCTGTTTCGGGATCCGGACTACAGCGCCGATCCAACGAAACGAATCCCATATGAAGATACGCTGGACTTTTTCGTCGAAGGTTCCGAGCTGTACGGCGAGGTCTATGTACCGGGTGAGATTTATGAACGCCCACTGCCGACGGTGCTGCTCGTACATGGCTTTCCGGGCATCGTCTCGAGCGACGACCTCGCCCAGGCGCTCTGTCGTGCCGGCTTTCTCGTGATGCGCATGAATCACCGCGGAGCCTGGAATTCCGAGGGCAGCTACGCCATCTCCGGCTGCATCACGGACGCCATCGCCCTTGCAAAGTATGCGGCGAGCGAGGGCGCGGAGCGCTATGGTGCGGATCCGGACCGGATCTTCTTCTGCGGACACAGCATGGGCGGCAACACCGTCCTCAATGCGACGCGGGCACTTCCGTGGATCCGTGGCACCATCATGATGGCACCGTATGACCTCGCCTATGCCTTCACTAAACAGAAAGAGTCGCAGCTTCGCAGCATGATCGCGTCCTCGGATGGTCGTCTTCTCCATCTCAACACGAAGGAGGAGCAGGAGCGTGTCTTCCGGGACGCTGAGGCGCACTGGCAGATATTTCACTTCACCCAGGCCGTGCAGAGCATGAAGGATCGAAACCTTCTGATGATCGGTGGCACCTTCGATCAGATCGCACCGGTGCAGGAGATGATCGAGCCGCTTTGGACCGAGCTCGAGAAGCTCGGCACCGCCGCAAACCACCGAAAGGTCTACCTCCCGGGCGACCACGGCTTCCAGAGCTGCCGCATCGCCCTCATCGAAACCATCGCCGACTGGCTGCTGGAGCTGATCTGAATTTCATACATCATAAAACAACCCCGGCGGTAAACCATTAAGAAATGTGGTTTACCGCCGGGGTTCTTTGTCATCATTCTTCTTATCTTCTGCTTTTCCGTATCGCGACGACGAGCAGCGCAGCGGTGATGGCTTCGGCGGCGGTGAAGGCGAGCCAGATGCCGGTCATGCCGAAGAGCCAGGCCAGGAGGAGGGCGCAGAGGATGATCGCGACGATGCCGCGGACGATGGAGACGAGGAAGGACCACATCGCGGATTCGGTCGCGGAGAGGTAGCCTGCGCCAACGATATTGAAACCCGCGAAGATATAGCCGAGGAAGTAGAGCCGCATACCCTGCACGCCGAGCCGCGCCATATCCGGATTCTGCTCCGTGTTAAAGATCGCCACGATCTGCGCCGGGAAGAGGTTGAACACGAGCAGGAACAGGAGCGCAAACACCAGCGACGAGATCATCGCGAGCCGCAGCGTTTCACTGACCTGCTTCGTCATCCGCCGACCGTAAAAATCACTGAAGAGCGGCTGCGCACCCTGCGCGATACCGCCGAAGACCGCCGTTTCCACGAGGGCAATGTTGCAGACCACACTGAAGGCGGCGACGCCGACATTGCCCGTCAGCGAGAGGATCAGGAAGTTGAAGACCAGCATCGTCACGCCCGACGCGATGTCGCCGACAAACGCCGAGGTTCCGAGCTGCGAGGCCTGCAGAATCATGCGCCACGACGGCTTCCAGTTCTTCATCCGGATCGAACACTTCTTCGTAAACATATGCGTTCCGCAGACCGCACAGCTCACGATCGGTGAGATACCGGTGGCGAGGGCGGCACCCGCGATGCCGAGCTTCATCGGGAACATGAAGATATAGTCGAAGATGATGTTGAAAACGCCACTCAGGAACACCGCAACCATCGCGGTACGCGGCGCACCATCGTTCCGGGTGAAGGCGCTCACGCAGCGGTTCAGCATAAAGAGCGGTGAAAACATCATGAAGATCCGGGTATACGGGATACCCACCGCAGCGACCTCCGCATCCGCGCCGAGGAGCTGCAGGATCTGCGGCACACAGAAGAGTCCGAGCAGCATGAACGGGATGCTGCAGATCATCGACCATACGATGGAATTCGTGAAGTAGCGGTCCGCCTCGTCCTCGCTACGTGCACGGCAGATTGTGAAGCGCGTCGCCGATCCCACCGAAAACATATCACCGAAGGCGAAGATCAGATTATAGATCGGGAGCACCAGGTTCAGTGCCGCCATGCCGGTCGCACCCCCCGCGATGGAGATGAAGAAGGTGTCCACCAGGATGTAGGCTGACATGCCCATCTGCCCGATGATATTCGTCGCGACGTATTCCGTAAAAAGCGCCGGGACGCTCTGCGTCCGCGCGTGATTCTGATTCATAAAAACCTCACTATTCATTACAATGTTGTGGCGGGCCCCCGGAGCGCCGGGTTCCCCATCTAAATCATCATCTTTCAGCGATGTACTCGGCGGTCGTCATCAGCTCGACGTGCAGTGGGCTCAGTCCCTGCAGGATCGTCTGTACCGCGCGCTCGCTGTCGGCATCCACCCCGGCGCAGGCGTCGGTGAGATACACGAAGCGGTAGCCGGCATCCGTGCCCTCGAAGAAGGTCGAAAGGACGCAGCACTCCGCCACGACACCCGTGAGGACGACGCGTCCGCCGTGCACCATGCTGCGGTCCGCGGCGACGCGCACGTACTCATTCGAGAAGCAGCTGTAGGTGCACTTGTCGATGTACGGGAACTCCTCCACGTAGCGGGCGATCGCCGGGATGAACTCGTTCATGACCGGATTCTCATTGATGGCACGGTTTTCGCGATTGTAATCGGCCCAGACGCCCTGCGCATCCTCGTCTGCCGCCGCGATGTAGCGGGTCAGCAGGACGCTCGGCGCGTCGCGAAGCTCCAGCACATGGTCGAGGAGCGTCGCGATCTGCTGCGCGGCCTCGTTCACGTGCGCGCAGGCCCAGGGATTTCCCGGCTGGTAGACCTTCTGCATATCGATTACCAGGATCGTGTCTTCTTTTCTCATCGCTTCCATCCTTTCTGACGCACAGTGTCCCGAAGCGTACCATATATTTGTAAAAAGTCACGCGGCAATAGCGCCGAATTCCCTCGCAAAAGCATCACCCGCTTGTGTGATTCTTAACAAAGATTTCGAAACATCCGCTCTTTTCAGTAAAATGAATGTAAATTATGGTACTTCATGGTATAATCTTGTGTAACTATAGCATATTTTAGCGTTGAGCTATAGACCTGTATGAAAAGGGGAGAATCATGGGAAAGCTTTTTAAAACAAACTTCACCACACCTGTCATCGTTCTGATCCCGGCCTGTATCGGTATCAACTACCTCGGTAAGCTGTTCGCAGCGGTACTGAAGCTGCCACTCTGGCTCGACTGTATCGGTACCTGCATCGGCGCGATCCTGGGCGGTCCGATCATCGGCGGTATCTGCGGCGCGGCCAACAACCTGATCTATGGCTTCACCACCGGCGACAACATCACACTCGTGTATGCACTGACGTCTTTCTTCATCGGTATCGCGGTCGGCGTGATGGCACGTCTCGGCTACATGAAGACGCTGCCGAAGGCGATGCTCACCGCCTGTGCCGGCGGCTTCGCAGCGGTTCTGGTTTCCACTCCGCTCAACATCATCTTCTGGGGTGGTACCACGGGTAATGTCTGGGGCGACGCTGTTTTCGCAGCGACACAGGCAGCGAAGATGCCGGTCTTCCTCGGTTCTCTCCTCGACGAGATCGTGGTCGATGTACCGGATAAGATCATCACCCTCGCGATCGTGTACTTCATCATCAAGGGTCTGCCGAAGAAGCTCACGGCGCTTTATGATGCGTCCAGCGATATCCAGTCGCTCGACTGATGCACAAATATCTGCTACAATAAAAACTGAACATTGAAACATGGGCGGTCATCGAATCTGGGTGGCCGCCTTTCTTTTAAGATTCCGTCTGCTTCGGCCAATGCATCCATCGGGATGCCCACCCGTCCGGGACCGAACGCCACCGCAGCAGAATCGACAGGGTAAACATCATGAAATCCATCTCTCTTTATACGAACAACGGCTCCTGGCTGACGAAGCTCCATCCGTTCTCGAAGATTTTCTATCTCGTCGCGGCGATCGCGGTGCCGCTGATTTCCGGGCATCTCCCGGTCTTTCTCGGCGTGATTCTGCTCAGCATCCTACTTCTGAAGAGTGCGGGGCTCGTGCATAAGGCCTTCCCGCTTCTGGCCTTCTCCTTCACGATCATCCTGACCGTCGTGATCATCCAGGGCATCTTCAACCAGAAAAACATGACCGTCCTCTTCTCCCTGGGCCCGATTCACTTTTATAAGGAAGGACTTCTCTACGCTGCGCACATCGGCCTCAATATCCTGAACATGCTGCTCAGCTTCGCAATCCTCGTGCTGACCACGAGTCCGTCGGAGCTGGTCGAGGAGCTCGAGAAGAAGGGCTTCAGTCCGAAGTTCGGCTACATCATCAATTCCGTGTTCCAGATCATCCCGCAGATGACCGGCACGATGAATACGATCTCCGACGCCCAGAGAAGCCGTGGCATGGAGACCGAGGGCAGTCTCCTCACCCGTGCGAAGGCATTTCTGCCGCTCATCTCCCCGGTCGTCATGTCCGCGCTGACCTCGACCCGTGAGCGTGCCATCGCCCTCGAGGTGCGTGGCTTCGGCGGCTCGGCGAAGAAGACTTATCTCTACAGCCACCCGTACTCGAAGGCGGACCAGGTACTGAAGGCGCTCAGCATCCTCGCCGTGGTGGTGACCATCGTGCTGCGCGTCGTCCACGTACTGTGACGGCCGACAGCATTGGCCCAGACAGATGCTGCCGGGGCCGGACCATCATGGGGTTATAAAGCGGGCCCGCCACGTGTGGTGAGCATCGCGTAATTTCGAAATCGGAGGAAATCATGTCTCTCATCGAAGTGAAGGATCTTAAATATCGTTACCCGGGAACGACGGAGCTCGCGCTCGACGGCGTCAGCTTTACGGTCGAGAAGGGCGAGTTCATCGGCATCGCCGGTGAGAACGGCGCGGGCAAGAGTTCGCTCAGTCAGGCGCTGCTCGGGCTCATCCCGCAGTTTTACAAGGGCGCGTACGGTGGCTCCGTCACGGTCTGTGGCATGGACGCGCGGAACACGCCGGTATCCGAGCTCTGCCGCCACGTCGGCCTCGTCTTCCAGAATCCGTTCAATCAGCTGAGCGGCGCGAAGGACACGGTCTACGACGAGGTCGGCTACGGTCTTCAGAACCTCGGCTTCCCGCCAGAGGAGATCCGCACCCGCGTCGAGTCCGTGCTCCGCTGCTTCGGTATCTGGGAGTACCGCGACCGGAATCCGTTCGATCTGTCCGGCGGCCAGCTCCAGCGCGTGGCCATCTGCTCCGTGCTCGCGATGAATCCGGACGTCCTCATCCTCGATGAGCCGACCTCCCAGCTCGACCCGGAGGGCTCCGAGGAGGTCTTCCATACCGTCGACGAGCTCACGAAGATGGGCATCACGATCATCATGATCGAGCAGAAGATCGAGAAGCTCGCCGGCTACTGTGACCGCGTGCTCCTCATGCACCAGGGCCAGGTCGTCGACTACGACACGCCGCGGAAGATTTTCTCCCGCGAGGATCTCTATGATCTCGGCGTGAATCCGCCGGCCTACACCCGCTTCGCCCGTGCCAATGCACTCGTCTTCGAGGATGGCACCCTCCCGGTGACGCATGCGGAAACGTTGGAGCTCGTGAAAGCCTCCGGCGCGGACCGAGCAGCGCTCATCGCGTCGCTCCGCGGGATGACCGCCGGGGTACAGATGGATAAGCAAGGGGACGGCGCTGCTGACGCAGCACCGCACTCGGGTACCGGTAGTAACGCCGATATGTCCGAGGCCGGCAGACAGCCTGCGGGCGCTGGCGAAGAGGCAGTTGCCGCCGAAGTTTCCACTTCGACGGGCGGCCGCAGCGCTTCGGAAGGCGCCGGCGCGGCAGCGACCTTCCAGGTGCAGGATCTGCGCTTCTCCTATGTGAAGGGCCGGGAGGTGCTGCATGGGCTGAACCTCGCGCTCGATCATCGCCCGACAGCGATCATCGGTCAGAACGGTGCCGGCAAGACGACCCTCGTGCGTGTGCTGAAGGGCCTGCTGAAGCCGGACAGCGGCGAGATCCGCTACCAGGGCGAGAACCTCGAGACGAAGACCGTGGCGGAGCTTGCCTCCCGCGTCGGCTATGTCTTCCAGAATCCGGACGACCAGATCTTCAAGTACAAGGTACTCGAGGAGGTCATGTTCGGTCCGCTGAACATCGGCATGTCCCCGCAGGAGGCCGAGGCGAGCGCCCACGAAGCACTGCGCATGGTCGGCCTCGATGAGAAGGCCGACGAGAATCCATACGACCTCGAACTCTCCGACCGGAAGATGGTCGCCATCGCCTCGGTGCTTGCGATGAACACCGACGTCATCATCCTCGACGAGCCGACCATCGCCCAGAGCTGGAACGGTCGCGAGAAGATCCGCGAGATCATCCAGACCCAGGCCGCGCAGGGGAAGCTCGTCATCGCGATCCTCCACGACATGGACTTCGTCGCGAACTCCTTCGCCCGCGTCATCGCGATGGCCCACGGCGAGATCCTCGCCGACGGCGCACCGGCCGAGGTCTTCCGGAACCACCCGGTCCTCGAAAAGGCCGCCCTCGCCGCCCCGCCACTCTACGAGCTGCTGGAAGAACTGGAAGCGATGTGATGATAATAAAAAGTGGCCGTCCGACAAGCAGATTGGAAATCAATTCACTTGCCGGACGGCCACTTTTTGTAGCAGTTCAGCCGGGGTGATTTTGTAACCCGGATCATTTTCAAGGAATCTCCATACCAGGCGCCTCTTCTCGTTTGCCTGCCCACCCCAGTATACATCCTTTATCTACTTACATATCGGCCCCGCCCCGTGCAGGCAAACAAAAAATCGGCGCCTGTTTTCGTTTGAGCGGATAATGCTGTATCGCATGTTGATAAAGGCTGGCATCGGTTTTTTCACAAATTTGCTTTATCCGAATCGTATGCCATTAGGCTTTTTCACAGTTTCCTTTCCTGGCGAGTCTATGACATTAAGTCCCGTCACTCTCGCTCAGTAAAATCCGAGTGAAATCTCGATTTTTGACGCAAAAGCCCTCAATTTCGAGGCAGTGACTTTATCTTCTTCTCTGATTTTCTTCTGCAAACCAACAGCTGAGCCAGCCTCGACGCCGCATACTTAATGTCACAGTTCAAAAAATTTCCCTGATTGTGAAATAATCTAATGGCATGACTCTCTGAAATCCACGATCTGTAAAAGTCACTTAATGTCACGAAATCTGAAACCAGCCTGTTTGTAACAAACTCTGGAAAATCTAATGGCATCTCCCTTAGAAAAACTCATTTTGCGAAAACCACTTAATGGCACGATATCTAAAAATGTCCTGTTTATAACAAATTCCAGAAAATCTAATGTCATGTCTCCTGGAAATCCACTCTTTGCGAAAGAATGCCAATGACCAGGGGGGAGTGCAGCAATGCTGTTTTCGAAGAAACTGCAATTTATAAATCTCATGTAGTGGAGCTCCTGATATTCCCTCGCCCGATTATGATATTGAATACCTCCGCGGTAAAAGCGTCGATTTTTTGGTTTGCTTGCATGGGGCGGGGCCGCTATGTGAATAGATACCCTCCGGGTCCCCTGCCTACCTGAACTGTCTGCGAAAACTTGACATAAAACTGAGCTGATATTAAAATCAGATATAACAAGATATAACAAAAGTATCTCTAATAGGGGATATCACTACAACTGCCGCAATAAAAATAAGAAGGGAGGAGCTGATGGGAAATCCATTTACATTGAATTTCGGACTGGAGCCTGCAAGCTACATTTCGAGGAAGCAACAGTCCGATGAAATCATCCGCAATTTTTCATCGGATCCGTCACCAGCGCATCTGTATATGGTGACCGGTATTCGTGGCGTGGGAAAAACGGTTTTTATGACTGAAATCGAAGAACTCTTTAAAAAGCAAGGGTGGATCGTCTGTGATCTCAGTATCGAAGGGGACCTTCTGAAGTCATTCGCTGCAAAGCTTTATAATGAAGAAAAACTGAATGCTTTATTTTTAAGTGCAAAGCTGAATCTTTCCTATTTTGGTCTTGGAATTCATATCGATGATAATCCGGCGATTACTGATCTTTCCATCGCCATCGAGCGCATGCTGAAAATCGTTGCAAAGCAGAACAAAAAGGTGTTGATCGCCATCGATGAGGCTGTAAATTCTGCATCTATGCGCCAATTTGCCAGCGAATTTCAGATCTTTCTTCGGAACAAATATCCGATTTATCTTCTGATGACTGGATTATATGAGAACATTTATGAACTTCAGAATGAAAAAACGCTGACCTTTTTGTACCGTGCACCGAAAATCACGCTGGAACCGCTGAATATGCTTGCTGTGGTGGATGGATATCAGAAGATCTTTCAGAATACGGAAGAGGAAGCCCGTAAGATGGCGCTGCTGACGCAGGGCTATTCCTATGCATATCAGGTGGTGGGATATCTCTGCTGGGAAGCCGGTGTGAAGACCATTAATGACGACATCGTCCGTCAGTTTGATATCAACATGGATGAGTATGTATATGGCAAAATCTGGGATGAGCAGTCCGAGCTGAAACGAAAAATACTACTTGCGATGGTCGAGACATCCTCCGGTTCCGTCACCGACATACGAGAAAAAGTCGGCATGACGCCTTCTCAGTTTTCGGTGTATCGAAGTCGCCTGATTCGTCAGGGACTGATCCGAGCGGACGGATATGGACAGCTGGCATTTACGCTGCCTCGCTTTGATGAGTTTTTAAAAAGGCAGTGGTGAACGTTCCGAACTCAAATAAGCAGTATAAAAAAAGAAAGTGGGTTGTCACACGACTGGATTTAACGGATTTAACTGGTCGTGTGGTAGCCCACTTTTCTGTATCAGGATTTTATGTTGATTTTATCGTTCAATCATCGTGGCAAGCTGTGCGTTCGGGATAGGGTATCATGAAAACATGATCGTGATGTCGCACTTTTCCTGGATGCCCATGCGTTCGATGTAGATGTCTGTCTTCGGGATCCACTTGTCGATATAATCGTCGAGCTCGGCGGTTCCCTCGCGGTCGATGACATTCTCGATCTGCTGCGGGTACTTGATGTCCATGAAGATGCGAAGATCATATGGATCGCCGAAGTACGGGTTCATGCAGTAGGTGCCCTCGATGATGTTCAGGCGCTTCACCGGAACCTCGCGGGCAAACTCAGCGTCGAAGTCCATCGTGTGGTAGTTGAACGGACGATAGTACACGACCTCCTTCCGGAGCACAGGCTCCAGCACCTCGGCCTTAAAACGCTCGTAATCGACATTGCCCCCGACCTCCCGCAGACGCTCCGGTGTGCGCTGGTGCGCCTGGAGATAATAGTCGTCGAGATGAAACAGATTTCCACCGAACTTCTGGTGCAGATACTTCGAGATGGTGGTTTTTCCGGCACCCGTACGGCCATCGATTGCGATCAGTAGCGTATCATCCTCGGTACGTATCAGCTCTTCTATTGCGAGGACCACCGGCATGAAACGCTCGCGATCCCGCTGTTGCTGCTCATATGAACTTGCCATAATTTTCCTTCTGGAACTCCCACCCGTGCCGGACAAAACCCTCGCGGGCCCTGCGCTTTCCACTGTCTTCGCAGGCGAATGTCTACATGAGTGAGCTCCCCGTCGCCACAAGTGCACCGGCCGTGGCCTCGATACAGACCGCGCCTGTGCGTTTTACGCAGATTTTACTCTGCAGAATCTTTTAGATTGTAGGCGCTTCCGAAATTTATGTCAAGTTTAACAGCCCGTTCGTCGTTTCATCTGGTGCGCGCGGACGGCTTCCGCGTACGTCCGGTATCCTGAAATTTGCTTTACAGCTCGAGCATGCGGGCGGCTTCTGCGCGGAGGGTGCTGCGCTGGTCGCGGAGGAGCAGGAACTGGTTGTACTGGTAGTACGCGTCGTTGCCGCACTCCTTGATGAAGCGGAGGCAGGCGCTGCTGGCGTTCAGGTTCGAGAGGAAGATGACGATTTCCTGGCCGTCAGAGAAGGCGTCGTGGAGGAAGCCGAAGGCGTTCGTGAGCTCGGTTCCGGTCTTCTCGATCGCGGCCTTGCGGGCGCTCTCCCGCTTCGTGAACCACTGCTTCGCGAGTGCGTACAGCGCGTCGTCCGTGGTGGCCGTTCCGTCGCCGCGGGCAATGCTGAGATCATGCATGAGCTCCTCGAGTGCGAGGATAACCTTCCGCTCGATGCGCTCCGCGCGGTGGCTGAGCAGGTGCGCCTTCTGCTGGCGCTGGAGCTCGGCGACCATCGCGTCGTGGTCCGCCGCGAGCTGCACCTGGAGACCGCCTGCTGCAGCACTGCTCGTGCCCGATGTGGTCGATGGACGGTCCGTGGCCGGGGCCGTCGAGGCAGCCGGCGCGGTATGTACGTTCTGGTCGACGGCATTGGCCGAAGGAAGGGCGTCGCGGAGCTTCTTCATCTCGGTGAAGACGGCGCGCTGGATATCCACCTGCTCGCCGTAAGCACGGAAGCCCTGGCCGAGGGCGTCGGTGAGCAGGCCGATCAGGGAGAGCTTCTCGTCGAACGGGGCGCTGACGAGGGCGTGGATGTCGGTCGGCCGCTGGCCGGCGAGGATCTCCGGCACATGGTAGCTCGTGCGGTACTTCTGGTAGAGGTCGTAGTAGGTCGCGAAGTCGCGCGCCACCTCCGGGTCCTCGAGGTACTGGAGTACGAGCTCGCGTGTGATCGGGAGGCCCATCTCCTCGTAGACCGTCATGATGCGGCTCAGGTCCTCCCAGCCACGGGCGGTGACGAACTGCTGGCCCGCGAGGTCGGCCTTCACGATGTAGAAGTTCTCCTTCTTGATGTCGAGGTAGGCGAGGATCGCGCCGTGGACGCCCATCTGGTAGGCGTAGCGCTTCCAGGCCTCGACATCCGCAGTGATATCGAGCCTCTTCACACGGTCGAGGGTCACGATGTCGAAGTCGCGCACCGAGCGGTTGTACTCCGGCGGGTTGCCGGCGGTGACGATCACGAAGCCGTCCGGGACCTTGTGGGTGCCGAAGGTCTTGTACTGGAGGAACTGGAGCATCATCGGGGCGAGGGTCTCGGACACGCAGTTGATCTCGTCGAGGAAGAGGATGCCTTCGTGGATGCCGGAGCGCTCGATCTGCTCATAGACCGCAGCGATGATCTCGGACATGGTGTACTCGGTGACGGAATACTCTTCACCGCCGAAATCGCGCTTCGAGATGAACGGGAGGCCGATGGCGGACTGGCGCGTGTGGTGCGTAATGGTGTATGACACGAGGTTGATGCCGAGCTCCGACGCGATCTGCTCCATGATGGCGGTTTTGCCGATGCCCGGCGGGCCCATGAGGAGCATCGGGCGCTGCTTCTCGACCGGGATCCGGTAGGCGCCGGTCTCGTCCTTCAGGAGGTAGGCGCGGACCGTGTTGATGATTTCCTGTTTTGCTTCGATGATGTTCATTTCTATACCTTTCTTGCCAGGGGCTCGGAGAACCGGCAACAGAAGCACAGTACTCCGGGCCCCTGTCTATGTGTCTACATGGGAACTCAATCTTTCAGGTAGAGTTTCAGCGCCCAGTCCGGGGCGGCCTGGTCGTCGATGTCGGCCCAGGGGTCGAAAACGAAGGCGGTCTGGTAATCAGTCGGCTTCGTCGGGTACGGGCCGTGGCCGTCGGTGAAGTACATGAGTCCGCGGAGCTCCGGCAGGGCGCCCTGGGCGCGCAGCTCTTCCACGTACTGAAAAACGGGTCTGAAGTCGGTGCCGTAGCCGCCCTTCATCTCGAAATGCGCGGCGTAGTCCTCAATCTCCTCCGGCTTCGTCAGCACGATGTCCTCCTGGACGCGGTCGTCGCAGAGGATGAGGTGCACGCGGATCCGCTGGAAAAAGTTCGTGCGCCGACGGAGGATCGCGGCGGTTTCGTCGAGGAAGCGCTGGACCTGTCCCTGCTCGGTCGAGGCGGAGGTGTCGATGGCGATGATGAGGTCCGAGATGCGGCGCTCTTCGCGGAATTCGTTCTCTTCGATGAGCGGCATGTTGCCGTAGACCTCCATGCCGTAATTATAGTAGCCGTAGTCGAAGCTGTCCGGGTCAACGTGCGTGACTTCGCGGAGCACGGTCAGCTTCTCAAGAAAGTCGCGGAAGTCGGTCTCCTGCCGGTCTCGTCCGACGCCTCCGCGCCGAAGGTCGTGAGCTCGGTCTGCAGGCGCTCCGCCGTGTCCTTCCACTGCTCATCGAGCGCCGACTCGTCTACCTGGGCCAATGCTCCTGTCCCGTTCTTCGGTGGCGCAGCCGGGTCCGGCTCGGCGACCGGCGGGGTGTCGGGGGTTCCGGCATCCGGGGCGTTTGAAGGCGGCGTCGGATGATCCGGGTCCTGTGCGTCCTGGGCGTCGGCGTTCGGATCCGCGGAGCCATCTGCGTCCGGGTCGCCTGCATTGGCGTCAGGAGGCTGGGGTGCACCCGGCGGGGTCGAGGCGTCGTCCAGAAGATCCTCCGGAATCTCCGGCTGGCCGCCGCCCTTCTGGTCCTCCATCCGCTTCCAGAACTGATGGTCACATTTGTGAAACTCGAGGGTCAGCTGCTGCAGTGTGTCGAGGTCCGGCTTGTTCAGGTGAAAATAGTGGTAGATGCGCTCGGCGCTCAGCACGCGGCACTCCGACCGCAGGCGCTCATACCACTCCTCGCGGAAGGGATAGGCCGGGCGGTTGATGATGTCGTAGTCCATCGAGTCGAGGACGGACTCGACCTGGATGTCCGCGGCGAGGTCCCAGAGCACCGGATCCTCGTACTGGTCCGAGCTGAACATGTGCCGGAAGATGCAGTGCAGGAGGATGTGAAGGTAGAGGCGGTCCAGCTTCTGCGGGCTCTCGAGGAAAAGCGCGAAGACGAAGTTCGGGTTATAGTGGATCGTCCGCGCGTCAGTGCCCATGGACTGCGTCGCGAGGTCCATCGTGTAGCCGAGGCTGTCGAGCGCACGCGCCATGAAGCGGAGATGGATGTAGAGCTCGGTCCGCGCTTCGTTCAGTATTCGGTTTCCGAAATCAATCAGGTCCTGATGGGCCCGCATGCGTTCAAGCTTCGCCACGACGGCTCCTTTCTATAATTATTACAGTTCGAAGATTTCCGGGCCGCTGCTTGAGGCAGCGGCGAAGTGCTTCCGGTTGTAGTCCATGAGGAGGGCAGCGCTGGTGATGTCCTGCACTTCGGTGCAGACGTCGAGGGCCGGCTGGATGGCTTCCTCGAGGATGAGCTCGTGGGTCACCAGGAAGCTGAGACGCTCAGCGGTTCGTGTCGGGTCCTGCGGGATCCAGCGAAGCTCACCTTCATGACCGAAGCGCTCCTCGCGCTCGCCGCGCAGCATGCGTGGCAGGATCGTCGGGCTCTGCACGCGTAGGTAGTCCTCGTACTGTGCACGGAACGCGGGTTCCAGACGATAGGGATGCATCAGACGACCGAAGGCGGCATTGACCGCACTCGCGGGTTCATCGTAGGTGAAGCGCGGGAACTGGCGGTCGTAGCCCTGGAAGTCGATGCCGGTCCGGGTGACGAGCTGGCGTGTCGCGTAGCCGGCCCCCTCGATGTGCTCGTGGATCGCGCGGGCCATCGTGTCCTCCTGGTAGTTGTCGGCATAGGATGGGAAGGTCAGCGCCGCGGTCGCGTAGTAACGGCCATCCGCACGCGACTGAACAAGCGGCGTAGCGTCCAGATCGACAGTGATGCCGGCAGACGTGGATGCGAAGGTGGTGAGCGATGATGCAATGCTATGGGACGCTGAAGCGGCGCCCGGCAGTGTCAAATCCTGTCCGGTGCCAGACGAAGCCACAACGCTGCCCAGCAGGAGAAAGTGCTCGTCTGCGCGGGGATGCTCCGGGTCAACCGGGAAATGGATCGTCAGGGGGAGCATCGCGTCGCTGTCGCCGACGAGCTCCTTCAGGAGGCGAAAGTGGCCCGGGGTGTGGAGCGTGAGCTCGATGTCCTGGAGCTCCGGGCACTGGCGGAGCGCACCGTCATAGTAGTCGACGACGCTGTCGCTCAGCTTCACATAATGGAGATGGGCGCAGTTGTGGAAGGCAAACGAGCGGATGCAGCGGATGCTTTCCGGGAGGATCAGCTCCTCGAGGTCTGCGCGGGAAGCGAAGGCACGGCCGGCGATCTCCTCGACCGGGATGTGGTCCGCGGTTTCTGCCGGCACAAAAAGCGTCCGCACCGGGCCGTCATAGCCCGTCACGGACGCAAAGGTACGATTTCGTTCGGTTTTGATTTCAAAAGTAAATGGCATATATGATGTAAAGTCCTGTAGGTTTCAATTTCAGATATGAACGCCGTGGGAGATCCAGAGTCCTGTCGTTTCGTAATTCGGATACTTCTGGCGGAGCTCCTGGAGGGCAGCTGCCTTCGAGGCGCGCTCAGCGGCCTGGTACTGGGTGGCCTGCTGGAAGAGGCGGTTGTTTTCTGCCTGCACTTCCGGAGAAATCGGCTCAACCGGTGCCTCCACATAGGTAGAGGTCCCCTGCATTGTCCGAAGCACGAGCTGCGCCAGCTTGCCGTACGCGGTGGCGGTGAGGTGCAGGCCGTCGCTCAGGTAGTCCTCCGGATGACCGAGGAAGAGGTAGTACGGGTTGATCACGGTCGCCGGGAGCTGCTGTCCGAGGGTCATCACCGGCTGAATCGTCTGCTGGATCAGACCGAAGTGAAGGTCGTGGGAATCCGGCGCGATGATGAGATAGATCTTCGGGTTCTTCTTCGTCTGCCGGAAGCTGTCGATCAGCTCCCTGTACTGATTCTGGAAGTAGAGCGGCGTGAAGTTGTAGGCGCCCACATCATTGGACCCGAACATAAAGATCAGGATGTCGGCGTCGTACTGGATGGCCACGCTGTAATCCTCTGTGTTCCGGTACTCGACCGGGCCGTCGTCGATGACGTAGCTCGAGGTATGACCGAAGTTCCGCACCTCGTACTGTGCGCCCAGGAGCTGCTGGAGCTGCGCCGGGTAGGACTGCGCATCCTCGAGGAGATAGCCGCGCGTCAGCGAATCCCCGACGCAGGCCACCTTCGTTTTCGTGTTCGTCTGCGCACAGACGCTCATCGTGAAGGTCAGAGCGAACAGTGCGCTGAGGACGATCTGCTTCATATTCACTAAAGATTTCATGCTTGAACTCCTCGTTAAATATAGGCTTCCATGTTTAAGAGTTTACGCCTTTCTTCTTCAGGATGCCAAGTGCGATCAGCACTTCTTCGATGCTTTCCACCGGGATGATCTCGAGCCGGTCGCGGACTTCGGCGGCGACGTCGCGGAGGTCGTCAATGTTCTCCTTCGGGATGAAGACCTTCTGGACGCCGGCGCGCTCTGCGGCCATGAGCTTCTCCGGGAGGCCGCCGATGGCGCTGACAGCGCCTTCGAGGGAAACTTCACCGGTCATGGCGACGTTCGGCGGTACCGGGATGCCGGTCACGAGGGAGGCGATGGCGGTCGTCATGGTGATGCCGGCCGATGGGCCGTCCTTCGGGGT
The DNA here is from genome assembly GCA_030540075.1 of Lachnospiraceae bacterium. Classification (GTDB taxonomy): domain Bacteria; phylum Bacillota; class Clostridia; order Lachnospirales; family Lachnospiraceae; genus Oribacterium. The sequence continues at coordinate 41,365 of JAUNWX010000017.1, forward strand.
CGAGCCGTCCGGTACGTGGATGTGCAGGTCGTTCTTCTCGAAGCGCTCGGCCTGCTCCGGGAAGCGGGACTGTACAAGGGCCTGCGCGATGGCGCTGGATTCCTTCATGACGTCGCCGAGCTGGCCGGTGATGATCGTCTTGCCGCTGCCCTTCGTGAAGAGGCTTTCGATGTAAAGGATCTCGCCGCCGACCTGGGTCCAGGCGAGTCCGGTGACGACGCCCGGCTGAGCAGAGGCCTTCACCTTATTATGCGGGAGGGCGTGCATGTCGAGGAAGTCGCGGAGGTTCTCGCGGGTCACCTGGATGACCGGATGCTTCTCCGCGGCTGTGCCCGTCGGTACTGCAGGGGACGCTGCAGACGCAACGGTCGTCGTGCCGGCTTCCGTCTGTGCAGCATTGGTGGCTTCGGCGTTCGTCTCAGCATTGGCCGGGGCCGAAGCGGCGGTCGTGTCGGCTTCCGGCTGTGCAGCCGTGGTGGCTGCGGCGGTCGTCTCAGCATTGGCCGGAGCAGAAGTGGTGGTCTCCTCTGCCTGGATGTACTTCACCGCGGCGATACGGCAGAGGGTGTCGAGGCGCTTCTTGAGGCCACGGACGCCGCCTTCGCGCGTATAGTCCGAGATGATCGTGTCGAGGACGTCATCCGCGAGCGCCACATCGCCCTCTGCGAGGCCGACGTTCTTCAGGGCCTTCGGGAAGAGGTGACGCTTCGCGATCTCAAGCTTCTCGCTCGGGGTGTAGCCCTGGAACTCGATGACCTCCATACGGTTCAGCAGCGGAGACGGGATCGTGTCGAGGGTGTTCGCGGTGCAGACGAAGAACACGTCACTGAGATCATACGGTACGTTCATGTAGTGATCGGTGAAGGTGTTGTTCTGCTCCGGATCGAGGACCTCGAGGAGGGCGCTCGCCGGATCACCGTTGAAGGAGCTCGAGAGCTTGTCGATCTCGTCGAGCACCATAACCGGGTTCGACACGCCGGCCTTCGCGATGCCATCCATGATACGCCCCGGCATCGCGCCGATGTAGGTACGACGGTGGCCGCGGATATCCGCCTCATCGCGTACGCCACCGAGGGAAACGCGCACGTACTTGCGGTGCAGCGCCTTCGCGATGGACTTGCCGATCGAGGTCTTACCGGTACCCGGGGCACCGACGAAGACGAGGATGGAGCCGGCCTGGGACTTTCGGAGGTTCATCACCGCGATCTGCTGGATGATACGCTCCTTCACCTTCTTCATGCCGAAATGATCCTCATCGAGGATCTGCTGGGCCTCGCCGAGGTTGATGGTCTCCGGCGCTTCCTTCTTCCAGGAAAGACCGGTCACGAAATCGAGGTAATCGTAGAGCATGCCGGACTCGGCGGAATTGGCCCCGTCGTTCTTCACGCGGTTGAGGACCTTCGTCGCTTCGCGCTTCGCCTCCTCGTTCATGCCGGATTCCTCGATCTTCAGCTCATACTTCCGCGCATCGGATACCTGCTCCGGGTGCATCTCGTCGAGCTCGTTCTGGAGATAATCAATCTGCTTACGAAGTGCCTGCTCCTTATACGCCTTCTGGTAATCCTCCTGCTGCGCCGACTGGGCGTCGGAGGTCACCTTCGCGACCTCGGAATACTCATAGATGATACGCTCGAGGCGCTCGAAACGCGTCTTCGCCGAATCCTCCTGCAGCAGGCTGTAGCGCTCCTCGTTCGAGAGGGTGAGCCATGAGCTGAGCACCGACGCGGCCTCCTCGATCGAGCTGTACTGATCGATGTAGGTACGCATCATGTCGCCGAAACGGAAGCGGGACACCATCTCGCGGAGGCCTTCCTTGATCTTCGCGAGCTTCATGTGCGCCTCGGCCGGATCCATATCCATGATGTCTGCGCGCTTCGTCGTCTCGACGAAGATCTCGCGGTTTTCATTGACCAGCACCTGATGCACGTCGACACGCGCCGCGGTCTGCACGACGACATAGCCGTCCGTACTGATCTCCTCGACGACGCCCTCGACGCCGATCGGATAAAAGCTCTCCGAGTTCATCTCCTCGCGCGTCTGCTGCTCCCGGAGGACGAGGATGGTCACCTCATCGCCCTGGTAGATGTTGTTGCCGGCCATCGCACGGAAGGCCTGGGTCTGGAAAAATATATTGGAGTGCGGTAACACCAGCACGTTGTAAAGTGGTAAAACTTTCATATTTTATGCTCCTGAAAAGAGTTTGTGTGAACACAAGGCTTTTTGAATCACACTCCCCTGCTGCAGGCCGGAGCCTGTTAGCAGTCTGTTTATACGAGTGCCAATTCTATAAAAGAATACCACTCGCCCTATGTACTGTCAATTAGTCGCCGGGAGTTCATCGTTTTTTTAGAACTCGCTTCGGCCAATGTTTCCGCCGGTCAGCAGATGACCGCTCGGGGACGTTTTCTTCCCGAGCAGCCATGCCGACACACGCTTCACTTCTTCCTGATCCGGTGGAGCTGCGGGCGCAGGATGATCTCCGGGACGCAGGTGCCGGCGCGGGTGGTCAGCGCGTACTCGACGGCGTCGGCGACGTCCTCTGCTTCGAGGTGCGCGTCCATCGCGGGATCCCGGGTCTTTGACACCCCAAAACGCTAGAAGGCGCTCCACGCCTTATTTTTTTGT
>JAUNWX010000018.1 GCA_030540075.1 Lachnospiraceae bacterium
TACCGGGTGAACTCCGGACTTACACCGGTTAGAAACGTGCGCCGCCAGGCGCACGGCATGAAAAAGGGGCTGTCGCACGAGCGACAGCCCCTTTTGATTACATCAGTCCTGCTTGCCAAATACAGCTTCGTAGTCCTTCTTGAAACGCTCGATGCCGATGTCGGTGAGCGGGTGCTTCACCATCTGAAGAAGAACCTTATACGGAACGGTGGCGATATCTGCACCGGTCTTCGCGCACTCGACGATATGCATCGGATGACGAACGGAGGCACAGATGACCTCGGTCTCGATGTCCGGATACATCTGGAAGATATCCTCGATGTCCTGGATCAGGGCGATACCGTCGGTGGAGATATCATCGAGGCGGCCCAGGAACGGGGACACGTAAGTCGCACCGGCTCTGGCTGCAAGAAGTGCCTGGGATGCAGAGAATACCAGGGTCACATTCGTGTGGATGCCTTCCGCAGAGAGTACCTTGACGGCTTTCAGGCCTTCGGTGGTCATCGGAATCTTCACCACCATGTTCTTATGAAGCTTCGCGATCTCACGGCCCTCGGCGATCATGCCCTCGGCATCGGTCGTGCTGGCCTTTACCTCACCGGAAATCGGACCGTCGACGATCTCTGTGATCTCCTTCAGGGTCTCCATGTAATCCCGGCCTTCCTTCGCAATCAGGGAAGGATTGGTGGTGACGCCGGCGATGATGCCCATGTCATTTGCTTCACGAATCTCATCTACATTTGCTGTATCGATAAAAAATCTCATACGGTTCACCTCCTGATGAACGTTTTTACCCCGGCGGCCGGGCGAAGTGGTGTCTACCTTCGAAAGGCATGCTTCGCATGCGCTTCCCACCTCGCCGGTGGCGCAGGATCTGAAATCAAATCAGAGACTGTTTACGGTTTCCACGACATTCTCTACCGTGAAACCGAAGTGCTTAAAGAGAAGCGAGCCGTTGCCGGACGCACCGAAGCCATGCATGCTGACGACCTTTCCGTCCAGGCCGACATACTTGTACCAGCCGAAATCGGAAAGTGCCTCAATGGCAACTCTCTTTCGTACGCTGTTCGGAAGTACCGACTCCTTATACGCCGCATCCTGACGGTCGAAGGCTTCCATGTTCGGCATGGAAACGACACGGACCTTCTTTCCCTGTGCGCTGAGCTCTGCCTTCGCCTTCACCGCGAGTGCGACCTCGGATCCGGTCGCAATCAGAATAACCTCCGGTGTGCCCTCACAGTCATCGATGATGTAGGCACCCTTCTCTACCTTCTGTGCATCTGCACCCGGCAGCTGCTCGAGGTTCTGTCTCGTCAGCACGAGGGCGGTCGGACGATCCTTCGCTTCCAGGGCCATCAGCCATGCACCCTCGGTCTCGGTACGATCGCACGGACGGATGACGTCGAAGTTCGGAATCGAACGGAGCATCGCGAGCTGCTCGATCGGCTCATGGGTCGGGCCGTCCTCGCCGACACCGATGGAATCATGGGTCAGTACGAAGATCTGTGGAATCTTCATCAGCGCCGCCAGTCTCGCCATCGGCTTCAGATAGTCACTGAAGACGAAGAAGGTCGCCACGAAGGTACGAAGACCGCCGTGGAGGAGCATACCGTTTGCGATACCGGCCATCGCCATCTCACGAACGCCGAAGTGAATGTTTTTTCCTGCCGGTGTCTCGGCGCTGAAGTAATCCTCGCCCTTCATCTCGGTCTTGTTGGAAGGTCCGAGATCTGCTGAACCACCGAAGAGGTTCGGAAGCTTATCCTTCATGTAGTTGATCACGACACCAGAGGAGGCTCTCGTCGCCTCCGCCTTCTCTGCCTTTGCGAAGAAGCCGGCATCCGCACGAAGTGCCTTCACATCCTCATCCGAGTGGTAGCGTGCCCACAGCTCCGCCATCTCCGGGAACTTCGCACAGTACTCGTCGAAGAGCTTTTTCCAGGCATCCTCTGCCGGCTGCTTTGCCTCCGCGAGTGCCTTATAGTGTGCGTATACCTCCTCCGGTACATAGAACGGCTCCTGAGACGGCCACTCGAGCGTTTCCTTCATCGCCTTTACGTTTTCCTCACCGAGCGGCTCGCCATGGGCTGCTGCGGAGCCCTGCTTCGCAGGACAGCCGAAGCCGATGGTGGTCTTCACCTTGATGAAGTATGGTGCGGAATCATCCTGAAGCGCCGTATCCAGTGCGGCTGCGATCTTCTGAAGATCATTTCCATCATCCACCTCGAGGGTTTTGAAGCCGAAGGCCTCGGCACGCTTCACCACGTCCTCACGGAACGCGATATCCGTGGATCCCTCGATGGAAATCTTATTGGAGTCATAGAGCACGGTCAGCTTGGAAAGATTCCAGGTACCGGCCAGGGACAGTGCCTCGGAGGAAATGCCCTCCATGAGGTCGCCATCACCCGCGATGACGAAGGTACGGTGATTGACGATCTCGTAGCCCGGCTTGTTGAAAATCGATGCCAGGTGCTTCTCCGCTGCGGCCATACCGACCGCCATGCTGATGCCGGCGCCGAGCGGTCCGGTGGTCGCCTCGATACCGACCGTGTGACCATACTCAGGATGACCAGGTGTCAGGGAGCCGAGCTGACGGAACTGCATCACATCCTCCTTCGTGAGGCCGAAGCCGAAAAGGTGAAGCAGGGAATACAGCAGCATGGAGCCGTGTCCACCGGAAAGAATAAAGCGGTCACGATCCTCCCATGTCGGATCGGCCGGATTGATGTTCAGATAATGTGCCCACATTTCATAGGCCATCGGTGCCACACCGAGTGGCAGTCCCGGGTGTCCAGAGTTCGCCTTCTGGATCGCATCTGCTGATAAAACGCGGATGGCATTTACCGCCATCGTTTCCATATCTTTCGTCATGATATATCCTCCACCTTTACTTACTAAAGCATAGAACCTGCGCCTGTCTCCAGACATAGCTGGTTTCATTTTAAAACGCAAACGCGGATATAGCAACTATGTATTTACCGGATACCGCCTTTTGAATGTTCAAAAAAAAGTTCAGTGAAGTCCCCCGGAGAGGTTCTTCACTGAACTTTTATCATGCATTCATACGATACTGTGTTTTCAGCTTCTTCAGGCAGTGATAGAAGCATGGAATCAGAAAAGCATCTGCAAAGATCCACGCAAGCGGAGACGCAAAGCAGGACGCGATGTAGCCGAGCCACGGAACGAAGACGAAGCCGACCAGTCCACGGGCCACCATCTCACAGACACCGGCGAGAATCGCGAGGCCGGAGAAGCCCATGCCCTGGATCGTGAAACGCCAGACATTGACGATGGTGAGCGGAATATAGAACGCCGCATTGCAGACGAGGAAGAGATGGGCATTTGTGATAACCTCGGTCTCCGCGGCATCCACAAACAGCTTCGGAATCTCTCCACCGAAGAAGATCAGGATCACGCAGATCAGCACCGAATAGACGGAGCCCTGGATCGTCGCGGAGCGTACACCCTCACGGATACGATTGAAGCGGAGGGCGCCTACATTCTGACCCGCGTAGGTCGCCATGGTCGCACCGAGGGAATCGAAGACGCAGCAGACGAAATTACTGATACGCTGGCCCGCGGTGATGGCAGCCAGGGCAATCGCACCGAGGCCATTCACTGCGGTCTGCAGGATGACGGAGCCGATGGCCGTGATGGAGTACTGAAGGCCCATCGGGATACCCATCGCGAGGAGATTCAGCACCTTCTCGCTGTCTGGCTTAAGCTCTCCCGCCGCAAAGTGGAGAATCGGGAACTTATATACCATATAGATGAGGCACAGCACGCCACTCAGCCCCTGTGAGATGACGGTCGCGTAGGCCGGTCCCTCGACCCCGAAACCCATCAGGCCGATGGAGATATAGTCGAGCAGAATATTGAGAAGTGCTGCGAAAATCAGGAAATAGACCGGCGTTTTCGCATCACCCAGGGAACGGATGATGCTGGCCGTGATGTTGTAGAGAAAGATCGCCGGCGTCCCCAGGAAGATGATGAAGATATAGTCGTAGGCATAATCAAAGATCGATGCCGGCGTATTCGTGCCGATCAGGATACTCTTCGTCAGTGCACCAATCACCACCGTCATCAGCACGGAAATCGCCACCATGAGATAGATGATCTGCGCCACGTACTTCCGAAGTCCTTTAAAATCCTGCGCACCGAAACGCTGCGCGACCGGAATCGCGAAGCCGGCCGTCACACCGATGACGAAGCCGTTTACCATGAAATTGATCGCACCGGTAGAGCCGACACCGGCCAGCGCATCGACGCCCAGAAAACGGCCGACGATGATGGTATCCACCATACTGTAAAACTGCTGAAACAGTGTTCCGAGCAGCATCGGAATCGCAAATCCCAGAATCAGCTTCGTCGGATTTCCGTTCGTCATATCCTTCATGCTTGTTTTTGCAGCCATATATTCCCCCTGCGCGCATCCCATAAAAAAACGGGATCCTGTATTTGATCCCGTTTTTTATAGCACTGTTCTTTTTTCGAATCAATGTCTCTTTTGCACAATTTCACCCTTCTCGCGGATATCACCGTTGCGATACGCCGTGAGCAGCTCCTCGAGGTCGGCGATCTGACGCTTCAGCTCCTGTCCATTATCGGTTTCACCGACGTGGATGCGGTGCTTCATCTGCTCCACGATCTGGATCTCCGGCGTATTCTCGGATCCCTTTCGGAAGCCCTTATGCTCTGCCAGCGCCAGATGGCGGGAGTTGAAAATGAGTGTATAGCCGGCGATGCCGGTGCGGGAGTGGTAGGCCTTCGAGATACCGCCATCGATGACGAAGAGCTTGCCGTTCGCCTTGATCGGGGACTCGCCGCGCTTCGTTTTCACCGGCACATGGCCATTCACCACATGGCCCATCTCCGGATCCACACCGAATTCCGCGAAGATCCGGTCGACATAGCGCTCTTCCTTCGAGAATTCATAGTAGATGTTAAACTTCTCCACATGTGTATCCGGATCCTCGATGAAGCAGTGCTCGAAAGTCGTCATCTTATCCTTTCCGAAGAGCGGTGAGCATGGGCCGCACCACATATACCAGAAAAGGTCCGTGGCGTATATCTTTCCCTTCGGATCATTCTCTCCATTCAGGAAATAGGCATCGATCGCACGCTCATAGAAGTAATCCATGAGGGCCTTTCCGCCGACGCTGCCCTTCGCCGTCTCGAGCTGCAGGAAGGAGCCGTCCACGTTCATCGGGATACAGCCATGGTAGAGGATGTTGTTATTGACGACCTTATACATCGCACCGTTTGTAAAGAAGAAGCGGATGTGCTTCTGGAGCAGCTGCGAGTGCGTGAAGCTGTACACAAGGGTGTTCATCAGCTCCTTTTCCTTCTCCGTCATCTTATACGGATCCTTCGGGTCGATGGTCGGGAAATTCGTATCCTTCAGCGGATAGCTCTGTCCGTCGATGGTCACCGTACCCTTTTCATAATCGATCTTATCGAGGAGCATCCGGTGGTCAAGCTTATACTCCGGATGGCGGCGGATCAGCGCCCCCTCCTCCTTAAACAGGATGATGCTGATGGCCTTACACATCTTCGCGGCGAGACGGGGATCCACCGAGTCGGAGACATTGGTATCCAGAAGATGCGGCTGGAAGCAGGCACACGGGTCGTCGCCGTACACCTCCTCCGCATACATCGAAAGCGGACGCAGATTGATGCCATAGCCGTCCTCGAGCACATCGAAAGAGTTATAAGAAGTGGCGATACGGAGAACGCTTGCGATGCAGGCCGGATTACCGCAGGCGGCCCCCATCCACTCGGCATCATGATTGCCCCACTCGATATCCACATCATGGAAGCTCATCAGCTCCTCCATGATCTGGTCCGCGTGCGGGCCTCGGTCGAAGACATCGCCGATGATATGCAGATTGTCGATGACGAGGTTCTGAATCAGCTCCGACAGGGCCACGATGAAATCGTCACCCATATCGATGTCGATGATGGCATCCATGATCCCGCGGAGATAGCCCCGCTTATCCTCATCATGGCTGTCGAGGTGCAGGAGCTCATCGATCGCGTAGGCATACTGCTGCGGCATCTTCTTACGTACCTTCGAGCGGGTGTACTTCGAGCTGACACAGCGGCAGATATTCACGAGACGATTGATCGTGATGCGCTGCCACTCCGGCGTATCCTTCGCCTTGTGCGCCGGATCCGAAAGAATGTCTCTCGGATAGTAGATCAGGTTCGCAAGCTCGAGCTGCTCCTCCTCCGGGAGCAGGTTTCCAAAGGTTTCATCGATCTTATCACGGACAATTCCGGAGGCCGAGCGCATCAGGTAGATGAAGGCATCACTTTCACCATGCAGGTCTGAAAAGAAATACTCTGTGCCCTTCGGAAGTGCACAGATCGCACGCAGGTTGATGATCTCCGCACCTGCCGCTGTAGCCGTCGGAAACTGCTTCGCGAGCAGCTTCAAATAATCAAGATCACGCATAATACTTCCCTTATAAAACAGATCGCAGATACGCGTTCAGCGGAGGTCCCCCGCCTGAACGGTATCTATAGTTAGTTTTATTATACGTAAACTAAACCGGTTTTGTCACCGTTTCAGCAGATTGTTCAGAATTAAAAAAGGCTCGTTACAGTTTTCTCAAACTGCAACGAGTCTTTACATGTCTACATATACGGTTCGGTTTTATCATCCGAATTTCTATCCGATGTGCACATCACCCATCCGTATCCTTTCGGGCAGGATGCTCAGGCCTGTGTGCCCGGTGCCACCACGGACGGATCGATCTCCTTCCGGTTCAGGATCTCCATGAACTCTGCACCGGTGATGGTCTCCTTCTCATAGAGGTACTTCGTGATCTCATGAAGCTTCGTGATGTGATCACTCAGCAGCTGATACGCCTTATCGTGCTGCTTCTTCACGAGGTCCACCGTCATCTGATCGATCTTCGTCTGGGTCTCCGGTGAGCAGGTGAGGGATACATCCCCACCGAGGTACTGGTTCTGAACCTGTTCCATCGCCACCATACCGATACCGTCCGCCATACCATAGCGTGTGATCATCGCACGGGCATACTTCGTCGCCTGTTCGATGTCGTTGCTGGCACCCGTCGTGCAGGTATGGAAGATCAGCTCCTCGGCACAGCGTCCGCCGGTGAGGGTCGCGATCTTGTTCTCCAGCTCCTCCTTCGAGTAGAGGTAGTGGTTTCCTTCGTCCTCGACCTGCATGGTGTAGCCCAGTGCGCCGGAGGTTCTCGGGATGATCGTGATCTTCTGTACCGGTGCCGAGTTCTTCTGAAGTGCCGCCACCAGTGCATGACCGACCTCATGGTAGGAAACGATCAGCTTCTCCTTATCGGTCATCACGTTGTTCTTCTTCTGGTAACCGGCGATGACGACCTCGATCGACTCCTCGAGATCCGACTGGATCACGCGCTCACGACCGGCACGTACTGCACGAAGCGCCGCCTCGTTGATGATATTGGCCAGCTCCGCACCACTCGCGCCGGCGGCGGCCTTTGCGATGGCACTGAGATCGACATTTTCCGCCATCTTGATGCCTCTGGAGTGCACCTTCAGGATGTCGACACGGCCCTGGAAATCCGGAAGCTCGACCGGTACACGACGGTCGAAACGGCCCGGACGAAGCAGTGCAGGATCCAGGGAATCCGGCTGGTTCGTCGCTGCCAGGATGATGATGGCCTTCGAGCTGTCGAAGCCGTCCATCTCCGTCAGGAGCTGGTTCAGGGTCTGCTCACGCTCATCGTTGCCACCCATCGCACCGTTGCCACGCTTCTTACCGATGGCATCGATCTCATCGATGAAGATGATGCATGGAGACTTTTTCTTCGCCTGCTCGAAGAGGTCACGTACCTTCGCCGCACCCATGCCGACGAACATCTCGACGAACTCGGAGCCGGCGATGGAGAAGAACGGAACGTTCGCCTCACCGGCCACGGCCTTCGCAAGTAAGGTCTTACCGGTTCCAGGAGGGCCGACGAGCAGCGCACCCTTCGGAATATGTGCACCGATCTTCGTATACTTATCCGGTTCCTTCAGGTAGTCGACCATCTCGGACAGAAGCTCCTTCGCTTCATCCTCGCCGGCGACATCCTTAAAGGTCACCTTGTTTCCGTCCTTCGCCTCGTACTCACGGGCGTTCGACTTACCGAAGCCGCCCATGCCGCCGAAGCCACCGCCCGCACCGAGCGAGCTCGCCATACGCTTGCTGAGCCAGTTGCCGAGGGCCCAGAACAGGAGGATCGGGAAGATCCAGGTCAGGAGGAAATTCAGCAGCGGGCTGGTCTCGACCGGGATCGTCTCATCGAAGTTGACGCCCTGCCGATAGAGCTCCTGCAGCACCTGTGCCTCGGTGTACTCGTTCTTCAGTCGACCGGTCTGACAGGTGAGGTCCTCACCGTTCACCGTCGCAACATAGGTGATGGTATCATCGCTCAGGTTCACCTTCGTGATCGCCTGGTTGTTCACCGCGTTCATGAACTCCGTATAGCTCGTCTGGCGGATCGACCGTGTCAGCAGCGACGGGAATACGAAGGTATTCAGCAGCAGGATGATGAGAAGCGCGATGAAATAATAGAACATCAGCGGTTTTTTATTCTTCGGCTGATAGCTGTTATTTCCGTTGTTCCCACGATTTCCGCCATTCGCGCCGTTCTGACCGTTCGTGAACTGATTAAAGAAATCATTGAAATTGCCGAAACCATGGTCGTCCTCCGGATGGTTCTGGCCGTTGTTCCCATTTGCGAGATTCATCTGCCTTTTCAGGCGATGCCGCTGGAAAATCTGTACTATATTCCCCATAAGATTCATCCTTTCATGTGACAGAGGAGACCTTTCCTCCATCTGATGTTCCTAAATATAAAGCAGAAATGTGTTAACTATGTGAACGAAGCGAAAAAATTAGCAGTCTTTTTACAAGACTGCTAATTTTACTTTTCTTATGTTACATGTACGGAAACAACGCCAGCAGATGTACCGGTGGCACAGGCATCCGGCGAATGCGCTCGCGGGCTTACTTCATCGTTTTCTTCAGAAGCTCGCAGAGCTCGTCCACGGCTTCTTCCTTGCCCTCCCGGATATCATCGACGACGCAGGTCTTTATGTGCGTCGCGAGCAGCTCCTTATTAAAGGAGTTCAGCGAGGCCTGCACGGCGCTGACCTGCATCAGGACATCCGGACAGTAGCGGTTCTCCTCGATCATCTTTTTGATGCCGAGGATCTGCCCGTCGATCCGATTGAGACGCGTCACCAGCGACTTCACCTGTTCCGGCGTCCGCGGCTTGTGTTTCTGTCTTCCGTTTTCATCCTGTCCACAGCAGCATGCCATGTTTCCACCTCCTCCTGTATCCTTCCGGCATCCACGCAGCGTCCCGAGGCCAATGTCATCGCCGGACGGCATATCCCCTCCCGACCGTCTGCATTGCCCTCCAGACCCTGCGATACAGCGTTTACTTTACGATCGATACGAACTCGAAATCGAGGTCCTCGACGACCTTCCGGATCGCCGCATCCTCGACCGGCGCGCTCAGCGTCAGCTCTGCGGTACCGCTGGTGTGGGAAACCACGGCCTCCTCGACACCATCGAGCTTCTCGAGGGCCTTCTTCACGCTGGCCTCGCAGTGTCCACACATCATACCCTTGATATTTACAGTCTCTGTCATCTTTTTACTCTCCTTTTTCTTCCTTTTTCTGATTTTTCTATCCTGTGAAGCGTCATGCACCTTGCAGAGGTTGAGACGCAACGCATTCATGCATACGGTGAAGCTCGACAGGCTCATCGCCGCCGCGCCGACCATCGGGCTCATCTCGAATCCGAGTCCCAGCACAGCCGTGTAGAAGCCGGCCGCCAGCGGGATGCAGATCACGTTATAGAAGAAGGCCCAGAACAGGTTCTCATGGATATTCCGCAGCGTCGCCCGTCCGAGACGGATCGCCGCCGACACATCCGTGAGCCGACTCTTCATCAGGACCACATCCGCCGCATCAATGGCGACGTCTGCGCCGGCACCGATGGCGATACCGAGATCCGCACGTGTGAGGGCCGGGGCATCATTGATGCCGTCTCCGACCATCGCAACACGTCCCTCGTTCTTCAGCCGCCGGATCACCGCTTCCTTTCCATCCGGAAGCACCCCGGCGATGACATGCGTGACACCGGCCTGCCGTGCGATGGCCCGCGCTGTTTTTTCATTATCGCCCGTGATCATATAGACGTCAATGCCCATATTCTGAAGCTCCGCGATGGCCTGCGCAGAATCCTCCTTGATGGCATCCGCGACCGCGATGATGCCCATCGGCTTCCCGTCACGCGCAAAGAAGAGCGGTGTCTTTCCCTGCTCCGCGAGCGCCTCATACTGCTGCTCCAGCTCCCCTGTAACACCGAAGCGCTCCTTCATATACTTATACGAGCCACCGAAGAGCGCCGCTGCGTCCTGCATCGCCTGCAGTCCGTTGCCGGGCAATGCGGAGAACTCCGTCACGGCGCGTGGGGTCATGGCCTGCGCCTCCGCATAGCGCACGACGGCCCCTGCCAGCGGATGCTCGGAGTACTGCTCGAGGTCGAGTGCGCTCTGAAGAAGCGCCTCCGCCGATCCCCCGGTCACAGGCAGTACATCCGTCACCACCGGCTGTCCTGAGGTGATGGTGCCGGTCTTATCCAGCGCGACGATTTCGATGCGGCCGGCCTGCTCCTGCGCCGCTGCGGTCTTAAACAGGATGCCGTTTCGTGCGCCCTGTCCGCTGCCAACCATGATGGCCACCGGCGTCGCCAGTCCGAGCGCACACGGGCAGGACACCACCAGCACGGCGACGGCCCGCGGAATCGCAAATTCCACACCCTTCCCGGCCAGCATCCAGGCGATGAAGGTCAGCAGAGAAACGAGGATCACGGCCGGCACGAAGATACCGGCCACCTGATCCGCGATCCGGGAGATCGGTGCCTTCGTCGCCGCCGCATCCGAAACCATCCGGATGATCTGGCTGAGCGTCGTGTCCTCTCCGACGCGAGTCGCCCGCGCCTTCAGGAAGCCATCCGTGTTGATGGTCGCCGCCGATACGCTGTCCCCGACGGTCTTATCCACCGGGATGCTCTCACCGGTCAGGGCGGCTTCATTGACCGCACTGCTGCCCTCGAGGATGACACCATCCACCGGGATGCTCTCGCCCGGACGTACCACGAAGAGATCGCCGGACTGCACCTCTGAGATCGCCACCGTCACTTCCTTCCCATCCCGCAGCAGCACAGCGGTTTTCGGTGCCAGCTTCATAAGACTGCGCAGGGCATCGGTCGTCCGTCCCTTCGACATCGCCTCGAGCATCTTGCCGACGGTGATCAGTGCCGGAATCATCGCTGCCGTTTCGAAATAGAGATTGTGGTGCAGATGATGCACCGTCTCCATCTGGCCGCCGGCCAGTGCGAGGCTCATCAGAAAGAGCTCCACCAGCGAGTACAGGAAGGCCGCACTCGAGCCCAGTGCGACGAGGGCGTCCATGTTCGGTGCCCGGTAAAGGAGCGAGCGGAAGCCACCGACGAAGAATTTCCGGTTGATATACATGACGATGAGCGCCAGCAGCATCTGTACGATGCCGCCGTTCACCGGATTCTCAAACACCGCCGGCAGCGGCCAGCCCGCCATATTGTGTCCCATGCTGAAGTACATAAGAATCAGGAGCAGCAGGATCGACTGGAGGAGACGCTTCTTCAGCTTCGGCGTCTCATGATCCCGCAGCGCCTCTTCCTCTGCCGCCATCGGATCGAGCCCGCAGCCCGCCGAGGAGCAGGACGCCCCCTGCATGCTTATGCCAGGTTCCGTTCCACGGCCAATGCTTCCACTCGGCTGTCCGCCCTTCACGCGGACGCCATAGCCCGCGTTCACTACTGCTTTTATGATGTCCTCTGGTGCCGCGTCTCCCTCGACGGCGAGGGTATTGGTCAGCAGGGAGACCGTCGCCTCCCGTACCCCCGGCACTGCCCGCGCGGCCTTCTCGACACGCGTCTGGCAGGCCGCACAGCTCATACCGATCACGATATACTGTTTCATAGATACCTCTTTCTACATACAAGTCATGGCAGGATATATACCCCCACCCCCTATATCAAGTCGACGTCAGTATACCCCCGTGGGGTATATATGTCAATAGCATTTCTCTGTCTCATTCAACGCAAGGAGCCCCGGAGGGCAGCCACTGAAAGCCATACGTAGAGTTCGTGAAGAATCAAAATTGTCCCCCTTAGAACCAGTTGGAGTAATTTTTCCTTAGCACTCTCTGCAACACTGAGTTTTCATAAAGAAAACTCAGTCGTTTGCAGAGAGCCTACTGGTTCTTAGGGGGACAATTTTAGAGTCTTCCGAACTCGTAGTACTGTGCTTTCAGTGGCTGCCCTCCGAGGCTCCTTGCTTCACAGCGACCAGGTTGCATTCATCAACCCATCGGGCCTCCCGGGAGGAGGTCATCTGAAGGGGCCTGACTGCCCGGGCCGGCGGGTGCGGCGGACGGATCCGGGCCGGCCGGTACAGCCGGCTGAGGCGCAGGAGAAGCGGCGGTTTCTGCCGGCTTCTGCGGCTCCTCGATCTCCACGTGCTTTTCGCTTTCGTGTTTCTTTTCCGTTTCCTTCTTCTCGCTTTCCGCCTTCGTTTCGTCGTTCTTTTTCTTCTCGTTCTCCTCTTCTGTTTCGTCTTCACGCTTCGTATGATTCTCGCGCTTTATATCATCGTCTCGTTTTTTATCCTTCTCTGACTCCGCATCCTCGCTCTTCTTCGACTCGCTGCTCTCGTCTTCGTCCTCATCCTCATATTCGTCTTCCGAATCGTTTCCATAGGACGTCGAATCATCGTACCGACTCGCTGAGCTGCTTTCCTCCGGCTTCGTCACGGCATATCCATAGTAGAAATCCTCGCCCGGGACACTGCGGCCAATGGCGGCCGAGTCGACCTCCGCGATGGCGATCAGGTAGGCACCGAGCCGGCTCTTCATCTGATCGCCGGTGATGCACTTGAGATTCGCATACGGAAGTGCCAGCGGCACAACCGCCGACTGTGTGATGCCGAACTTTCCGGCGAGCTTCGCGGTCTGATTCGCCGCCCGCTCGGCCTTTACGATCGACATCGCGGTCTCACGGAGAAGATTATCCACCGCGGCACGCTTATTTTCATAGTAATTCCGGTGCACGAGGGTCACGCTGGAGATCAGACTGCCGGTCGCGGTGACATTTTCCCAGCTGTCCTGCAGCGAAAACGCGCGGACGGTACCCGGCACGCCGGCCAGCAGGCTCGAGGCGTCCGGCTCTGCGACGATGGCGACCTTCGACGGATCTGCCGAAAGCTGCGCCGTGATGTCCTCGATGCTCGTATACTGCACATCAAACTGCGTGCCGTACTGACTCTTCAGGTAGCGGATGACATACTCCGGCTGCTCGCCCTGTCCGACGCTCAGTATCGTCTGCCCCTTCAGTCCCTGGAAGCTCTTCAGCTCGGTGTTGCCGCTGATGCAGTACAGCTCGTTACCTGCATTGATATTGACGATGACCGCACCGTCCTTCGCATCATGGTAGGCCCGTGTGGCACTTTCCGGTGACAGGACCGCGACGTCCGCCGCACCGGTGATGAAGTCCGAGAGGACCTCGTCTTCACTCGTCTTCAGCTCGAAATGGTAGTCTCCCTGTGTCGCACCCAGCTCGGACTCCTCCATGAGATGCGCGAAGCCGAGGGCCGCTGCCCCCTGGGAAAGCTCGATCTGTATCGCATCCGGATCCGCCGGCTCCACGACCTGGTCCGCCGGGATCGTCGTTTCAAGGATTGCCTGCGTCTCTGCTGCCGTCGTTTCCTGTTTCGATGCGACATGCTCCACGAGCTCCGTAAAATGTGTACATCCGGACAGGAGCAGCATCAGGGCCGCCGGGATCATCATATATTTCCATGCTTTTTTCATCATCATCTGGCCTTTTCTTTCTGATAAACTCTGATGACTATGTTAGCACAAAAAGACCCCCGGAGAAAACTCCGGGGGAAATATTTACAGTTCAAATTACAAGGAGACCATGCCATGAGATGCGCCTTCGGCGCGGGCATGGTCGCTTGATTTTGCCGGGCAGGCCGGCAAAACGGCCTCGCCGCCCGGGGGCATCACTGGGACCCCGCGCCCAAAGGGCGCACCCCAGTGATATTAATTACATAAGCTTTCTGAACATAGCCTCGAAGTCAGCGATGCTTGCTTCTCTCGGGTTACCAGGTGCACATGCATCAGCAGCAGCGGACTCGCACAGGAACGGAAGATCCTCTTCCTTGAGTGCCTCGAGCTTGGTCGGGATGCCTACATCTACAGAGAGCTGCTTTACAGCATCGATGGCTGCCTTACGATAGGTGGCTGCATCCATACCGGTCGTGTCGATACCAAATGCCTCTGCGATGGCCTTGAACTTCTCACCAGTGTACTCCTGGTTGAACTCCATAACGATCGGAAGCATCATCGCGCATGCAACACCGTGCGGTGTGTCATAAACTGCACCGAGGGTATGTGCCATGGAGTGTGCGATACCGAGACCTACGTTGGAGTATGCCATGGCGGTTACATACTGTGCAAGTGCCATGCCCTCACGTCCATCCGGATCGTTCTGTACAGCCTTACGAAGGTTCTTTGCGATGAGCTTGATGGCCTCAAGGTCGAGTACATCGGCGAGCTCCCATGCACCCTTGGTGGTGTAGCCCTCAATCGCATGTGTCAGCGCATCCATACCGGTCGAAGCGGTGAGGCCCTTCGGCATGGAGGACATCATATCCGGATCAACGACGGCGATATCAGGGATATCGTTTGCATCGACGCAGACGAACTTTCTCTTCTTCTCAACATCGGTGACAACGTAGTTGATGGTGGACTCTGCACCGGTACCACCGGTTGTCGGAACGGCGATGGTGAATACGGTACGATGCTTGGTCGGTGCAACACCCTCGAGGGAACGGATATCTGCGAACTCCGGGTTGTTGATGACGATACCGATGCCCTTACCGGTATCCATGGAAGAACCGCCGCCGATGGTGATCATGCAGTCAGCGCCGCAGGACTTGTACGCCTCTACACCGTGCTGGATGTTCTCGATGGTTGGATTCGGCTTGATGTCATCATACAGGAAGAAGTCGATGTCGTTCTCCTTCAGAAGATCCGTCACCTTGGCTGTTACGCCGAACTTTACGAGGTCAGGATCGGATGCAACGAAAGCCTTATGATAGCCTCTTGCCTTGATGAGACCCGGGATCTCCTTGATTGCGCCATGTCCATGATAGGAAATACCATTTAAGACGAAACGATTCACAGCCATAATTTTACTCCTTTAAAATAAAATGAATGCCCTGTCAGAAAGACCCATTCGATCTGCACAGGCATGCTCTACAAACGATCGTTGTGTATGTGCAGAGCATTGTTCACTCTGCACAACCACAACCTTTTTTATGATAGCAGATTGTCGTTATTTTATCAACATTCTCCCAAAACACGACAAAATCGTCCTTCATCAGCTTAAAAAAATACCCTTCAGCCGTGAAAATGCCGAAGGGTAAGAAAAAGCGTTTCGTCAATATGTCGTTTACGCGTTCAGTGAAATCGATGCGATCGTGTGACCCTCAAAATCATATACCGTAAATACATCCTCATCGAGGATGGCATAGGTATTCGTGTTTCCGCCCTTCGGAAGGGAGGTGCTGCCCGGGTTCAGATGAAAGAACGAGCGTCCATCCTCTGCCGTCAGCTTCTCTGCCTTCAGCAGATGCGTATGACCATGCAGCAGTGCATCGCCTGCCATCAGTGGTGGAAGCTTCGTTTCATCGAAGAGATGACCATGGGTTGCAAAAATCGTATGGCCATTCAGTGCGAGGATCGCATAATCCGCCATCACCGGAAACTGCAGCACCATCTGGTCGACCTCCGCCTCACAGTTGCCACGTACCGCCCAGATTCTGTCCTTCAGCGGATTCAGCATCGCGATGACCTCCTTCGGTGCATACTCCTGAGGCAGGTCATTCCGCGGTCCATGGTAGAGGATGTCGCCGAGGAGAATCAGGCGCTCTGCACCGCTCTCCTCAAACTTCTCCAGGGTCTTACGGCACCAGTACGCGGAGCCGTGGATATCACTGGCAATGAAATATTTCATAATCTGTATTCTCCTCTCACTGCTGTCCGACGCATCGAACGTTTCCGGACAGCAGTCACTATTCGGTATATTTCCGATTACATCCGCTCCGGTGCACCGAATCCCAGTGTATGGATGCAGGTGCTCAGTACACGGAAGGTCAGCATCAGAAGCGCCATGCAGCTCTCCTTTTCCTTCTCCGGCAGGCTCAGGAACTTCACATCATGGTAGAGACTGTTGAAGTTGTTCGCCAGTGCATAGATATAGGAGCAGATGCGGTGCGGTGCGAGGTCCTTCCATGCACCGTTGATCTCATCCTGGTAACGGGTCAGCAGCATCTGCACATCATGTGCAGACTTCTCCTTCATCGGCAGGATCTGGAAGTCGGTCGCATGGGCCTTCACATAATCCTTTACATGCACATCATCACTTACGCCACGCTCCTGCATGAACTTCCGGAGGATCGAGTTGATCCGTACGATGGTGTAGAGGATGTATGGACCGGTGTTACCCTCGAAGGACGTGAATTTATCGAGGTCGAAGACGTAGTCCTTCGTCGCCTGATTCGAGAGATCACCGTACTTCAGTGCGGCGAGGCCGACACGAACGGCGATGGCGGCTGCCTCCTCCTCGCTGAGCTCCTCACCACGGGATGCGCGTACACGCTCGAGGACCTTTTCATTTGTCTCCTGGATCAGCTTCTCGAGACGGAGCACACCACCCTCACGGGTCTTAAACGGCTTTCCGTCCTTGCCGTTCATCGTACCGAAACCGATGAAACGAAGCTCCTCCTCCGGACGTACGAGGCCGGCCTTCCGTGCTACACGGAAGAACTGGGTATAGTGGAGGGACTGACGGCTGTCCGCGATGTAGATGTACGCATCCGGATGATACAGCTTCTCACGCTCGACGATGGTGCCGAGGTCAGAGGTCGCATACAGTGCCGCACCGTCCGACTTACGGATCATGCATGGTGGAATCTCCTTCGCATCGCTCTCCTCTGCAACATCCACCACCAGGGCGCCCTGGGACTCATACGCAAGTCCCTTATCAATCAGATCCTGAATCAGGCCCGGAATATACTGCTGCGCATCACTCTCGCCCTTCCAGAGATCGAAGTGAACGTCGAGGTTGCCATAGTTCTTCTTCAGATCCGCGATGGAGACCTTCATGATCTTGTTCCATACCGCACGGTAGGTCGGATCTCCGTTCTGCAACTTCAGTGTCGCCTGATGCGCACGCTCGGCGTACTCCGGATTGACGAGCTCGCCCTTATGCGGACCATCCTCATACTTAGCCTTCGCCTTCGCAGAAGCGAACGGGTAGATCTCCTCCAGCTGGGAGATCTCGAGATCCTGGTCAAGCTGTCCGCGGTCCTCGAGCTCCGTGATGATGAGGCCCATCTGAAGACCCCAGTCTCCGAGATGTACGTCACCGATGACCTCATTGCCCTGCTGAATCGCCATCCGCTTGATCGCCTCACCGATGACGGCTGAACGAAGGTGGCCGACATGGAGCGGCTTCGCCGCATTGGCTCCGCCGTAGTCGATGATGATCTTCTTCCCCTCGTGGGCATCGAGGCCGAGGTCCTCATGGAAGTTCATCTCGTTCAGATACTTCGTGGTGAGCTCCTCGGATACGTTCAGGTTGATGAAGCCCGGCATCACCGCAGAGACCTCGGAGAACATCACGATGTCACCCTGCTGCATGGTCTTCAGCTTCTCCACCACCTCGTTTGCGATATCCATCGGCTTCTTGTGGTACTGCTTCGCACCGGCCATCGCTCCGTTCGACTGGTACTCGCAGAGGTCCGGACGGTTGGAAATCGACACGCGACCGAGCTCTGCATCATAGCCGGCCAGCACAAACGCAGTCCGTACGGCGTCGGTGATAACGTTAAGAATCGTAGTCAAATCTATACTCCTTTAACTATGCCATGAGAGGCACGTCCTCCCATGAATCGACGGTTTCTTAAGAATTTCGTAAGGGGGTCAGACCCCATAAACCCGAAAAAAAGAAGGTTTCCCGTTTGGGAAACCTTCTCACAAACGGATCGCTCCGTATATGGTCTGATCACGCAAGGATTAGCCGCGGGACTCGTACTCACCGGTCTGGGTAGATACGATAACCTTATCACCGATGTTGATGAACAGCGGAACCATGATCTCTGCACCGGTCTCAAGGGTTGCCGGCTTCTGAGCACCGGTTGCGGTGTTGCCCTTTACGCCCGGCTCCGTGTGGGTAACCTCGAGGGTGACCTTCAGAGGCGGCTCAACAGCGAATACCTTACCCTGGTAGGAGTCTACACGAACGGTCTCGTTCTCCTTTACGAACTTCATCTCATCCGAAATCTGCTCGTGGGAAAGGGAAATCTGCTCGAAGGTCTCCGGGTTCATGAAGTTGTACATATCACCATCATCGTAGAGATACTGCATATCCTGACGATCGATGTGTGCTGGCGGGAACTTCTCGGTCGGACGGAATGTACGCTCGATTACACCACCGTTGATAACGTTTCTAAGCTTCGTTCTTACGAAAGCTGCGCCCTTACCAGGCTTTACATGCTGGAACTCGACGATCTGAACAACCTGACCATCAATCTCAAGTGTGACACCGTTTCTGAAATCACCTGCTGATACCATAAAATCCTCCTAAAATGAAAAACCAAAATATCACTATTCTGGAAACATGAAGTTTTTATATTCTAATCGTACTTTCAGGCCCGAATCAACGTCCCTTCGGATGCGCCAAGCTCACAAAATACTGATGTATTTTAATATAAATACCGCTGCAATGCAAGTATTTCTTAGGTTTTGCGTGCTTTCCCGACGTTTTTCCGATCAGCCTTGCGCCGAGGGGGCCCGATGTGTCGGCTTCTGTCGCACAGAAGATCAGTAATGTACGACCTCTTCTGCTGCCCGGATCCGCTCAATCACCGCTGCTGCTTCCGGGGATGTGAAGTAGCGGTAGGTGGTTTCCGGCACGAGGCCGCGGATGTCCTCGAGCCGTCCGTCATGGATGCAGCTCCGTACCGTGGAGGCCGAAATCGCCTTTCCGTCCGCTTCCTTCCGCGGGATGATGTGACACGCCACGCCCGCCTCCGGGAGCGCCGTCGACAGGATTTCATTATAGATGCCTGTCACCACCGACGTCGGTTCATCCCCGACAAAGCGATCCGTGATGCCGAGCGCCGCCGCGATCTGCGTGAAGATCCGCTCATCGATGCCCGCCTGGCTTCGAATCACCGCATTGTCTCCCTTCTGGAAGTACGCCGGGAAGGTCGCCGAGCTGATGATATACGAGCCGGCCTCGTGGTATACGATGCCCGGGATGTCCTTCGTCCCCTCCAGGATCAGCTTCTTCCGCACGGAAAACGGCACGAGGCTTACGTCCTCCGACACCATAAACAGATGCAGAACCCCGCAGGCCGCCCGCGCCTGTTCGACGAGGTAGCGGTGCCCGAGGGTAAACGGATTCGCGTTCATGACGATGGCCCCGACGCGTACACTCTGGTCCAATGCTGCCGGGCCGGCTGCACAGGACCCTCCCGGGACCATGACGGCTTCGGTCGGGTGCGACGGACCCGGCTCGCCTGCATTGGCCTCATCCCGGGCGGTCGTCTCCGCCTGCTGCGTCTGCCGCTGAAGCGCGGCGAGGTAATCCCGGAAACCGGTCCGCTTATTCTCCATGAAGACGATATTCTCCTCCGGGACGCGGGTGATCTCATAGAAACCAAGGTTTCCGAAGAAACGCGCGGAATCGCACTTCGTATATAAGAAGAGATGGTAGTTTCCGCGACTGTACTGCACCTCGATGAGGTGGGAAACGATCGCGTTCATGAGGGACTCACCCTGGTGGTCGGAGCTCACCGCCATACAGCGGAGGGTGTTCCCGAACAGGCTGCCCGTCGCGATGACATGATAGTCCTCGTCGAGCATCGCCGCCGTATAATCGAGATGCTGGTCGCGATGGATACCCTCCCGCTCGAGGAGCGCGTCCACCTCTGCCTGCATATAGCGGTCACCCGGGCCGACCGATGAGATTGCATACGTTGTGTCTGACATAAAACCTCTTTTCCATCCAGTAGAGTTTCGCTCCATCATAACGCCCTGCGGGCGTTTCTTTTTCAGCAGCCCGCACTGTCTGCGTCCGCATCCTCCGTGAGTTTCAGAAGAAGGATCGCCACCGCGAGGATATCCGCGGCACCACCCGGACTGATGTTCTTTTCGATGCAGGCAGTATTCAGTGCTTCGATCGCCCGCACGCCCTCCTCCGTAAACATCGCACCCATGCTGAGGATCGTGCTGCTCTCTGCCTGCAGCCAGCACATATCCTCATAGGAGCTTCGGATGAACACGTTCGTGTCGTTCAGCACCGACATGATGGCGATCAGCGTACTGACATGTACCGCATTCTCGAAGTGCTCGGCATGCATGCTGCCGGTATCCTGAAGGAGTCCGCGGCGGAGCGTCGCCTGCGCGGCTATAGCGCGCTGCAGTTCTGCGTCTGTGCCTATGTTCTGAAATCGTCGCAGCCATGGCACAGCGGTATCCCGAAGGATCGGAAAGCCCTCCATCGCCTGACCGCGGATGCCCCGCTCACCATACGCCTGAAAGAGCCGCTCCCCATGCGTCTTCGGCGGGTGCTCGAGCATCTTCCGAAAGTCCTCTGCCATACTCCGTGCCGTCATCTGACGCGCCCTGTCGAGGATCGCGTCCACCGTGATCTGCCCGACGATGACGCCCGTTTCCGATATCGCCGACTCTCCGTCAGCTGTCATCGGCTGCACGTCCGCGGAAGCCAATGCTTCCGGCGTCACATCATCGTCCACCGGCCGTTCTGCCGCCTCTTCGCGTCGTGCATACAGGATACCCGCCGCCGCCAGCACGATGCCCATGGTGAAGATCATGCCCTTATGGGTATTAACGCCTTCGGTCACCGCATACATCGCCTGCTCCGCCTCGAGACCGATGCCGCGGATCGCCTGAAATACTTCTTCCGGCGTATGGCCGGCGCCTGTCGCATCCATCCCCTCCGTAAACATACGCACCATGAACGGTGTGATGGCTTCGGTACTCGCGAGGAAGGTCTCGTAATTCATGTCGCGATGCGCGCCGGTATCCCGACGATCCACGAGGCCCGGCTTCGGTGTCGCATAGACTTCGCCGAGCAGCGCATTCCGTACCTGCCAGCCGATGTGCTCGAAAAGGGTGGCACGCGCCGAATCATCAAACGCTTTTTTATTCATCGCGCCGCCTCGATGATGCGGTGGATCTCCGCGACCATATCCGACACCGCATGGGTCCGGTTCCGTGCGCAGAGATGGGCCTCCTGTTCACACATGAGGCACTTCCGCGGCGGCATACCGAACTCCTCGCGACTCACCTTCTGCCCATCCTTCCGGATGACATCGATGTCGAAGATCCGTCCGAGCCGGTCCGCATCCTCGATGAGACACATGAGCTCCTTCACGCGGATCGCCTCCGCGTCCACGGAAGCGTAATACACATAGCCGGTCACTTCCTCTTCCTTCTTCTCTGCCTCGATCCGGATATCGTTCTGGTCGAGGCAGTGCTCTATACGCTGAAGGCCGGTTTCGAAGGCCCAGTAGAAGTCCTCTCCCACCTTATGTGGGCCCGGGATGTTCAGCATGAAGCAGATCACCGGATGGTGAAAGCGCGCGATGAAATCCTGCTGCAGCTCCACCCGATGATCTCGTGCGGCCAGCATCTCCGGCACCGTCACCTCATGCGTAAAATCAAGTTTCTTTTCCATAGCAGGCCTCCTGTTTTTCTATCTGCAGCTTATTCTAACACATAAAAAGGCGCTTTGGTTATCCCCTTAACCAGAGCGCCTTCATTCATGAGAAGACCGTGTCACGCACGGAGAGGTCATGATCTGCTGACCCGAATCGAAAATTCAGGTCCTGTATGATCAGTCTTTAAACTCGAATGGCTTGATCTGACGAACGACATCCATGATGGAGCCGTCACGTGCTTCGATGACACCGACAACACGGTCACCGAACTGAACCTTCTCCGGCGCGCCGGTGATGGAGTACGCGATGTCGCGAAGCTCCTCGATGGTCTTGATCGGAAGATCCTTACCAGCGACAGCATCGATGAGATCCTGACGCTTCGGGTTGATGGCGATACCATAATCGGTTACAACGACATCGACATCCTCACCCGGAGTGGTGACGGTCGTACAGTCGCTGCAGATCGTCGGGATTCTGCCCTGCATGATCGGAGCGATCACGATGGTGCACTTCGCACCGGCAGCGGTATCCGGATGTCCGCCCTGGGCACCAGTGATGACACCGTCAGAGCCCACAACGACGTTACAGTTGAAGTGTGTATCAACCTCAAGTGCAGCGAGGATAACGAAATCCAGCTTATTTACGTATGCACCCTTGTTGAACGGGTTTGCATACTCATCTGCCGTGATGTAGAAGTGGCGCGGATGAGTCGCTGCGGACTTGATCGCATCCTGGTCGAAATCCTGGGTATCGACGAGACAGTCTGCGAGACCCTCATCGAGGAGGTCACACATCGGCTTCGTAAGACCACCGACGCCGAAGGACATGTGAATATTGCGCTCACGCATCACCTCTGCGAGGTACTTGGTGGAAGCGATGGACGCACCGCCGACACCGGTCTGGTAGGAGAAGCCCTCCTTGAAGTACGGTGTGTTCACAACGAAATCTGTGCAGTACTTCGCCATAAGCAGCTTTCTCTGATCGGTCGTCGGCTTCGCTGCACCGGTCGCGATCTTCGTCGGATCACCGATCTCGTCGACCTTTACGACATAATCGACCTTAACCTGAGAAATCTGTGCAGGAAGGTTCGGGAATGGTACCAGTGTATCGGTAACTGCAACTACGCGGTCTGCATACTCAGCATCCACTGCGGAGTAGGAAAGCACACCACAGTCCGCCTTACCACCGTTGGCGTTCAGGTTACCGTACTCATCTGCGGTTGGTGCGCCGATGAAGGCGATGTCGATGTGGGTCTCACCACTCATGATGGCTCTGGAACGTGCACCGTGGGAACGCATGATGGCGAGTCCCTGCAGACGACCATTTGAAATCGCCTTACCGATCTCACCACGCACACCGGAAGACTCGATGTTTGTGATGGTGCCATCGTCGAGCATGTATACGATCGGATCGTTCTGTCCACCGAGGGAAGAAGCGCAGATCGTGATGTTCTTGATGCCCATGGCATGAACCTCTTCCATGACCATGTTGAGCACCTTGTCACCATTACGGAAGTGGTGGTGGAAGGAAAGGGTCATACCGTCCTTGATGCCGCACTTTACGAGTACATCATGGATGGAATCTACGAGCTTGGAGCCGTTCGAGTTGATCACGCACTTCACCTTATGGGAAGCAGTCTCAAACTCATGGCCGTCGAAATGATGGGTTCCCTGGAATACTTCCTTACCGGTCGCCTTTAAAATCTCCTCCGGAATATCTCTTCCTACTGCATTTAACATAATTAAAGATCCCCCTTATACACACCGGCTGCCTTTGCGAGCTTGATGGTTCTCTGTGCGCCGTCATAGAAAGCGATATCGATCATCTTACCGTCTACGGTGAAGACGCCGATGCCCTTTGCCTTCTTGTCATCGATTTCCTTAATTACCTTCTCTGCGAAGATGATATCCTTTGTGGTCGGCGTGAAGATCTCATGTACGATATCGATCTGACGAGGGTTGACACAGGACTTTCCATCGAAGCCCATGTCATGGATCGTCTGAACATCCTTGCGGAAGCCGTCCATGTCATCGAGGTTCGTCCATACGGTATCGAAGCACTGTACACCAGCGGCACGTGCAGCGATGATCATCTGCTGACGGGCACCCATGAGCTCTACACCGGTACCGGTGATATGGGTCTGCAGATCCTTCGTATAGTCACCACCGGAAAGTGCAACACCGATCAGACGATCTGAAGCGGTGCAGACCTCGTAAGCATTCATGATTCCCTTGCAGGACTCGAGTGCCGACATGATGAGGGTGGAACCCGGCTCACGGTCGAACTCTTCCTCAGCCGCCACGACCTTCTCTTCTACGGCACGAACCATGTCCGCAGACTCGGTCTTCGGGATACGGATGACATCCGCGCCTCCAGCTACGCAGCAGCGGATATCCTCCTCCCAGAGGTCGGTATCGAGGCCGTTGATACGAACGACACGCTCAGATCCACGGTAATCGATGGTGGTCAGTGCATGGTAGAGTGAGAAACGTGCGGTGTCCTTCGCAGTTACAGCAACCGCATCCTCGAGGTCCAGCATGAGTGAATCACACTTGTAGATGTACGGATCCTTGATGAGTGAAGGCTTCTGTGCATTCAGGAACATCATGGATCTTCTCAGTCTCTTCTTGTTCGGATTCTCAATCATCGGATGGCACCTCCCCATGGTAAATTCGTGTACTGATCCACAGAACGGAATACAGCACCTTCGATACGCGCCTTGATCGTGCAGTCGAGTGCACCCTTGTCGACGATGGAGATCTTGACATTATCGATGCCCAGATTCTTCAGGGTTTCCATGGTGACCTTGCGGATCTCGTTACCAAACTGATGTGCAACTGCGGAATCGAGAGTGAAATCGATCTTTCCGTCTCCCGGCTCAACCGTTACCTGGCAGTCACTGGATTCCATCGTGCCCGCTACAGCAGGTTTCTTAATTTCCATAGTTTCCTCCTTGTCAGCAGAAGCGATCCCCCAATCGTTTCTGCAACTCCATTAGTTACTTGTTTCGACTTAACCAGCGCTCTTCTGTGTTTAAGCTATCGTCATTATACACTTTGAAGCGCCGGATAATTCTTATTTTTTGTGGTAATTCCATAATATAGCAGTGTGAGTGTATAGTAAAATAGTTATATTATTATGGACGGCATAGGTTGTTCCTATATTTATACAATTCTGTATACACAAACAGGGAGATGGCATGGATCTCCCCGTTTTTCATTATTTCAAGTGCCTCATAAAGGCGATGATCATCTCCGCACAGGCAAACTGCATACATTCGCTGAAATGCGGTCAGAACCGCACCGCGACGTGATGATGTCGTGCCTTAAGCATTGGCATGTCCCAGCTTGTTAAAGTTGATGAGGCAGCCGTCCTTTACAATCTGACGCTCGTTTTCCGTCATCGGAAGGACATAGAGCCCGATCTCGGTCGCCTGACCGTTCTTCAGAACATAGGCCTTGATGTCGTCGAGTTTATTCTCGGTGAGCGCCTGACGGATGCCCGGTACGTAGATGTAGTCACCGACCTCGAAGCTGTCCGGCTCGCCCTTCAGGTGGAACGGTACCATGCCCCAGTTCATGCAGTTACTTCTGTAACGCTTGGTTGCGTACTCCTGCGTGATGTTTGCGAGGGCACCGAGTACACGCTGGCAGGAAGCGGCCTGCTCACGGGCAGAACCGTCGCCCGGCTTGTTCGCGTAGATGGTGGAACCGATCTCGACCTCGGACGCCTGTACGTTCTCCTGGCCCGGGATCTGATGGATCAGCTTGAATACCTCTTCTACCTCAGCGGCGTTCTTACCGGCCTTACGTGCATCCTCGAGATCACGTACTGCCTTCGCACGGGCTACGTACTCCGAATCACGTCTCGAAAGCGTGAACTCTGCGAGGCCGAGCGGGTTCGAACGGTAGGAAGAGGTCTCACCGGAAGGGATGAGCTCATCGGTCGTGGTGACCGGATCGAGGATCTTCGAAGCGACCTTGAGAAGGATGTTGTCGGTCATCTCCTCCTGCTCCGGCCAGTCCTTGATGTTCGGTCCGAAGCGAAGCGGAAGCTCGAGATCCGCCTTGCCCCAGCCCTGGTATACACGGTTCTGGTAGGCCTTGTCGTCGTAGTTGTACTCTGGGATATCGCCCCAGCAGTCGAGCTCCTCGGCAGAGGTCAGCTTACCGCCGTTTGCAGCGGTTGCCGCGATGGAACGCGCGTCCATGAGGCATACGGCCGACATCTGGCCCACGCCCGGCTTCGAGCCCTCACGGTTCGGGAAGTTACGGGTCGTATGACGGATGGAAAGCGCGTTGTTCGCCGGTGTGTCACCTGCGCCGAAGCAAGGTCCACAGAAAGCGGAACGGATGATGGCACCCGCATCCATGAGGTCTGCGAGCAGGCCCTTGCGGTCGAGGTCGGTATAGACCGGCTGCGAGGACGGGTAAACGCTGAGATAGAACTCGCTGTCGCCAATGTTTTTGCCCTTCAGTGCATGAGCCGCCTCGACGACATTGGTATAGTTACCGCCTGCACAGCCGGCGATGATACCCTGCTGTACCTGGAGGCGATGATCCGCGGTGATCTTATCGAGGAGGGTGAAGTGTGCTCTGCCCTCGGCAACCTTCTCGGCTTCCTGCTCGGTCGCACGGAGGATGTCCTCGAGGTTGTCATAGAGCTCGCCGATCTCGTATGCGTTGGACGGATGGAACGGAAGGGCGATCATCGGACGGATGCTGGAAAGATCGACCTCGACGCAGCCGTCATAGTATGCGACGTCTGCCGGATTCAGCTCCTTGAACTCTGCACCTCTGTGATGCTTGTCGAGGAACTCCTTCGTTGCGGCATCGGTTCTCCAGATGGAGGACAGGCAGGTGGTCTCGGTGGTCATAACGTCGACACCGTTACGGTAATCCGCCGTCATGCTGGATACACCAGGGCCCACGAACTCCATTACCTTATTCTTCACATAGCCATTCTTGAAGACCGCGCGCTCGATCGCGAGTGCGACATCGTGCGGGCCTACGAATGGCTGTGGCTTACCGGTGAGGTAGATGGCTACGACACCCGGATAAGCGACGTCATAGGTCTGCTTCAGGAGCTGCTTACTGAGCTCTCCGCCACCCTCACCGATCGCCATGGTACCGAG
This sequence comes from Lachnospiraceae bacterium, assembly GCA_030540075.1. GTDB lineage: Bacteria > Bacillota > Clostridia > Lachnospirales > Lachnospiraceae > Oribacterium. The sequence continues at coordinate 27,004 of JAUNWX010000018.1, forward strand.
GGCGCCATAACGGGTGTGGGAATCGGAGCCGAGGATCATCTTTCCGCAGCCGGCGAAGTTCTCACGCATGAACTGATGGCATACCGCGATGTGAGGTGGAACGTAGATTCCGCCGTACTTCTTTGCGGCAGAGAGACCGAAGTAGTGGTCGTCATCATTGATCGTACCACCGACCGCGCAGAGCGAGTTGTGGCAGCAGGTCAGCACGTATGGCAGCGGGAACTTCTCCATGCCGGAGGCACGTGCCGTCTGGATGATGCCGACAAAGGTGATATCGTGGGATACCATCGCGTCAAACTTGATTTTCAGATTCTCCATGGTGTCCGCGGTGTTGTGGGACTGCATGATGCCATAGGCGATCGTACCCTTCTTCGCTTCCTCCTGGTTTGCAGCCTTTCCGGTCAGCTGCTCGACTTTTGCGGCCTCGGATGCCGGAACGAGCTCGCTTCCGTGCACCAGGTAGACGCCACCTTCATGTAACTTTACCATATGTACCTCCTTGGGGTGTAATATCTCTGTTCAGGCGGGAAGATCGAGCGGACGCGCAGCAGAAGCACAGTACTGCGATGCCGGCAAACTCTAAAATCGGACCTCTAAGAAGCGCTAAGCTCCTTCCAATCGGTGAGTTTCCCTGATGGAAACTCGCCGTTGGAAGGAGGGCTAAGGAAAGCAGAACTAAGCGCTTCTAAGAGGTCCGATTTTGATTTTGCACGGCCTCTTCGTATGGCTTCTGCTGTGCGTCCTCCGAGTTTCCCTGACTAAACGGTTAATTATTTCAATTGAGTAACTTTGTTATGAATATAGTATCTCAAATGTCCGTATCGCAGAATCCGATATTTTGATATACTTTGTATCGGAATTATCGATATATAACATATTTTCGTGCCATTCTAAGATAAACAATAATCATTATTATATTATTTCTTTGGAGGACAAAGAATGGAACTGAAGGATCTGAATTTTCTGATTGCGATTTATGAGGAGAGGAGTATTTCGCGGGCGGCGGAGCGGCTCTATATGGCGCAGTCGAGTCTGTCACAGTTTCTCTCGAATTATGAGCGGGCGCTCGGATACCGGATCTTCGTGCGTACGGCGAGTGGTGTGCGGCCAACGGAGGCGGGGGAGCTGCTGCTTCAGTATGCGTATAAGGCGACGGCGGAGTATAAGCGTGTTCAGGATGAGATGCAGGATACGGCGAATCTGAAAAGCGGGAGTGTGATTCTCGGGATCAATACATTCCGAGGATCCTATCTGCTGCCGCCGGTGCTGAATGCCTTCCATATGAAGTATCCGAAGCTTCACGTGAAGGTGGTGGATGGTCGCTCGCGTATGCTCGAGCAGCTGCTTCTGAACGGTGATCTCGATCTCGCCCTGCTGGCGACGCCGGATAAGCACAGCCGGATCGAATCGGAGTATCTGATGACGGATGAAATCTGCCTCATCACGAATTCGACGCATCCGATCATGAAAAAGGCGAAAAAAAACCGACCGCACAGCGGTTCTTCTCAGATACCGATGTACGTCGATCTTCGGGATGCGGCGAACTATGAATTTAATCTCTGCGGCAGTGACACGATGCTCGGACAGTATGCCCGCCAGATCTTTCTGAAAAACGGTCTCACGCCGATCACGTATAACGACAACATGTCCGTCCTGCTGGCCTCCTCCCTCGGTGCCGCCGGGCAGGGACTCGCCTTCACCTACTACAGCTCCCGGCACTACTTTCGGAACGCGGAATTCCTTTCCCTCGGGAAGGATGGCGGCACCATCGAGATCTCGACGGCCCTCGCCCCGGGCCGCTACCACAGCAAGGCGACCCTCGCGCTCCGGGATGTCATGCATGAGTTCCTGACGTAATCGTCCAACTGGCCGAAGGTCCGGAGGACGGTATCAGAAGCACGTGCGCCTGGCCCGGAAGCCGTCGAAATCTCTTCCGGGCTTTCAAGCTGAATCTGCAATTTCTTCAGGCAGCGAGTTCCTTCCGCTTCTTCACTTCGCGGATGACCGCGTCGGTGTAGCTCGTGGTCGCGCCCTGTCCGCCGATGTCCCTTGTGGTATGGATACCTTCGTCCATGACGGCCTTTACAGCCTCACGAATCAGGTCTGCGTAATCGGAAAGGCCGATGTGATCCAGCATCATGCAGGCAGACCAGAGGAACGCGGTCGGGTTTGCCAGGTTCTTTCCGGCGATATCCGGTGCCGAACCATGCACGGCTTCAAACATCGCCATGTCGGTGCCGATGTTTGCACTCGGCATGAGGCCGACGCCACCGATAAGGCCGGAGGTCAGGTCCGTGATGATGTCACCGTAGAGGTTCTCGGTCACCAGCACATCGAACTTCGACGGATCCAGTACGAGGTTCATGCAGCAGGCATCGACGATCATATCCGTCGCTTCGATGGTCGGATAGTCCTTCGCCACCTCGCGGAAAACGCTCAGGAACAGGCCATCGGTCAGCTTCATGATGTTCGCCTTATGGATGCAGGTAACCTTTCTGCGGCCATTCTGTACCGCATAATCGAAGGCGGCACGGCATATGCGCTCGGACTTGTCCTTTGTGATGATCTTGATGCTGTGCATCTCATCGTCGCTGATCTTCTCTTCTACGCCGGCATACAGATCCTCCGTATTCTCACGGAAGGTGACGATGTCCGTATTCGGGAACGGAGTCGGTACCGCGCTGTTTGACTTCGCCGGGCGGAAGTTTGCATAGAGATCATACTTCTTCCGCATCGTGACGTTGAGGGAGCGGAAGCCGCAGCCGACCGGTGTCGTGATCGGGCTCTTCAGCAGCACCTTCGTCTTCTCGAAGGACGTAAAGGCTGCATCCGGGATAAGCTTGCCGTTACGAAGATACTCTGCCTCGCCGACATCATAGACATCAAAGTGGACCGGAACCCCAGTGGCCTCGAAAATCGCCATCACTGCATCCGAAATTTCCGGACCGATGCCATCACCTCTGAAAAAGGTAACTGTCTTTACTGTTGTATTCTGAAACGTCGGTGTGCTCATGATGCCTGCCTCCTGCTCTTTCTGCTTCCATGTCGTCGACCACGCAGCTTTGTGCTGCGCCACTATGATTTTCAGTCCTTGAAAAAGACTTCGATGAATACGTCCTTTTCTTTGATAGAGCCTATCCTACGCTTTATTAAAAGACATGTCAACTATGTCCTTATCTATGTTTCTTATATTTGTCATAACCAGGCACAGAAAAAGCCGCCGATGAACGGCGGCCTGAGGCGGATCAAATGCGGTCCGTACGATTTCTTATGGCTTCCTCCAGCGTGATATCCTGTGGCAGTACACCAAACAGCGATTTTGCGATGTCCGCTTTATCCTGCGGAACAGCATCGTTTTTATAGTGGTTGATCAGGCATCCGCTCATGAGGATATCTCTTTCCTCGTCGGTCAGTGTGTCGAGTGTTGCATGGATGATCTTCATCGTATGTGCCTTCAGCTCCGCCGGATGCAGCGCGCGTACATCTGCTTCACTCTCCACCCGAACATCCGAATCCAGTACCCGAAGCTCGACCTCGCTTGCGCCACTTCGAAGGAGGGTGCGGATTCCCTCGATATAGATACAGGTACCGACCGGAAGCTGCAGCGTTTCTTCGGTACGCAGTGGCAGCAGGCCCCAGTTGATGAGATTTGAGCGGTAGCGCTTCGTGGAGTATTCCTGTGCGAGGTTTGCGAAGCCGCCCAGCACCTTCTGGCAGGAGGCTGCCTGCTCACGGCTGGAGCCATCGCCGATCTGGTCGGAGACCATGAGGGAACCGAAGGTCACGCCCTCCGGATCACCGGCATCCCGTGACGACGTCGGCGCTATTCGAGGTTTGGTGCAGCCTCGATGGCCCGAATCGCCTTTGCCGTCGGCACATACTGCGGATCACGTGAGATCATCGTGAAGCCGGAAATCTTCTCCGGATTCGAGCGATAGGAGCTCGCCTCACCAGACGGCACCAGTTCGTCGGTCGTGACGGAGCCCTGGTAGGAGCCGGCGACCTTCAGAAGGAGATGCTCTTTCAGCGGTGCCATCTCCGGCCAGTCCGCGATGTTCGGGCCCTTCACGAGCTCAACCTCCGGATCTGCATGCCCATAGTTATCATAGATCTGATTCGCATAGATCTTCTCGTTAAAATGATGCTGAAGCTTCCGGTATTCTACATTCGTGAGCTCGGTCGCAGCCGTCAGACGGCCACCGTTTCGAACCGTCGCGGCGATCGAGCGTGCATCCATGAGGCATACCGCCGCCATCTGTCCCTGGCCAGGCTTCGAGCCCTCACGGGTCGGGTAGTTTCTCGTCACATGGCGGATGCTCAGCTGATCGTTCGCCGGTGTGTCGGTGACACCGAAGCATGGTCCGCAGATGCATGGACGCATCGTGACGCCGGCGATCGCCAGCTCCGAACCGATGCCCTGGCGCATCAGGTCCTCCATCACCGGAAGGGAGGCCGGGTTCACGTGCAGGTTGAGACCGTTTCCCGGGATGCCATAGATCGCGTCGGTTCCTGCATTGATCTCATCCTCGTTCAGCGAGGCACGAAGGATATCCGCGATGGCGACGATGTTCTCGAACAGTCCACCGGCACAGCCGGAGACGAGGGCCTGGTCTGGATAGAATGCGCCATCATGCACATGCTGCATGATACGGAACGGCTCACCGTGGGCACCCTTGATTTTATTCCCTTCCGCCTCGACTTCACGGAGTACCGTCTCCATGTTTTCCTTGAATTCCCGAATCGGCATCGCATGGCTTGGGTGGAAGGGCAGTGCGATCATCGACTCGACCGTGTCCATATCGATCTCGATGTAACGGTCATAGTATGCACCGGCTTCTGGCGCAAGCTGCTGATAATCTGCCGCACGGCCATGCTCTGCGAGGTACGCCTCGGTCTTCTCGTCGGTGCACCAGATCGAGCTGAGCGCCGCCGATTCGGTCGTCATCACATCGATGCCCATACGGAACTCCATCGAGAGATTTCGGATGCCCGGGCCGAAGAACTCGAGGACGTTATTTTTATTAAAGCCGTTTGCAAAGGTCTTCGCAATCAGCGCCAGCGCCACATCCATCGGGCCGATGCCCGGCTTCGGGCTTCCGGTGAGACGAATGCCGACGATTTTTGGATAGGCGAGGTCATAGGTATGACCGACCAGCTGCTTCACGAGCTCGCCGCCACCTTCACCGATGCCCATGGTGCCGAGGGCTCCGTAACGGGTATGCGAATCGGAGCCGAGGATCATTTTTCCGCCGCCGGCCATCTTCTCCCGCATGTACTGGTGAAGGACGCCACGATACGGCGGGACGAAGATCCCGCCGAACTTCTCAGCATTGGATAAGCCGAAGGCATGATCATCCTCCAGGATCGTTCCGCCGACCGCACAGAGCGTGTTGTGGCAGTTGGACAGCACATAGGGCATCGGAAACTTCGTGAGTCCGGATGCGCGCGCCGTCTGCAGGATATTGACATAGTTGTTATCCGGGGAGACCATGCTGTCGAACTTGAGCTCGAGATGCTGCATGTCGCCACTGTGATTGTGCGCCGCGAGGATGCGGTAGGCCATGGTTTTCTGACGGCCGGCTTCCACTTCCCGGGCGGGTGCCGCACTTGCGTCGGAAACATTGCCCTCCACATCGAGGAGCACGCCGTGATCAAATAAAGTAACCATCTTTTTCTCCTTCTACGATGATTCGGTGCCAGCTTGAATCGTCGGATTCGACATAAAAAGAGCACCCTGTATCTGTTTTCCATTATACGGGTGCCCCTTCTTATAAGTAAAATATATTGATTTATATATTTCGTATGCAGTTTTTTCTATCTGCCGTTTCTTTCGCTGCTGTCTGCTTCAAACACCTGCTGCATCGTTTCGATCAGGCCGCGCTCCGCTTCGCCGAGGTAAACATTTTCCTTATAGACCGCATTGACCTCCCAGCAGTCCGGCATCGGGGCGTAATTGTAGACGCTGAAATTCGGATTCTGGAACGGCACGATGGCACGCTCCGGCACGATCGTCACACCGAGTCCGGAGGCCGCCAGCTGCGTCGCAGAGATGCAGCTCGAAACCTCCATGATTTCCTTCGGCAGGAAATCGAAGCACCGGAAGATATCATCCACCTTCCGACGGATGTACTGTCCGCGCTTCATGATGATGAACGGAAGCTCCCGGAGCATCCGAAGGTCGACCTCCGGAAGATCCTCGAGGAGGTTCGCGGCATCGCGCACCATCTGTCCGCCAGGTGAAATGAGCATGTCCTCCGTGATCATACCCTTTCCGGCGACGAGGAAGAGGCGCTCGGTATAGATGTACTCCGTCTTCACGCCGACCGGCAGATGATCCGTCCCGCCCGGCAGCACGCAGAAGGCGATCTTGTCGTTCATGAGGTTCGTGATGATCTCCTCGGACTTCGATTCCTGCAGATGGATCTCGATGTTCGGAAACTGCGCCCGGAACGGCCCGATCACCCTCGGCAGCATGTAGCCCGCCCGCTCCGTCGGGATGCCAATGTTGATGCGCCCTTTCTGTCCGTGGCCGATATCGGCGAGCTCACGTCGGAGATTATCCTTCAGAAGCATGATTTCCCGCGCAGTCTTCACATAGCGCTCTCCGGCATAGGTCAGCGAGATCGGATTCGTCTTCCGGTCAAAGAGCTTCACCCCGAGGTCCTCCTCCACCTTTGAGATGATGTAGCTTAAGGAGGGCTGCGAAATATACAGCTTCTTCGCCACCTCTGTCACACTATGATGATCCGCCACCGCGATGATGTAGCTCAGCTCCCTGAAGTCCATAGGCACGCCTCCGTCAGAAAAATATCAAAGTCTATTATATATCAGAAATGACATTTTTCATAGAATGCATCTATCAGATCAGCCCGAGCGTCTTCACGAGCCACAGCCAGAAGGTGAGTGAGAATGCACTGAAGAGCGTCGTCAGCATGACGACCGACGAGGTCAGCGTGCCCTCGTGGTGCATGTTCCGTGCCATCACATAGCAGCTCACGGTCGTGGCGGAGCCGAGCATGACGAGAATCGCCACCAGCTTTTCGGTCTGGAAGCCGAGGGCGACCGCCGTCGGCAGGAAGAGGATATTGAAGCCGATGAGCTTCAGGAACGTAGCACCGAACGCCGGTCCCAGCTTGCCGAAGGCCTTCTTAAAGTCAAACATCGCGCCCATGGCCATCAGACCGAGCGGGGTACCCAGCGCCCCGACCTTACTGCAGGTCGTCATCAGAATCTTCGGCTGCGGGATACGGAGAAGCGACCAGAGAAGGCCGACCAGAATGCCGATGATGATTGGATTCGTCGCGATACCACGGACGGTCTTTGCCAGTGTCTTCTTATCGAGTCCTGTGTTTTCCGGATCGGTCAGACTGAGGGCTACGACGGCCATCACATTATAGAGCGGCACCGCACCGATGATCATGAGGGGTGCCATCCCGGCCGTCCCGTAGATGTTCTCGATGAAGGCCACCCCGAGAAGCGATGCACTCGAGCGGTACGCCGCCTGCACGAATTCGCCACGCTCTGCATGGTTATGAAGCATCCGTGACAGAAGTGCAGCGATGATGACGCTCAGCAGCGTCGTGACGAAGCAGAATACGACGAAACTGGTATCCCAGGCTTCGCGTATATCGAGCGCCGACACCTGTACGAACAGGTTCACCGGCAGCGGGATCAGAAATACAAATTTGTTCAGCTTACTCGCGAAATCTGTGTCAAGCCAGCCGATCTGGTGCAGAGCATAGCCCAGTACCATCATAAGAAAGATCGGCATCGTTGCATTAAGACTGAAGATCAGGTTTTCCATAGACTATATCCTTTCACATCATGCGCCGAAGGCTCCATGAGCTGCGCCCGATTTCGGAAGCATGCCTGATCCGGTCCGACACAAGGAGCTGTCCCCTAGTATACGCCGACTTTTCCCAAATGGATACTCGATATTCCCTATCGATGTCATAAAGACTGCCTATACGCTCTTTTTGATCTTCGTCATGACCTTGCCGGTCTCGATCATCTCCCGAACCGTCGCCTCCTGACGCTGCTTCTTATCCAGCGATTTCGCCATCGCCTCCAGTGCTTCCTCCGGGCGCATCACGAGCACACCGTTACGATCTGCGCAGATGATATCCCCCGGCATCACCACCTGGTTGCCACAGGCCACCGGCACATTGATGGCACCGACACCGGATTTCTGCGCCGTGCCGCAGGTCAGGCCCTTCGCAAAGATTGGGAAGCCGACATTTTCACAGCCCTCGATATCACGAAATGCGCCATCCACGATGACGCCCTCTGCGCCCATCATCTTCGCGCAGAGAGAGCGATGATCGCCCCAGTAGGAGCATTCGCAGTTTCCCTTTCCGGAAACCACCAGGATATCCCCCGGCTTCAGTGAGAGAATCGCATCGGCGACGATGCCACCCTCCCCGGATGGCACGTCGACCGTGACGGCGGTTCCGACGATGTGGGTACTGCCTACCCGCGGCTTGATCTCATGATCCATGACATGGTAGAGTGGCAGCCCATCGCAGAGCTCCGGCACCGTAAAGGTCCGGAGCCGCTCCAGTATTTTCTTAATTTCTGACATAGACATATCCATCCATGATACGGCGGGCCGTACGCTGTACTGCAACACCCGGTACCTTCGCATCCGCCATGTTCTCACCCTGCTTCTCGACGGTCGGCACCATGGTCATCACACCGCTCGGATGCCCGATACGGACGGTGGTCTGTCCAGGCTTCACTGGAGCGACCTGATTGACGATCGTACCATCCAGGAAAGCAGCGGTGGAAACCGAGCTGGCCGCGGTCAGCGGAATCGCCTTATGGCACTTGAAGACAGAGATCACACGGGCACAGACGTCCATCCTGTCTGCATTGACCTCTTTCCCCTCGATATCCGTAAAGCCGACCGGACTGGTCACGAAGCCGACCTTCGGAACGCCCGGCTGATAATCAGTGGCATCCTGAAGATCCTTCGCGAAGCCCATCATCACACAGGCGGTGCCACGGATCTTCTCAAGAAGCTCCATCACCAGGGTGTTGGCATTGATCTCAGACGGAAGCTCCGTGCCCTTCATGCCGATATCCTCGGCACGCACCAGGACGATCGGGTTCGATACATCGATGATGGTCGCCTCGAGCTTTCCGAAGCCCTGGATATCGAGCGTATCGATCACATGTCCGGTCGGAAGGAGCTTGCCGGTCTTTGCACCGGCCGGGTTCAGGAAATCGACCTTCAGCTCGGCTGCCGTACCATCGACACCGGCGATCTCACAATCACCATCCTGTGCGAAGGTATGGGTCTCCGGATCGATCGGTACATCGACATTGATATACTTATCGGTGTTCTTGTTCAGCATGCGAACCGTCGTGACCGGCTCCTTAATCTCGACCATGCCCTCTTCGACCGCGAATGCCGGAACCGCAGCGGTCATGTTGCCGCAGTTCGACTTATAGTCCACCTGCTCCTTGCCGACGATGACCTGGCCGACCAGATACTCGATGTCGACATTCGGCTCCTCGGACTTCCAGATGACGACGATCTTGTTGTTGGAGGATACGGTGCCGCCCATACCATCGATCTGCTTCGGGTCCGGGCACCCCATCGTCTGCAGGAAGATCTGATCCCACTCGGCTCTGTCCGCCGGGAGATCCTCCTTCTTAAAGAGGCATCCCTTCGAGGTGCCACCACGCATAAATACCGTCTTGAATTTTCTCATGATTCGCTCCTTTATGATGTACGTAACACTTGATGTAAAGAACCGCATCCTCCGATGTCGAAGGATGCGGTCGAGATTTCATATTTCAAAGTGCAGCGAATTACTTCTCCAGACCCTGGATGGTTTCGATGAGGTAATCGGTAAACTCGGCTGCGGATGCATCCTTGGTCTCGGTGGTCAGTACGACCTTACGCTCGGTCACGGTGCAGATCTCGAGGGCCTGATCCAGGATCGCCTTCCGATCACCATAACCGATATGTGCCATCATCTCGCCCATCGCACGGATGAGGGAGCATGGATTTGCATAGTTTCCGCGGCCATGGCTCATAAGATATGGTGCAGTACCATGGATCGCCTCGAAGAGTGCGTACTGGTTACCGATGTTGGAGCTGGATGCAGTACCGAGACCACCCTGAAGCTCGGCTGCGACATCGGTTACGATATCACCGTAGAGGTTTGGAAGCACCACCACCTGGATACCGGCGTTGAACTCCGGATCGGTCATCTTCGCTGCCATCGCATCGACGAGTCTGTCCTGTACCTCGATCTCCGGATACTCCTCTGCACCGATGCGGTGAACGGTCTTCAGGAAGTTACCATCTGCCAGCTTTACGATGTTGGACTTCGTTACGACGGTCACGTTGGTCTTGCCATTCTTACGTGCAAACTCGAACGCGGCACGTGCGATACGCTCTGCGCCCGGCTTCGTGCAGACCTTGAAATCTACGCCGAGGTCCTCATTGACCTCGATACCCTTGTTGCCCCAGATGTACTCACCCTCGATGTTCTCGCGGAAGAAGGTCCAGTCGATGCCCTTATCCGGCATCTTGATCGGACGTACGGCTGCGAAGAGGTTGAGACCTCTGCGAAGCAGGGAGTTTGCGGATACGAGGTTTGGATATGGATCACCAGGTCTCGGCGTTACGAACGGGCCCTTCACGAGTACGTCACACTTCTTGCACTCCTCCATGACATCTGCCGGAAGAGACTCCATAAGCTCGGATCTGCGCTCGATGGTCATGCCCGGGATCTCATGAAGATCGACACGACCGGAGGCGATCTCCTCCTTCAGAAGCTCATTTACGACACGAACTGCCTGCTCCATGATGATCGGGCCGATACCATCACCCGGCAAGATGCCGACCTTGATATGTGAAAGCTTCGAGAAGTCCTTCACCTCACTGTCCTTCTTCATCGCCTCGATGCGTGCATTCTCATTACGGATCAGCTCACCAAACTTCGCCTCCGCTGCCTTGATCTGCTCTTCTGTAATCATCTTTCTCTCCTTTTCCACCGCCCTGAACGGTGCTCTACAGTATTCATACCCGAATGCCCCACGCGCTTTTCGTGTGCATTCCTTCTATAATGAAAGTATATCGGTGATGAGCTATATAGTAAAATATATATAAAAATATATGGCTCATACGATGTTTTCTATGTAGATTCATTAAAACGAATACGACATGCCATGATTCATCCAGCATCGTTTCCATGTGCGGAGTAGTGGGAGCATACAGTCAGATGACTTCTGTTCTTAGCCCCGCAGACGCTCATCCCTGGATCTTTACATGCTTTTCCACATACCGGATCAGTTCATCCACCACCACCCGACGGTTTTTCTCCTTCTTATAGATAAACCAGCTGTCTCTCGTGATCTGCTTTCCATCCATCGTGAGAAGTGGTGTCAGCGTCAGATGATATTCATTGACGAAATTATCCGGCAGGAAGCAGAGAAGGTACCTGTTTCCTGCGGCAATGCTTCGGAATGCAAATTCGATGTAGCCCGCGTCCTCTGCCGGCTCCGGCAGCTTCGTGCCGAAACGCTCCATCCACCACGCTTCGATCTTCCCGATGGTTTTCTCATTGGTCTGATAGGCCACCTGCTCCATCGACGGCAGCGCATCGAGCTCCACCGGATCCCGCGTCACGCAGTACACCGCCGTATGACCCACCAGCTCATGATAGACCCCCGTCGTATAATCCGAGCGGATAAAGGCCGCATCGAGCTTCCCCTCCATCAGCATCTCATACAGATAATTGCTCTGCTTATTGATGACCCGGACACTGATGTTCGGATGCGCCGCGGTAAACGGATTCAGCACATCATAAAGCGAGTACTTCGTATAGGTATACGCTGACCCAAGAAGAATCGTCTCCTTGTGTTCCTCCCGAAGCTTTCGAAGTCCCTCCTGCGTCTCGTTTTCCAGCTGCAGATACTTTTCCGCCATCTGAAACAGGAACTCGCCCTCCTTCGTGAACGTCACTCCCTGTGGTGTCCGCTCTACGATCCGGCACTCGAGCTCCTGCTCCATCGACTGCAGCCGCTTCGTGATCGCCGACTGCGACTTGTAGAGAATCCCCGAAACCTTCGTGATGCTCGGATTCTGGTGCAGCTCATAGATGATCTTCCAGTCACTGTCCCGCATAAAAAACCTCCTTCGTGATGTCTTTATCATACCATCACGAGGGAGGTTTTCCTCATACTATTATGCTGATTTGAATCATCTGATTTCTTCTATCGGCCCAGCATTATGCCCTCTTTACTTCTCGAGGTCCTCTGCCTTGAGCACACCCATCTCGACGAGCTGCTGCTTCAGGTAGCGGAGCTGTCCACCGGCGAGCACGACGGCGGTCTCTGCATCAGAAAGCTCGAGGCGGCACTTGAAGCTGAAATCCTTCGTCACATCGCGTACGATCACCTCACGTGTCGGAATCTGCGTGGTGAAATCATTGATGGCCAGCTCGTCCATCTGATCGAGCTTATCGTAGTCTGCCGGATCCTCGAAAATCATCGGTACGATGCCATGATTGATGAGGTTACCCTTATGGATACGAGCGATGCTCTTTGCGATGACTACCTTTACGCCGAGGTACATCGGATTAATGGCGGCATGCTCACGGGAGGATCCCTGACCATAGTTCTCACCGCCGACAATGATGGACTTTACAAGCTCTCTTGCACGCTCAGAGAAGCTCGGATCATAACGATTGTAGCAGTACTTTGACATCAGCGGGATGTTTGAACGCATGGAGGAGAACTCGGCGCCGGCCGGTGTGATATCATCGGTCGAAATATTGTCCCCAGCCTTCAGTGAGATCCTCACCTGAAGGTTCTTCTCCGGCTTCTCCGGAACCGGCAGGAATGCGATGTTCGGTCCCTTCAGCACCTTAACCTTTTCTCTTTCCTCTTCCGGAAGCGGTGGAATGATCATCGCATCATCGACGATGTAGTGTACCGGCTCCTGGATCGCAGCGAGCTTTTCCACATCTGCGCCCATGATTTCCTCTGCCGTTGCAAAGGTGCCCTTGATCGCCGTGGCGGCTGCGGTCTCCGGCGAAACGAGATAAATATTGGCATTCGGTGAACCTGCACGGCCACGGAAGTTACGGTTCGAGGTACGCACTGCGACACCATTCGTCGGCGGCACCTGGCCGATGGCACAGCATGGTCCACAGCTCAGCTCCAGGATACGCACACCGGCATCGATCAGCATGTCGAGATAACCATCCTTCAGAAGCTGCTTATAGATCTGCTTGCTGGCAATACCTGCTGTGCACTGCAGATTCTCACTGACATGACGTCCCTGCATGACGAGCGCTGCCTTCGCGAAATCGCTATAGGAGCCGTTGGTGCAGGAGCCCATGAAGACCTGCTGCACGACCGGATGCTCCTCGAGTGTGCTCATCGGTACGACATTATCCGGCTGATGTGGCAGGGCGATGAGCGGCTCGAGGCTGCTGAGGTCGAGGTTCATCTCCTCATCGTACTCGGCATCCGCATCCGGAAGGAACTCGGTATACTGGTCACCACGCTCCTGTGCCTCCATAAAGGCCTTGACGACTTCGTCGGCCGGGAAGATCGAGGTGGTGGCACCCATCTCGGCACCCATGTTGGCGATGGTGAGACGCTCCGGGACAGACAGGGTCTTCACGCCCTCGCCCACATACTCGAAGACCTTCCCGAGACCACCCTTGATGGTGACGCGGCGAAGCATCTCGAGGACGACTTCCTTTGCGTTCACGCCGGCCTTCAGCTTGCCCGTAAGGTTCACCTTTACGACCTTTGGCATCGTGAGACGCATCGGCACACCCGCCATCGCGGTCGTGATATCCATACCGCCGACGCCGATGGACAGCATGCCGACGGCACCGCCCGATGGGGTATGGCTGTCGCCACCCATCAGAAGCTCACCCGGGGTTGCAAAACGAGAGGTCTGCACCATATGACAGATACCGTTTCCCGGTCTCGATACATACACACCGGTCTTCTCTGCGATGGTCCTAAGATAATTATGATCGTCCGGTGTCTTGAAATCGATGTACAGCAGATTGTGATCGAGATGCGACACCGAGGTCTTCACCTGTGTCGGGATGCCCAGCTGCTCGAAGCCGAGATAGGTCATGACCGCATTGATATCGTGCGTCAGGGTCTGATCGACCTTTACAAATACATCCTCACCCGGTACCATCGAACCCTTCACCATGTGGGAACGGATGATTTTTCTCGTTAATGAATCGCCCATGTTTACCTCCTGAAATAGACCATGTTTCCATCCACTCTTTTCATGCGGCCGTCTGTCTTCGGATTGTCTCGCCTATGCGATGCCGGAGGCAGAAAAGAAATAGCTTATATCACGCTCCGTCATGAAAGTGGTTATTTATTTATCATTCTGTACTTCGATTGTACTGTGCCGCGCACGTGAAGAGGAAATGCAATAAAGAAATAAGGGCATTCCATTATGGAATGCCCTTATCTGAATGATTCTTTTATTCATAGATTTCATGCAGAGAAATCAGTTGCAGTGTCTCATCCATGTTTCTGATCTCTCCATATCCGGATCTCGAAAAGAATCCATACTGGTAACAGTGGAGTCCCGTCGCCTTTACCTGCTCGATTTCCGTTCGAATCATCTCCTCCGTCATCGGTGCCGATCGAAACTTCGCCTCATAAAACGTATATCCATTCGGATCCTCGGTCACCACATCGAACTCACCGTTTCGATGCTCCTTCGGTAGATCATAATAGTACTTTCCGATGCGATCAAACGCCGGCTCGATGCGTCCCAGACGATTCTGACGGATCAGATACTGCCGACAGATGATTTCGAATCGGTTCGGCACATATTTGCTCTCGAAGTCCTCCCGGATATAGCGTTCATAAAACACATCCGGGTTTAAAATATTCCGCTGCGATGCATAGCGGAAAATATAGCGGTAGTAAAACAGCGACAGATTATCGCTGATGTAGTAGCCCGTCTTCTTTTTGTTATTCTCGTCATTGATCGGCGTTTCCTTCGCCACCACATCCATCTGGATCAGACGTTTCAGAACCTCGGCCAATGCAGGCCCGCTCGACACATGTGACTGTGCCTGTATGTCCGAATACCGGCTGTATCCTCTGGCCAATGCTTCAAATACCTCATTTGCATTCACCATCTTCGATATTTCGGATTGAATATAACCCACGACCTCATTCTCAAGCCGGGCGCCTGGCTCCACGATCAGCTCCATGAGATTCTCATAAACAGATTTTCTGTCATCCACCTGCTGATTATAGTATGGAATTCCACCAAAAATACTGAAAATCCGCACCTTATCCTCCGGCGAAAAAGCCGGGTAGAAAAGCTGGGATTCGTAATAATCCATCGGCTTCAGCTCCATCACGAGATGCAGCCGTCCATACAGCGGGTTCGATTTTTCCAGCAGCTTTTCCATGACATCCACATAGGATCCGCAAAGAATGAGCTTCAGCTTCGATGTTTCTTTATATTCATCGATCAGCGACTGAAGAATGCTGTCCATGCCTTCCACCTTGCTCTGAATATATGGATACTCATCGATGACCAGAATCATCGGTTCCGCACAGGATCGCTCAAACATGAATCGCAGCGTTTCTTCCATACTGTCAAAGCCAAGCTTCGGCAGTCGCAGACTCTCGGAAATCATCATTCGAAGGCTGTTGACATTATTCTGCTCCGAGGTCTGTTTACACTCATAGTACACACTCGTGATGCGCGTATCCTCCAGCACCTTCTTGATCAGCACACTTTTCCCGACACGACGACGCCCATACAGCATCATCGTTTCCATCCGATCACTGTACAACAGACGCTCGATTCGCTTTCGCTCGTTCTCTCTGCCCAGAAACTGCATATTTCCCTCCAGCCACGTTTTACTCAGTTTTACCTGACTCAAGTAGTTCTGACTTAATTCTACATTCGTTCAACTTCTACGTCAAGATTTTACTCCGTTTCATCTGACTCAAGTAGTTCTGACTAAACTCCATATTCACCATTACTACTCTGTTTTTCCAAGATGTCTTTGGTAACAGTTCAGCCGGTTTTTTTAATTCAGCTGATTTTACCGGGGATGTCCATACCGGGCGTCTCTTCTTGTTTGCCTGCCCACCCCTATATACATCTTTTATCTTTTTACGTATCGCCCCGCCCCATGCAGGCAAACAAAAAATCGACGCCTGTTTTATGACGCTGTATCAAAAGAGTAAAAAACAGGAATGATGCTAACGGCAAGAGGGGGCCAAAGATCATAATGCTGTATCAAAACAGCCAAAATGAAAATGATGCTAACGGTAAAAGTGTATCTGAAGGTCATGATGCTGCATCAAATCGGAAGAAAATGAAGCTGATGCCAACAGAAACCAAGCGGGATTGAAGGGCGTTGTTGGCATCAGAGAAGAAATATGCCCAGATGATGCCGCATTTTTTCGAGACTGCCCAGTCATCATCATGAGAAAACTTAAAATAGATTCAGCGTAGGCATGCCGGGTGCTGAAAACCATCATCATGACGCTCCAATGTCATATGGAATTTGCGAGTGCAGGCACGTTGAACTGAAAAATCCGCCATCATGCCTATGGCGAGGGACTTCCGGTTAGCCAGAAGTTTGAGGGCTCCTCATGAGCGGGGTGGGACCAAAACATACAAACAACCACGAATTCTATGGGGCGGGCGAATGAGGAGCAGTCTCAAACTTCACAAAAAACATGGGTGACTGATTTTGTTACTATCTTTGACAGGCATCTCTTTTTGTCTGCCTGCGTGGGGTGGGCTCAACATCTTAACCGCTAAAGAAAAGTGAATGGGGGTGGGCAGACAATCGAGTAGGAGGCGGTGACTAGCCGCCGTCCTCTCACACCACCGTGCGTACCG
>JAUNWX010000056.1 GCA_030540075.1 Lachnospiraceae bacterium
GCGTCCTCGATGGCCTCCGGGATGATCTCGACGCCATAGACCTGCTTCGCCTTCTGGCTTAAGAAAAGGGAGATCGTGCCGATGCCGCAGTAGAGGTCCCAGACATTTTCCGTGCCCTGGAGGTCGGCGAATTCGAGCGCCGCGCCGTACATCTCTTCGGTCTGCACCGGGTTCACCTGATAGAAGCTGAGCGGTGAGATGCGGAAGCGGACCTCGCCGATGGAATCCTCGATGTAGCCTGGGCCATAGAGGTGCACGATCTTCGTCCCCATAATCACATTCGTGTTTTCCATGTTCACGGAGAAGCTCAGGCTGTCCACATGCGGGCACTCGCCGCTGCCACTCACTGCTCTATCCACATCCGCAGCGCCATGATCCGACGTATTTCCGCCGTTTTCCATCGTATCTGCAGAATCAACGCTGCGCAGCTCTGCTGCCGCGCCCGTCTGTCCACCATGCCCACAGAGCTTCTCCACCAGCGCGTCCTGGTGCGGGAGGCTCGTGCCGTTGATGACGAGGCAGACCATGTGCTGGCCGGAGCGGAAGCCCTTGCGGCAGAGTACATGACGCACGAGACCTTCGCCACTCTTCTCGTCATATGGGTCGATACTGTAGTCCTCCATCCAGGTGACGATGGCTTCCAGTATCGCCTTATTTTCTTCGACGCCGAGGAGGCAGTCGTCGCAGGCGATGACGTCGTGGGTCCGGCCGGCGTAGAAACCGGCGATAATCTTTCCGGACTTGTCACGGCGGATCGGGTACTGCGCCTTGTTCCGGTAGCGGAACGGACTCTCCATGCCGACGATCGGCTGGAATACCTCGTCGAGAAGCGCCTTCGGCACCTCGCCGATACGAAGCAGGTTGTTGTAGACCTTCTCCTGCTTGAAGTGAAGCTGGGCCGGATAGCGCATCTGCTGGAGCTGGCAGCCGCCACACTGACGGGCGATCGGGCAGGCCGGGGGCTCCCGCGCCGGGCTCGGCGTGACGAGCTTCACGAGGCGGGCAAAGCCGTAGTGCTTCTTCACCTTCGTCGCGGCGGCGATGACCTCATCCCCGATGACCGTATCCTTGATGAACCAGACGAACTGGCCCTCGGTCTTTCCGATGCCGAGTCCCTCGCTGGAATAGTCTGTAATTGTGACCTGAAACTGCTGATTTTTTTCCATAAATTTTATTCTTCTCTCTTCACACGCCGGATCTTCTGTACCGAAAGCCAGAGGATGCCGCCGAGGGCAGCGACCGCAAGGCCCCAGCCCCACCATGGCATGTGCTCAACATTATAGCAGCGCACATTGACCCACATGCTGTTGATCGCCTGGTTCTTCGCATCATCGAAGTACTGCATGATGCAGGTACGGTGGATGTTTTCGGTGCTCGGATACTGTGCGCCGAGCTGCCGGCGGGTCTGCTCCTCCGGAACGGTCAGCACATAATCCGGATCTACGGTCTCGTCGTCGCCAGTGAAGAAGTAGGTCACATCGTACGGTACGGTGTCCTCTTCGCCTTCTTCTGCACCATAGTTCCAGTCGAGGTACTCGAGGATACGCGGATCATCGCCACCGGATACGAAGGAGGTGTAGCCGATGTAGTACATGTTCCGGATTGCGTTGTCTGGGCGGGACAGGAAATTGATCCACGCCTCCGCCGCCTGCTGCTTCGCCGGATCATCATGGATGCCGTTCTTCAGCATGATCCAGCCATCGAAGTAGATGTTGGACGCCTCATCCGGCATCGCAAACTCGAGCTTGTAACCATCCTCCTCGGCCTGATCCATGGTATAGACTGCGTCACCGGACCACTGGTAGTTACCCGCCACCTTTCCGGTGACCATATCAGCCTTACCGGAATCGACCTCGAAGCTGTAGACATTGTCCTTCATGCCCTGCAGCCAGTCCTGCACACGGTCGATCATCTCCGGCGAGGTGTCGTTTAAGCGGCTCTCGAGCTTCTCCTTATAGTCCGGGTCCGCGAGAAAGGCTTCACTCGTCAGCTCGTCGTGGTTCAGCGCACCGACCGCGGCGAAGTAGCACTCACGCACACTGTCCTTAATGGTGACGCGCTTCCGGAACTTCGGATTCGTCAGCACATCCCAGGTGGAGGCCTCCTCACGGGTCATCAGCTCCGGGTTATACACGATGCCGGTGACGCCCCACATATAGCCGGCGGCATAGCGACTCCACGGCTCACCGTGGATCTCGTGGTCCTCGAAGATTTTCCGAAGATACGGGGATACGCCCTTGATGTAGTAGTTATGCTCGTCCGTCGTGTCGAAGAAGTGCTCGGAAAGCGGCTGAACCTTGCCCTCGCTGATCAGCTTCATGAACATGTACTCGGACGGACAGATGAGGTCGTAGGTATCGCCGAGGGTCAGCATGTTGTAGAGATCCTCGTTGGTACCGAAGGTGGAGTACTCAACCTTCACCTTCTGGCCGTAGGTCTCCTGGTACCAGTCCTCGAAGTCCTTCACCAGCGAATTTTCACCGAGGATATCCCCGCTTGGGAGGTCAATGACTTCATCAGCGTTCCACCCGCCCTGGTCGATGTACTCCTCCCAGTTGCAGACGCGCAGCGTGATGGTATCGTCGGACTTCGGGGCGGCGAAGGCCTCGAGGGTGCCGAGCGATGGCAGGAAGGCGCTCAATGCGAGACAGCCCGCGGCGAGAAGCGCGAGCGGTTTCCGCATGCCGCGTACCATCTGCCGCATGTCGTGTGCCTGACGGCGCGTGCCCGATGGAAGCATTGGCCTGTTGCAGGATCTGAATAATTTATCCATGGACCGGCTCCTTTCTCTTCTCCTCCTGGATGGCACGGTAGTTTCCGATCGCCACCACCAGGATCACGATGAGGAAGATCACTGTCGACAGGGCCCAGAGCGCGGTCTTGATCGTCGTCTGGGAGCCCTTCGTCGCGTTCACGACGTAGGTGCTGATGGTGTCGAACATCGCCGGCTTCGTGTAAGTCGCGATGAAGTAATCGTCGAGGGACAGGGTGATGGCGAGGCCGAAGCCGGAGACGATGCCCGGCATGATCTGCGGGATCACGACCTGCTTGAGCGCACGGAACGGGGTGGCACCGAGGTCGAGGGCCGCCTCATAGAGGCTGGAGTCCATCTGCTGGATCTTCGGCATGACGTTCAGGAACACGAACGGTGCGCTCAGGGTCACGTGGCCGATGAGCAGCGGGATGTAGGTATCCTTGCTGATGCGCATGACGACGACCATCAGTACACAGATGGAGAAGCCGGTCACGACGTCCGCATTGATGACCGGAATCTGGTTCATCGTGCTCATCGCGGTCTTCACGCGTTCCTTCGAGTAGAAGGCGCCGATGGCACCGAGACTTCCGAGAATGGTCGCGATCAGGGCCGAGGTAACGGCCAGGGTCAGGGTACCGAAGATCATCGTCCGGAGCTCCTCGGTCGTGAAGAGGGTCACATAGTTCTGCAGGGAGAAGCCGCGGATCGTACCGATCGTCGTGGCGTCGGTGAAGCTGTAGACGGCGAGGATCAGGATCGGCAGATACAGAAGGAGCAGCATCACCACAAAAAATATGGATTTCCAGAGCTTTTTCATCACAGTGCCGAGCCTCCTCTCGGGTTCGCGTCCTCACCCGTGCCGGTCAGCAGGGTGAAGAGGCAGATAAATGCCAGCAGGATCAGTGCGATCATGGAGCCTCCGTGCCAGTTGTACGCGGAGAAGTAGCTTCCGATGAGGGATCCCATGATATAGGTGCTGTTGTACAGCATGTCGAGTACGACATAGTTCGTCATCGCCGGCAGGAAAACCATCGAGACGCCACTGATGACGCCCGGCATCGAGAGCGGCAGTGTCACCTTCCAGAACGCGGTCTTCTCATCCGCGCCGAGATCGGCGGCGGCCTCCAGCAGGGAACGGTCGAGTCGTGAAATCGTCGTATAGATCGGAAGGATCATAAACGGCAGGAAGTCATAGCTCATACCGATGACCGCATTGAGAAACGGATGCATCGCGAGGTTGCCTTCGAGGAAGGTCAGTACCTCCTTCAGCGCCGTGATGCGCAGCGAGAAATTGATCCACATCGGCATCACGAAGATCATCACGATGACCGACTTCGCGCGGAAGTGGCTGGTCGCGAGGATGTACGCGAGCGGGTACGCCAGCAGGACGCAGACGATGGTGGTCACCGCGGCGATCGCGAGGCTGTAGAACAGGGTGCCGACGGTGTTCGGATTCGTGAAGAAGCCGATGAAGTTCATCAGCGTGAACTGTCCGGAGCCGTTCGTGAAGGCGTAGTAGACGAGCACCGCCAGCGGTGCAATCACAAACAGAATCAAAAAGAGCATGTACGGGATGCCCAGATTTTTTCTGGAGAAACGCATAGATCGGCTCCTTTCTACTTCTTGATCGTAAAGCTCATCTTCTCGGTCGGCATGATGAGTCCGACACGGTCACCCATGTTCCAGAGGTCCTCATCGTAAACGGCGAAGTCCTGCTCGAGCTCGGTGTGGATGATGTAGAGGTAGTGGGATCCGAGGTAGATCAGGTTACTGATGTTGCCCTGGATGAGACCCTCCTCCTGGTTATCGGTCATGTCGATGTCCTCCGGCTGGATGGACGCCATGACACGGATACGGCTCAGGTCGATGACCTCACCGTTTGCGTCGATGATGGTGCCGTCCTCCTGACGCTTACCGCCCTTGATAAGCTTCGTGAGGCTCGCGTGGAGCAACTGGCCGTTATACTCGAGACGATAGTCCTTGTTGATGTCCACCTGGAAGGTATTCGTATGATCCTCTGCGATCATGATGTGAATGCCGTCCGGCTCCAGGCATATACCTACGCGGTCGCCGACATTGGCCGACCTCGTGGAGCGGGCCACGATCTCGTTCTTTCCGGACTGGATCGTGATTTCGTAATGCATGCCCTTGAAGATCACGGCGGTCACGACGCCACGGATGGTACCGTTCTCCGGCTTCGTGATCTCGACATCCTCCGGACGCACGACGGCGGTGATGTGCGTGCCCTCCGGGACATCATCGACGCACACGAACTCACCACCGCAGAAACGGGTGGTCAGCTTACCGGTCATGATGCCGCCGAAGATGTTACTCTCTCCGATGAAGTCGGCGACGAAGGCGTTTTTCGGCTCGTTGTAGATGTCCTCCGGGGTACCGATCTGCTGGATCTCGCCCTCACTCATGACGACGATCTTGTCGGACATGGTGAGCGCCTCCTCCTGGTCGTGGGTGACATAGATGAAGGTGATGCCGAGCCTGTCATGCATGGCCTTCAGCTCGATCTGCATCTCCTGACGCATCTTGAGGTCGAGCGCACCGAGCGGCTCGTCGAGGAGGAGGATCTCCGGCTCGTTGACGAGTGCACGTGCGATGGCGATACGCTGCTGCTGACCGCCGGACAGGGTCGAGACACTACGGTCCTCGAAGCCCTCGAGGTCGACGAGGCTCAGCATACGCTTCACCTTCCGATCGATGACGTCCTTCGCTACCTTCTTCTGACGGAGGCCGAAGGCGATGTTGTCATAGATGTTCATGTGCGGAAAAAGCGCATAGCGCTGGAAAACCGTATTGATCGGACGCTCGTATGGCGGAAGTGAGGTGATGGATTTTCCGTTCAGGAGGATTTCGCCCGAGGTCGGGATGTCGAAGCCTGCGATCATCCGAAGGGTCGTCGTCTTCCCACAGCCGGACGGGCCGAGGAAGGTGACGAACTCGCCGCGCTTCACTTCGAGGTTAAAATCATGTACGGCGATGAAACCGTTGTCGTCGTACTGGCGCATCACATGCCTGAGCTCGATGATGTTCTCGCTTTTTACTGTTTCGTTTCCCATAATTCTTTCCCTTTATATATAAAAAATATAAGCGTTCAGTGTAGTGGGGATCCGGATAGGCGGCAACGGAGGCACAGTGCTCCGAGACCGGTGAAATCGAAGCCGGGTCCCCATTTGCTTGAACTGTAACTGAAACTTAAAACTCCGGTGGCGTGCTGATCCAGAGGAACTTCGCGGGCTTTGCGCTCGGGTTCTCGATCCGGTGGACCTGCGTCGTGCGGTAGTAGAAGCTCTCCCCAGCCTTCACTGTGTAGACCTCTTCCCCGAAGTGCACCCGGATCCTGCCGTTCATGACATAGCCGAACTCCTCACCGGTGTGCGGCTTATCCTCCTCGAGTGTCTGATGCGGGGCCAATGTTACCAGCAGGGGTTCCATCTCGAACTTCTGCGCGGTCGGCACCAGCCATTTACGACAGTTGCCCTGCTCGTCTACCTTCTCGAAGCAGTCCGCGCCTGTAAAGACGATCTGCTCCTGCGTCGACGCCTTGAAAAACTCACCCGGCGTCGTGCCGAGGCACTCGATGAGATCCATCAGCGTCACCACCGACGGCGACACCTGTCCTCGCTCCAGCTGCGAAATAAAGCCCTTCGTCAGCTCCGTCCGGTCCGCCAGCTCCTGCTGCGTGAGACCGTTCCGGTTCCGGAGATTCTTGATTTTCCGCCCGATTTCGACGTTCACCTGCTCTGCTGCCATGAGCGTTTCCTTTCCAGTGTATACACTAAACTTTTGCTAAACTTGCAATATGCTGTCACTAAACTTTCAAGCCGGAATTCATTATACTATAACTAAACTTTTAATCAATTAATAATTGACTTTTTACAGTAAAATTACATCAGAAAGAGGATGAAGGCGAGGGTCCCGGAGGGCTGCCATCAGAAGCACAGTACTCCGGGGCCCTTGCCGATCCACTTCTGACGGTGATATCAAAATCGCCGTCGTGCAAAGGATCGTCCTTTGCATGACGGCGGTTAATTTAGTTATGAGAAATCGCTGGTTTTTCGAAGATTTGAGTCGATGAGGCGGTTGAAGCCGAGCCAGCCGTTGCTGTCCGGTGCCTTTCCGTTCTTACCTGCGGCAGCGATGGCTTCACGCATGGTTTCGAGCTTCGCATCGACGTTATCGGCGAAGGAAAGTGCCATCGCCTCCATCAGTGCCGGCTTCTTCGGGGAGCCGTACTCGAGCTCACCATGGTGTGCGAGGATGCAGTGACCGAGCTCTGCGGCGAGGGTCTCCGGGAAATCCGGAATCTTCTTTGCCGTGTTGATCACAGCCTGATAGCCGATCACGATATGACCGATCAGCTGTCCGACATCGCTGTAATCGTTGCGAGGGAAGGCGGTCAGCTCCTGGACCTTTCCGATGTCGTGGCAGAGCGCTGCGGTGATCAGCAGGTCACGGTGCAGATCCGGGTAATGCTTCGCATAGAAATCACAGATGGCTGCGACCGACAGGGTATGCTCTGCGAGGCCACCGACGTAGCCGTGGTGTACGGACTTCGCGGCAGAGTGCTGCATGAACTCCTTGTGGAAGCCTTCGTTCTCGAGGAAGATCATGTTGAGCAGCTTGTTCAGGTACGGATTTTTCACCGACTTGATCATCTGCTGCAGCTCCTGATCCATCTCCGGAATCGGACGACCGGATACCGGAAGATAATTCTTCGGGTCGAAGGAGCCCTCCTTCGCTACGCGGAGACGCTGGATGCTCAGCTGGTTGCTGCCATTATAAACGGTGACATTGCCCTCGACATAGACGTAGTCGAGCACATCGAACTCTGCGATGCCCGGGGAGTTCGGCTCCCACACCTTCGCGTCCACTTGACCGGTGCGATCCTGCAGCGTCACGTTCAGGTACTCCTTACCATTCTTCGTGAGCGCAGCGTTCTTCGTCTTCACGAGGTAGATATCCGCTACCCGCATGCCGTCATAGAAGCTCTCGATAAAGCGCATGCCGCCGTTCGAAGCGGATGCATTCTGTTCTCTGAAAAACTCGTTAAATTCCATTTATGTATTCTTTCTAATCCATAGCTCTACACAACGCAACGATTTCTCGCCGTCGGATGAGAGGCACGGTATCCTCATCGCTTTTTCGGAGAAATCGTCACAAGTTCCGGGCGCGTCTATGGATACGCGTCACTGTCGCCCATACTAACACAAGCAAGGGCATCCCGCAACGTTCCATTGCGTCATGCGCGCGATATCCAGATGTGAATCGGCGAGGAGCCCCGGAGGGCTGCCATCAGAAGCCATACGGAGAGGTCGTGAAGAATCAAAATCCCATCCCTTAGAAGTACTTGGTGTATCTCTCC
>JAUNWX010000057.1 GCA_030540075.1 Lachnospiraceae bacterium
GTGAACTCCGGACTTACACCGGTTAGAAACGTGCGCCGCCAGGCGCACGACAAAATACCGAAGGCCTGCGTTCGTATGAACGCAGGCCTTCGGTGCTATAGGAAGGATATGCAAAAGCTGAAGCATGTGTGGCGTCCAGAGAAGGACATGTGCTTCAGAGGGATCGTTTCGATCAGCCGCCGACGAAGAAATTCATCGGAACGCTTACCAGTGGCGGGAAGAGAACCAGCATTAAAAGAATGATGGCTTCTGCCAGGAGGAACGGCCATACAGCCTTCACGATGCGCTCCATGTTGATCTTTCCGGCTCCACAGGCAACGTTCAGAACGGTACCAACCGGCGGAGTGAGAAGACCCATGACGGTTACCATGATGAAGACTACACCGAAGTAGGCTGGATCGATACCTGCCTGCTTGATGGCTGGAAGAAGTACCGGGGTCAGGATCATGATGGTCGGCGTAACATCCATCGAGGTGCCGACGAGGAGAACCAGTAAGCAGATGATGAGCATCAGCAGGGTCGGATGTGCGATGAACGGTGTCAGGATGGTGGTTACGAGGGTCGGAATGTTGGCAACGGTCATCACCCAGGAGGAAACCATCGCGCCGGCGGCCAGGAACATGATGACAGAAGCAGACTTCGCGGACGAGATCAGACAGTCCAGAATGTCCTGTGGCTTCAGCTCGCGGTAGACGAACATGCCGACGATCATCGCATACACAACGCAGATCACACCGGCCTCAGTCGCTGTGAACTTACCGCTTCGAAGGCCGACCAGGATGAACAGTGGAAGAAGCAGTGCCCAGATACCATCGCGGATTGAGTGAAGAATCTCTCTCTTTGACTTGCGTGGTGCGGTCGGAAGATTATCCTTCTTCGCAACGAAGAACCAGATGACACAGAGTGCGACCGACATATAAACAGCTGGTGCGATACCGCCCATGAAGAGCTTCGTGACCGATACGCCGGCCTGTACGCCGAAGATGATCATCGGAACGGATGGCGGCATGATCGGAGAAAGGATATTGCCGGCAGCGATCAGACCGGTGCTTCGGTCACGGTTGTAACCGGCCTTGACCATCATCGGGATGAGGATCGCACCGAGCGCTGCGGTGGAGGCGACAGCGGAACCGACCATGGAAGCGAAGAGCAGGATGGCGATGATCGATACATAACCGAGACCGCCACGAACGTGACCAACTAAGGCATTGGCGAAATTAACGATACGCTTCGTGATACCGCCGCGGTTCATGAATTCACCTGCGAGGACGAAGAACGGAACGGCCATCATGGAGAAGGAATCTGCGCCAGAGAACAGGTTCATGGACAGAATCATGGAATTGAAGCCATTGAGACCGATCATCATGCATACGCCACTGAACAGAAGCGCGAAGCAGATCGGCAGGCCGATCAGAATGCTGCCGATAAGTGCTACCAGGAAAACTACCAGAATCATGCGTCTTTACCTCCCTTTTCGATGTTATTCAGCATTGCGCGATATTCTTCATCACTCATATTTTCTGCGTTTGCTGCTTCCTCGAGGAGTTCATCATCCTCGGTGCTGACGGTGACGATCTGCGAAATCTCGGATGGATGGGTGATCGCATAAATCATGTTGGCGATGGCCAGAATGCAGATCGCGACGCCGGTCAGGATGCCGAGAGAGTAGAGGAGTGCATACGGGATGCCGAGTGCAGCCGTACGGGATGCGGTATTCTGAAGCACCATCTTATAGGAGCCGTGCACCAGAATCAGCATTAAGGCGGCGATCAGGGCCTGAGAAATCAGGTAGAAGGTCATCTGGAGCGGTGCCTTCACCTTCGAAATCAGCATGTCGACGGTCATGTGTCCGTTCGCACGCATGGCACTGATGGCACCGATGTAGGTGACGGAAACGAAGAGGTAACGGGCGAGCTCCTCGGACCAGGTGAGACCGGAGTTGAACAGCATACGCAGTACGACGTTCAGAAAGACGAAGAGTACCATGGCACCGGTCAGAAGACCAGTGAAGACGTCGATGGCTTTAAAGATTTTATTCATATGTGGCCTCCTTATTCGATGGAATCAACCAGGTTCAGAACTTCGTCGACCCAGTCATACTGATCGCGCAGATAGTCATATACCGGCTCGACGGCAGCCTTCAGCTTCTCGCGGTCCTCGTCGGTCGGATCGGTTACGGTTAGACCGGAATCCTTCATAAACTGGATATCACTGTCGAGGCTTTCCTTGTAAAGATCCCAGGAGTAGCTTGCGGCATCCTGCGCTGCTTTCCGGAAGGCCTCCTGATCCTCTTCAGACATACCGGAGAGGAAATCGTCGCTTGCGAACATCTCGAGGGACGCGATGATGTGATCAGTGTTATAGATGCACTTCTGTACCTCGTACCAGCCTTCGTTTCGTACAGTGGAAAGCGGGTTGTCCTGGCCATCGACGACACCCTGCTCGAGAGAGGTGAACACTTCACCCATGTCCATGATGACGACATTGGCACCCAGGCTCTCGGCGAGGCGAACGTGGATCGGGTTGTTCGGCATACGGAGCTTCTGGCCCTTGAAGTCATCGGTGCAGGTCAGCTTCTTATTAGAAGAGAAAGCACGAACGCCGTTCGGCATCCAGGAGAGGAGCTTCAGCGGCTGTGTGGACTCGATTTCCTCACGGAGGTAATCGCCGAGCGCACCCTGATAGCAGCGACTCGCATGATCGACGTCACGGAACATGAACGGGAAATCCGGTGCGGACATCTTCGGGGTCTCGGACCACATGCCGGTGCCGACGACGCACATCTCGACGATGCCGCTCTTCGTATAATCATAGGTGACCTTCTCACCACCCAGCACGCCGGAAGGATAGAGCTGAATCTTATATCGACCTTCGGTTGCTTTCTCTACCTCCGGCACGAAGACTTCCTTCAGCGCCTGTACCGCCGGGGTGGTGTCCGAGACGCAGATAGCAACCTTTACCAGCTTTCCGCCGGCGGCATCATCGCCGGTACTCGAGCTGCCACAGCCGCTGAGTGCAGCGACCGTAAGAAGCGTCAGCATGGTTGCAGTGAACTTGACGAACCTGTTACATTTCATATTAGAATCTCCTTTCGATTTCGCACGCCGCATATCCTCCTTCATATCCCCTTTCACCAGCGTCGATTTCCTAGTGTCCCATGACGTGAGGACGCGATTGTACTTGAAAAAGTACTTGTATATTAGTATATCCGTATAAAAAATTCATCATCCATCTACAACAAAATACGTGTGCTAAATATGTGCAACATGCTGATTCTTTCGCGCAGTATTCGATTTGGTATTGACTATTTACTGCAATGGAAGTACCTTCTTTATGCACTTGTATGTAAGCCGTTTCGGGGCCTGGCCCCAATGAAATCGGTGGAAATACGTGCATTTCAAGTTTAGGCAAGGTGTTTGTACATACATATCTGGAAACATATTTCAGGAAACATCATTTAAGGAGGTAACTTGTATGAAAGCTGTTCAGGTTGTGAAGCCAAATGATCTTCGTATCATCGATATGGAGAAGCCGGTCATCGATGAAAAGAATAACGTGCTGGTAAAGATCGCCGCGTCGGGTATCTGTGGTTCGGATGTCGGCATCTATCTCGGTACGAATGCGGCCGCGACCTATCCGCGTGTCATCGGTCATGAGATCGTGGGTTATGTCGTCGAGGTCGGCGAGAGCGCAAAGAAGGTGAAGGTCGGCGATCGTGTCATCATCGATCAGGTCGTTCCGTGTGGTCACTGCTATGCCTGCCGTAAGGGTCGCCCGAATGTCTGCGGCGATCTGCATGTTCGTGGCGTACATATCGATGGCGGTTATCGTGAGTACATGGCGGTGCCGGATACCGACTGCTACCTGGTGCCAGAGATGCTGACGGACGAAGAGGCGGTCATGATCGAGCCGACCACCATCGCCGTGCAGTGCTGTTCCCGTGCCCAGATCGAGGAGATCGATGATGTCATGATCGTCGGCTGCGGCGCGCTCGGCAGCAGTATCCTCCGTGTCGTAAAGCAGTTCCACCCGCACAGCATCACCGTGACAGATATCGATGATGCGAAGCTGCAGGAGGCCCTCGATAACGGTGCCACCTATGCGATCAACAGCCTGAAGGAGGACGTACCGACACGTGCACATGAGCTGACCGGCGGCTATGGCCCGACCCTCACCATCGATGCAGCCTGCGTCAAGGGCAGCCTTCTCACCGCGCTTCAGGCGACGGGCAATGCTGGCCGTGTGATCACGATGGGCTTCTCCACCAGACCGGATGAGGTCAACCAGTTCGTCATCACCTCGAAGGAGCTCGATGTGCGTGGCAGCCGCCTCCAGAACCGTAAGTTCCAGGAGGTCATCGATATGATCAATGATGGTAAGATCGACCTGCGTGGTTCCATCTCCCATACCTGGCCGGTGGAGAAGGCACAGGAGGCCTTCGACTTCGTCACCAGCCACGACCCATCCTACCGCAAAGGTGTACTGACCTTCGGCAAATAATGACGGGGAAATGATGAAATGACAGATTTGTCATCACACAGTCACCGTATATTCATCTATGTTTCTAATATTTTTTTAGATAAACTCCTATAAAATAACAAACGCGAAAGGGCGAAAGGGCGAAATCAGCGCGACAGTGTTGATTTCGCTCTTTTGTGCTAAAATGAAGAAAGGCAGGTCAGTCCGTGATGACAGGAGATGAATATATGAACAGAGTGTTACTGGTGGACGATGAGCAGGCGATCCGGCTTGCGGTCCGCATGGCGCTTCGGCGCGAGGGCATGGATGTGACGGAGGCGTCGGATGGACTCGAGGCCCTCGCACTTCTGAAAAAAGAGAAATATCAGCTGGTGATCCTCGATGTAATGATGGAGCGGGTCGGTGGCTACGAGGTGCTGCAGAAGATGCGTGCAGCCGGAGACCATACGCCGGTTATGATGCTGTCCGGAAAGTCGGATGAGATGGACCAGGTGCTCGGCCTCGGCTTCGGCGCCGACAGCTACCTCACGAAACCGTTTCATACGGCGGTGCTGATTCAGACCGCGAAGGCGCTGATCCGGCGGAGCCAGGTCTACAGCCAGGAGGTGTCCGATGTCGGCATTCGCCGCGGTCCGTTTGCGGTCGATATGCTGAAGATGGAGTGCCTGAAAGATGAGAAGCCGCTGAACTTCACGGCGCGTGAGCAGGCGCTGTTCCGCTTTCTGCTGGAGCATCCGGGGCAGGTGTTCACGAAGGAGCAGCTATATGCGCAGGTGTGGAACGAATCGGTCGTCGACGACAACACGATCACGGTCTATGTGAAGCGTATCCGCAGCAAGATCGAGGAGGACCCGAAGTCACCGAAGTACCTGAAGACCGTGCGCGGCATCGGCTACATGCTGACCGTGGAGGAGTGACCCGACATCGCCCGGCCCGGTGGCGAGTGAGTTCATCGTACTGAGAGGAGGACGAACGCACGGCGGGTGCAGGATGGAAGCAGGAGCAGAAGGCAGAAAGGGCAGAGTGAGATGAAACGTATCCAGAACGGGCTTACGAATAAACAGACAGAGCTGAGAGCGGTGGTCGTCTTTCTGCTGCTCTCGATGATCGCGGCGCTGTCCGGTTTTCGCTACTACCAGAACTATCGGCGGCAGGCGATCTCCATGGAGGGGAGTCAGCTGCTGACGATTGCCGGTATCGTGGGGGATAACCTCGATTCCTATCTCGAGCAGAAGATCCATCAGATCGACCTCATCTATCGGAGCGAGGGTATGCCGGAGGACTGGGTTCGTATCGATGGCCTCACCGAACGAACGGACTTTTTTCTGAAGGAAAATGGGAATCTCTATAACTGGGTGACGGTGACGGCACCCGACGGATCGGTGACGCGCTATGCTCCTGGACAGTCGATGATGGTGACGAAGATCGGGCGCGGGAAGGCGACAGATCAGACCGATGGGCGTACGGATGAAGCGCAGCCGGTGCGTGTTTCGGATGCGTCGGCCAATGTGATAGAACAGAGCGGCCATCCGACGGACGGCGGAAGCATTGGCACCCAGGACGTAGATTCAAAAAGCGCAGAAGACTCGGAGGCCAATGTTGACACCGAGCATCCTGCACGGATCACGGAGAAAAAGATCTCGCCGGTCACGGGCTGGTATGAGCTGTATATCCAGAAGGAAATCGATACGAAGGAGGGGCTCTATCAGCTGTGCTTCGCGATGAATCTGGAGGCCCTCTACAAGAACAGTGTAGCGAAGGTCAAAATCGGAAAGAACGGCTATTCGGTGGTGAAGGATCAGAATCTGTACATCATCATGCATCATGCGAAGGATCAGATCGGTCTCGACGCGCTCTATGACCGTGAGCGGCTGTACCCGGAGCTGAACTACAGCAGTATGCATGCGTGGCTGGAGAAGCAGGAGAACGAAGATTCCGGAACCGGCGTGATCGATACCTATGACTGGGCGGACGAAACACATCCGAGAGTACAGCGTGTGGTGGCTTTTCGGGCGATCTATATCCAGGGAGAGCGCTGGATCGTGAATTCGACGATCCCGGTGACGGAGCTTTCGACGCCGCTCGACGACATGATGATGACGATGATCGGGATCGTATTCGTCTATATCATGCTGCTCGGCATCATCGTGGCGTTCGTGCTGCAGAGTCATTTTCAGGCGGCGGCCACGGAAAAAGAGATTACGTACCTGAAGGAAATCAACCGGGGCATGGAGACGGTGGCGCGGAAGAATGAGGAGATCCGGCACTATCAGCGCATTCAGTCACTCGGCATGATGTCGAGCCACATCGCACATGAGTTCAATAATTATCTGACGCCGGTCATGATCTACGCGGAGCTGCTCGAGAACGACGAGAGTATCTCAGCGGAGAATAAGGAGATGATCCACGAGATGCTGGTATCCGTTGACAGGGCCTCGGATCTCTCGAAGCAGCTCCTGGCCTTCGCACGACAGGATACCGGCGTACGGCTGGAACGTCTGAATTTCACGGAGGAGGTTCGGCATGCGGCCGGCATCGTCGGGCAGCTGGCGCCGTCGGCGATCACAGTTCATATAGACATCACAGAGGAGTCACTGTATATCCTCGGCCGGAAGGGCATGGCGGAGCACATCCTCATGAATCTCTGTAAGAACGCCTTCCAGGCGATGGAAAAGACAGAGCGGAAGGAGCTCCGGATCGAGCTGGCGACGGATTTCGCCGTGGCTTCGGCGGACAGTACAGGAAGCCCGGCAGGATCCGGGAACGCAGCAGCGGGAGCATCCTCTGCGAACGGGAGTGTTGCTGGGCACCGGCTGGTACTCCGCGTCCGCGACACCGGCTGTGGTATCAGCGAGGATGCACAGCAGAAGATCTTCGAGCCGTTCTATACGACGAAGGGCTCCCGCCATGGTACCGGCCTCGGTCTGTCCGTCGTCCGGAACATCCTGAGCTCCATCGGCGGTACAATCTATGTCGAAAGTACGCTCGGCGAGGGGACCTGCTTCAGCATGGAGATCCCGCTCTGCGAGGAGGAAGATGGTGAAGAGAATGCGCGCCCTGCATCGGATCGTGGCGTAGAGGGAAATAAGGGCGATGCGGACGGAAAAACATCGGCCATCGGAAACGCATACAGTTCGAAAGGGCAGAAAGCGATCTCTAAGATCGCATTTGTCGTGAGAGAAGAGCGGCAGAAGACGTGGAAATCACTCGTCCGTTCGCCTGAAAAGGCCATCGACTTTTACGGCCATCCGGCGGCGCTGATCGACCGCATCCAGAAGGAGCCGGCTGCCTACGATATGGTCATCACGACGTACCAGCTCCCGACCATGAACGGCATCGAGCTCTGCGAAATCATCCGACGCCTGAACCCGTCGATCCGGCTCGTCCTCGTGGCGAAGCAGAGCGGCGCGGACTACGAGTGGTACCTCAACAACGGCATGATCGACCGCTTCATTCTGACTTCGGAGTTCGAAAAGGAATTTCCGACGCTGTGACAGCAGACAGGGGTCCCGGAGGATGTCCTCCGGGGCCCCTGCTGCACGCTTGGTGCGCCTGGCGGCGCACGTTTCTAACCGGTGTAAGTCCGGAGTCCGCCCGG
>JAUNWX010000058.1 GCA_030540075.1 Lachnospiraceae bacterium
GCCATAAACCCTTTCGTGTAGCCGACATCATAACCTTCTTTTCTGCCCTGTTTCAAAAAATCTCGGCATATTGAAAGCATACTAACGCCCTTGCTCTCATTCTCATCATCCGTCAGCCATTTTTCTTCCGGCGGTACCGGTATCATCTCCCCTGCATTTTCCGCAGCCTGCTTTTCCCTTGTATTCACGAACTCTGTGCGCAGTACCGCCACAACGGCATTCATCGCATCTTCCACACTGCTCTTTCCGGCCACATACTCCTCATAAGCAGATGCCGCAAGATTAAACGCTGTTCTGGCAATATGATCCTGCCATTTATCGTGTGCCGTCCAGCAATGTTCATGTTCATCACGCTTCCGGCTCTCTTCATCTTCCTTGAATAATTTCTGGCAGCGTTCATTCCAGAATCCGCTATACGCCTGACTCTGGCCTCGATTGAATCCCGAAACGTATGCTTCTTTTTTGGCTTCATTTATCAGCCTATCGATCTCGCTGTCCTGCCCTCGCAAATAGACCACATCTACACTATAAAAGGAATCCCCCTCGTTACCATCTCTGTCTATTTTGATTCTGTTCATCCCGTTACCTCCTCAACCTTTACGTGGCCTGTCCCCAACCATCTTATCCTTCCACTGATCTATCAACTTGCCCCAATGTCCCTGCTGAAATGTTTTTGACACATCCATATAAGCGTGCTAAGATGTAAATGAAAAAGGTGCTACCGATAGACGGTTAGTCCCTAACTGATTTGATTAAAATAATCGCTCCAGTTTTCGAGGACCGGGGACGATTATTTTTTTTGTGATTTATTGCCGATCGTATATCCGAGTTCAAAACAGGCCAAGCCGAAGCTTAACACTGCAATGCGACGAGCCCGATTCACTGCGAATCAACCTCGTCGCTTCGTCTTATCCTATGTCATGTTTGATCATATGAGGGACATCCGCCCCATCACGAAACGCCTCCACTCAGCCGATCCCATACTGCTTCATCAGCTCGTCGCAATATACCGGATCCTCCGCCGCACGCTTCGCATCCTCGATGCGACTCTCAGTAAGCAGGATTTTCATGAGATCCGCCATCTGATTCTTTCCTTCGGCTATTCCTTCCGCTTTGCCTTTCTCTATTCCTCTGTTTTCGATCTTATCCAGAATCTCACACATATTTCGCATCTCTCCCTTCTGAGCATCTGATGCTTCATTATAAACATCTTCAAACCGATGGTCGTTTGTCATGACACTAAGCAGCTGTAGCGTTTCCTGCACGTGCTTCAAATCCTGTGGTTTAGGCTTATAATTTCCATTCTTTCGCTTCTGTACGAAGAAGTCCGCCACGACCCGGAAATCACTCTGAAATAAGTTTACCTCCTTCTTGTTCATAAACGCAATCTCAAATACGTGAATTTGGTAATCATTCACATACTTATCGAGTTCTTTCGGGATATCCAGCCTTTCCTTCAGCGTCTGCGGCCCGCTCCACCTCTGTTTATGCCCGAAGTAAAGCACCAGCGTCACGACCGGATAATGTACCGCCTGTTTGTTCAAAAGCTGCGCCCGATACTCCGCGCCATCATAACCTATGACACGAAGCGGCATATCCGGATCACTCGCGGTCTGGTTTTCGAAGCCAATGCAGGCGACCCGTATGTTTCCGTTCTTCCACCTCTTTGCGACATCCCTCTCGATCTCGTGGATCTTACCATCCGCCTTGTAATACGCCCGTGGAGCCTGGTCCTCCAGCTCCTCCTCCGACAGCACCTTCCTGCCCTTAAACAACAGTACATTTACGATGTCTGAAAACACATCATTGTAGGATTCAAGAATCTTCTGAGATGCATCCTTTTGCGCCATTTCGTCACTCCTCTCTGTATAGTTTTCTTGGGGAGATTAAAGTACGAACCGTCAAGTTGACTGGTTCCTGGGAAGTCTTTAATATGCCCCGATTCTAACATGAGCGTTCGAAATTGCATATCGTCGTCAAACAGACTATATTGAGCGGTTTACCTCCAGTGTTTTCAAGGGCTCCCGAGGTTTTTGATGTGAGAAAAATGTTGGATTATTCCTCATTTTTTTCATTTTGTTCCCAAGTATCTGTTTCAATCTGATTCAATAATCCGGATGCATATTCAGTAGAATATGTTCTTGTATGTGCTGCTCCTTCTCCCCCTTCGAAAGCAATCGCTTCCGTTAAACCCTGTACTAAATCTTCATATAAAGCTTTTCTCATAACCTGTTCCCTCCTGCACCGATCTCTGTATGCGCGATCTGATTATCAAAAAAGCCCTCCTGATTTCTCAGGAGGGCTTTCAGTCGAGCGCGAGACGGGGATCGAACCCGCGATCTTCGCCTTGGCAAGGCGACGTAGTACCACTCTACTACTCGCGCAATATGCGCTTATCCGTCGGAACGGATAAATCGGTTTTTCTGGATGATGTTTCTCAATCGCTCCATAGAGCGCGAGACGGGGATCGAACCCGCGATCTTCGCCTTGGCAAGGCGACGTAGTACCACTCTACTACTCGCGCATTTTTAATGTCCCAACCGACTTTCATTTCTGTGAAGGTGGGTGCATTATACAAAAGATCATCAGTGTCGGTGTGAATGTTATCGCCGTCTTTATAATCTTGAGTGCCCAGAACCGGAATCGAACCAGTGACACGAGGATTTTCAGTCCTCTGCTCTACCAACTGAGCTATCTGGGCATCGAGCGGGTGATGAGAATCGAACTCACATGTTCAGCTTGGAAGGCTGACATTCTACCATTGAACTACACCCGCAAGTGACTTCGTGTGTCGCCTTATCGGTGACGCGAGTGTTATAATACTCTACTCCGAAAGCTTTGTCAACACTTTTTCAAAAAAAGTTTTTTGGGTGCCGCTATGGGCGTAGCCGTTCAGACCGGGGCCCGTAAGTTCAGCACCAAAAGCACAGTATGCCTGGCTTCTGGTGCCTTTCCCCCTGAGGTTTCCGTCTGTTTTACATATCCGGATCAGCCTTGGGCTTCTTCTTCGCGTAGTAGATTTTTCCGGTGTGTGCCCGCATCTGGGATACGAGGATGCCGTCCTCGCTGTGGCGCTTCGTGATACCGACGTTGTAGCCCATGTCGTCGGTGCGGAGAAGGCGGCGGATCTCGACGTCATCCTCGATTCCGGTCACCCAGGTCGGGATGTTCAGGGTCATCGCTTCGTCACCGCAGTTCACGACCATGATGGCGACCTCATCCTCATACTGTCTCGCGTAAACCACGTAATTGTGACCGGCCATGAGCTTCATGAGGGAACCTCGCTTCATCACCGGATAGCGGTTATGCATACCGCCGAGGTAATTATGGAACTCGATGAGCTCGAGGTCCTCGTGGCCCCACGGGTACGGACGGCGGCAGTCCGGCTCGGTCCAGCCGGTCATGCCGGCTTCGTCGCCGTAGTAGAGGGTCGGTGCGCCCGGCCAGGTCATCTGCATCATCGCCCCCAGACGGTAGAGCGCCTGCGAAACGCCGACGTCTGCAGCAGCTGAGCCGCTCGTACCGATACGACCGACCGTCTGATTTGTCCGCGTCATGAAGCGGCTGTGGTCATGATTCGAGAGCTGGTTCATCGAGCAGAGAATCGAGTTCTCCGGCATGCGGGACATATGGTAGAGGATCGCGTTGAAGAACATCTCACCGTCACCGCGCATCGCCTCGTTTTTCGCGTCGGAGTGCTTCTCCATGCCGGTCAGGAACCAGGTCACCGGCTCCATGAAGGCATCGTAGTTCATGATGGTGTCCCACTCATCGCCCTGGAGCCAGCTGAACGGGTCGCCGTAGTGCTCGGCGAGGATGATGGCCTCCGGGTTCGCTTCCTTCACCACCATGCGGAACTTCTTCCAGAACATGTGGTTGTAGGTCGCAGAGTGACCGAGGTCGGCGGCGACGTCTAGACGCCAGCCATCGACGTTATACGGCGCACTCACCCACTTACGCCCGATCTCAAGGATCGCCTCGGCGAGATCACGGGAGCCCTCATAGTTCAGCTTCGGGAGGGTATCATTGCCCCACCACTTCTCGTAGCTGTTGTTGTTCGGCCAGGCTTCGTCACGGTTATCGCTGAATGCAAAATAATCGTGGTACGGACTGTCCTTGCGCTGGTACGCACCCGCGGCATAAGCATTGGCCTGATCCTTATAGTTATAGAAGCCGGAACGGTTCATCCACTTGTGGAAGGAGCCGCAGTGGTTGAAGACGCCGTCGATGATGACACGCATGCCGCGCGCATGGCAGGCCTCGACGAACTCGATGAAGAGCTGGTCGCTGGCCTCGAGGTTTTCACGGCTCGTGGTGCGGATCGAGTAGCGGGTCGCGCGGGCGTTGTCGTCCTCCCAGTCCTCGACGAGGGTGCCGCCGTCCTTCACGATCTTTCCGATATGCGGATCGATGTGGTCGTAGTCCTGCGCGTCGTACTTGTGGTTCGACGGGGACACGAAAAGCGGGTTGAAGTAGATGACG
Source organism: Lachnospiraceae bacterium (assembly GCA_030540075.1). Classification (GTDB taxonomy): domain Bacteria; phylum Bacillota; class Clostridia; order Lachnospirales; family Lachnospiraceae; genus Oribacterium. The sequence goes on from JAUNWX010000058.1 coordinate 4,483, forward strand.
CTGACGCCGAGCCGCTGGATATAGTCGAGCTTCGAGCGCACGCCGGCGAGATCACCGCCGTAAAATCTGTGCACGTCAAAGGCCTCGACCGGCGCGTTCCAGTCCTGAACACCACGCGCTGCCCGGCCGAGGTAGATGTATTCGTTATCGACGACGTTATTCTTCGGGTCGCCATCGCAGAAACGGTCGATGAAGATCTGGTACATGATGGCACCCTTCGCCCAGTCCGGGATATGAAAGCCCGGCATCAGGCGGTACGAGAGCTCGCGGTTCATGTCGTCGCAGACGCCGAGGCGGTTGAAATGCAGTCGCTCTGCGCCCTTCACGATGAAAAAGCTGTAGCTCTGGGTGGCCTGACCGACCATGACCTTATGCTCGTAATAATCGAAGCGTGCGTCGCTCTCGACGAGCTGCATCTTCGTGCTGCTGTTGGCTTCGTGGAAAAAGATATAGACGGCATCCACGTCCTGCCGTGCTGTCCGAAATCGGAGCGTAACGGTATCTCCAGGATTCGGCTCCTCCGGGACACGGTAGCTGGCCGTTCCCGAGGTGTACAGTGCCTCCTGGTTAATCGTACTCTGGTTCATTTACTTATTACTTCCTAATAAAATTTACTGATCGAACTCGACCACACCGATGAACGGAAGGTTCCGGTAGCGCTGGTCATAGTCGAGACCATAGCCCACGACGAACTCGTCCGGGATCTCGAAGCAGGAGTACTTCACCGGTACTTCCTTCTCGCGGCGGGACGGCTTGTTCAGCAGCGTGCAGATCTCGATGGACAGCGGCTTCCGGTCGAGGAGCATCCTGCTCAGATGGTTCAATGTGTGTCCGGTGTCGATGATGTCCTCGACGATCATGACATGCTTGCCCTCGAGCGGCTCATCGAGGTCCTTCACGATCTTCACGATACCGCTGGATGTCGTGCCGCCGCCGTAGCTGGAGACGGACATGAAGTCGAAGGATACATCCACGTCATGGATGCGCTTCGCGAGCTCACACATGAACATCGCGCCGCCCTTCAGGATGCAGATGAGGTGGAGGGACTCGCCCTTGTAGGCCTCTGAAATCTGATCCGCAATTTCTGTGATACGTGCTTCGATCTGATCCTCCGGGATCAGGACTCTGACATGCTCAGCCATGATTTTTTCTCCTTTTTACACTGATAACCTCTCGATTCTCCTGTAGAATCAAGGTTTTTTTACGATACTCTGCGCTCATCCGGTACGGAAGGTCGAGATGCGCGCCGCCCGGCCCGAAAATCAGGCGGTCGATGTCCCGGTAATGCACGGCGCTCCAGTCCTTCAGCGGCGTTCCGATCCGGCGGAGCAGCTCGCTGTAAACGTACTGCCGCACGAGCTCCGGGTACGCCTTCAGCTCTGTCACGGGCAATGCAATCGACCTGAGGATCATCGCCTCGGCCGGGGCTTCTGTTTCGCCCTCCACCCTGTCCTCTGCCAATGCAGACGGCCTCGGGATTGTACTTTCGCCCGGGGTGTCCGTCTCCGGTAACGGTACCGGAGACGCCGTCAGCGTTGCGTGCGCGTCCACGTACCGAAGCGCGAGCGCATGAAAGTACGCATCCGCCTCGCGAAGGAGCGCTGCGCTGTGCGCGATATGGGCGCTCGCCTCCGGGTTGATCTCGCGAAGCTCCGGCAGTACCGTGCTGCGAATGCGATTCCGGGTGTAGTGCGGATCCGCGTTCATCGAATCCGTCACGTACGCTATCTTATTTTGTTCAAGCCATTTCAGTATATCTTCTCTTTTTATGGAAAGCAATGGCCGAATCACGTGATTTCGCCGATTCTCCATGCCCGCGAGGCCGCGAAGGCCCGCGCCGCGCACGAGATTATGGAGGACGGTCTCCGCCTGATCATCGAGATGATGCGCCACCGCGACCCAGGCGGCGGGCGTCGTCAGCTGCTGCCGCACGGTCTCGAGGGCCTCGTAGCGGAGGATGCGCGCGCCCTCCTCAAGGCTGAGCCCACGCTGCGCCGCGTACGCCGGAGCCGCGACATGCACCGCCTGAAACGGGATCTCGAGCTTCGCACAGAGCTCCTCCGAAAACGCCGCGTCGCGGTCCGCCTCCGCGCCACGGATACCGTGGTGGACGTGCACCGCCCGCAGCGTAAAGCCCATCCGCGCCTGCAGCGTGTGCAGCGCATACAGCAGGAAGACCGAATCCGGACCGCCCGAAAGCCCGACCACGACGCCATCGCCCGGCCGGATCAGCTGATTATTCTCGATATATCGTTTGATTTCCAGCGTAAGCGCATCCATACGAAGCTCCTCTCAAAAACAAAGGTGGAGAAACCTGTGTCTCTCCACCTCATTTTACTAAGTAATCTCTCACTTTTCATCCGGTTTGATGATGATTTCGTCCGGCAGCTTCAGTCCGAAGATCTCGCGGGCCTTCTCCATCGTAAATTCCTTCGTTTTTACGTAGACCTTTTTCTCTTCCAGCTCCTTACCGTGCTGCTCTTCGTCGGCGATGGCGGCATCCAGGCTCTCTTCCTGGGCCTGGTAATCCCGCTCCTGCTGCCGGAGGGTCTTGCCCCGGATGTTGATGGCGATTGCAAGGAACAGCACCACGATCGTGATGCCGATGATCGCCAGACGATTGCTGGATAGATTTTTACGCGGACGCTGTCTTCGTTTCATAGATACTTAAAAAGGTCTCCTGCCTCTTCCTTGTGTACAGTTTCCTGTACCGCCAGAACCTCTGCCCGGACGGATTTCTCACCGAAGCGGATCTCGATGACGTCACCCACCTTCACATCGTAGGATGCGCGCTGTGGACGCTCGTTCACGAGTACTCTGCCTGCGTCGCAGGCTTCGTTCGCCACGGTGCGACGCTTGATGAGTCTCGATACTTTCAGGTATTTGTCTAGTCTCATGGAAATTCCTTAAAATACAAAAGAGGCGGCCTCGCGGCCGCCTCGGTGATTAACCGTTGATCTTATCCTTGAGGGCCTTACCAGCCTTGAATCTCGGAGCCTTGGAAGCCTCGATGTTCATGGTAGCACCAGTTCTCGGGTTTCTGCCCTCGCGAGCTGCTCTCTCAGCGACATCGAAGGTACCGAAACCGATCAGCTGAACCTTATCGTTCTCAGCGAGTGCATCAGCGATGGTATCAAATACGGCCTTAACAGCTGCATCTGCGTCCTTCTTGGAAAGGTCTGCGCTCTTTGCAACGGCTGCTACTAATTCAACTCTATTCATTTTGTTTTCCTCCACGTGATTACGGGCAGATGTCGAAAAAAGCCCATAATCTCCATATTTAAAAATTGACATAAAAAGTATAATCTCTGCGCCTCTGCATGTCAACAAAGAAACGGCTCCCGGCTACAGCTGCAGGCGCTTCAGGGTCTTTTCGGCGTCGTCCATGGTTTCGAGGAGGGTCCAGGCTTTTTCGCGGGTGCTCTGTCGGAAGACGAGCATCGCCTGTTTGCCGGTCACGAAGCGGAGGCGGCCCTGCTGTTCGCGGACGAGGGCCGGGATCTCCTCGACGCGGATCCGGGCCGGGTCTTTGACACCCCAAAACGCTAGAAGGCGCTCCACGCCTTATTTTTTTGT
>JAUNWX010000059.1 GCA_030540075.1 Lachnospiraceae bacterium
GAGGGGGCAGGGGGTGTTTGAAGATGCCCGTTTCACAAACGGGCATTTTCTTGGAGTTGTACGAATGCCATTAAACAGCAGAACCGGAGCCATAGGGGAACCAGCTTGCGCATTCAAAGAACAGGTTCTTATGAAAAGTCCGTGACAGGTATACAGATTTATCTGTAATACCGGTCACGGACTTTTCATGAGGTTCTGTAATTTGAATTAAGTGAGCGGTTTCCCTATGGCTCAGGTTCTGCGTACGGGTCTATGCTACGCTCATCACAAGCGGCACCAGCACCACGGTGAGGATCCCCGCCACACAGATACTGATGGACCCCATGGCACCCTCGATTTCACCGAGCTCCAGCGCCTTCGCGGTCCCCACCGCATGGGCCGAGGTGCCGAGCGCGAGTCCCCGCGCAATCGGATGATCGATATGGAAAAGATGGAACACCAGCTCCGCAATCATATTGCCGAGGATACCCGTGATGATGATCGCCGCCACCGTCAGTGTGACGATACCACCCGCCTCCTCGGACACACCCATGCCGATCGCCGTCGTGATCGACTTCGGCATCAGCGTGGCGATGTGCTCCGCGGTCAGTCCGAACAGCTTTCCCATGAGGAGAATGCTGAGAATCGAGCAGAGTGTGCCGGCTGTGATCGCCGCCAGTACGGCGACCAGATTATCCTTCAGCAGCCGAAGCTGTTTATACATCGGAATCGCGAGGCAGACCGTCGCGGGTGTCAACAGGTAGCTGAGCAGATTCGCACTCGCCTTGTAATCCTCATATGGAATCTGGAAGACCATCAGCACTGCAATCACCATGATCGTCGACACCAGCAGCGGATTCAGGATGGCGACACGGAACTTTGCCTTCAGTCGGACAGCCAGCAGAAATAAGAAGATACTTAAGATTAAACCGAAATAGCCAGAGCTCTGCAGTGCTTCCTTCATCATGCCTCCTCCTTTCGATCCGCTTCCGCGGAAGCCATCGGTGCAGCGCCGGAAGCATTGGCCTCCGACTGCGGCGCGTGGCTCTGTGCTTCCTTCTCACGCAGAATCTCACGGTAGCCGTTCGCGCCATCGATCTCGCCGTTCGGACTCAGCGCACGACGGCCGAGGCCGAAGGTCTCATGCGGCTCGAGGGAAAGCTCCGCGGCCTCTGCATCCTGATCCTCCTTCGATTCGCTGCGACGAAGAATCGCGGTGGCGGTCAGGCCGGTGACGACCATGACGAGCACCGTCGACACGACGATGATCACGAGGTACGGCAGGAGCACCGGGAGCAGGATATCGATGGCACTCATGATGCCGACCGCGGCCGGGATGAACATCATGGTCATGGTGTCGAGCAGGAAATTACCCGCGCCCTCGACCTCCGGAAGCTTCACGATCCCGGTCACCAGTGCGACGAGCAGCAGGATCATCCCATACACACCCGCCGGAACCGGAAGCGGCAGGAGCGTGTTCAGCAGTTCACCGAGAAAGGTGAACGCGATGATCCACATGATTTCTTTTACGTATTTCATACATCCTCTTTTCTTTTATAAAGTCCATCAATGCACGCAATGGCCTCCATTATACGCCTGTGACTTACGCTGTAAAGCGTTAATTTATTATCCAGACGTCGCCATAACCCATGCAAATAAAAGTATGTGATTCTGTGCATTTCCCCTATTGTGCTTTGTGAAAATTCCATTATACTAAAATGCGGTGGTTAACGATTTACTACGTTCAATTTCATATGGAGGGTAAAGATGACAGATTTTAAGCCAGTGAAGGAAGGCAAGGTTCGTGAGATCTATGATCTCGGTGACAAGCTCATCATGGTCGCAACCGACCGTATTTCCGCATTTGATGTGATCCTGCACAACCAGATCACAGAGAAGGGTAAGGTGCTGACCCAGATGTCGAAGTTCTGGTTTGACCTTACGAAGGATGTGATCCCGAACGATCTGATTTCTGTTGAGAACAAGGATATGCCGGAGTTTTTCCAGCAGCCGGAGTTTGAGGGCAGAGCGACACTGTGCAAGAAGCTCGAGATGATCCCGATCGAGTGCATCGTGCGTGGCTACATCACCGGTTCCGGATGGGAGAACTACAAGAAGGACGGCACCATCTGCGGCATGAAGCTCCCGGAGGGCCTCGTTGAGTGCGCGAAGCTTCCTGAGCCGCTTTACACTCCGTCGACAAAGGCAGAGATCGGCGATCACGATGAGAACATCAACTTCGAGCAGTCCATCGTGGTTCTCGAGAAGGCATTCCCTGGCAGAGGCGAGGAGATCGCAACGAAGATCAAGGATGCAACGATCGCTGTATATAAGAAGTGTGCAGACTATGCACTTTCGAAGGGCATCATCATCGCCGATACCAAGTTCGAGTTCGGTCTCGATGAGGATGGCAATGTGCTCCTCGCAGATGAGGTACTGACACCGGACAGCTCCAGATTCTGGAGACTCGACCAGTACAAGCCGGGTGAGGGACAGTCCAGCTTCGATAAGCAGTTCGTACGTAACTGGCTGAAGGCGAACCCAGACAACAACGCGACCCTTCCTGAGGAGGTCGTTGATAAGACCATCGCCCTTTATAAGGAAGCATACACTATGCTGACCGGCAAGGAGATCTAAGCATTATAACAGAGCCGCTAAGGAACCCCGGAGGGCCGGCAACGGATGCCATACGGAGAGACCGTGTGAAATCAAGCCGGGTTCCCTTAGCGGCACTTGGTGAAATTTTCCTTAGCACCCTCTGCAACGCTGAGTTTTCATAAAGAAAACTCAGTGATTGCAGAGGGCCTAGTGCCGCTTAGGGTCCCCGGCTTAGATTTCACCGGTCTCGGAGTACTGTGTATCCGTTGCCGACCCTCCGGGGTTCCTGACGGTCACTGCTTATTGAACAAATTCAAAAACATCGGGCGCCATGTATGTACATGGCGCTCTTTTTTTGTATAATTTTTTTATATTGAGCACAATCAAAGGAGAGTCCACCATGGCAGATCATTACGATGAGAACTACGAGGAAGTGGTATCGCTTCCGGGCGTAGATACCGATGGCGAACGCACAGAGAATATCGATGACGGACGGATCCGTCGACCGGCTGAGTTTTTCGTCCGCACCACGGGCGATGACATCGACGAACAGGAGCATGCCCGACGCGAATACTTTAATAAGGTCGTCGGCGAAGCAGAGAATGAAGCGATACAGGAAAAAGGCGGCCTGGATGTAGATGCCGAAAGCTCCCTGCTCTACCGCATCTGGTCCCGCGTGAATCATGAAAGCGAGGAGGCGGTCGCCGGCATCGTCGAGAAGAAGGTCGAGTACGTCGAGCTCTTCTTCGACCTCATCTTCGTCTACAGCCTCCGCACGATCAACGCACTGTTTCATGCCTATGAGCATTCCTTCCCGCCGCTGAGCGCGATTCAGACCTTCCTTTTTCTGACCGCGGTGGTCATGCAGGTCTGGATGTTTACCACGATGTTTTTCAACCGTTACGGCCGGAAGGCGCTCCGGGATTACATCAGTATCTTCATTAATATGTACCTCCTGTACTACATGGCGAGCGGCTCGAACCACCACTGGCTCGAGCACTACATCCGCTACCACGGCGCCTGGGCACTGATCATGCTGAACCTCGCGTACCGAAGCTGGGATAAGCTCCGCTTCTCCACGCATATCGATGACGTCGACCGGAGGATCCTCGGGGCGAATGTCATGCATCACCTTATCGAGTGTGGCATCATCCTCGTGTCGATTCCGGTTCATGAAACCACCGGCCTCGTGCTCTCACCGCTCGCGCTGATTTACGGTTACGTCGCGAAGCTCGCGGAGCATCGTGCCTATAAGGCGAGACCGTGCGACTTCCCGCACCTCGCCGAGCGAAACCTGCTGCTCGTGATCCTGACCTTCGGTGAGATGATCATCGGCATCGCCAGCTTCTTCGAGACGGGCAAGAATGTGCTGCTGAACATCATTTCCTTCCTGATCGTCATCGGCATGTTCCTGAGCTATGGATTTTTTAATGACAATGTCCTCGACCACCACAGGAAGACCTCCGGCCTCGGCTTCCTCGCGATTCATGTCATCATGATCCTCGCGATCAACTCGACGACCATCGCGCTCGAGCTCCTCGCGCGCCCGCTGGTGCCGCTTCTTTCGAAGACCATGTGGATGACCAGTATGCTGCTCGTCTACTATCTGTGTCTGCTGGCGACCGAACGCTATGCGAAGGAGCACCTTCGGACGAACCGCTTTAAGTTTATCGGTTACGTCCTCTCGATCCTGGTGGCCTATCTCGGCCTGATGCTGCTCGCCGGACATAATCAGCTGGTGGGTGCCTTTATCACCCTCGTCTTCGTATACGGCATCTTCGGCCTCCTGCTGCATGTTCACCACAGTAGCCTCCGCAAGATGAAGGTCGGCGGTTACATCTCGTAAAATTCGGATCAAAGGCTCCCGGCGTACGGTGCGCCTGGTGGCAACCCTCCGGGCATCCCTGATCTAATAAAGAATAGAGATTGAGTTCACTCCTCTGAAATGCTAGAATAGTCACGTACATTTGTTTGACGGATTATTCTCTTTTCAGAGGAGTTTTTTATGAAACTGATTCACTGTGCAGACCTGCATCTCGACAGCCGGATGAGTACGCATCTCGGGGATGCGGCCGCCCGGGAGCGACGGCAGGAGCTGCTCGGCACCTGGCTCCACCTCGTCGCGTACGCAGAGCAGCACCAGGTGCGCGCGATCCTCATCGCCGGCGACCTCTTCGACCGGCCGGCCGTGAGCCGGACGACGGCACATGCTGTCCTCGAGAGCGTACATACCCACCCGGACATCGCATTTTTCTATTTAAAAGGAAATCATGATACCGACAGCTTCCTGAATCAGGCGGAGCAGCTGCCGGAGAATCTCTATACCTTCCAGGACACCTGGCGGAAGTACCGTCTGTCCGATCATCTCGTGATCGCCGGTCGTGAGTTTACGGAATCCGGCACCCTGAACGAGCTGGCGGCGAAGACCCTGCGGCTCGAGGAGGCCGATGTAAACATTGTCCTCCTCCATGGGCAGATCAGCGAGAGCACAGCGCAGGACAGCAGCTCGACCGAGACGATCCGCCTCGCGGACTACGCGCATCAGTGCATCGACTATCTGGCGCTCGGACATGTGCACCAGTACCAGGAGGGAAGCCTCGACGGGCGCGGAAGCTGGTGCTATCCGGGCTGTCTCGAGGGACGTGGCTTCGATGAGTGTACGCAACATGGCTTCGTCCTGCTGGATGTCGATGAGGCGACGCATCAGATTCGGCGGCAGCTCGTGGATATCAGTCAGCGGCATCTCTGGGCGGTACCGCTGGAGGTGCAGGGGCTTGGCTCGTCGATGGCGATCGTGCGGCGTGCGCGTGCCCTGCTGTCGCTGCTTTCCGGCACGCCGAGTGCGGATCCGGAGATCGCAGAAATCCCGGCAGAGCGTGTCGAAGCGATCCTTCAGGCGGGAGCCGGGGTGCGCATGCGCGCGCAGGACCTCGTGAAGCTGGAGCTTCGCGGCGCACTTGCGATGGATGTGGAGCTTAGCCTCGACTTCATCCGTACGCAGCTTGAACCGATGTTTTACTTCCTTCGGGTCGTGGATGAGACACGGCGTTTCATCGACCCGTCGATGTATCAGCATGATAAATCACTGAAGGGCGCGTTCGTCCACTCGGTCGAGGCGGATGCGACGCTCGACGAGCAGACGAAGGTGGCGGTGATCGAAGCAGGTCTCCGGCTACTGCGGGGTGAGGAGCTGCCATCCAGCTGAGAAGGGACAGGCGACGCCCGTGACCATGGGAGCCCGTGGTAGCCTCCGCTCGGGGTGAGATGCGCTGCATCGTGTGAAAAAACATAGAATCGAAGGATGTCATAGATGAGATTACTGAACTGTCAAATCGAAAATTTCGGAAAGCTGCACGAGCTGTCACTGGACTTCCGGGACGGGCTCAATGTTTTCCTCCGGGAGAACGGCTTCGGGAAGTCGACGCTGGCGGCCTTTATCCGAGTCATGTTCTATGGACTGTCCGGTGAGCGGAAGGCCCAGGACAGCGACAATGAGCGGAAGAAATACCGTCCGTGGCAGGGCGGCAGCTTCGGTGGCTCGCTCTGCTTCGCGCTCGACGACGGGAAGTGCTACCGCATCACGCGGCACTTCGGCGAGCGTAAGGGGCAGGACCAGTTCATGCTCTACGATGCGGAGACGAATCTGCCGTCGAAGGACTACAGTGAGCGGATCGGGGAGGAACTCTTCCGCATCGATGAGACTTCCTTCCGGCGTACCTGCTTCATCGGACAGCAGGCGCTCGAAACCGGCGTGACCTCGGAGATCAATGCGCGCATCGGCAATGTCTCGGAGGATCCGGAGGACATGAACCGCTATGCAGAGGTCATCGAGCAGCTGAAGGATGAGATCAATGCACTCTCACCGGCGCGTCGGACCGGTGCGATCTTTAAGAAACGCCTCGAGCTCGAGGAGCTGAAGGCCGGCTGTGCCGGTCGGGAAGCGGAAGAGCAGCAGGCGGTCGACGGGGCAGCCGCACTCCACCAGGCGCGCGAAACGAGGCAGCGCCTGCAGTCGGTGCTGGAGAGCACGAACCGGCGGCTGGTCCAGCAGAGCCAGCAGCAGGACGCGATCCGGGACCGGATGGAGTATGACCGACTGTGCGCAGCCCGCAGCGAGAGTGTGACGCGGCTGCTGGAGCAGGAGCGGCGCTACCTCGGCACGTCCTTCGATGAGTTGAGCGGAGAGCAGCGTGCGCAGCAGCTGCAGCGGGAGCTGCGGCGGCTCCAGGAGACCTTCCGGAGCGGACTGCCGTCGGAAGCCGAGATGCGCGGCGCGGAGAAGCGCCTCGGACGCATCGCCTGGCTGGCGGACCGGATCGCTGGTCTCGAGCAGCAGGGCGGACGCCGGAGACGGAAGGCATCGCCGCAGAAGAGTGCACAGCAGGCACGCGCCTTTGCCGGGCTGCTGCTGTCCCTCCTTCTGCTGCTCCTCGGTGTGTACTGTCTCCTTCATTTCAGCGGGAACATCCTGCCTGGCGTCGTGCTGCTCGGCCTCGCGGCGCTCGCGCTGCTGCTGTCCATCGGCCGCTTCGTGCGAAGCACCGGGGCGAAGAGCGAGGATCAGGAGCGCATGGCGGCGATGCAGAATATGAGTGTGGAGTTCGAGCACCTCAACCAGGAGCTGAATCGCTTCCTCGGCCGCTTCTATCCGGCGATGGACTACAGCGCTGCCACGGATTATCTCGCCGTGACGGAGGATGACGATGCCGGCGGCGAAGACATCGACCGAAGACACCCGAACCGGGCAGCCCTGCTCCGTCGGCTCGGCACGGACATGCTCGCCTACAGCCG
>JAUNWX010000019.1:0-25555 GCA_030540075.1 Lachnospiraceae bacterium
ACCACAAATCTACTGCATACGCTTACGCCTTCGGGGTTCCACAGTTCGAGCAGAAGTTGCCTGTATTGCCCTGATGTCCACACTTCGGGCAGGTCCAGGTCGTCGGCTGTGGCTTCTGACTTCCACAGTTCGAACAGGAGTTACCCGTATTCACGGTTCCACATGCGCAGGTCCAGCTGCCTGCCGGAGCAGCGGCAGCGGCTACGCCAACACCTGCTGCAGCCGGTGACGGTGTCGTCGGCGGCGTCTGCTGCGGTGTTCCACCCATACCATAGAGCTGCTGGCTGTTCATACCGCCTGCCATGCTGGCCATATTCATGCCGGCAAAAGCCATCATCGGTCCCGCCGAAGCATTGTTCGCTGCATCCTTCATCGCCTGTGCCTGAGCGGCTGCAATCGTTGCGGCTGCCATCGTCGGATCCTTCAGAGCTGCGTTCATCTGAAGCACCTTGATGCGCTCTGCATCCTCGTCCGAAATCGTCGCGGAGCTGAGACCGAAGGCTGCGATTTCGATACCGTAGTTCTGTCCCCAGGTATTCGTCAGCTCGGCATCCAGTGCCCGTGCGATATCATCTGCATGCGCCGGAAGCTGTGAATAACGTACGCCCTGCTCGGATACAGCGGCGAATGCCGGCTGCATTGCCGTAAGCAGCTCCGTCTTCAGCTGGCTGTCGATCCGATCTCTCCGGAACTCATCACTCACGTTGCCGCAGAGCTTCTTATAGAACAGGATCGGATCCGCCAGACGATATGCATACTCACCGTGGCAGCGAACCGCTACATCCGTATCGAGGTTAATGTTTCGATCGATGATACGGAACGGAATCGGATTCTGCGTTCCATACTTGTTTCCGATGATATCCTTCGTGTTGAAGAAGTAGATGCGCTGATCCGTCGCGGTATCACCACCGAACGCTACACGCTTCTTCCATGTATTGAAGGAATCCACGATCCCCTTCTTCAGTCCACCGTAGAAAATCGACGGCTCGGTCGACGCATCCCATACAAACTTACCCGGCTCGGCACTGACCTCTACGATCGCACCGTTGTCGACGATGATCATACACTGACCTTCATTGACCGCGATGATCGCGCCGTTCGTGATGAGGTTATCCGACTTCTTCGTATTAAACGCTCTTCTCGCCTGACGCGCCTCGCCCTTCTTCATGAGGACGTCTTCTGTCAACGCATCGCAGTAAAAATACTCACGCCACTGATCCGAAAGAACAGATTCCGCAGCGCCTAAACCAACCTGTAAAAGACCCATACTATTTCCTCCTTTTCGATAACACTCCGTCGAAACGGTTACACGGCCATACTCTAGTTTTATTATAAACGAGAACAAGGAAACGCTCAATCAATATCGGCAAAATCGAGGAAATTAATTTCACAGTGTCATTTTCAATCTTTCAACACGATTTCATCATTCTGTATTTATCTCGGGAAACCTCCGAACAACCGCAGTGATACCGTACATTTTCACAGCTGTCCTGTCGGGCAGCCTCCTCTCATCTTGCGTATATCCGTGCTTTTTTCTATAATAATGAAACCTTATATTCTATTTTCTCTTCCAGGAGGTACACCATGGAAAAAATCGCAAGCTTTACCATCAATCACGAGAAGCTGGAGCCGGGCATCTACGTTTCCAGAAAAGATAAAGTCGGCGCCGAGACCCTGACCACCTTCGATCTTCGTATGACGAGACCGAATCGTGAGCCGGTCATGAATACCGCCGAGCTTCACACCATCGAGCACTTAGGTGCCACCTTCCTCCGGAACGATCCGGAATGGGCCGGGAAGACCATCTACTTCGGACCGATGGGCTGCCGCACCGGCTGCTATGTCATCTTCGCCGGCGATCTCAGCTCCCGCGACATCGTATCCGTCATCACGCGTATGTTTGAGTTCATCCGCGACTTTCATGACCCAATCCCGGGCGCAGCGCCTCACGACTGCGGAAACTACCTCGACCAGAACCTCGGCATGGCGAACTGGCTCGCAAAGCGCTACCTCGACGAAACGCTCTACGGCATCGACGAAGCGCATCTGGTCTACCCGGCATAAGCGAGCATGGAGGCAGAAAGGTTTTTTAGACATTGCCTGCGGTGTTAAAAATCAAAAACGGAACCCTAAGTGGCACTAGGCCCTCTGCAAACGACTGAGTTTTCTTTATGAAAACTCAGTGTTGCAGAGGGTGCTAAGGAAAATAAATCCAAGTGCCACTAAGGGTTCCGTTTTAAGATTTTTATACATCCTCGGCAGAGTCACAAAAACCTTCCTGCCTCTATGACGCTCCTGCCGCCAGCCCTTTGAGGACCTGGCGAAACGTCAGCTGTCCCGCTCTTCTGCTCGATCACTCCGCCTGGCGCTTCTTTACGAGACCGAAGATGGTCACAGCGATGGCGATCGGACACATGACCTTCAGGACCGGGAAGGAGAAGCTCAGGATACGATACAGTCCGGCGCTGGAAATCACGAAGCTGAAGATGGCAAAGCCGAACAGCCAGGTCTTGTAGCTGATCTTCGGCACCAGCTTATGAAAATACTCCGAGCCGCTGGACAGCAGTCCGCAGCAGACATTGAAGCAGGCGATGAAGAAGATGAGTCCGGCGATGATCTGACCCGCTGCACCGAAGCACTGCTGGATCGCATACGACAGGATACCTGCGCCGGTTTCCGTCTCGGTCAGGAGTCCCGGAACACCACTGCAGAACGCACCGATATAGGAGGTTGCGAAATACACAAGGGCCAGCATGACACCGGCGATGACACCGGCCTTCATCGTCTCACCTGCGATTGCCCGTCGATCATGCACTCCGAAATCCTCGATGTTCATCGCGATAACGAGACCGAAGTTAAGGGCCGCCAGGATATCCATCGTCTGATAACCGGTCATGAAACCGGTCATGATCGGATGTTCCTGATAGCCGATGGTGGATGGCGTCGCGACCGTCACCGGCAGCTTCATCACGGTTCCCACGAAGGTCACGACGATCAGTACGACCAGAATCGGCGTCATGATTCTGCCCAGGATGTCCTTCAGCTTATTCGGGTGCAGTGCCACGAAGGTCGCACCGGCGAAGAATACCATGGAGTAGAGAATACGTGCCATCAGCAGGACCGATCCGCTCTGCGACGGCAGGAACTGTGCGACGGCCATCTCGAAGGAGGTACTGCAGGTACGCGGGATCGCGACGAAGGGGCCGATCATCAGGCAGATGAGGACCGTAAACACCGATGCAAACACCGGATGGATCATCGAACCGAGCTTCACGAGATTATCGTGCTTCGCGACGGCCGCGACGGCCAGAATCGGGAAACAGACGGCGGTAATGGTCAGTCCGACCATCGCCGGAACCGTACTGCTTCCAGCCTGTGCTCCGAGAAGCGGTGGAAAAATCAGATTACCAGCGCCGAAGAACATGGAGAACAGCATGAAGCCGATCGTGATCGTCTGTCGAAATCCCAGTTTTTTCATAATGTGCCTCCTATCGATAAAAAATTATATCAATAATAACCCATATTTATCGGAGGAAGCAAGTATAAGTTTAAGTATCAGAAATGAAATCCCGGGATGGCCTGCGCCCAGTCGCTGATACCGATGATGGTCTTTGCAAAATCCGATACCATCAGTGAGGTGTTCGGGTCATCGATGTACTTGAAGACCTCGCGGGCCGGCTTCGCGACGAGCGAGGCACCATCTGCGCCGACCGAAGACAGTCCGAAGTAGAGTCCATCCTTCGTTTCGGCTGCATTGTCCAGCTGACGGGACAGCATGTAGGCATCGATGTCCGGGTTATTCTCGACGATGTAGTGGCCATACGCGACGGCTGCCGCCTGCTCCATCTGTGCGTCCTGCGTAAGCTTCCGGACGGAGCTGAAGCCCTCCTCGGTCATGAAGATATTTCGTACCTGACCGCGCTTATCCAGCAGATACTGACTGTGCATGTAGTTCGTCAGTACCGAAAGGTTGGCGTAGCTGATGACCGGTGTGGTGAGGTCGTTCGTCACCTTGCCGGAGGAGAAATCATCCCAGAAATTCGGATCGGTCAGCGGATACGGGTACGGATGGATCGCCAGGGCCCAGTTGGTCTTGCCCTCCTCCTGATCGATGTACATGAAGTTATCGAGCACATCCTTTCCAGGATACTTTCCGACCGATCCTGCCTCCGGCTTGATCGTCCAGTACTGATCCAGTGAAAACATGACATTATCATTTGCGGAAACCGACTTGATGGCGGTATAGAATACACGGAAGGTCCGCTGGAAAATCCGCGTATAGTCCCGGACACTGTAGTTTCCGACATAATTCCAGTACTGGTTATTGATCTCGTTTCCGATGACCCAGTTCGTGATCTTTCCGTGTTCGTTGTGCCCGTTGTAGCGGCTCGCAAGGAAGGTCGCCATCGCCTTCACCAGCTGGAAACCATCCTCGGTTTCGACATTGAAGCCATAGTACAGCGCCGCATCGCTCGTGACTACCTTCGTACCCGGGCGATAGAGCGCCGGCTGCGTCGGATTCCATCCATTTACGAGGTTCACCGTGACGGCTACCCCCGCGCCGAAGAGACGGCTGATCTCCTGATCCAGCTGCTGAATCAGGGCCGAATCGAAGGAATAGACTTTTCCATCGTAGCTGTAGCTGACACCCGTTCCGAAAAGCTGTGCGGTTGTGACCGGAATAAACGCATGCTTGATCCCGAGATCGATGGCATCATCGAGGATGTTCGGGTCCACCAGCAGTCCCTTCTTCCCGCGGTTCAGGGCCGGTGCCTGGTCTGCCGCGATCAGCTCCGGATTCCCGATGTAGCAGCGATTCGACACGATCTGATAGCCGTTGCCACTGGCGATGGCGAGCACAAACGCATCATAGGTCCGGAGGCTGTTCGGGCCGTCCTGCAGGTCCGCCGTGAATTGCAGACTGCCGTTTCCGACATCCTGCACCGCCAGATAGTCCGTCCGGCCATCGAGGTTCATCTGGTACGGCTTCACCGCGAACAGGTAGAGCTGCTGCCCGCTCCCGACGAGCGGCGCTGCATTGACCGTGATATCGATGACCGACGGATTCGCGGCATTGATCTCCGCTGACTGCACCGTCGCGTAGTGTGTGCCAATGCTCTGGTCCTGTGCGATCGTCGCTCCGCCTGTCGGTACCGCCGACGCCGCGCTGCTCTGTCCGGCAGCCGCAGTGTTTCCACCGCCCGGCAGGCTCATCTGGTACGCCGATACATCGACGCCGCTGGCTGCTACGCTGGCCGCCGTCGCCGTGCCGGCACATACCATGGTCAGCGCACCCGCAAGCAACAGCGCCGGCAGATATCTGCCCTTACCGAATGTTCCAACTATATCTTCATGCAACACATGATGTCTCATTCTTTCGTCCTCCAAAAAAGCGGAGCCCTTCCGGTGCTCCGCCTCAATACGCATTTATATACCTATGTTATGAATGCAGCTGTGCTGAGATCTTCAGCGCCTTCAGTTCCTCCTGTACGCGATCATACTCCGCCTTCATCTGCTCATAGGTCTGATCGTCCACGAGGCCGAAGTAATAGTCCTCGTAGCGTTTTCCTTCAGAATCCAGATAGACGCGGATATCATAGCAGCGATTCAGGAAATCATAGCCCGTACCATCCGCGGTACAGCTCTCATAGACATCCTCCGGGAGCATCGTCAGATTCTCGCCGATCTCCGTCCGCTTCTTCTGGACGCGATTATGGATGCCCATATCCTGTCCCTCGACGAAGGAATTGATGTAGAAAATCACATCCGTGCTCTCCATCGATGTGGACTCCAGATGGAAGGCCGCGTTGTCACGCACGATAAAAGCCGTTTTCGTCTTACGCGAAACCGGATCATTTACCTTGCCTGTAATATAGTCGCTGTCGACGACCAGCTTCACCGGACTCTCCAGCTTATTGGCGATCGTACGATTCGCCGCAAGTGCTGTCACTGCCATCATGAACGAAAGCACGACGGTCAGCAGCAGTACATGTACACTTCTCTTAAAAACCATGATTACTCAGGGCTCCTCTACTTAAGAAAGTGAAAAATCAAATTCATAAATTCACTTTTTAATATCTGTTTCTTGCATTATAAAGAAAAAACGGCAAGTGTTCAAGACACTTACCGTTTTTGTAAGTTTATTGTAAGGAACTCGCCCTCGCAGCGCTGGCGGGTTCTGCCCTGCAGCGAAACGACGGTCTCGCCTGATCAGCTGAAGATCTTTACGAAGTTCTTCTTACCACGCTGTACGACCACGCCGTCCTTGAAATCCTCTGCGGTGAAGCTCTTCTTCACATCGGTAATCTTCTCACCTGCGACCTGCACACCGCCCTGCTGTACATTCTGGCGTGCCTCGGATCTCGACTTCGAGAGACCGGAAACGAACAGTACACCGCAGATATCGATGCTGCCATCGCGGTAATCCTCTGCCTTCAGGGTGTACTTCGGCATGTGCTCACTGTCACCACCGCCGACGAAGATCGCCTTCGCGGCTGCCTCTGCCTTATCTGCCTCTTCCTTCCCATGGACGAGCTCCGTAAGGGAGTGTGCGAGTCTCTCCTTCGCCTTATTGAGGTCTGCGCCCTCCCACTTCGCCATCTCCTCGATCTCCTCGATCGGGATGAAGGTAAGCAGCTTCAGGCACTTGATGACATCCGCGTCATCGACGTTTCTCCAGTACTGGTAGAACTCGTACGGTGTGGTCTTATTTGCGTCGAGCCATACGGCACCGCCGGCCGTCTTGCCCATCTTCTTGCCTTCCTTGTTGGTCAGCAGGGTGATGGTCAGCGCGTAGGCATCCTTGCCTTCCTTCTTACGGATCAGCTCGGTACCGGCCAGCATGTTGGACCACTGATCATCGCCACCGAACTCCATATTGCAGCCGTAATCCTTATACAGGCGGTAGAAATCATAGCCCTGCATCAGCATGTAGGAAAACTCCAGGAAGGTCAGACCCTGCTCCATGCGGTTGGTATAGCAGCGCGCACGCAACATATCATTGACCGAAAAGCACGGTCCGATCTCACGCATGAAATCCAGAAAGTTCAGATTCCGCAGCCAGTCGGCATTGTTTACCATCTGGGCCTTGCCCGGTCCGAACTCGATGAAACGGCTCATCTGCTTCTTGAAGCACTCACAGTTATGATCGATCTGCTCGATGGTCATCATCTTACGCATATCGGAACGACCGGACGGGTCACCGATCATACCGGTACCACCACCGACCAGGGCGATCGGCTTATTGCCGGCCTCCTGAAGACGCTTCATCAGGGTCAGTGCCATAAAGTGGCCTACATGCAGTGAATCTGCCGTCGGGTCAAAGCCGATATAGAAGGTCGCCTTCCCGTTATTGACCAGATCACGAATTTCCTTCTCATCGGTAACCTGTGCGATCAGTCCTCTGGCTACCAGCTCCTCATAAACACCCATTTTACTTGCTCCTTATAACATCAACATCTTTTTTACACGACCGAATCCTGCGTGACAGGATCCTGCCCTTCAGGGAACCCGTTTTCTCAATGATTAAAATCCGTTACGGATACGTAGTCATAAACCGTCGAGATCAGGCGCTTCGTATCGTCCCAGCCGATGCAGGCATCGGTGATGGACTTTCCGAAGATATGATCCTCCGGCTTGCAGTTCCCCTCTTCGATATAGGATTCTACCATAAGTCCCTTCACGAAACCAGCGAGCTCCGGAGAATACTTTCTGGAGTGCATGATTTCCTGGGAAATCCGCAGCTGCTCCTTATACTTCTTCGCCGAGTTGCAGTGGTTTGTATCCACCACGACCGCCGGATTCACGAGATCCTTCTTCATATAGAGATCGTACAGCAGCTTCAGATCCTCGTAGTGGTAGTTCGGCATGATCTGGCCATGCTTCGACTGAGAGCCACGAAGAATCGCATGGGTATATGGATTTCCATCCGACTGCACCTCCCACTCGCGGAAGATGAAATCATGGGCATGCTGTCCCGCATAGATCGAGTTCAGCATGACGCCGAGGTCACCAGAGGTCGGATTTTTCATACCGGTCGGTACATCGATACCGGATGCCACCAGACGGTGCTGCTGGTTCTCCACCGAACGCGCACCGACAGCCACATAGCTCATGATATCGCTGAGGTAGCGCAGATTGTCCGGGTACAGCATCTCATCCGCAGTACTGAAGCCGGTCTGACGAAGCACCTCCATGTGCAGACGGCGGATCGCACCGATTCCGGCGAGCACATCCGCGCCCTTCTCCGGGTCCGGCTGATGCAGCATGCCCTTATAGCCATCGCCCGTCGTACGTGGCTTGTTTGTATAAATACGCGGCACGATCATGATCTTATCCTGCACCTCGTCCGCAATCTCCTTCAGACGATTGCAGTACTCGAGTACAGGGTCCGGATGATCTGCCGAACATGGTCCGATGATTAAGAGGAACTTATGTGAGTCTCCTCTGAAAATTGCCTTGATTTCCTCATCACGCTCTGCCTTGATCTTCGCAAGGTTCTCCGGAAGCGGAATCTGCTCACGGATTTCTGCGCTGGTCGGAAGCTTCGATCTAAATTCAAATCCCATACTGGTCTCCTTCTTCTGAACGGGCCATCCAGTGGCCCTTTCCGAGGACTGAGTCTGCCAATGTCTACATCCGGCACCTGCGCATACAGTCACGGAGGTCCACTCAGCCGCATACCCGCAAGTATACGCGGAAAGGGAGGCAAAATCAAGTGACCACGTGGCATGGCACATATTCCCTTCGCGCAGGCAGGGCCCCGGAGGACCGGCAACAGAAGTATAGTACTACGATCGTATGACTTCTTTTGCCGTTCTCCGGGGCCCTGCCCGTACGCACTGGCTATTATCTCGGGAAGGTGATGGTGATCTTCGTGCCGCGGTTCAGCTGTGAGCTGATGTCCACCTTTGCGTGGTGGAGCTCGGCGACGTGCTTCACGATCGAGAGGCCGAGGCCGGTGCCGCCGATGGCACGGCTGTGCGACTTGTCGACACGGAAGAAGCGCTCCCAGACGCGGTTCAGATCCTCCTCCGGGATGCCGATACCGTCATCCTGTACCGTGATGGACCTGCCTTCACAGATGACGTAGACATGCCCGTTCGGATGGTTGTACTTGATCGAGTTATCGATGAGATTATAGATCATCTCCTCGATGTTCGTCCGGACACCGGTAATTTCGGCACTGCCGCCCGAGAGGTCGATGGATACCTGATGCTTCATCGCCTTATCCCGAAGGCGATGGATGATCGTTTCCGACAGGAGATACAGGTTCACCGGCTCCTGCTCCATCTCGACGCCGGCTTCCAGGCGGCTCAGATGCATGATGTCATCGATCAGCGCCAGCAGACGCTGGGACTCATCATAGATGGTGGTCGAGAACTCCCGTACATGGGCCGCATCGGTCACCATGCCATCCTTCATAAGCTCTGCAAAGCCGGAAATGCTCGTGAGTGGTGTCTTCAGCTCGTGCGAGACATTGGCTGAAAATTCTTCTCTTACCTGCTGTGACTGTTTCACTGAATTCACAAATGGTCGTAGCTCCTCATATACATCATCGTCTGTCAAATCCACCGTCGGGGTATCCATCTTCTGAATCTTCTCTGCCATATGATCGAGCGGTGCGACGATCTGATGCGTCAACCGATTCGCCATCTGCATCGCGAGCAGGAAAAGCAGCACCATGATGCAGAGGATTGCCGGCAGGATGCGGAGGAAGATGCCGACGATGTTCGAGGTTTCCAGTCCGAGACGGATCACATAACGACCGCCGGCGGTGAGCATCGCCGCATAGTGGGCATTTCGCCCGAGGGTCTTCGAGGTACGCACCGCCTGCCCCGAGCCCTTCGCCATGGCTTCCTCGATTTCCGTACGATCGAGATGCGGGTCCATGGTCTCGGCATTGCCCTTCGAGTCATAGAGCACCTTACCGTCACTGACGTCCACGAGGGTGATGCGCAGCTGCACATTCTTCGAGCGCTTGACATCCTGCAGGTAGTCATCCAGGAAATCCTTCACCTTATCGCTGCCCTCTTCTGCGATTTCATTGATGCCGGCGCAGAGCGCATCCGTCTGCAGCATCAGGTTCGCATCGGTCCGCTTATCGTAAAACTGAAAATACAGCACCTGACTTGCGAGCGTACTGAGAATCAGTGCAAGCAGGGCTGTGATACATAGGCTTCTGTAAATACGCTGTTTCAATGTATGTCCTCTTTATATTATGCGGTTCCAGTCACCGAAGGCATCGGAGACCCGAACGAATCAAAACCACCAGCAATGCCGGTGGTCGTTCCGAAGTCATCAGTCCGCGCTCAGACGGTAGCCGACGCCACGTACGGTTTTGATGTACTGGCCGGCATCGCCGAGCTTCTGACGAAGTGTCTTCACATGCATATCGATCGTCCGGCTCTCGCCCTCATAATCATAATTCCATACATTGCCCATGATCTGATCACGGGTCAGTACGAGCTCCTGATTATGCATCATATAGTCGAGCAGTTCGAACTCCTTGAGCGTCAGCTCAGGATGGAGCTCCTCGCCGCCTTCCAGCACCGTCACACGGTGCTTCGCCTCGTCGAGGGTGATTTCATGGAAGCGGAGTGCCGGTCGTACGACCTCCTCTGACTCCGCCTGTCCGCCACCCATTTTCGCGCGGCGGAGCAGTGCCTTCACACGGCTCAACATCTCCATGACGCCGAAGGGCTTCGTCATGTAATCATCGGCACCGAGGTCGAGGGTGGAGACCTTATCCGCCTCGGCGGACTTTGCGGTCAACATCATCACCGGAATCTCCGCGAACTTCGCGCTTCTACGGAGGCAGCGCAGAACCTGGATGCCATCGATGCCCGGCATCATGACATCCAGCAGTACCAGTGCCGGTTCGAACTTTTCGGCATCATCGAGGAAGGACTGTCCATCACTGAAGCCGCGCGCCTCGTAGCCATTGGCCGTCAGCGCATAGGTAATCAGCTTCTGAATACTCTCATCGTCTTCTACAACTGCAATTCTCGTCATCTCTTATCTCCTGTACTGTATGCACCCTGAACACCGCTGCATCCAGAACTGAACAGGGATGCCGGCGGAAGCCATGCGTTTCGCTTTTCCCTATTATAAAAAACTCTGGAATACCTGACTACGACAGAATGGGAATTTTCTGTTTAAATTCCCATCCATGACGGTACTTTACTGAAAGCGGTTGAAAACACGTTCGTCACGTGCCAGCTTCTTCTCTTCCATGGTCTTCTCATCGAAGGTATACTTCGTCATCACCGGACGCTCACCGGTGATGGAAAACTCCACCCACTCCGCGACATTCGTCGCATGATCACCGATCCGCTCGAAATACTTCGCCACCATCAGGAAGTCCAGCATCATCTCACCACGATCCGGGTACTTCGCGATGAGTTCGACGATTTCCTTTTTGATTTCGTCAAACATGTTATCCACCACATCATCGGATTCCTGCACACTCTTTGCAAGTGCGAGGTCCTTCTGAATGAAAGACTCGACCGCCCTCGTCACCATGCGCATCGTCGCGCTGGCCATATCCTGGATTCGAATCGCCGACTCCATACCGTCCTGATCCTTGCCATAGAGATACTCTGCGATATCGGCGATATCCGAGCACTGATCACCGATCCGCTCGAGATCTGAAATCATCTTCAGTGCCGAGCTGATGTAGCGAAGATCCCTCGCTACCGGCTGCTGCTCCAGTAAGAGACGGAGGCACTCCGACTCAATCAGTCGCTCGAGCTTATCGATTTCCGCATCTGACTCATAAATTTTATTGATCATCTGACGGCTCTTCTCGCTGAGCTCTGCATTCTCTGCCGCTGCGATATCCTGCAGGGTCAGGGCCACCTGTCCGATACAGTTTTCACAGCAGGATCCCATCTCAATCAGGTTCTGCTTCATCTCATCCAGCTGTCGATCCAACCTGCTACGCATCCTGTTCCTCCTTACATCTCACCATTCTGTACGATATTCTGTGTGCGGCGTACATCGCGCATGCGGTACACCCCTGCCTTTTCCTTCTTTTTTTCTTGAAGCGTATGCTCCACCGCCCAGCCGGCCTCCTGCAGCTTTCCTGTCAGGAAGCGACGTGGCTTCGTTGTCCATGTAAACCAGGCAGCGAACAGATCAAATAAATCATAGCTTTTCATCATCGTTTTCCTCTGATTAACCGAAACGTCCGGTGATATAATCCTCTGTCCGCTTATCCTTCGGCATCGAGAACAGCTTCTCGGTCTTGTCTGCCTCGACCAGCTCTCCCAGAAGGAAGAACGCGGTCTTGTCGGAGATACGGGTCGCCTGCTGCATGTTGTGGGTGACGATGACGATCGTGAAATCCTTCTTCAGCTGCAGAGTGAGGTCCTCGATCTTCGAGGTAGAAATCGGGTCCAGTGCGGAGGTCGGCTCATCCATGAGCAGGACATCCGGCTTGACCGCGAGTGCACGGGCGATGCAGAGACGCTGCTGCTGTCCGCCGGACAGACCGAGGGCGGACTTTCCGAGACGATCCTTCAGCTCATCCCAGATGGCCGTCTCGCGAAGAGAGGTCTCAACGATCTCATCGAGCTCCTTCTTGTTGCGGATACCATGCGTACGTGGACCATAAGCAACATTGTCATAAATCGACATAGGGAACGGATTCGGCTTCTGGAACACCATGCCGACGCGCTTACGAAGCGTATTGACATCGACATCCTTCTGATAGATGTCCTGACCATCGAGAAGGATCTGACCGTCGACACGGCAGCCCTCGACCAAGTCGTTCATGCGGTTCAGTGACTTGAGCAGTGTGGACTTGCCACAGCCGGACGGTCCGATGAAGGCCGTAATCTCATTCGGCGCAATGTTGAGGTTGATGTCATGAAGCGCATGAAATGCGCCATAGTGTAAATTCACATCTTTGATTTCAAACTTATCCATAATCTTTGTTTTTCCTTCTCCTTACGCCTTCGATGCCAGTTTCTTCGCCAGCATCGATGAGAGTGCATTGATCATCGTAACAACGAGCAGCAGTACCACGGCGGTTGCATAGGACTGGTTCGTATAGAGACCTTCGTTCGTGAGAACGTACATGTGGATCGCGAGGGTTCGTCCGGAGCCCATGATGGAGTTCGGAATGCCGGCGACCGTACCTGCGGTATAGATCAACGCCGCGGTCTCACCGACGATACGTCCGATGGCGAGGATGATACCTGCGAGGATGCCCGGCACCGCAGACGGAAGCACGATGGAAAAGATCGTACGAAGCTTACCGGCACCGAGGCCCAGGGAGCCTTCTCTGAAAAGATCCGGCACTGCCTTCAGCGATTCCTCGGTCTGACGCATGATGAGCGGCAGAATCATGATGGAGATCGTGAGTGCACCACCCAGGATGGAGTACCCGAAGTGCAGCTGAATAACGAACAGAAGGTATCCGAACAGTCCGTAAATGATGGACGGAATACCGGACAGGGTCTCGGTCGTGAGCCGGATCAGCTCGACAAACTTCGATCCGCGCTTCGCATACTCGACGAGGTAGATGGCGGAGCCGACACCCATCGGAATCGCGATCAGAAGCGACAGCACCGTCATCACGATGGTGTTGATCATCGCCGGCATCAGCGAAACATTTTCCGTATTGTATTCCCAGGCGAAGAGACTCGGCTTCAGATACGGGATGCCGCGGATCAGGATATAGATGATGAGGAACAGCAGTGTACCGACGGTCAGCGCAGCGGCAAGCATCGTCACCGCACGTAATAAAATGCTTTCAGTTTTCTGGTTCATGTCCTACCCTCTTAGTACTTGGATTCCGACTTGTGCTTGATGTAGCTGAAGATCAGGTTGATGCACAGCAGGAAGATAAACAGGACGACGCCCGTCGCGATCAGGGCTTCACGGTGAAGACCGACGGCATAGCCCATCTCGAGGACAATGTTGGCGGTCATGGTACGTGTACCCTGGAAGATGCCCTTCGGCATACGCGGCTGGTTACCGGCGATCATGATGACGGCCATGGTCTCACCGATGGCACGACCGACGCCGAGGACGATCCCGGCGAAGATACCGGAACGGGCAGCCGGAACCATGACATGGAAGATCGAGCGCTCATGGGTCGCTCCCAGTGCGAGGCTGCCCTCATAGTAGCTCTCAGGTACCGCATCGATGGCGGCTTTCGCGCAGCTGATGATGGTCGGCAGGATCATGATACCGAGCAGGATGGAGGCCGTCAGAATCGACTTGCCCTTCCCGCCGAACGGCTGCGTCAGCACGGCGATGACCGGAACGATCACGACGAGGCCGAAGAAGCCATACACGACGGAAGGGATACCGGCCAGAAGTTCCACCGCCGGGTTGATGATTTTATAGATTCTCTTCGAGCAGAACTTCGAAAGGTAAACCGCGGTCAGAATGCCGATCGGCACACCGACGAGGATGGAACCGATGGTGACATATACCGAGCCCACGATCATCGGCAGGATACCGAAGATGTTGTTTTTCGGCTTCCACGTGGTTCCGGTCAGGAACTGCTTCACACCGATCTTCAGAATCGCCGGAATACCATTGGAGAAGAGAAAATAACAGATCAGGATGACGAGGAAGATACTCATACTTGCGAGCAGCATGAACACATATTTTGCGATGCTCTCGCGAACCGCTGCGGCACCGCTACCGCGAAGCGGGTTGTCACCGGTCACACGCGCACTCGTTTTTTCTGCCTGCTGCGCATCCGCTCTTCCTGCAAGGTCCTGCGATACCGGCGTATTTCCCAGCACCTGATCGTTTGCGATGTTCATACACACAGAGGAGCCCGTTACCGGGCTCTCTGCAGCTGTTTCATGAACTTCGTGGACTACATGATGTAATGTAAGTTCGTTTTCCATACGATTTCCTTATCTAAGTGAAGTCTCAACGTTTCATCTTTCACAGGATGGAATTATGCCAGCTCGGACCAGTCGGTGGTGTCACCTACATAGATGTCCTTTACCTGCTCGGAAGTAAGATCATCGACCGGGTTGTCGTTATTTACCACAACGGCGATACCATCCATAGCGATGACCTGACCCTGTGCACCCTTGGCGGTCTCCTCATCCTTGAGATCGCGGGAAGCCATACCGATATCACATACACCCTCGAGTGCGGATGTCACACCGGTGGTAGAATCGGACTGCTGAACCTCTACAGTGACATCACTGTTCAGTGCCTTGTATGCCTCTGCAAGCTTCTCCATGACCGGGGTTACAGAGCTGGAACCTGCGACGGTAACCTTGCCGCTCTTACCGGATGCAGTATATGCACCCTGGTTGCCCTGGGAGATATAGCCGTTATCCTCAACGACCTTCTGACCCTCCTCGGAGAAGATGAAGTTGATGAAATCCTGTGCCACATCGGAAACCTCACCGGTGGTGACGATGTTGAACGGACGTGCGATCTTGTAGCTGCCATCCTTGATGTCATCTACGGTTGCGGCTGCGCCGTCGATCTTCAGTGCCTTTACGGAATCGTTAAGAGATCCGAGGGAGATGTAACCGATGGCCTGCTTATCACCTGCGACGGAGGTGATCATAACCTCGGTGGAGTTGGTGATCTCTGCGTCATCGGTGGTGTAATCGACCTTCTCGCCGGAAGCATCCTTCTGCTCTACACCGAAAAGCTCGATGAAGGCACCTCTGGTACCGGAACCATCCTCACGGGAGATGACATCGATTGCCCCCTCCAAGGAAGCGCCGGCTGCCTCGGTCTGTGCCTCGCTTGCTGCGGCCTCGGTATCGGCTGCTGTGGTATCTGCGGCTGCCGCTGCAGTTGTGTCTGCAGCCGGTGCAGCGGTCTCTGTGGTGCTCGCGCCACATGCGGCCATCATCGACATCGCCATCACAGCGCCAAGTGCAAGCTTGATTGACTTCTTCATAATGTAATCCTCCTCAATGTGCGGGCCGTGGGATGGTCGTCTGTCGACCTCTCTTTTTATCCCCATCGATCCCTTTTGTTTTCTTTTTACCTTTGTCATGTTTTCCTGACTACGCCTACATACTAGGGGAGTTTTGTAAAGTCGTCCCTCATGCTTCTGTAAATTTTCTGTAAAAACAGCCGGAGGACCGGAAACAGAACAATCATGGTTCTGTTCCCGGCCCTCCGGCAAAATATATGAGAAAATTATGTTTTTCAGACGCCCTGGTAAATATGGAAGCCGCCGTCGATCGGGAGGATGGTGCCGGTGACGAAGCGGGAGCCGCGTGGGTCGACGAGGTAGAGGAGGCCGCCGACGAGGTCTTCGATTCTGCCGAAGCTGCCCATCGGGGTGCCGTCGACGATGTGCTGTGTGCGTGGCTTCGGTGTGCCGTCCTCGTTATACTGGAGGGCATGGTTCTGTGTGGTATGGAAGAAGCCCGGTGCGACGGCGTTCACACGGATGCCGCTCTTTGCGAAGTAGATCGCACACCACTCGGTGAAGCTGGCGACGCCGGCCTTCCCTGCGGAGTAACCCGGGATACGTGTCAGCGGGTGATACGCAGACATCGAGGAGATGTTCACGATGTTCGCATTCTCCTGCCCCTTCAGTGCCTCGCCGAAGACCTGGGTCGGCAGCATGGTGCCGTAGATGTTCAGGTCGAGCTCACGATGCACGTTCTCGAGGTCGATGGAGAAGAAGGTATCCTCTCCCTCAGCAGCTTCGCAGAAGTAATCCTGCGGTACCTGGGCAGACTTCACAGCGCCGCCGGCACAGTTCACAAGGATGTTGATGTGGCCGTAATGCGCGAGGATCTCTTCTCGGGCGGAGATCAGACTTTCCCGGTCGAGCACATTGGCCGACACGGCCATGGCTTCGCCGCCATCTGCCGTAATGTCCGCTACGACCTTCTCTCCGTTCTCCCTGCTTCTGCCGAGCACAGCCACCTTCGCACCGCACGCAGCCAGTGCGCGGGCATACATGCCGCCGATGACGCCGGTGCCGCCGGTCACCACGGCCACCTGTCCGCTGAGATCAATCTTAAATGGTACGTCCATCGTTTCTTCCTCCTGCCATTTTCTATAAAAATCATGAATGTGACTTCATTATGCACTACCCGTTTTCAGATGTCGAGCGTTAAATTATTAACCGGTTTACTACGCGTAATTTCGCGCTTTTTGAGGAAGCTGTAATTGTCGTCCGACAGGCTTCAGGAGGCATCCTTCACCGACACGTTTCGGCAAAAGAAAACTGCTCCGCGTATCTGTCTTCTGCAACAGATACACGGAGCAATCATCTATAGGGGTTATCAATTTAAGGAAATATCAACTGTTATGATGCAGGCATCGATTCAGACGCTTTCAGGCATCCAGATGATGTACCACGATACCGCATACCACGATGCCGGCCATGGCTACGAAGAAATACTGTAAGCACTGCGCTGCTGCCGGAAGACCTGCACTCATCAGCAGTCCGCTGAGAAGCAGTGTAACACATGCAATCACGATGGCTCCTGCCTCGAATGTAACCAGGAGCTCAGAAACGAAATCCATAAATCCATTGATTCTTGACGTATCGTTCATAAAAACATCTCCTCTCGATCATGGTCTCATGACCACGTACAGCAGACATCTGCTGTAATGAAAAAAGCCTGTGAAACATCCTGTTGGAATGGTTCTCATTCCTTATATTTATATTGTATCGCATTTTTTCCAGTTGTGAAGGGCTTTATATGAATGATAAATTTCTTTTATAATGCAGATTAATTGAAGTTATTTCTCACGTACATTTGTCCGCTCTGCACGGACAAATCACAAATCTCGACCTTCCATCATCAGCCAGAGCTCCGGAGGACCGGCGTAGTATCGTCATTATGACATACAAAAAGCGGCTCCTCCGCGGGGCCGCTTTGATCATTCAGTGCGCTGTTTATTCTGATTCCTTACCGGTGGCATGACGGAACGCAATCATCGCGAAAAGCAGTACGACGAAGCCGGAGATCAGTCCGGAAACCGCATGCTTCGTGAAACCGGCCACGATATACGCGATGGCGGAGGAAATAGCCGCAGTCAGCGCATACGGGATCTGGGTCGATACGTGGTTGATGTGCAGGCACTGCGCGCCGGCACTCGACATGATGGTGGTATCGGAAATCGGTGAGCAGTGGTCACCGCAGACCGCACCGGCCATGCAGGCCGACATGGAAAGGATCATCATGTTGTGGTCGATGCCCTGGAAGCAGGCCACAACGATCGGAATCAGGATACCGAAGGTGCCCCATGAGGTACCGGTCGCGAAACTTAATCCGATGGCGATCAGGAAGATGATGACCGGAAGGAACTGCAGGAAGTTCTTCGCAGACCCCTGTACGACGCCGGCGACGAACTCCTTCGCACCAAGGCTGTCGGTCATGGCCTTCAGGGACCATGCGAGGGTTAGGATCAGGATGGCCGGAACCATCTGCTTGAAGCCCTCCGGCAGGCAGTCCATGCACTCGTTGAAGCTGAGTACGTTACGGATCAGATAGAACGCAAGGGTGATCACCAGTGCGCAGAAGGAACCGAAGACGAGACCGACGGAGGCATCGGAGCCGGCGAAGGAGTCGATGAAGCTGGTACCGCTGAAGAAGCCGCCGGTGTAGATCATACCGATGACGCAGCAGATCACGAGTGAGAAAATCGGAACCAGCATGTCGATGAGGTGTCCGCCCTCTCGTCTCGCATCGTCCGCCGCAGTCTCGAACGGACGCTCCGGTGTGGTATAGAGATCGTGATGCTCGATCGCATTGATCTCATGCTGATGCATCGGACCGAAGTCTACCTTCAGGGCCACCATCAGGATCATCATCGCGATGGTGAGCAGTGCGTAGAAATTATACGGGATGGTCTGCAGGAAGAGGCTCATGCCGTTCTCTCCCTCGACGAAGCCGGAAACAGCCGCCGCCCAGGACGAAATCGGTGCGATGATGCAGATCGGCGCCGCAGTGGAATCGATGAGGTACGCCAGCTTCGCACGGCTGATCTTATGCTTATCGGTCACCGGACGCATAACGGAACCAACGGTCAGACAGTTGAAGTAGTCGTCGATGAAGATGAGGCAGCCGAGGGCGATCGTGGCGAGCTGTGCGCCGGCTCTCGTCTTGATGTGCTTCGATGCCCAGTCACCGAACGCAGCAGATCCACCACTGCGGTTCATAAGCTGTACCATCGCACCGAGGATGACGAGGAAGCAGAGGATGCCGACATTATAGCTGTCGGACAGGACCGAGATGATACCATCGACGAAGATGTGGTTGATGGTGCCCTCGAAGTGATAACCGGAAAACAGAAGCGCGCCGGTCAGGATACCGAAGAAAAGGGAGCTGTACACTTCCTTCGTGATGAGCGCAAGCGCGATGGCGATGACCGGCGGCACGAGTGCCCAGGCGGTCTGCTGCACCGTATCTGCGGTGGTGATGAAGCCGGCGACCACGATAAACACGAGGACGACAGCGATGGCGGTCAGCGATGCGAAGCGGTTGCTTCGATGCTCTCTGTCTTTGAACTGCATAAAATCTCCTTACCGGGGCGCGTGCCCCTCTGCTCCCTCCCGGGAGAATCCTGGGTAGACAATAGCCGTTTCTAAGAACAGTTCCGGGCCCGCCGGGCTCCGGTCTTAAGAATTTCGTAAGGGGGTCAGACCCCATGACGAATTTCTTAAGAAAAAGGCAGTGATTCCAACCGAACCACTGCCTCATAAATATGCATTCTATGAAACAATAGCTCCAACACATTTCTGTGAGAGTCTGCCGTCTCTTAAACGGCAGCCCAACTCGGTGCGTGTGCATCACGCTCCGGTTTCGGCGTCTCATCCTTTCACTGCATCTCATGGACTATGCGATCTCCATACAGCTACTGATAATCAACGCGCCTCTATTGTCAACCTGTTAAATTTTGTCTGTACCGACGCTTCTCTGTCTCTGCCCCCGCAGTTCCACCGTCCGCAGTTTTCTGCATTCCGGATGCTGCATACGCTTCGCGCACATCCACGTCACGATACATGCATGCATTATATGCCTTCCTGTTATATCCGTCAATCCTTAAAAAGGGCGAATAAGCTCTTCTTTCGCTCGATATACTTGTCGATATGGTCGAGATACTCCGGAATCGACTTGCCGTTGTCGCAGCGCTCCACACGTTTATGGTAGAGATCACCGTCGCGGGACGGCAGGACGACCTTCGTGCTCGTGCCGGCGCCACAGCCGACGACGGTATGCTTCTCTTCCATCATGAGGATATTATAAAGGCACTCCTTGCCCTCCTCGCAGTAGCCGACATTCTCGAGATTGCCGGCCATGTTCTTCTGCCGGTAGAGATAGTATGGCTTCATCCCGAGGAGCTCCGCGGTATACTCCGAGGCGAGCATCATGCGTGTAATCTCCGGATAGCGGAAGTCCGCCCCATCAGCGCTCTCCTGCTGCTGCGTCTCCGCGAGGATCTCATGCTCGTCACCCGCACGGTACACACCGGCCCAGAAATCACGCTCGAGGGTCAGCCGTGCCGCCCGCTTGATGGCGAGGCTGTGCACGGTCAGACTGTCCGGCCGGAGCCGTCCGATCTCACAGAGCGTATGCGTCACCTCCGGGAGCTTCTCGCCCGGCAGTCCCAGGATGATGTCCATGTTGATGTTCTCGAAACCGAGCGAACGCGCGAGCGCATACTTCTCGATGACCTCCTCCACGCTGTGCTTCCGGCCGATCAGGTCGAGGGTCTTCTGGCAGAAGGTCTGCGGGTTCACCGAGATCCGGTCGACACCGGCCGCCTGCAGGATCTCGAGCTTCTCCCGCGTGATGGAATCCGGTCGCCCTGCCTCTACCGTGAACTCGACGATGCCCGGCATGCCCGTCACCGTATGCATCCACGCGGCATCATCCATGTCCGCCGCTGCCGGCTTCGCCAATGCTTCCG
Source organism: Lachnospiraceae bacterium (assembly GCA_030540075.1). GTDB lineage: Bacteria > Bacillota > Clostridia > Lachnospirales > Lachnospiraceae > Oribacterium. Next base: position 20,884 of record JAUNWX010000019.1, read on the forward strand.
CCGCGACATCGTCACGCTGCTTTCCGTTGTCAGCAGGCGCTGCGGTCGCGCGCAGGATGGAGACATTGGCCTCCCCACAGATCTCGTGGACGAGATCCATCAGGACCTGCAGCCAATGCTCGTCGAGGGCCGTCGGCGTACCGCCGCCGATGTAGATGGTCTGCAGCGGGCGGCGCAGCTCCCCGCACATGTGATCCACGGTGAAGCGGAGCTCCTTCCGCAGGTTCTCCATATAGTCGCCGAGGCGCTTCTCCCAGGCGTCGATCGTGTTGCTGAGGAAGGAGCAGTAGAGGCAGCGGGTCGGGCAGAACGGGATGCCGATGTAGAGGCTCCAGCCCTCTTTATAACTCCGGCCGGTCACCTGGCGGATGCGATCGAGGATGCGCTGCTCCCGAACCGCGATGTCGACCATGAGATCGAGCTTCTCCCCGCGGATGCAGTACTCCTTCTGGAGACCCGCCCGGATCTTCTCGAGGGCCTCCTCCGGGAAATCCTGCCCTGGCAGTGCCTCCAGCAACGGGCTCACGAGGGACACCGGACGGATACCGGTGAGGTCGCCCCATGGGAGCTCCTTCCCGGTCATGCCGACCAGGGTATCGTAGAGCTCGGCCTTGATGACGGACTTGTCCTCCTTACGGACACCGCTCAGCGGAAGCGCGGCGGCCTCCACGGTGAAGCTCAGGCGGATGCTGTCCTCCTCCATGCCCTCCGGGGTGACCTCGGACGCCATACGGGCGCGGTTCTTCGTGGACTTCTTATTGACGGCGGTCACCTCACCGGTGGCCTGCGCCTGCTTCAGTGCGTTTTTCTCCTCCTGGGTGGTGTTCGAAAAATGTACGCCCTCCGGGGTCCGGATCTCGAACTCCTCCCCCGGATAGAAGGCCTGCACCAGCTCCCGGATGTCCTGCTCATAGCCTGCTGCGATACTGTCTAAAACTAATCGGATCAATGTTTCTACCTCTTCATTTATATACGCGTAAAAGGACAGGTGCGGTGATGTCAGCGCCTGCCCTTCTCTATTTAAAGATTCACCCTGCCTAAGAAGACGGCCGGATTGTACTTCTGCTCGTTTCCGATCGAGCTCTGTGTCTCATGACCAGGGAATACACTGGTATCCGCCGGGAGCACCAGCAGCTTCTCTACGATGCTCTTCACGATGGCCTCCTGCGATCCGCCCACGAAGTCGGTGCGTCCGAAGGACTCCTTAAAGAGCGTGTCACCGGAAAACAGCACCGGATAGATCTTCGGCTCCGTCGCGCCCTCCGGCTGGAAGGACAGCCCGTCTGCGATATAGAAGCAGCAGGAGCCCGGCGTATGACCCGGGGTTTCCAGCACCTTCCACTCCCGCCCGAGATGGTGAAGGACGTCGCCGTCCCGGAAGGTCTCATACTCCCCCGGCTGCAGGGTGATCTCGACGCCGAAGTTCCCGCTCAGGTTCCGTTTCGGATCCGCGAGGGTCTCCGCCTCATCTGCACAGGCGTAGATTTTTATGCCGAAATGCTGCGCCACATCCTTCGCCGCCATGATATGATCGAAGTGACCGTGGGTCAGGAGAATCGCCTCCGGCTTCAGATGGAGCTCCTCCTCGATGATTTTGATGATATGCGGTGCATTCGCTGCCGGATCGATGACGACGCAGGCACGCGTTTCATCATCATAGCAGAAGTAGACGTTCGTCTGCACCACACCGGTTACATACTTGGAAACTTTTAACATTATTCCTCCAAAGAGACAATGCCATTTGATGCGCCTTCGGCGCGGGCATTGTCGTTTGATTTTGCCGCCTTCTGCGGCAAAACGGCCTCGCCGCCCGGGGGCATCACGGTTTTGTACTTTCAGCACAAAACCGTGATCAACCTTGTGCTCTTTCAATATCAATTACGCCACTGATTTTACGAAGCTTCGAAACCAGTGAACTGAGTTCTTCTTTGTTATGGATGTCGAAGGAGACGGTGATCGTCGCCTTTTCGTTCTTGCCGACGCGGGAGGTCAGGGACTTGATGTCGATGTTCGCATCGGTCAGTACCTTCGAAACGTCTACGAGGAGGCCGACACGGTTCGTCGTGAAGATCTCGAGCTCGGTTGCGTAGGTTTCCTGTGCGTTGTCGGACTGCCACTCCGCCTCGATGAGACGGGCCTTCTCGTCCTCCGGCAGGTTCATCATATTGATGCAGTCCGTGCGGTGGATCGTGATACCACGGCCACGGGTGACGAAACCGACGATCTCATCGCCCGGCACCGGCGAGCAGCACTTCGCGTAGCGCACGGCGAGATCATGGATGCCCTTCACCACGATGCCGGACTTCGACTTCCGAATGACCTCCGGCTTCTTCGTCATGCCCTCGATGTTGTGCAGGATATCCTCGTCCGAGACATTGGCCTCATCCTGCTTATGCTTGAGCTCGATGAGCTTCGCGATGACCTGCGACTCCTTGAGGCCGCCACGGCCGACGGATGCCAGCATGGACTCCCAGTCGGTGTAGCTGTAGCGGCGGATGACGCTCTCGACATACTCCGGCTTCGTCAGCTCGCCGAGATTGTAGCCCTTCGACTTCGCATAGCTCGTGAGGAGATCCTTACCACGCTCGATGTTCTCGTCCTTCTGCTCGCGCTTGAACCACTGGTTGATCTTATTCTTCGCCTGCGTCGACTTACAGATCTTCAGCCAGTCACGGCTCGGACCTCTGGAGTTCTGCGAGGTGATGATGTCGACACGGTCACCGTTCTTCAGCTGATAGGTAACCGGCACCAGCTTGTCGTTGACCTTCGCACCAACCATCTTGTTGCCGACCGCGGAGTGGATCGCATACGCGAAGTCGATCGGGCAGGAGCCGGCCGGCAGGTTCTTGACATCGCCCGTCGGAGTGAAGCAGAACACATTCTCATTAAACAGGTTCAGGTCGGACTTGACCATGTTCATGAATTCCTTCGAGTCGGACTCATCCTTCTGCCACTCGAGGATCTCATGCAGCCAGTTCATCTTCACATCTTCCTGCTCGCTGGCCTTTTCCTTCGATCCGCCGGACTCCTTATACTTCCAGTGCGCCGCGATACCGAACTCCGCCGTGCGGTGCATCTCGAAGGTACGGATCTGAATCTCGAACGGCACACCGTCGGAGCCGATGACCGTCGTATGCAGCGACTGGTACATGTTCGGCTTCGGCATCGCGATGTAGTCCTTGAAACGGCCCGGAATCGGGGTGTACATCTTATGGATCACGCCGAGCGCCGCATAGCAGTCCCGTACGGTCTCCACGATGATACGGATCGCGAACAGATCATAGATCTGGTCGATGGTCTTATTCTGGTTCACCATCTTACGATAGATGGAGAAGAAGTGCTTCACACGGCCGCTGATCTCGGCGTCGATGCCCGACTCCTTGATATGCTTCGAGACTTCAGAGACAATGTTTTTGATCCGGGCTTCTCTTGCTTCCTTCTTCAGGTTGACCTTCGCCGCGAGATCATAGTAGATGTCCGGCTCGAGATACTTCAGCGACAGATCATCCATCTCGATCTTGATCTTACTGATACCGAGACGCTCTGCGAGCGGGGAATAGATCTCGAGGGACTCACGCGCCTTCTCCTTCTGCTTCGCCGGCGTCTGATACTCCAGGGTACGGAGGTTATGGAGACGGTCAGCGAGCTTGATGATGATGACACGGATATCCTTCGCCATCGACACGAACATCTTCCGGAGATTCTCCGCCTGCATCTCGACCTTATCGGTGTTGAGATTGAGCTGTGTCAGCTTCGTAACGCCATCGACGAGCAGCGCCACATCCGGATTAAACTCCTTCGTGATCTCATCGAGCGTCATGCCGGTATCCTCGACGACATCGTGCAGAAGTCCCGCGGCGATCGTTTCCTTATCCATCTGGAGATCGGCAAGAATGATGGCAACACAAAGAGGGTGAATGATATAGGGTTCACCCGATTTCCGTTTCTGATCCTTATGCTGCTCCTTCGCTACCTGGTATGCCTTCTCGATCATGCTGAGATCATCGGATAGATGGTATGCCCGGATGGCCTTAATCAGTTCCTTATATAATTCCTCCGGCGGTGTGTTATCCGCAGGTCTCTCCAGTACTACTTCTTCCTCTGTCATCATAACGCTATCCTCATCATGAAGTGCTGTTCCGCGCAGACCGCTTCCGGCTGCGCGCACTTCTGTTTATAAACATACAGTCAAAATTAAATTTTACTATCTGCAGGGAATAATGTCAAAAGATGTATCCATACAATCTTTATGAATTTTTAACGATTCCGTCATAGCTTGTACATACCTTTCGGTTAAAATAGATATAGTATCGAAAATAAATGGAGGACTTTTCATGAATATTCTTTTCTTCCTGACTCCGAAATGTGATGTTGCATATCTCGAGGAAGATTATACACTGCGGCAGGCACTCGAAAAAATGGAGTTCCACCGCTACTCAACCATCCCGGTCCTGACGAAGGACGGCAAATACTATGGCACCATGACCGAGGGTGACCTGCTCTGGGAGATCAAAAACGATCTCCACATGGATCTGAAGGACACGGAAAAGATCCGGGTGGCCGACATCCCGATGAAGAACCACTATGAACCGGTGAAGGTCAACGCCAGCATGGAAGATATCATGAAGCGCGCATCCCGGCAGAACTTCGTGCCGGTCGTCGATGATTCGGA
>JAUNWX010000019.1:25655-40173 GCA_030540075.1 Lachnospiraceae bacterium
ATATCATGAAGCGCGCATCCCGGCAGAACTTCGTGCCGGTCGTCGATGATTCGGACCACTTCATCGGTATGATTCGACGGAAGGAGCTGATCAATTATCTCTACGAGCATTCCGATATCAAGGATGCCCTTCTCGAAGCCGTCAAGAAGGTCATCTGAATGCATGAAGAGGCCGCTGCAGAAATCTGCAGTGGCCTCTTTGCCTGTTCTATTTAATTTTTCTTCGATCCTTAGTATGCCTTGATCTGATCGTCCGCCGATTCCCCGGTATTCTCGATCTTCCGGATGATGACATCATAGCTGATGCCGTTCTCCATCCGGACCGTACAACGATCCCCGACCTTGCGTCCCATGATGGCACGTCCGATCGGCGATTCGTTTGAGATGAGTCCGTGAATACTGTTTCCACGGATCGAGGTGACGATACGATAGGTCTCCTCCTCATCATCCTCCTCGAAGTAGAGGGTCACGGTATTATTGAGACCGACCTCGTCATCCTTCGACGAATCATCGATGATCCGTGCGAAGCGAAGGACCCGCTCCAGATAATTGATACGACCGTTGTTTTCACGATTGGCCTTCTTCGCAGCATAATACTCGAAGTTCTCCGAGCGGTCACCCTGCGCGGCTGCCTCGGCGATCTCCTTCGTGATCTGCGGACGGAGTACCAGCTTCCGATGGTCGATCTCGGCCTGGATCTTCTCGACGTCCGACTTCGTCAGCTCCTGTCCCATCACTTACCCTCGTAGGTGATCAGGGAGGTCAGCGGATACTTCCGGAGCTGATCACGACCATTCAATCCCGCAAGCTCCATCACGACCGCGATCTGTGCCACTTCACCCTGGAGCTGCTCGACCAGCTTGCAGGCAGCAGCGAGTGTACCACCAGTGGCGATCAGATCATCGACGATGACGACCTTCTCACCCGGCTGGATTGCGTCCTTATGGATCTCGATCTCGGCCTGACCATACTCGAGGTCATACTTCGCAGAAACGGTCTCGCGCGGAAGCTTGCCCTTCTTACGTACCGGCACGAAGCCCTTATGCATCGCATACGCGATTGCGGTTCCGAAGATGAAGCCTCTGGACTCCAGGCCCAGTACCACATCGAAATCCACGCCCTCCAGGGCCTTGATCAGACCATCCACCGCATCCTGCAGGCCATCCGGGTCCTGTACCAGGGATGTGATATCACGGAACATGATGCCCTTCTGTGGGAAATCCGGAATGGTCAGTACATAATCTTCCAAATGCTCTCTCTTCATAACGTCTCCTCGCTTTTCGCTTCGTAATATACCGGCGATGCCCTCGCCGTACAGACGGATCGGGGCCTGCAAAGAAGCCCCGTCGCATCATCGCTTAATTCTTATGGTACTTCGCAGCATACGTCATGATCGCTGCGACGGTCTTTCCATCCGTCATCTTCCCATCATAGATCAGCTGCTGCAGATCCTTGAGCTCCCAGGCCTCGACACCGAGCTCCTCATCCTCATCCCAGTGCACCTTTCCTTTTTCGAGATGATCCGCCACATAGATGCCGATCTTCTCATCGAGAAAGGCGATGGTCGTATTCACATACAGGAGAAAATCGAGGTGATCCGTCTTATATCCAGTCTCCTCCTCGAGCTCACGCATCGCGCACTCCTCAAACGGCTCGTCCTCCCGGTCACGCTTTCCCGCCGGAATCTCCAGGGTATAGCGGTCGAGGGCATGACGGAACTGACGCACCATCAGGATACGTCCATCCGGAAGCACCGGCAGTACCGCAGCGGCGCCCTTATGATGGATGAAATCCCAGTGGGTCTTATGCCCGCCGACATCCACATAGTCATCGTAGACGGTGATGACCTTGCCCTGATAAGCGAGCTTCCGCTCGATCAGCTTTACCGGTTTCTCTGCATTCTTTTCGTTTAACATAAAACTATCCTCCTGTGCTCTAAGCACACGAGGATAGTATAGCATATCTCTTAAAAAATGATGAGCTGAATTTCTACGGATATCACTGTCCATCTACGTCGGCCAATGCGTATTTCTCGACATCGTCACGTGAATGAACGTTTATTTCTCCTGCTCATCCACGTCTTCCTTCACCTTCTTCCGGACGATCGTCTTTCCGATGCGCCGGTTCTTGATGTAGGCGACATCGACGTTCAGTTCATCCGTCTCGAGATGGAAGGAGCTGCCATCATCCGGCACGGTACCGATGATGCCCATCAGGTAACCGCCGAAGGTATCCGCATCCTCTGTCGGGATGTTCACCTTCAGCTCTTCATTGACGTCCTCGATGTCCGCGGTACCGAGTACGATCCACTCGTTCTCGCCGATGGCCTCGATCGGATCCGGCTCCGGCACTTCATCCGCATCCTGCAGATCCCCCACGAGGGCCTCGATCAGGTCATGCACCGTAACGATACCGGTCATCCCGCCGTATTCATCGATGACGATGGCGTAGTACTTCCGTGTCCGCTTCATGGTCGCAAACAGATCCGATACCTTCATGTTCTGTGACACAAAGAACGGCTTGTCGACCGCGTTTTTCATGACGTTTCCACGGGACTGATCCGGCAGACGGAAGTAATCCTTCGTATCGAGTACACCGACGATATCGTCATCGTCCTCGCCACAGATCGGATAGATCGCATAGCGATGGCTGTAGATCGTCTTCCGCCACTGACGGTCTGTATCCTCGAGGTACAGCATCGCCACATCCGGACGGTGCGTGCAGACATCCTCCACGGTCAGATCGTTAAACTCGAAAACGTTCTGGATCATCTCGTTTTCCGTCGTTTCGATCGTCCCCTTCTCGGTACCCTCATCGAGCATCAGTTTGATATCCTCCTCGGATACCTTATCCTCGACATCCTCCGGCCGGATGCCCATCATGCGCAGTACACGATTGGTCGAAGCGGTAAGAAGCCATACGAAAGGGGCGAACACCGTCGATGCAAAATCCAGGATGCCGGCGATGCTGAGTGCGATCTTCTCGGTATAGGCCTGGGCCAGTCGCTTCGGAATCAGCTCACCGAAGACGATGCTGACATAGGAAAGGATCATGGTGATCAGGATGATCGCGACGTTCTCGATGACATCCCGCGCGACCGGAAGTCCGGTCAGCAGAACCACATCGGTGAGCGGCTTTGCGAAGCTGTCGGCTGCAAACGCAGAAGACAGGAATCCGGCCAGCGTGATCGCCACCTGAATCGTCGAGAGAAACTTCGCCGGCTCGACCGTCAGCCGAAGCAGCTTGTCTGCCCGTTTATTGCCATCCTCACTCAGCTTGCGAAGCTTCGCATCACCGACCTGCAGCACGGCAATCTCTGCGCAGGAAAAAAGTCCATTAATCAGAATCAGCACAATCAGCAGTAACAATCGTCCAACCATAAATTCACTTACCACCCTCCGCGTGGTACTACACAACGTTCCCGTGCCCGCTCTCACCGGCACTTATCTATCCACCATATCGCAAAGAGCGCAGAAATACAAGCCCCATCTTACGCACAGCCGCTCAGGCAGGGGCCCTCCGGGTCCCCTGCCTGAATCATATGGCGTATCTCTCGTACATTGCCTGCAGGTACGCACAGTCCGCTTCGTAGCGGTCCGGGGAGGAGTTCTCGAGGGTACCGATGATGTACGGCTTCCACCTGGATACCTGGCGCATCAGCTCTTCATAGCAGAAGATGCCCTCGCCCGGATGACGGTACTTCTGATCCTCGCCCTCGAAGACGCAGTCCTTCAGATGGAGTGTCGTGATACGATCTCCGTAGAAGTCAAAGGCCTTACGGATCAGGGCATTCTGTCCGGCCGGGTCGTGTTGCAGCTCCGGGGTAACCAGATTCACCGCGTCCAGGATGACGTCGAAATTCACGGAATCGATGTCATCGAGGAAACGACGCATCATCTCCGGCGAGCGAAGCGTATGATTATACACGCTCTCAACGCCGACCATCACCCCGAGCTTTTCAGCCGCATCCCGGATCCGCTTGAAGCTGTCCAGCACACGCAGGTAGTTTTCCTCGGTATAGGTTTCCGGCACGACCTTCATCTCCGGATCGGCACGTCCGGTTTCCGTGCCCACCATATCCGCGCCGATGAGCTTCGCATACTTCAGATGCTCGATGAAGCGCTGTACCTGCTGAAGCCGCTTCTCCTCATCCGGATGGGCCGGATTGATATAGCATCCGAGGATGGAGACATGGAGGTCTCTCTTCCGTAACTCCGAAGCGACATAATCACCGAGGCCTGCATTGAAATGGCCGACGGAGGTGTCCACATCGGAAAAGCTCTTATTCATCGCGAGGTGGATGTAGTGAAGGTGCAGCTTCTGCACCTCATCCAGCACCTCACATACACTGCCCTTCGGACAGATATCATGTACACGCATACCAAACTGAATCATTTTTTCTCCTTTCCAGCAGAGGCGACGGTTTTACGATACTGCACCGGAGTCTGTCCGGTGGTCGCCTTAAATACTTTTTCGAAATAGGTAATGTTGCCGAAACCGCAGAGATCGGCGATTTCGGTGATGGAACGGTCGGACTCCCGGAGGAGTTCCTGTGCCTTCTGGATCCGGATGTAGGTCATAAACTCGACGACGGAGAAGCCGGTGACGTTCCGGAAGCTCCTGGTCAGATAGGAGCGGCTCATGAAGAAGCGCTGGGCCAGCTCCTCGAGGGAAACATTCTCGTGGATATGGGTCCGCAGATAGAGCGCGACCTCATGGACCTTCTGGTGCACGCCCGTCTTCACGACGGTTTCCGGCATCGCTTTCTGGTTTGCCTGCAGCTCCGCCTGAAGCAGCCGGCGTCTGGCCTTCGCAAAGATGCTGGCCAGCTCGACCGCCTGAAGGTATAAAAACGCATGGGCGTCTTCCATGGAGACGCTACCGCCGTTTTTATCCTCCGCACACATCGCCTTGAATTCCGCGATGACGGAAAGGATCAGCTGCCACTCGCTGTCGTTGAAATTCGCGACGCCGTTAAAACGGTCACCGAAGTCATCGAAGCCCCGAAGCCCGGCCATACGCAGCCGTTCATCGAAGCATGCCCGATCCAGCTGCAGAATGAAGTTATGATGGTCCGGAGGAAATCCCGGTGCGGTCGAGGTCTTATGGATGAAATTATGATTGACGACGATGGCGGAGTGTGGCGACAGACGGTAGGTCTCCCGGTCCACGAACATGAGTCGCTGTCCCTCGAGGTTGAAGTGCAGCTCGATGGTCTCGTGTACATGACGGCTCCGCATGATGAAGCGATGATGACGCACCGCTTCCGATACGCGCAGACCCGGAATTCGTTTTTCAAACACGAGCGCCAGTCGGGAGTTATGAAGATTGATATCGCGCTGTTCTGCCATGGTTTCCTCCAGAATTTAAAAAGGGCATGCATGGAAGCCATGCACACCCTTTAGTTTAGCGTAGCATCTCGGTGTAGGCAAGAAGCAGCGGGCCGACGCCCTTTGCGTCATTCTGTACCACAGGTTCGGAAAGATAGTACGCGACGGAACCATCGCGGTGCTGCTCTCCTCCGAGACCGGCGACGAGACAGATGCCGGTCACACAAGGTGTTCCATCGGCATTTTTCGTCAGGCGATGATCGACGATGCCATAGAAGGCCTTTTCGCCCACCGCACGGAAGCTCTCCGGCAGGAAGCCGAGGCGCACCGCCTTCAGCAGTGCGGCGCTGATCAGCGCGGTGCCGGAGGTTTCGAGGTAATTTCCCTCAAGCTCCGGAAGGGCGATCAGCTGGTACCAGAGTCCGCTCGGATCCTGATGCTTTGAGAGCGCCTTCGCAAGGTCCAGCAGCATGTGCTGAAGATGTACGCTTTCGGCCTGCATCGGGAGATCCTTCATGATCTCCAGTACATCGACGAGGCCAAGGATAAACCAGCCCTCGGCGCGCAGCCAGAAGTTCGGGCTGCAGCCGCTGTCCCGATCTGCCCAGTACATCTTCCGGGAGGCATCATAGCCGTGATAGTAGAGACCGGTTTCCGGGTCCCGCATCCTGATCTCAACATTGGCGATCTGCTGACAGATATCCTGACAGTCCTTCTGTGCGTCGAAGCGCTTTTCGTACTCCATATAGAACGGAAGGGCCATATAGATGCCGTCCAGCCAGACCTGATTCGGATAGATCAGCTTGTGCCAGAAGTTCCCCTCCGGGGTCCGTGGCATGGTGCTGAGTTGGGAGCGTACGAGCTCGATGGCCTTCCGGTACTTCTCTTTTCCGGTGAGATCATACATCGGGAAAAGATTCTTCGCCGGGTTCACATTATCGAGCGAGTACTCTTCCGGGTCATAGGTACGGATGTGACCATCCTCCTCGACGAAGCCGCTCAGGAAGCGGTCCGCGAAGTCGAGAAAACGGGCCTCACCGGTGATCTCATAGAGCTCGAGAATGCCGGTGATCATACAGCCGTCGATATAGTTCCACTTGTTGCTCTTCCCGCTTCGGATCATCTCGAGATTCCAGGCCGGATGCTCGGCATCCGAGTGGTCCATGAGATAGTCGATGTACTCATCGAGAAGCTGTTTGGTCGCTGCGCGCTCACCCTGAAAGTGATGTCGTTTCTGATCCATAGCTTAACCCTTTACAGAACCCGCGGTGACACCATCGATGAACTGATCCTGTGCCAGGAAGAAGACAACGAGGGACGGGATGATGGAGATCAGGGACAGTGCGAGGATACGGTTCCAGGAGAAGCCGGTATCTGCATCCATGGACATCTTTACGAAGATGGCCGCCGGATAGCGCTTCGGCGTGGAAACGTAAAGCAGCGGTCCCATGAAGTCGTTGGAGGACCACATGAACTGGAACAGTGCCGCAGAGGTCATGGCCGGCTTCAGCACCGGAACGATGACATGCCAGAGGGTACCGAGGGCAGAGCAGCCATCGATCTTCGCTGCCTCATCGAGCTCCTTCGGGATATTGCGGAGGAACTGGATCAGCATGAAGACGAAGTAGGTGTCCTGAGCGAAGAGCGTCGGCACGATCAGCGGAAGGTACAGCGGAGAATCTACCCAGCCCCACTTGTTGTACATGATGAACTGCGGTACGTTCAGTACGACATTCGGCAGGAAAAGGGTCGCCATGAGGAGCATGAACATGAAGTCATGACCCTTGAACTTGAAACGTGCGAAGCCGTATGCCGTGAAGGTGCAGGATACGATGGTCAGGACGACCTTCGGGATGACGATCTTATAGGTGTTCAGCATGGAGGTCCAGATATTGATATCTCCGCCGTAGCCCTTCAGCGCATCGATATAGCCCTGTGTGGTCGGGTGCTTCGGGATAAATCCGATGCCGGAGAAGATCTCCGCGTTTGTCTTAAAGGACGCACCCACCATCCATACGAGCGGATAGATCATGATGACGCCCACCAGAATCAGGACGACATACTTGATGACGGTCATGATTTGTCTTTTTCTCTCGAGTGTCATGCTTATGCCTCCTCATCTGAATAGTAAACCCAATGCTTCTGGCTGTACTGCAGGATAGCGGTAAAGATCATCAGGATGATGAAGAGTACCCAAGCCTGTGCACTGGCGAGACCCATATCGTACTTCTTAAATGCGTTATTGTAGATCAGCAGGGATACGAGGGTGGTTGCACCACGCGGACCTCCCTGTGTGATGATGTACGGTCCGTTGAACTCCTGGAATGCCTGTACGAGCTGTGTGACGAGGTTATAGAAAATAACCGGTGTGATCAGCGGTACGGTGATCGTAAAGAACTGTCTCCACTTGCCGGCACCATCGAGGGAAGCGGCCTCATAGAGATCCGGGGATACACCCTTGAGGGCGGCCAGGAAGATGACCATGGTGGAACCGAACTGCCATACACGTAAGAGACAGATGATGAACAGCGCGGCGGTCTTGTTCGACAGCCAGTGTGGTCCGGCCACGCCGAAGAAGCCGAGGATCATGTTGACGATACCGTCATCCTTGAAGATGGCCTTCCAGAGAACCGCGATGGCAACGGAAGAACCGAGGATGGACGGAATATAGTAAACCGTACGGAACATCTTTACACCCTTGATCTTGAAGTTCAGGATGTAGGCGATGAACAGTGCGAAGACGAGCTTCAGCGGTACGGTCATGAATGAATATTTAAAGGTCGTCATGAAGCCGGTCTTGATCTTTCGATCGGTAAAGATCTTCACGTAGTTGAATACACCCCACTTGCTGATACCCTCGAAGAGTGATTCATCACTGAAGCTGTAAATCAGCGATGAAAGGAATGGATATCCCTTGAAAATAAGAAATCCGATCAGCCATGGAAGGATGAAAAGGAGGCCCTTATTCTCTTTCCAGAACTTGCTCGAAGACTTCACTGCTTTTGTATTGGACATAATGTCTACCCCATAAAAAACGGTAAATGGTTACGATTCAGCACATTCGTCGACAGCAGTATCTGATTTATAGTACGTGCTGAACTTTTATAAGAGGGGGTCCGGATCTCGAAAGGTCCGGACCCTTGTATTTTTGATTGATTCGATCTGATTTCGTTTCATTTCGAATCGGATTTCACATGCTGTGCATCGGATCAAGCCTTGGAAGCCTCAACCTCATCGACAGCGTCTATCATCTCCTGTGCGAGATCCTTGGAATCCTCATCGTCATAGGACATGTTGTTCATGATTTCCTGGTAAGCACCCTCTGCTTCATCCTTGAGCGCAGAATCCTCATAGTACGGAGAAAGCTTGAACGGAGCGTTTGCAGTTGCCAGCTGGTTTGCGTCATATACAAGACCCTCGAGCATACCCTCGGACTTCAGTGTCTCCTGTGCTGCCTTGGAAGCCGGAATACCTCTCTCGAGTGCAAGTGTCTTCACGCCGTCGCCGTTCAGCATGTAGTTGAGGAGCTTGGCTGCCTCTGCCTGGTGCTGAGAGTTCGGGGAAATCGCAAAGCCCATGGAAACCTTATAAACGGTTGCCGGTGTGCCATAATCTGCCGGATACTCACCGATTACGAGTTCCTGGTTCTCATCGAGGGCCTTCTGCATCTTCTTTACGGAAGAATCCCACTCGATCAGACCTGCATAGTGACCATCGATGTAGTTCGGGTTCTTATCGAGCGAATCCGCACCATCGCCCTTCAGCTTCTCCTGTGTCGGGATCACGTGGTTCTCCTCGAGGCTCTTCAGGAAATCGAAGCCATCCGCGAGCTCATCGACAGTGTAGTTCAGCTTGCCGTCCTCTACCCATGCCTTGTTGTACTTCTCCTGCATATAGTAAGTGAGAAGGATGGTCAGGTCGAGTGTACTGCAGGCCATCGGATAGTAATCATCACCGAGCTTCTCCTGGAAGACAGGACCTGCTGCGAGGAGGTCTGCGAAGCTCTTCGGAGCATCGAGGCCGGCCTTCTCATAGGTTGCCTTGTTGTAGTAGAATACACGACCGGTCGAAGCTACCGGAACACCGAGTACATGACCATCGATGGTCATCAGGTCTACGAGGGACTGATCATACTGGGAAAGATCGAAATCCGGAAGGGTCTGGATATCCACGAAACGGGTTCCGTCCGGGCTGAACTGCCACAGCCAGTTCCAGTTGATCTGGAAGAGATCCGGCTCGGAGTTACCGGCGATCTGGGTTGCGATCTTATCCTGCCAGCCGGACCATGCGCCGTACTCGGACTCGACCTTTACACCAGGGTTAGCTGCCATATATTCATCGAGCGCCTGCAGGGTTGCGTTATGTCTGGAATCACCGCCCCACCATGAAATACGAAGTGTTACATCGCCACTGGAAGCCTCCTGAGCAGCTGCGGTCGTCGCAGCAGCAGCCTCTGCTGCCTTTGTGGTCTCCGCTGCGGCCTGTGTGGTGGAACCGGAATCAGAAGAACCACATGCGGCAAGTCCGAGCACCATGGATGCGGCGAGTGAACCTGCAAGTACCTTTGTGAATGACTTTTTCATTTTTACCTCCTTGGGAGCTGCTCAGCAGCTCCTCTACATAAAGACCTTTCGGCCCAGGTTAACATTTTTATGGTCTCAGTTGATCGAGACATGGACGCTGTCATAATCCAGCACATCCTGCAGCACCGGCTCGGTATCATCGGATCCTGTGATCTCGACATTCTCGAGGGTGAGTCGCTTTACATTTCTCGCGTAGATGGCTCTTCCGCTCATCTCCGGGAAGTGATCCATCATGATGGTCTGGCGCGGCTTTCTCTCCGATTTCGGAAGGAAGTCGACCTTTATATTCTTGAGAACGATGTTCTCAATGTAGCGCTCCGGTAATCCATACGCCACCAGCATACAGGCATCGGCGCCGGTACATGTGATGTTCTCGGCCCGGATCGTTCCGATCGTCGGTGTCTTATCATCCACCGGATGGAAGTCCTGATTCTGTACGTAGTCGCTGTGACCGTCCGGATCACAGAAGTAAAACATGTTGAAGGTGAATGGCATGTGCACGTCCTTCATGATGATGTCGTGGAAATATACGCCATCATAGAGTGTTTCCGGTCCACGACCGCGACGGGTCTTGATGCGAAGTCCCCGGTCCGTCCCATCGAAGATGCACTGTGCGACCTCGACGTTGATGACACCCCCGGCGGCTTCCGAGCCGACCGTCACACTGCCGTGACCTCGCTCGAGGAAGGAGTTCCGAATCGTGAAGTGATCCGAGATCTTATGATGGTTCTGACTCATGTAGTACTTGCCGGACTTCAGGGCGATACAGTCATCGCCGACGGAAATCTTCGTACCGAGGATCAGGATGTCATCACAGCTCTCCGGATCGAAGCCGTCCGTATTCGGTGAATCGGATGGGTTCCAGATCGTGATGTTGTACACGCCGATATGATCGGTATAGTACGGATGCACTGTCCAGCTCGGGGAATTCTTCACCGTGATGGACTGGAGCCGTACATGACGGCATCGGTTCAGGAAGATGGTATTCGGACGCCATGCGGTCCGCATCACCTTCGGATTCTGCCACCAGTCCCCCTCCGCGCCGCTGCCATCGATGTGGCCCCGACCGACGATGTCGAAGTGCTCTGCATCGATCGCCGAAATGAGGGAGGCGAAGGAGGTCTCCGGGTTTCCTTCCCAGCTCGCGAGATTATACTCGCTCGTTCCATCTGTCGTCTTCGTCATACCCGGCATCAGCGGGTAGTGATTCCGATCCGGATCACCCTTCAGCACCGCGCCCTCATCGAGCCATAAGCTCATGTAGCTCTTCAGGAAGAGTGGTCTCGACAGGTAGGTTCCTGCCGGCACATACACGGTTCCGTCCTTCGGGCAGGCACTGATCGCCGCCTGCAGGTAGATCGTGTCATCCGTCTCGCCGTCGCCATGGGCACCGAAGTTCCGGGCATCGAGCAGTACGGACTCGGCTTCTGTATGGAAGGACTGTGTCTCCTCTGCATCCTCTGTCTTCAGGCTCAGGGTATAGTCGCTGTCTGGCTGGAGACCATCGATCGTGAGGACGTTCAGTTTCGAGTGTGCACGTTCCTCACCATTCAGGAGTACGCTGTACTCCTCCGGTGCGTAGCAGATCGTCTGATTGTCACATTCGATGGTGACGCTCCGCTTAAACACCGCTCTGATTGTGAATTTCATGTCTCTTCTCCCGTATTCAACTAGTCAATTCTTTAACGTTATGAAATATCACCAACAAGCTTCTTAACTTGGCTTAAGTATACGAACAAATGTCACACAATGCTTATATAAAAGAACCTTTTTTGCCCGCACTTATCTAATCGGACACTTATTCGCACATTTTATCTCATTTGTAAGCGCTTTTTTATAAAATTTGATATCCGAAAACTTGAGCAAGTAGAATAAAGTTCTATAATAGAAGGGGCAATGCTTAAGAAATTTATACAAATGGTGCTGCCGGAATGTGTGAAAACCGCTGATTTCGACGGCAGGCCACGAAAGGAGTCTCTGTGCTTATTGTATCCAATAGTAAAAATGATGCGTCCCACGGCACGGCACGAAACATGCTTTATAATAAAGAAAGAACCGGCGCCGACCACGAAACGGGGTCGGCTGTATTCCCGAGCATTCAGGCTGCCGTCGATGCAGCCGACGCAGCCTGTAAGAAGGCCCTGCAGTGTGGGGAGACCTGGAGCGGTGAAACGATCCTGATTTCAAAGGGCGTCTACCACGAGCGTGTCACCATCACCACACCGGGCCTGACACTTCTCGGGGAAGGTGCGACGGAAACGATCATCTCTTACGGTCTCCATGGTTTTATGCCCTCCCCGGATATCGGAAAGCTCGGCACCTTCCGAAGCTACACGATGCTCATCGATGCTGACCGGGTAACGCTCCGCGATCTCGGCATCGAAAACACGGCCGGAGCCGGCCCCGACATCGGGCAGGCGATCGCCCTCTATGCGGATGGTGACGAGCTCTGCTTCGACCGCATCGCCCTCCTCGGCTGGCAGGACACGCTCTTTACCGGGCCGCTGCCGCCGAAGGAGATCGAGAAGAACGGCTTCATCGGTCCGAAGCAGTTCGCGCCGCGCCGAAACGGACGACAGTACTATCACGACTGCCATATCGAGGGGGACATCGACTTCATCTTCGGCTCGGCGACCGCCTATTTCGATCACTGCACGATTTACCAGAAGGATCGGCGGAAGCTGCTCCGTCCTGCAGACACTGGTCCCGTACCGAGGAAGACGTCCTGTAACGGCGCATCGCTCCCAGGCAGCACAGAATCGTCCGGGAAGAAACGGGACTCAGCAGCTGATCCGCACGCAGTGGGCGAAGCCCTCAGCTACGCCACGGCAGCCTCCACCCCGGAGGGGCAGGCCTACGGTTATGTCTTCGACCACTGCCGCTTCCTCTCCGACTGTCCGGATGCGAGCTGCTATCTGGGGCGGCCATGGCGGAACTTCGCACGCGTTGCCATCCTCCGCTCCTGGCTCGGACCGCAGATCCATCCGGCAGGTTTTCATAACTGGGAAAAAACCGAAGCCGAGAATCTCGTCCGTTTCTTCGAGTACCAGAACGAAGGTCCGGGCGCGGATCGAACGCAGCGAGTCCCCTTCGTAAGGGAGTTGAGCGAAACCGAAGCCGAGAAATATACGCGTGAAAAGGTCGTACCTTTTGCGGTAAAGAACGAAAAAGTATGATATACTGTCAAATCAGGGCCTGCATCAAACGCACAAGCAGAAAAATTAACGGTACAGGATACCGAGCCCGACGCAGCAATCATACGACCTTAATTTATGCATAGAATTTAGTACAGCTATGCATAAGCGTTTTTGAAGGAGAGCATATGGGAAAGAAGCTTTTAGTCGCGCAGTCCGGTGGACCGACTGCTGCAATCAACGCCACACTAGCCGGCATCATCGAAGCTGCCATCAAAAATCCCGAGGTAAGCGATGTGCTCGGTGCCCGCTACGGCATCCAGGGCGTACTCCGTGAGCAGTTTCTGAATCTGAGCGCTATCGACCAGATCGAAGAGATGCTGGACACTCTGGCGGTAACGCCAGCGGCTGCCCTCGGCTCCTGCCGTTTTAAGCTGAAGGATCCGGCACAGGATCCTACGGAATTTAAGGAGCTGATTCGTATCTTCCAGAAGCACGGCATCGGTTACTTCATCTATATCGGCGGCAACGACTCGATGGATACTGTCTGGAAGCTCTCCGATTATATTAAGGAGCATCATATTCCGGATATCGTCGTGGTCGGCGCACCGAAGACCATCGATAACGATCTCTTCGGTATCGATCACTGCCCAGGCTTCGGTTCTGCTGCCAAGTACATCGCAACCTCGATTTCTGAACTGGAGCGTGAACTCGAGGTATACGACACACCGTACGTTATCATCGTCGAAATGATGGGGCGCAATGCCGGCTGGCTGACAGCCGCGGCTGCCCTTGCAGAAAATGCAAACAGTAATGTTCCATATCTGATTTACCTCGAGGAGCGTCCATTTGATCTCAACGACTTCATCTCTGATCTCCGTGGCGAGCTCGCCGTCGGAAAGGATGTCATCGTCGCCATCAGTGAGGGTATCCGCGACCGCAGCGGCAAGATGATCTGTGACTACGCAGATCGTGACCAGACGAAGGATGCCTTCGGCCATACGATCGCAACCGGTGCCGGCAAGGTTCTGGAGAACGCGATCCGCTCGAACATCGGCTGCAAGGTGCGCTATATCGAACTGAATCTCCTGCAGCGCTGTGCAGGCCACCTCCTCTCCGAGACCGACATCACGGAGTCGACCGAACTCGGTCGTAATGCCGTCCGCCTCGCTGTCGATGGACAGAATGGCGTGATGTCAACGCTGACCCGTACTTCGAATCACCCGTACAGTGTCGCCTACGGTGCCGCGGACATCGCTGAAATCGCAGATCGGGAGAAGAAGGTCCCGGACAGCTGGATCACCTCCGAGGGCAACGGTGTCACCGAAGAGATGCTCGAGTACCTGCGTCCGCTCGTACAGGGTGAGCGCTCCTGTAAGTTCGAAAATGGTATTCCGAAATACGTCGTTTTCGATAAATAAATCGAGTAGGAGGCGGTGACTAGCCGCCGTCCTCTCACACCACCGTGCGTA
>JAUNWX010000060.1 GCA_030540075.1 Lachnospiraceae bacterium
TAGAGCGCCGCCCTGTCACGGCGGAGGTCGTCGGTTCGATTCCGTCCCGGGTCGTCTGCGGGAGTGCTGAAATTGGCAGACAGGCAAGACTAAGGATCTTGTGTCCGATAGGACGTGTGGGTTCAAGTCCCATCTCCCGCATCACGCGGAAAGCTGAGAAATCGGCTTTCCGCTTTTTTTGTACTTAAACGGCTTTAAAACGCCGGCACATATCCGATCGCACAGTACGACGATGTCCGCGCCGAAGGCGCAGTTTCGGACATCGTCGTTTTCTTTCTTGTTTCTCATGGAATATCTGCTATACTTTAAAGTAATTAATAGTTTAAAGGATGAAAGTGTTATGGTAGTAATTCAGTTTATCTACAATCTCCTCTGGGGAGACCTCATCACGATTCCATTACCAGGAGGCTCGACACTCGGGCTGTCGCTCCTGGTTCTTCTTTTGATTCCGGCGGGTATCTTCTGTACGATTCGGACCCGCTTCCTCCCGATCCGTCTCTTCCCGGAGATGTGCCGTGTCGCGGCGGAAAAGAGCATCGATCCGGAAAAGAACAGTAAGGTTTCCGGCATCGAGGCCCTCATCGTGTCGACCGCAACACGTGTCGGCATGGGAAACCTCGTCGGCGTCGTCGCAGCGGTGTCTGCCGGTGGTGCCGGTGCCGTGTTCTGGATGTGGCTGACGGCCCTGATCGGCTCCAGCACCGCGTTCGTCGAGGCGACACTCGCCCAGTTATATAAGGAAGAAGATCCGCTGTACGGTGGTTACCGCGGCGGTCCGGCCTACTATATCCATAAGATGTTTGCCGGGAAGAAGCGGAAGAGCGTCATCGCGATTCTGTTCGCGCTGTCCGGCCTCCTCTGCTGGTGCGGTATCAGCCAGGTCATCGGGAACTCCGTCGCGTCTGCTTTTGACAATGCTTTCCACGTGCCACCAATCGCTTCCGCGGTTGTACTTTGTCTGCTTTCAGCTGTGATCGTGTTCCGGAAGAACAGCACGGTCAAGGCACTCGATATCATCGTTCCGGTCATGGCAGGCTTCTATATCTTCCTGACCGTGTTCGTGATCATCAACAACTTCACCCAGCTTCCGGCGGTGTTTTCACGTATCTTCCGTGAAGCCTTCGGTCTGCGTCAGGCGGTGGCGGGCGGTTTCGGTGCTGTCCTCATGAACGGTGTGAAGCGTGGCCTCTTCTCAAACGAAGCAGGTTCCGGCTCTGCACCATGTGCTGCGGCCGCAGCGGATGTCGACCATCCGGTGAAGTCAGGCCTCCTGCAGGCGCTCGGCGTCTTCATCGACACCATCGTGATCTGCAGCTGTACCGCCTTCGTGATGCTTCTCGTTCCGGAGGACGCAGTGGCCGGACTCGGTGGTATGGACCTTCTCCAGGCGGCGATGCGCTACCACTTCGGACAGGCAGGCGTCATTTTCATCGCCATCACCCTCTGGCTCTTCAGCTTCTCGACCTTCATCGGCGTCCTGTTCTATGCACGTTCGAACGTCGCGTATGTTTTTGGCGACAGCTGGAAATCACAGAGTGTATATAAGATCATCGCGCTGATCAACCTCTTCATCGGCTGCATGGCGGCCTACACCTTCGTCTGGGATCTCGGCGATGTAGGCATTGGCCTCATGACGATCTTCAATATGCTCGCGCTGATCCCGATGTCGAAGGAAGCGATCGCGTCGCTCCGGGATTACGAGCAGCGGTTCATGAAGCGCTGAAGTGACATACGTCGTATATAAATAGAAGAGTCTGCGGAGATGTGCGGATTTTAGACGCGTAGATCCGGAGACAGACGATCACATCGATACAGAAACATAAAGAAAGACCGATGAGCTGTTCAGAGAAACAGACCATCGGTCTTTTTATATGTAGATTTTTTCTACAATCGATCTTCAGATGCGCTTCGGTGATGATCTGCAGCTGATCGAGTTCACTCATTCACCTGAAACACTGTCTTGAAGGCTTCGTCGTTCACCACGCGTTCCAGCGTATGGTTGATGTTCCGGAAGTGGTGGACGAGCTCCTGCTCGAGGGCGTCACGATCTCCATGTTCGATGGCATGCACCATGCGCACATGCTGGGAGACAATGTTTACACTATCGTCCATCCGCTCATCATCACTACGCTCGATGCCGAGGGCGAAGCGGCGCGCACGGATATAGTGGATGTCGTGGCGACCGGTGTGCTGCTGGACGAACTCCTTATTCTGCAGCTGATAGAAGAGATCGTGGAAGCGGGTGTCGGCATCGGTCAGCTTGATGAGCTCGTTGAAGCGGATCATATCCTGCTGCTCCTGCAGCATATTGCGGAGGAGCGGAAGCAGCGGCTGCAGAAGACCGGCATCATAGGCGTCCATGACCACACGGGTCTCGAGGACTTCTCGAAGGTAACGGACCTGGCGCACGCGATTCATATCGATGCGGCTCACGAAGCTGCCACGCTGTGGCTGGGAGTCCAGCGCACCTTCGGCATTCAGCTGACGCACCGCCTCGCGCACCGGAATGCGGCTGCAGCTGAACATCTGCGCGAGCTTCACCTCGCTGAGCTTCGTGCCCGGCTGGAGTTCGAGCGTCGAGATGCGATTCCACAGATAATGATGGATCTCCTCCGGCTTTGAAATATCCGTGGGATCAGCAATCGGTTTCATTACTTCACGCGTGTTCTCGTTCATGAGGGACTCCTGAAAATCAAATAGATATAGTTTCATTATACACAGATAGCTCAGAAAATCTAGTATACATTCGCGGGTGAAAGACGAAATGTACGAAAAAGTCGAGATGGAAGGCTGGGTATTGTGAATAATAACACAATCCGACATGAAAACTGACAAAAACAGGCTTTTTTTCTAAATACCGTTGACAGATAAAACATAGCGGGTTATTCTAGAAATTACAGAAACTAGTATACATTTTGTACGGAGGGTATAAAAAATGGAAATGACATTACGTTGGTACGGCTCGAAGTTTGATACCGTAACTTTACAGCAGATTCGCCAGATTCCGGGCGTAACCGGAGTGATCTCTACACTGTATGACACCACCCCTGGTGAGGTATGGTCGCAGGAGAGAATCCACGCATTAAAGGAAGAGATCGAGGCTGCAGGCCTTCGCCTGAGCGGTATCGAGTCTGTCAATGTCTGCGACTCCATTAAGGTCGGCGATGAGAACCGTGACAAGTACATCGCAAACTACATCGAGACACTCGAGAACCTCGGCAAGGAAGACATTCACCTCGTATGCTACAACTTCATGCCGGTATTTGACTGGACCAGAACCGAGCTCGCACGTAAGAACCCGGATGGTTCCACCGGCCTCGCTTATAACCAGAAGGCGATCGATGCGATCGACCCGGATGACCTCGCTGCTTCCATGGAGAAGATGTCGAACGGCGCCGTAATGCCGGGCTGGGAGCCGGAGCGTATGGCGAAGATCAAGGAGCTCTTCGAGATGTATAAGGATATCGATGGCGAGAAGCTGTTCCAGAATCTCGTATACTTCCTGAAGGCCATCATGCCGGTCTGCAACAAGTATGACATCAAGATGGCGATCCACCCGGATGATCCGGCATGGTCCGTATTCGGTCTCACCAGAATCATCAATTCCGAGGCAGGTATCCTTCGTCTGATGAATGCTGTCGATGATGTACATAACGGCGTGACCTTCTGCTCCGGTTCTTACGGTACCAACCTCGAGAACGACCTTCCGCACATGATCCGTGCACTGAAGGGCAGAATCCACTTCGCACACGTACGTAACCTCCGCTTCAATGATACCTCCCGTGAGAACTACGATTTCCAGGAGGCATGCCACATCTCCAGCGATGGTAACTTCGATATGTACGAGATCGTTCGCGCACTCTATGAGATCGGCTTCGACGGCCCGATGCGTCCGGACCACGGCCGTATGATCTGGGATGAGGTTGACAAGCCGGGTGTTGTTCCGGGCTATGGTCTCTACGATCGTGCACTTGGTGCAACCTATCTGCAGGGTCTCTGGGAGGCCATCGATAAGGCAGAGACCAGAAAGGAGTTTGCAAAATGAAATTAACACTTGAGGGTTTAAAGGATACAGCTGCATGGGAGAAGGCCGGTGTGACACTGCCGTCCTATGGCATCGCTGCACTTGCAGAGAATACGAAGAAATCCCCGCGCTGGGTACACTTCGGTATCGGTAACATCTTCCGTATCTTCCTCGGAAGCATCGCAGATACACTGATCGAGAAGGGTGAGCTCGAGAAGGGCATCACCTGCGTCGAGACCTTCGACTTCGATGTCGTCGATAAGATCTACAAGCCATATGATAACCTCGTACTGGGCGTAACCCTGAAGGCAGACGGCAACACCGAGAAGCGCGTCATCGGTTCGCTGACCGAGGCGATCAAGGCACAGTCCGCTGTTCCGGAGGAGTGGAACCGCCTCAAGGAGATCTTTACAAATCCGGATTTCCAGATGGCAACCTTCACCATCACCGAGAAGGGCTATGCTCTGAAGAATGCAGACGGCCAGTACTTCCCGTTCGTACAGGCAGACATCGATAACGGTCCGGAGAAGCCGGGCGCTGCGATGGCCATCGTCACTACACTTCTGTTCGAGCGTTTCAAGGCCGGCCAGTATCCGGTAGCGATCGTTTCCTGCGATAACTGCTCACACAACGGTGAGAAGCTCATGAGCTCCATCGTGACCATGGCCGAGGAGTGGGAGAAGAAGGGCTTCGTTCCGGCAGCCTTCGTAGAGTATCTGAAGGATGAGTCCAAGGTTGCATTCCCATGGTCCATGATCGATAAGATCACACCGCGTCCTGCAGAGTCCGTAGAGAAGGAGCTCGAGGCACTCGGCATCGAGGATATGGCTCCGGTCATCACCTCGAAGCGTACCTACATCGCACCTTTCGTCAATGCAGAGGGCCCGCAGTATCTCGTGATCGAGGACAAGTTCCCGAACGGCAGACCGAAGCTTGAGGATGCCGGTGTATACATGACCGACCGCGATACCGTGAATAAGGTAGAGCGTATGAAGGTAACCACCTGCCTCAACCCGCTGCATACAGCACTGGCTGTATACGGCTGCGTACTCGGCTACACACTGATCGCAGATGAGATGAAGGACACCGAGCTCAACAAGCTCGTTCATGAGATCGGCCCGGTGGAGGGTATGCCGGTTGTAACCAACCCTGGAATCCTTTCCCCGGAGGCCTTCGTCGATGAGGTCATCAATGTTCGTATCCCGAACCCGTTCATGCCGGATACACCACAGCGTATCGCGACCGATACCTCTCAGAAGGTCGGCATCCGTTACGGCGAGACCATCAAGAGCTATGTTGCGAAGTATGGCGATGCGAAGAAGCTGAAGGCGATTCCGCTTGCAATCGCAGGCTGGCTGCGTTATCTTCTTGGTGTGGATGATGAGGGTCAGGCTTTCGAGCGTTCCGCAGATCCGATGCTGGATACACTGTCTCAGCAGATGGAAGGCATCACTCTCGGACATCCGGAGAGCGTCGGCGACAAGGTTCGTCCGATCCTCAGCAACGCGAACATTTTCGGCTCTGACCTTTATGAGGCTGGTATCGGCGATCTGATCGAGGATCTCTTTAAGGAGGAGCTGGCAGGCCCTGGTGCCGTGAGAGCCACCCTCAAGAAGTACCTTGATTGATCTTTAATCAGGCATATGGGCAGAAAGAGACGAGTGAAGCATGCGAATCATATTTGCTACCCATAACAAAAATAAAATGACAGAGGTGCGCCAGATCCTGGGGGATCTGGCCACCGATATCGTTGCGAAGAGTGAGCTCGGAATTGATTTCGAGCCCGTCGAGACCGGTAAGACCTTTGCGGAGAACGCAGAGCTGAAGGCCGTCGGCATTCGCAGCTATATGCTTGCACATCATATGCTGGAGGACGATGACATCATCATGTCGGACGACTCCGGCCTTTGTGTTAATTACATGCTGGGACTTCCGGGCATTTACAGTGCCCGCTACCTCGGGGAGGATACCTCGTATGAGGTGAAGAATGCACGCATCATCCATGAGCTTCGCTACGCGGAGGGGGATGAGCGCGCGGCACACTTCACCTGCGATATCTGTGCTGCATTTGCAGACGGACGTGTCCTCCACGCAGAAGGCATCTTCGAGGGCCTGATCGCCCATGAGCCGAAGGGGGAGCATGGTTTCGGATATGATCCGATCCTCTACCTTCCGGAGTATGGCAAGACCTCTGCGGAGCTGACGCCGGAGGAGAAGAACGCGATTTCTCATCGTGGCAAGGCGCTCCGTGCGATGCGTGAGCTGTTGAAGGATGTCCTGGAAAAGGATGCTGCGAGACGCGGCGCGACGTCGGAAGACGGGGCAGAGGCCCGGGAGGAAAGCGGACTTGTCCGCCCCTTTCAGACCGTCCTCGTCGTAAGTGATTCCCACCGGAACGACGCGAACCTGAAGGATGTACTGAGCCGCATCGGGATGATCGATATCCTCATCCATCTCGGCGATGCCGAGGGCTCGGAGGGGATGATCCAGCAGTATGCCGGTGATGGCGTGAAGTGCTACTTTGTGCAGGGAAACAACGACTTCTTTACTTCGCTTCCGAAGGAGATCGTCGTGAAGATCGGAAAGCATCGCTGCCTTCTGACCCATGGCCACTACTATGGGGTCAATATGGGGGTATCCGGTATCGTCGATGAGGCGAAGAACCGCGACTGCGATGTCGTGATGTTCGGTCATACGCATAAGCCGTTCCTGAAAACGGTCGATGGCGTGACCTGCCTGAACCCGGGTTCCATCAGCTATCCGCGCCAGGTCGACCGTCGCCCATCCTATATGGTGATCGACGTCAGTGAAGAGGGAGATTTCGAGTTCCGCCCGGTTTACATAAAAAACTAGATTCCACAGAACTCGCCCTCCGCGACGACTGAGTTTCAGGTGTAGCACTCTGCAGATGGTGGAGCGGTTTACTGAATCAGAAATGTGATGCATGGTGGAACGTAAAATAAGCGTGAAAGCGATGCATTATCCCTTGTATGTGAAAAATAAATCATATATAATAAATACTGTAAGCGTTTACATGGCCTGATGTATTCGGGCTTGATAATATTCAAAGGAGATTTGATATGACACAGAAAGATTTCATGG
>JAUNWX010000004.1:0-26128 GCA_030540075.1 Lachnospiraceae bacterium
GCTTCCAGCTCCGCATTTTCATGGGAGATGCCCTGCTCTTCGAAGTGGCTGACCGCGGTCAGTACCTTCTGGTAGTCGTTCGGCACGATTTTCTTGAAGCTCGGAAGGAACATATCGAAGTTCTGGAGGATCTCGGTGCCGAGCTCCGACTTCGTCTCCTTCACATAGTCCGTGAGGATGTCCTTCAGCTCCTGGATGTCATACTTCTCGGTGACCTCCAGCAGGGAAACCATGTCCTTGTTGAGCTTGAGATAGAGCGAGTGATCCATATCGAGGACGTAGGCGATACCACCGGACATACCGGCGGCGAAGTTCTTACCGGTCGGTCCGAGGATGACGGCACGTCCGCCGGTCATGTACTCGAGACCGTGGTCGCCACAGCCCTCTGCGACGGCGGTCGCACCGGAATTACGAACGCAGAAACGCTCACCGGCGACACCGTTCACATAGCACTGGCCGGCTGTCGCACCATAAAGCGCGACATTACCGACGATGATGTTCTCGCTGGCGCGGAACGGGCTCATCTCCGGCGGAACCACGACGAGCTTACCGCCGCTCAGCCCCTTACCGAAGCCATCATTGGCATCACCATGGAGACGAATCGTCAGGCCCTTCGGGATGAAGGCACCGAAGGACTGGCCGCCACCGCCGTACGCCTCGACCACGAAGGTATCATCCGGCAGGGTATCGCCCTCCGGCGTCATGCCGTAGTGATCGGTGATCTCGGAGCCGAGGATGGTACCGAAGGTACGGTTCGTGCTCGATACCTCGACCTTCTCCTCGTGGTGCTGACCGCTCGCGATGGCCGGGGCAAACTTTTTGAGAAGCACCGACTCATCGAGGGTCTTCTCGAGGTGGAAATCATACACCTGCTTCGGATCGAAGTGACGCTCCGCCTCCGGAAGGGCCGCATAGCGCGGATCCAGGATCGCAGAGAGATCCACCTCTGCCGAGCGCGTGGTGACCTGCGCGGCCGAAGCATTGACCGTGAGACAGTCGGTACGGCCGATCATCTCGTCCACGGTACGGAAACCGAGCTCCGCCATGTACTCGCGCATCTCCTGTGCGATGAAGCGCATGAAGTTCATGACGTACTCCGGCTTGCCCGTGAAGCGCTTGCGGAGAACGTCGTTCTGGGTAGCGACGCCGAACGGACAGGTATCCTTGTTGCAGACACGCATCATCATGCAGCCGAGGCAGACGAGTGCGGTCGTCGCGAAGCCATACTCCTCCGCACCGAGCAGTGCGGCGATCACGACGTCGCGACCGGTCATCAGCTTACCATCGGTCTCGAGCTTGACACGGTTACGAAGACCGTTCTCGATCAGTGCATGGTGCGCCTCGGTGATGCCGAGCTCCCATGGAAGACCTGCATGGTGGATGGAGGTCATCGGTGCGGCACCGGTACCTCCGTCGTAGCCGGACACAAGGATGACCTGGGCGCCGGCCTTGGCAACACCACTCGCAATGGTGCCGACGCCGTTCTCGGACACAAGCTTGACGGCGATCGCGGCACGGCGGTTCGCGTTCTTGAGATCATAGATCAGCTGCGCCAGATCCTCGATACTATAGATATCGTGATGAGGTGGCGGGGAAATGAGGGACACACCCGGGGTCGAGAAACGGGTCTTCGCGATCCACGGATAGACCTTCTTGCCCGGCAGATGGCCGCCCTCGCCCGGCTTCGCGCCCTGCGCCATCTTGATCTGGATCTCGACGGCGGAGTTGAGGTAGGCACTGGTTACACCGAAACGGCCGGACGCAACCTGCTTGATGGCGGAATTCCGCTCGGTACCGAAACGGTCCGGATGCTCACCGCCCTCACCGGTGTTCGACTTGCCGCCGAGACGGTTCATCGCGATGGCCATCGCCTCGTGCGCCTCCTGCGAAATCGAGCCGTAGGACATCGCACCGGTCTTGAAACGCTTCACGATCGACGCTACCGGCTCGACCTCCTCGATCGGCACCGGCTCGTTCTTCGCGGCGAACTTCAGCAGTCCGCGCAGGGTATGCGGACGGCGCTCGTCGTCGATCCGCGCGGTGTACTCCTTGAAGAGCTTATAGTCGCCCTCGTCGCTCCGAACCGAGCGCTGGAGGGTGATGATGGTCTGCGGATCGTAAAGGTGATCCTCAGTGCCCTTGCCCGAGCGCAGCTGGTGGAAGCCGACGGAATCGAGCGCAGTATCGAGGCTCAGTCCCATCGGATCGAACGCGTGGTCATGCCGCCAGGTAACGCCGTCGGCGATGTCCTGGATGCCAATGCCTCCGACCCTCGACACGGTACCGGTGAAGTACTTCTCCACGAGCTCCTTGCTGAGACCGATCGCCTCGAAAATCTTCGCCGACTGGTAGGACTGGATCGTCGAAATACCCATCTTCGCCGCGATCTTTACGATACCGCCGAGTACGGCCTTGTTGTAATCCTCGATGGCGGTATGGTAGTCCTTATCGAGGATGCCGATGTCGATCATCTCGGCGATGCACTCATGCGCGAGGTACGGGTTGATGGCACGCGCACCGAAGCCGAGGATGGTCGCAAACTGATGGACATCGCGCGGCTCGCCCGACTCGAGGATCAGGGACACGGCGGTCCGCTTCTTCGTCTGGACGAGGTGCTGCTCGACGGAGCTGACCGCCAGCAGGGACGGAATCGGCACGTGGTTCTCGTCGACCCCGCGATCGCTCAGGATGATGATGTTGTAACCGCGCTGGTATGCACGATCGACCGAGATATTGAGCTGCTCCAGGGCCTTCTCGAGGGAGGTGTTCTTATAGTAGAGAAGCGAGATCACCTCGGTCCGGAAGCCCGGCTGGTTGAGGTCCTTGATCTTCATCAGCTCGACGCCCGTGAGGATCGGGTTCTCCACCTCGAGCACGCGGCAGTTGTCGCCCTGATCCTGCAGCAGATTACCATCGGAGCCGATGTAGACGGTCGTATCCGTGACGATCTTCTCGCGGAGGGAGTCGATCGGCGGGTTCGTCACCTGTGCGAAGAGCTGCTTGAAGTAATTGAACAGAAGCTGGTGCTGCCTGCTCAGCACGGCGAGCGGAACATCGTGGCCCATCGACGCGGTCTGCTCGATGCCGTTCTGCGCCATCGGGAGGATCACGGACTTCACGTCCTCATAGCTGTAGCCGAAGACCTTATAGAGACGGTCACGCATCTCCTGCGTGTGCGTCGGGATCTTCCGGTTCGGAATCTTCAGGTCCTCGATGTGGAGGAGGTTCCGGTCAAGCCACTCACCGTACGGCTCACGTGCCGCATAGGATTCCTTGCACTCCTTGTCCGCGATGATGCGCTGCGCCTTCGTGTCGACGAGCAGCATACGGCCCGGCTGGAGTCTGGACTTCTGCACGATGTGCTTCGGGTCAATGTCTAAGACGCCAACCTCCGATGACAGGATCAGTCGGTTGTCGTCGGTGATGTAGTATCTGGACGGACGAAGACCGTTACGGTCGAGGGTCGCGCCGACCACGTCACCATCGGAGAACAGGATCGCTGCCGGTCCATCCCACGGCTCCATCATGGTTGCGTAATAATGATAGAAATCCTTCTTGTTCTGGTCCATGAAGCGGTTGTGCTTCCATGGCTCCGGAATGGTCATCATCATCGCGAGCGGCAGATCGATGCCGTTCATGTAGAGGAACTCGAGGGTGTTGTCGAGCATCGCGGAATCGGATCCACTGCGCTCGACGACCGGGAAGATCTTCTCCACGTCCTTCTCGAGCAGCGGGCTCGACATGGTCTCCTCGCGGGCCAGCATTCGGTCAATGTTTCCACGGATGGTATTGATCTCACCGTTATGGGCGATCATGCGGTACGGGTGCGCACGATCCCAGCTCGGCGTGGTGTTCGTCGAGAAACGGGAGTGGACGATGGCGATGGCGGTCCGGTAATCCGGGTCACGCAGGTCATCATAGAAGGCACGGAGCTGCTTTACCAGGAACATGCCCTTATACACGATGGTCCGGGAGCTCAGAGAACAGATATAGGTGTCCTCTGAGGACTGCTC
The DNA here is from genome assembly GCA_030540075.1 of Lachnospiraceae bacterium. Classification (GTDB taxonomy): domain Bacteria; phylum Bacillota; class Clostridia; order Lachnospirales; family Lachnospiraceae; genus Oribacterium. The sequence continues at coordinate 4,014 of JAUNWX010000004.1, forward strand.
GAACTCGCGGCGAAGTACATATAAACGCCGATCAAAATCGATGCCTCTCTCAGCGTCCTCCGGGCGCTCGATGAAGCACTGCAGGATATGCGGCATGCAGTCGACCGCCACCTGTCCGAGAATCTCCGGATGCACCGGTACCTCACGCCAGCCGAGGAAACGGAGTCCGTTCTTCTCGGTGATGACCTCGAACATACGCTTCGCGAAGGTCCGCTTCAGCTGGTCCTCCGGGAAGAAAAACATGCCGACACCGTAGTCGCGCTCGTCGCGGAGCTGGATCCCCTGCTGGAGTGCCGCCTTCTTGAAGAAGCTGTGGCTGATCTGCAGGAGGATGCCGACGCCGTCGCCGACCTTGCCGCTCGCGTCCTTACCGGCGCGGTGCTCGAGCTTTTCCACGATATGCAGTGCATCGTCCAGGACGCGCGTATCCTGGTGGCCGTCGATGTTTACGACGCTGCCGATACCGCAGGCATCCTGGGTGAGTTCATTCATGTCCTCGATGGACTGGGGACGCCAGAGTGTGTTGTGTCCCCTGTACTGCTCTGGCACAGTAAAGGTGCTCTGATTTTGATAAGTATTCATATATACTCCACTAAATATGGTATGAAGAAATCGGTCATAGAGGTCTTGCTATACGTTTCTGGTACGAAGAAATCGGACAGGGAGGGGACAGCTCACTTAGTTCAAAGGACAGAACCTGGTGAAATGTTCGTCATGCCCATCACAGAACATGTTCTGTGTGTTCATGACGTACATTTCGCCAGAACCTGTTCTTTGAATGCGCAATTATGTCCCCTCCCTGCGCCGATTTCTTCTACCGTACGTTCGTGGCGACCTCTATGCCCCGATTTCTTCTGCCGTAAGGTTTTATTCAGAAGGATCTGACGCCACGGAGTGGGGTCAGATCCTGTCATTTATCGAAGTGAGAACAGGAGCTTCGAGTAGGTCGGGTACGGGAGGTAGGTCTCCGGGATCATCTCTTCGGCTGCGTCGACCGGTGCACGGAGGGCATCCATGTCGGCGAGGATGGTGTCGTGGTATGCGGTGGCGAGTTCGAGGCTGTCGGTGATCTTCTGGGTCTCGGCGAGGTCCTTCTCGAGCTTCTCGACGGCGAGGCCGATAGCTTCGGATGCGGTGTCGAGCTTCGTGAGGATGCTGGTCTCGAGTGTGCACTTCGCGCCGGCGAGTACCTGCTTCTTCTGGATCGCGGTGTCGGTGAGGGCAGTCTCATATGCCATCAGGCCGTCGGTGAAGTCCTTCTTGACCATCTCGAGCATGGTGAGTGCCTCGATGCGGATGGTCTTCGAGTAGTTCTCGAGGTAGATCTCATAGCGGGAGTCGATCTCGATCTCGGTGAAGACGTGGTGCTTTTCGAAGAGCTCCTTGTTCTTCTTTGCCTTGATCTGTGGCATCGCCTCCGGGAGGGACTTCAGGTTGTAGAGGCCTCTCTTCTCTGCTTCAGCTACCCACTCATCGGTGTAACCGTTGCCGTTGAAGATGATTCTTCTGTGCTTCTTGAGGAGCTTCTTGACGAGCTTCATCGCCTCTTCCTCGAGATCCTTCTTATCTACACCCTCGAGTTTCGCGCAGATCTGGTCGAGTGCCTCCGCAACAGCGGTGTTCAGTACGATGTTAGGGTCTGCGACGGAAAGTGAGGAGCCCGGCATACGGAACTCGAACTTGTTGCCGGTGAAGGCGAACGGTGAGGTACGGTTACGGTCGGTATTGTCCTGTACGAAGTGTGGCAGTACGTGTGCACCGGTCTCGAGCTGCTTCGAATCGGAGGCGGTGAAATCCTCGCCATTCTCGATGGACTCGAGAACCTTCTCGAGCTCATCGCCGACGTAGATGGAAACGATGGCTGGAGGTGCTTCATTTGCGCCCAGGCGGTGATCATTGCCCGCTGTTGCGACGGATACACGCATCAGATCTGCATAATCATCCACTGCACTGACGATACCCATGAGGAAGAGCAGGAACTGTACGTTCTTGCCCGGGGTCTTGCCCGGATCGAGCAGGTTCTCGCCCTCGGAAGTGATCATGGACCAGTTGTTGTGCTTACCGGAGCCGTTGATGCCCTCGAATGGCTTCTCGTGCAGGAGGCATGCATAATTATGCTTGTCGGCGACCTTCTTCATCATCTCCATCGTGAGCTGGTTGTGGTCGACGGCAATGTTGGCGGTTTCAAAGACAGGTGCCAGCTCGTGCTGTGACGGCGCAACCTCGTTGTGCTTGGTCTTCGCCGGAACGCCAAGCTTCCAGAGCTCCTGGTCGAGGTCGTGCATGAACTCGGATACCTTTGGCTTCATCACGCCGAAGTAGTGATCCTCCATCTCCTGGCCCTTCGGTGCCGGTGCGCCGATCAGGGTACGGCCAGTGAGCATGAGGTCCTCACGCTCGGTGTAGAGGTCCTTATCGATCAGGAAGTACTCCTGCTCGGAGCCGACGGTGGTGTCGACGCGGGTAACCTTCTCCTTGCCGAGGATGTGCAGCAGCTTCGTTGCGGACTCGCTCAGGGTCTCCATGGAACGAAGCAGCGGGGTCTTCTTATCGAGGGACTCGCCGGAGTAAGAGCAGAATGCGGTCGGAATGTAGAGGGTGCCGTCCTTGATGAAGGCAGGTGAGCTCGGGTCCCATGCGGTATAGCCGCGGGCCTCAAAGGTGGCACGGAGGCCGCCGCTCGGGAAGGAGGAGGCATCCGGCTCGCCCTTGACGAGCTCCTTGCCGGAGAACTCCATGATCACGCCGCCGTTCTCGCTCGGGGAAATGAAGCTGTCATGCTTCTCTGCGGTCAGGCCGGTCATCGGCTGGAACCAGTGTGTGAAGTGGGTCGCGCCGAGCTCCAGTGCCCACTCCTTCATCGTCGCCGCGACGGTATTTGCCACGTCCAGCTCCAGATGGGATCCGTTCTGGATGGTCTTGTGCACTGCCTTGTAGATGTCCTTCGGCAGTCGCTCGCGCATGACCTTGTCGTTAAATACAAGGCTTCCGTAAAGTTCAGGAACCGATGTAGTACTCATAATTTTCTCCTCCTAAAAAGATGTTATGTGTTCTCTGGTATGCCTCCTCTCCCGCTTCCTGAGAAGTCTTCGATGAAGACCGACGTGGCCGCTTTCGCGTCCCGCCCACCTGCCACATATCAACGCATGTTCATCGATCAGGATGAATCTGCATAGATATGCGTCAGCTGATACCAAATATAAAAAGAGGACAATGGGGCACAGGAAAAAAGCTTCCCGGACCCCATTGTCCTCTTCGTTTATGATGTAAATTTTTTCACCTGACCTGCCGGTCAGATACCATGCGGAGCGCCATCTGTGTGACGGTCGTCTGCATTGGCCTGCGCCTCGCCCAGGGGCTTAGATGCTAGGTAACAATGATGCGTCCGCTCTCGCGGATGACCTTCAGGGCGACCTCGCGGCGGGTGATGCTGCCGTTCATGGCCTGACGCTCGAGGTACTTGTGTGCCTCGCCCTCTGTCAGACCCTGCTTCTCGATGAGAAGGGCCTTCGCGCGGCTGACGTAACGCTCATCCTCGAGCTTCCGCTGCAGCTTCGCATTCTCCTCGAGCAGGCGCTGAACCTTGCGGCTCATCGTGCCGAGCATCTGGATCGCCGAAACGAAGGTGCCGGTGCTGATCGGTCTCGCCAGGACCGTGATGCCGGTGTCGCCGGCTCGGTAAAGCACCTGCTGATAAGCTTCCTTCGATACGATGAGAAGGATGCTCATCGCCGGATATTTGACACTCAGATCGAGGATCGACTGAATGCCGGAATCATCCGACAGCGGTGTGTAGATGATCAGGAGATCCGCCCGTTCTTCGGTGAGCGTCTGCTTCACCCGCGCCATGGACGGCTGGAAAGTCACGCGACCGAAGCCAGCAGGCAGTATGCCCTTGATCTGGACGGCGATCTTTTCAGACTGAGCCGCGATCAGTACGCTGCTCCTTTGCTCCGTTCTTTCCATGTGATTCTCCCTAAGTGTTACTAAATAGTAGTGTACGCTTCAAAGTACTCCGCCGGTACGATCGACCGGATGAATTCGGAGCTCTGTGCGTAGGCGGCGGCCTCGTCGAGTGACTGCGGCAGGCGCTTCAGCTGATCCGTGATGGATGCGTCGGCCTTAAACAGGTTCACATCCAGTGGGGCCATCGGCTCGAGTCCACGCTCGATGCCGTCGAGGCCGGCGTAGATCAGAAGTGCGAAGGCGAGGTACGGATTTGCCATCGGATCCGGTGAACGGAGCTCGAAACGCTTGAGATCCGAGCGGCTCGCCGGGATACGGATGAGCTGTGAGCGGTTCTGCTCGGACCAGCTCACAAACTTCGGTGCCTTCATATCACCGAGACGCTCGTAGCTCTCCCGAATCGGATTCAGGAAAAGCGTCATCTCGCGGATATGCTCGAGGATGCCCGCCATGAAGGCGGCGCTGTGATCCTGACCGTCGTGGGACTCGACTGACATGTTGATGTGCATGCCGTTGCCCGGCTTGTCGGCGAGTGGCTTCGGTGAAAAATCAGCCCAGACGCCATCCGATGTTGCGATGGACTTCACCACCCACTTAAAGGTGGAAGCATTGTCCGCCGCAGTGAGCGGATCGGCATAACGGAAATCAATCTCGTTCTGGCCCGGGCCCATCTCGTGATGACTCGCCTCCGGGCGGATGCCCATGTCGACGAGGGCGAAGCTGATGTCGCGGCGGATGTTCTCGCCGTGATCCTCCGGCGCGATGTCCATGTAGGACGCCTGGTCCTGCGGAATCATCGTGCGGTTGCCGTCATCGTCGAGCTTAAAAATGTAGAACTCGACCTCGGTGCCGAAGTTCACGTGAATGCCACGATCGGCGGCCTTCTCGACCGCCTGCTTCAGGATCCAGCGGCTGTCCTTCTCGAAGGTCTTCCCATCCGGATACTCGATGTCGCAGAACATTCTGGCCACACGGCCATCGACCGGACGCCACGGCACGATCGACATGGTCGTCGGATCCGGACGAAGGAAGATGTCGGAACGGACATCCGCGCCGAAGCCGCACACCGAGCTCGCATCGATGCTGATGCCCTCGCTGAACGCACGCTTCAGCTCATCCGGCATGATCGCGATGTTCTTCTGCACACCGAACACATCGAAAAAAGCGAGTCTTATAAACTTGACATTCTCCTCTTCCACAAACTCGAGGATGTCTTCATACGAATTCATATCCTTCACCTCAACATCATCATAGGTTTTAAATATTGTATTACTTAAATCGATCATATGTAAACTCGCTTTTTCCTCAGAATACAGTACTTTTTTCTATAGCAGCCATGCATTGAACGGCAACCTTTACGGGCTGGCCACTGCTGCCATCGGGCCGTCCCCGGAAAGCCACCACGTTTCGGCTCCGCGGAAGTTTAGGGGCATGGGGCCAGGCCCCATAAAGTTTCAGGCCCCATAAAGTTTTCGCTAAATTTTCATGAAATTTTTATAAATCCATCGACTGGACGAGCTTCTCGAAGCGGGCCATCGCCTCGCGGGTGTTCTCGTGGGTCGAGAAGGCGGTCAGGCGGAAGAACTTCTCGCCACTCTTTCCGAAACCGGCGCCCGGGGTGCCGACCACATAGGCTTCGTTCAGGAGCTTATCGAAGAAGCTCCAGCTGTCCATATCGCCCGGACACTTGAGCCAGATGTACGGTGAATTCTTGCCACCGGTGTAGTAAATATGGAGACGATCCATCGTTTCGGTGATGATGGAGGCATTGTCCCTGTAGTACTGCAGGTTCTCCTCGATCTCCCGCTCGCCGGCCTCGGTGAAGACGGCCTCCGCACCGCGCTGGGTAATGTAGCTCACGCCGTTGAACTTCGTGGTCTGGCGGCGAAGCCACATCTTGTTGAGGCTCGCGCCATCACGCTTCAGGGTGTCCGGAACGACGGTGTAGCCGCAGCGGGTACCGGTGAAGCCGGCCTTCTTTGAAAAGCTGCAGAACTCGATCGCGACGTCACGTGCGCCCGGGATCTCGTAGATGCTGTGTGGCAGATCGCCGGTCACGAAGCACTCATAGGCAGCATCGAAGAGGAGAATCGCGTTGTTCTCCTGCGCGAAGCGTACCCACTTCGTGAGGCCCTCACGGTCATAGACGGCGCCGGTCGGGTTGTTCGGGCTGCAGAGGTAAATGATGTCGGCCCGGTACTCTGGTGCCGGAAGCGGCAGGAAGCCGTTCTCTTCGGAAGACATCGCGTAGATGATCTTCCGGCCGGACATCATGTTGGTGTCGACGTAGACCGGATAGACCGGATCGGTGACGAGCACTGTGTTGTTCTCATCGAAGAGATCCAGAATGTTTCCGAGATCCGACTTTGCGCCGTCCGAGATGAAGATCTCGTCGAGGGCGAGCTGGACGCCGAACTTCTTATAATAAGACTGAATCGCGGTCTTCAGGAAATCGTAGCCCTGCTCCGGACCGTAGCCATGGAAGCTCTCGGCCCGCCCCATATCCTGCGCGGCCTTCACCATCGCATCGACGACGGTCTTCGGCAGCGGGCGGGTGACATCACCGATGCCCATGCGGATCAGCTGATCGCTGAGCTCCGGATGCGCCGACTGCCACTCGCGGATACGACGTGCGATCTCCGCAAAAAGATAGCTCTCATTTAATTTCAGATAGTTTTGATTGATCGTTGCAGACATTTTTATACTCCCCAGCATGAAATGTGGATTTGCGTCGCGACCGCCTGTCCAGCATGTTCTTCCATTATATGAAGAATCACTTCGGCTTTCCGGGATAAAACATCCGCGGTCGCATCGAAGGCGCTGACCATGAAACGCAGACACAATCAGATCAGATATGTATTTTTCAATGGAAAAAGGGCAGAGACTCACTGGTGTAAACCAGGACGCCCTTGCCCTTTTGTTGACATTATAATTTCGGAAACGCGAATGTCAAGAAAACTTTGATTGCAAAAAATTATGGATGCTATTCCAAATCGACGCTTGACAATCTTTTCGCACAGTTTCATAATGTGGAGCATCAATGGACGGCAAAGGTGTCGCGTGTATCGCTACATCTCTGCCGTCTTTTTTGTTTCAAAATTCACTTAGGGAGAGTAACCATATGTGCAGTATTATCGGATTCTGTGACAAGCGCGCACAGTATGAGGTCGTCAAGGCCGCGCTTCTAAAGACTAAATCGAGAGGACCGGACGATACCCGTATCGTCGACACCGGTAACGGCTACCTCGGCTTCAATCGTCTCGCCATCATGGGCCTGACCGACGCCGGCATGCAGCCGTTCGAGCTGGATGGTTCCTACGTGGTCTGCAACGGCGAGATCTACGGTTTCCGCCCGCTGCGTGAGAAGCTCGCGAAGGAAGGCTATACCTTCCAGTCCGATTCTGACTGCGAGATTCTGCTTCCGCTCTGGCGTGAGCTCGGCACCGAAATGTTCCGTATGCTCGACGCGGAGTTCGCGCTCATCATCTACGACGCAGAGTCCAATGACTACATCGCGGCGCGGGACCCGATCGGTATTCGTCCCCTCTACTATGGCACCACCGACGACGGCACGCTGGCATTTGCCTCCGAGCCGAAGAACCTCGTGGGTCTCTGCCATGAAATCAAGCCATTTCCACCAGGACACTACTATAAGGATGGCCAGTTCGTCTGCTATCACGACCTGTCCGTGGTGCACAAATACAACACGCACGATGATCTCGAAGAGATCGCGCACAACATCCACGACCTTCTCGTCGAGGGTGTGAAGAAGCGTCTCGACGCCGATGCACCGGTCGGCTTCCTGCTTTCCGGTGGTCTCGACTCCTCGCTTGTCTGTGCGATCTCTCAGAAGCTTCTGAAGAAGCCGATCGAGACCTACGCCATCGGTATGGATGTCGATGCGATCGACCTCAAGTATGCACGTGAGGTTGCGGACTACATCGGCGCAAACCATCACGAGGTCATCATGTCCCGTAAGGATGTTCTGGCCGCTCTCCGGGAGGTCATCGCCACCCTCGGAACCTATGATATCACCACCATCCGTGCTTCCATCGGCATGTATCTCTGCTGCAAGGCGATCCACGAGCAGTCTGACGTCCGTGTACTCCTGACCGGCGAGATCTCCGATGAGCTCTTCGGCTACAAGTACACTGATTTCGCACCGAGCGCCGAGGAATTCCAGAAGGAAGCCGAGAAGCGTATCCGCGAGCTGCACATGTACGATGTACTTCGTGCTGACCGCTGCATCAGCGTAAACTCCCTCGAGGCACGCGTACCGTTCGGAGACATTGACTTCGTCGACTACGTGATGCACATCGATCCGGAGAAGAAGCTGAACCACTACCACAAGGGCAAGTATCTCCTTCGCCACGCGTTCGAGGCGGATCATCTCCTGCCGGAGGACATCCTCATGCGTGAGAAGGCCGCCTTCTCCGACGCCGTCGGTCACTCCATGAAGGATGACCTCGCTGAGTTCGCCGAGAAGCAGTATACCGACGCGGAATTCGAGGAGAAGCGTCAGAAATACACGCACGCGACTCCGTTCACGAAGGAGTCTCTCCTCTACCGCGAAATCTTCGAAGAGTACTATCCGGGACAGTCCCAGATGGTCACCGATTTCTGGATGCCAAACAAGACCTGGCCTGGATGCGCCGTCAACGACCCATCCGCCCGTGTTCTCTCAAACTACGGCGACTCCGGAAAGTAATCTGATGGTTAACGGCTTAGCCGTATTAACCTATACTCCCTAAGGCAAACGACCTGTCCCTCGCGGGGCAGGTCGTTTGCTGTCTGGAAATATTTGAAAAGAGCCGATGCACCATGGTGCATCGGCTCCTGTCTTATCTGTCTAGATTATTCTTCTGTGATGGTTGCGGTGGCTTCTGCTTCCTCCGCTTCCTGCTTCACTTCGGTTGCTTCATCTACCGCGGCTTTCGCTGAGTCTTCTGCAGCCTCATCCTTTGCAGGCTCTTCTGCCTTCGCATCTGCGTCATCCGCATCGTGTACGAAGAACTCGACTTCGACGTCGCTGTCATCCTCCGGCTCGATGTCGGTGTCCTCCGCCTTTTCAGCGGCCTCTTCCTTCACCTCTTCAGCCTCTGGCTTTGCGTCCTCGGCATCCGCCTCTGCGTCCTCGTCATCTACATACGGGTACGAGATGTGCTCGACGTTCTCGTCGACGACATCATCATCGTCCTCGTCGCAGCTGCCCAGCTTCTCATCGAGGGCTTCCTTTACGGTCTTGTATGCATCCTTGCTGGCGTCGACCGCGAGGTTCTTCGCATCGACGGCGAGGTTCTTTGCAGCCACACCGATATCCTTCGCTGCGGTCTTGAAGTCTTCCTTCGTCTGGCTGTTCTTCAGGGTCGTGTAGGATCTCTTCGCGGAGTCCTTCACCTCAGAAGCAGACTCCAGCACATCCGTGAAGTCCTGATCGACCTCCTCGGAGAACTTCTCATACTTGTAGAGATAGGATACAGCGGCTGCAACACCGCCGACCAGTGCAGCGAATCCGACGAGACCACCTAAACCTTTTTTCTTGCCCATAACGATATCCTCCATCCGGGCCGCTTCCGGCCCATTCTTTCATTTGTATCACTTACGCATCTGAATTTACAAATTCGATACTGCTATCATACCACGATTTCGCCGATATATATACCTGCATCGTAGTTACAAATGTTCGAATCCACTCTTCTGTCTTAAGAATTTCGTAATGGGGTCAGACCCCATTAAATTTTTATAAACTCAGGCCTGTGTCGGGAGCTTGAAGCTGGACTTCAGGCCGACTATGCGGTTATAAACCGGGTGGCCTTCGGTAGAGTCCTTACAGTCGACGCAGAAGAAGCCGTTTCGTACGAACTGGAAGCTGTCGTACGGCTTGACGTCCATGAGCTCCGGCTCGACCATGCAGTTCTCTACGACGGTGAGGGAGTTCGGGTTGAAGTTCAGGGTGCCATCGTCGTTCAGCTTGCCCTTCTCTTCGTCGATCAGCTGCTCATACAGACGGACGGTCACCTGACCTGCGGTCGGAGCATTGACCCAGTGGATCGTGCCCTTCACCTTACGTCCCGTGAAGCCGGAGCCGGACTTCGTTTCCGGATCGTAGGTACAGTGAACGACGGTCACCTTGCCATCAGCGTCGGTCTCGTAGGAGGTCGCCTTTACGAAATATGCGGACATGAGGCGAACCTCGTTGTCAACATAGAGTCTCTTATACTTCTTCGGCGGATCGATCATGAAGTCGTCGCGCTCGATGTAGAGCTCGCGGGAGAACGGAACCTGACGGCTGCCGAGCTCCTCGTTCTCGAGGTTGTTCGGCACCTCGAGCATCTCGGTCTGGCCCTCCGGATAGTTGTCGATCACCAGCTTGATCGGGTCAATGACGGCCATCATACGCTTGTCCTTCAGCTTCAGGTCCTCGCGGATGCAGTACTCGAGGAGGCTGATGTCGCAGCTGGAGTTCGCCTTTGAGATACCGCTCAGGGTGACGAACTGACGGAGAGACTCCGGTGTGTAGCCACGACGGCGCAGAGCCGCGATGGTGACGAGACGCGGGTCATCCCAGCCATCAACGACGCCATCCTCTACCAGCTTCTTGATGTAACGCTTACCGGTGACAACATTGGTCAGATACAGCTTCGCGAACTCGATCTGGCGAGGCGGGTGCGGGAAATCACAGTTCTTTACGACCCAGTCATAGAGCGGGCGGTGATCCTCGAACTCCAGTGTGCAGAGGGAGTGCGTGATGCCCTCTACGGCGTCCTCGATCGGGTGTGCGAAATCGTACATCGGGTAGATGCACCACTTGTCACCGGTGTTGTGGTGATGCATGTGGGCTACACGATAAATGATCGGGTCACGCATGTTCAGGTTCGGAGATGCCATGTCGATCTTCGCGCGAAGGGTCAGGGTACCGTCTGCGTACTTGCCGTCCTTCATGTCCTGGAAGAGCTGAAGGTTCTCTTCGATCGGACGGTTACGATTCGGGGACTCCTTACCAGGGTTCGTGAAGTCGCCACGGTACGCGGTGATCTGCTCTGCGGTGAGATCATCGACGAAGGCGAGGCCCTTCTTGATGAGAAGGATGGCCTTCTCATACATGATATCGAAGTAATCGGATGCGAAGAAGATGCGGTCCTCGAAGTCGGCACCGAGCCACTTGACGTCGCGCTCGATCGCCTCGACGAATTCGGTCTTCTCCTTCATCGGGTTCGTATCATCGAAGCGGAGGTTAAACTTTCCATGGTACTCCTGCGCCATTCCGGAATTCAGAATGATGGACTTCGCATGGCCGATGTGCAGATAACCGTTCGGCTCCGGTGGGAATCGTGTATGTACGTGGTCATAAACGCCCTCGGCAAGATCCTTCTCGATCTCACGCTCGATGAAATGCTTCGACTCTGGAGCCTTCTCCTCCAGCACGCCGTTCTCGTTTCTTGTTTCCATAGACATAGTATAGCCTCCTAAAAATGAAGTACCCAAAATTATAGCATATCGGGGCGCTGTTATACAAGGTACAGTTTACCCCATCAGTCCTCTTCGGTCGCGGAGGACGGCGAGGATCGAGAGTGCGAGCATGATGCCGACGGTGAGGACGACGGTGACCATGGCGCCGGCGATGCCTACCTGGTCCGCGAGGATGCCGATGATCTGCGGGACGAGGATGCCGCCGATGGCGCTGATGCCGGTGAGGAGCGAGAGGCCCATGGTGGAGCCTTCGATGATCGGGCCGGCAGCCGCGACGGTGGTCGGGTAGATGGCACTCATACCGAGTCCGAGCACCGCGATGATGATGGCCGCCATCGTCGCGGTGTGGGTGTTCACGAGAAGCACGATCGCGACGAAGTCGATGAGGGCGCTCACAAGGATGATCTGAAGCTTATTCACATTCTGGAGGAACTGCGCGGTGCCCATGCGACCGGCCATCATCATGATCCAGGTGACGGACACCATCGCGGTGGCAAGCGCACTCGTCATGACGCCGGTGTCCTTCAGGTAGGTGACGAACCAGCCGTTCACGGTGTTCTCGAAACCGACGTACATGAACATGATGAAGGTGATGATCAGGAAGCTCCGGTTCGTGAGCAGCGCCTGAAGATTCGGCGCGCCGGCCGCCTGGCCCTGTTCAATGCATCCGGCGCTACTGCCATCACCACCCTGTGCTGTGTCGGCAGCCACTGCTGTGCTGTCGACTGCGTCCGATGATGTAGTGGCAGCGGATCTCGGCGTGGTGCCTGCCGGGTCCGCTGTGCTGCAGCCATCTGCGCGGTGGTCGCCTGCATTGGCCGCGGACGGCTGCGGCTCCTCGAGCATCCGGTAGTCCATGGTCCAGTAGTTCAGCGGGAAGATCGCGCCGGAGACGCAAAGGATGTACATGATGATGCGCCACGGGAAGCCGAGGGCGAGGAGCGCAGCCATGATGAATGGGCTCGCGAAGGCACCGACGGCGAAGGTGGTGTGCAGGATGTTCAGGTACTTCGTCGAGCTGTTCGTCGCGACGTTCATCGCGAGGTTACTGATAATCGTGACGGTGCCCTTCGTGATGCCGAGGACGAACACCAGCAGGTACATGAAGGCGACCGGCGGATGAATCGTCAGCAGCAACATGACGATCGGTGAGAGGCCGGTGATGGCGACCACGACCGCGCGGTGCGAGAAGTGGCGCTTCGCGAGCGGATAGATGATGGAGGCGCAGAAATTGCCGATCGCGAGGATGCTGATCAGACCGCCCGCCACCGCGTAGTTCAGCTGCTCCTCCTCGATGAGATGCGGCAGGATCGCGCCGAAAATCGTGATGACCGCACCGCTCAGGATGTAGCCGAGGTAGAGGTGATTCAGCACCCGCCACTTGAGTTCCTTCGTCATTACCATATTCATAAACCCCATTTCAAAAATTTCACATTTGAATAGTGTAGCATATTTCCCGGAAAAAGCCGAACGGCAGACAGGGGTATGCAGAAAACCAAGTGGATTAAGGTAACAGTTCAGCCACCCCTTGGCTCTCTTCGGAAGTTTGAGTTTCGTGTATAGGATTTTATAACTTCGGAGTCGACATCAGGCGAAAAATATACACGGAAAGGCTGATTTAAAAATCATGTATATGTTTTTAAATCTTCGGAGTCGAGATCAGACGAAAAATATACACGGAAAGGCTGATTCGGAAATTGCGTCTATAAAAATCGAAATCTGACTCTGATTATATTCGTCAAACTCAAAAATAATATACACGATTTCAGAATGAAGCCGTCCGTGTATATTTCACATAAAGATTTTCGATTTTAGCAGAGAATTTCATATACACGATTTTCAAATACTGCTTCGCGTGTCTAGACTGCGGCCATATGCAGACATCCCGAGTATTCGTCGCCGAGTACACCATGTCCGAGCGGATCTGCGGCCATATGCAGGTATCCACCAACCAGACGAATCTATCCAATCCAGAGCGATTTTGAAAATACTGGATATGTTTTTTGCCTGGAATCGTCGACGTCGACTGCAAACTATCCACTATTACGTGATTTCAAAAGTAGTGGATATTGAAGACCTTATTTTCTAGACGCAGCTCACCCTCTGATATCCAGTTTTTTAAAAAAGAAGGATTCCTGGATATACGCTCAGAGAAATTCTTCTCTACAGTCCGAAATCCATATCCACTATTTTAGGAATCAGGGTTTCTTAGATGGTACGCTTATATGCGTATGTCTGATTTTCCAGAAAACTATCCAATAAACGCCGTATTCGGAAATTATGGATAGTTCAGGATCTCTCGCAAAAACGATAAAAAACGTCAAAAGTACCCACATATTCAAAATCTGCCAGTTATTCGATAGCCCTCGGTTTCCTCGCCTGAACTGTTACGGATTAAGAAATCACCCAGACGCAACGGCCACACATTTTCTGCATTCTCAGAAAAATGTGTGAAATGGCACCGGATTTTTCCAGAAAAATGTGTGAATTCCGAACCGAAAATACTGGAAAAATGTGTTTTGTCAGGAACGGACCGGCAAAAGCGTCTGTCTGGTACCGGCCCTCCGAGACTCATCCCGAATATAAAAATCCCGGAGAGTCGACGCTTCTGGCGTCCGCCCTCCGGGTTTTGATTTCATTCTGAATTTTATGCGCCGATGCCGACGAGGAGATCCGGCAGGATGCCGTCGTTCTCGGTCCACATCTGGGTGATCTGCGACTCGTCCACCGGCGAGGTGCCACGGCCGAGCTCGATCGTCACGGATGGGATATCGAGCTTCTGTACGGCCCAGTCCTTGAAGCCCGCGGCGTCCGTCTGTGACCAGGTATCCGAGATGGTATACCCCGTGTTCTGATGGACGACATTGGCCAGATACTGCCCCTTCGCCTTATAGTTTCCGGTCTCGCCGAAATACCAGTAGATCACGCGCCCCTGCGTGTGGTAGCTGATCGTGTAATCCGGCATGAGCTGGCGGCAGAGGTTCGCGAGCGCCTTCGACTCGACCTCACTCTCCGGCCCTGTGCCCTTATAGAACATGTTCGACGGGTGATCGACCTTCGGGGTCGCCTCCTGCCAGAACGCGTCGAAGTTACGGTTCAGGTTGACGCCGTTGATGTTGTTCTTCCACTTGCGGAGGTAGGTGGCGAGGTCCGTCACCTGATCCTGCGCGGCCATGCTCATGACCATCGTCTTCGCAGCCTGTGTATTCAGCGCGTCGATGCCGCCCTGCACGAGGGTGATGCCGTCCGGATTCACCATCGGTACGAAGTGGATGCAGGTGTTCTGAAGCAGCGTCGCGACGGACTGACCATGATAGAGCCAGTTGTTCTGCTGCATCTCGAGCAGCGCCACGATCTCCCGCATCACGACCTGGGAGCTGATGTACTCACGTGCGTGAATGCCGCCGTGCACGAGGATCTTATGCGGGGCGGACGGATTTCCGACCACCACGTGGTAGAGCTGCCGTCCGTCGATCGTGTTCCCGAGCACGTCCATCTGCATCTGCGGATAGGTCGTCTTCAGGATATTGAGGTCGACCTGCATCTCCTGGTAAGTGTAGGTGCCGACGTTGCTGCAGTAGTAGCCCGCCGGAAGCGGTACGGTACTGAGTGCGTTCAGAACCGTGGAACTGCCGCTGGTCGTCGTGCCCGTGCCGAACAGATTATTCATGTTTGTGCTGCCGGTGCTGCTGCCCGTCACGCCAGGGACCGTCGGCCCGAAGCTCGTCGTGCCAATGCTGTCGGCCGGTGTGCTGGCACTGCTGCCGCTGCTCGACACCAGCGCATGTGTCGTGTCGGTGCCGCCCGCCGCCGTGATGGCCTGCATCGCATTTTCATTCACCGCTGCTACAGTTTCGGTGGTCGGCGCCGCAGCTTCTGTGCCTTCCAGCGCACCCGTCGCTTCGACGATTCCGGTGCTGCTCTCGCTGCCGCTCGTGCCGGCCGCCCCTGAAGTATAGTTCGCGCCACTGGTCTCAGCATTGGCCACGATTGGCGTCACGCCCGACGCGATCGTCCCGGCATACGCCGTCGTGCTGAGGCTCGCCATCATTGACATCGCCATCGCAGCCGCGACGACGGATTTCTTCTTTATCATAATTGATTGTCCCCTCGATTTTCTGGATTCATGCCTCGCACCGCCTGGGCGCACGTCATAATCCGCACTGATACGCATCACATACCACGGGGGTCCACTCCTCTCCGGGCTGAACCCCCGCAGCATACCATGCAGTTTTTCACAACTGTCCGTAATTATACCGAATTCGCTTTTTCATGTGAATGGTCAATTTTTTTAAAATAATCTGACGGAAGTGGAACTTTCCGGGATTTGGCATTATATTGTTGACAGACCGAAAACATATAAAGGAAAGCAAATGTCAAATTTCCATATAACAGAAACGAAATCCCATATGCGGCGCATCTACCTGCTCGCGCTGCTCCTCGACCTGCTGGCGCTCGCCGCGAATCAACTGGCGGCCCGTTCCTCTGCCTTCGCCAATGCTTACTCCCACTACGTCTATCGCGTGCTGAGTCTCGGCATCGGCTCCGTGACGGGCCTGCTGCCCTTCTCTGTGGTGGAGCTGCTGCTCTACGCGACGATTCTCTTCGTGCTCTTCGATTTCGTGAAGCAGCTCCGCCGCGCCATCCGCGCCGCCGTCGCCCGCCCGCTGCGCCGCTTCCTCGGGCACCTCTTCCTCATCCTGTCTACGCTGCTCGTGCTCTACGTCTTCCTCTGCGGCATCAACTACCACCGCACGAGCTTCTCGCAGGAGGCCGGCCTCAGCGTGACGCTCGACGAGCGCGGCACGGTTTACGACGAAGCGGACCTCATCGCGCTCTGCGACTACCTCGTCACGGAAATCAACGCCACCGAGGCGCAGCTTGATGTTCCCTTCATTGGCCAGACCATGGAGACGCCGAAGCCTTCCGCCGCCTGGCTGTGGCTCGCGGGGCGCACAGGGCAGCGCGCGATGGAGAAGCTCGGCCAGCGCTATCGCCGCCTGTCGGGCCACTACCCGTTCCCGAAGCCGATCCTCAACACCTGGCTCCTCAGCGTCCAGCAGACCACCGGCGTCTACTCCCCGTTCACCGTCGAGGCAAACTACAACCGCAACATCGCGTACTACGACATCCCGTTCACCATCTGCCACGAGCTCTCCCACCTCCGCGGCTATATGCAGGAGGAGGAAGCGAACTTCATCGGCGTGCTCGCGACGATCGGCGCGGACGATCTCTACTTCAACTATTCAGGCTATGTCTCCGCCTGGGTATATGCGGGCAATGCACTCGCCCGGATCGACAGCACCGCCTTCGCCACGCTGTATGCCCGGATCAATGCGCGTACCCGCCAGGACATGCTTTACAACAACGCCTACTGGAAGCAGTTCGAAGGAAAGCCGGCCGAAGCGCACGAGCAGCTGAACGACGCCTACCTGAAGATCCAGGGCCAGGCCACCGGCGTCCGCAGCTACGGGCACGTAACCGATCTCATGCTCGAATACTTCGCGAAAAACGGGACGCTGAAATAAACCTTTCACGCTCTCGTTTCCAAGAACTGAAGAAAGCTCTTTGCGGCGTCCTGCCGCTCTGACTTCACGGCGAAGCCGAAAATCGGCGTGGTCTTCTGATACAGCGCGTTCTCCTTGAGCCATGGGGCGTCGGTGAGGACGATGCCGACCGGAATCGGCTTCTGCATCTTCTCCGGGTCCGGCATCACGAAGGCCTCGCGTGACTGCACGGTCGCGAGCCCCATCAGATTCGCCGCAAACGCCGACATCTCGTCCAGGGTTTCGGAGGTCGTCGACGCGTCATCGCTGGTTTCCACGCCAGTGGCTGTTTCATCGCCTGTCGAATTTCCAGCATCCGCCGCCACCGGACTCTCTTCTACCGCGCCATCCGTACCGGTCGCCTGTGCATCGCCTGCCGCCTGTTCATCCGCCGCGGCGGCTGCGCTGGTCTCCGCATTGGCATCCGAAGAAGCGTCCGACTTTCGAAGCGTATCGCTGTTCGCGATGGTTTCGTCGGCGCCGAGGCTCATCTCCTCGAGCTCGCCGTAGTCCGTCTGATCGAGCAGCTCCTGCACATGCTGGTCAATGTAGTAGACCTGACCGGCAGCCTCATACGCCGCGAGGGTCTCGTCGTCCAGCACATCGCGGAGGTCGACGAAGGAGCCGTTCAGCGCGTAGTAGGTGAAGACGCCCGGGTCCGCCACCATCACATCGATGTCGTGCGACTGGTAGAGCGCCGCGATCTTCGCATTCTGCGCCATCGAGAACTGACTCTGGTCGTTCGGATTGAAGGTCGCCGAAGTATCGACGATGATCTTATATTTCCCGTCATCAAGCCCCGCCGCTTCCGCGAAGGCAGCCCCCGCGGCTTCATCCGCCTGCCCGCTCAGGTCCGTACCGCCGGCATTGAGCAGCATCGCGTAGAAACCCGTCGGCTTATTGTGGAGGATGGTCGAACCGACCGACCACACGAGCCCGATCAGCACCACCACACCGAGAATCCAGAACTTGTAATAGTCGAAAATATACTGCAGCTTCCCGCCGAAGCTCAGCCGGCTCAGCTTCTTCTTTTCCTTCTCAAAATCTTCACGTAATGACATAGTCGCTCCTACATGTACAAAAATTAGAACTATTTTAGCAGAAAGCTGTCGAAATATCCACTTTACGCGCCCCTGAATCTGTTCTATAGTTTTTATGTAAGCAACAGGTAACGGCTTCGTTCCGTGCCGGGCAGACCTCGCGTCCACCCGCGCCCGACATCGCCGCTGCCCACATCAAGTTTCGCAGAGTAGACGCACGAGCGTACAGTGCCTTCCGAACGGGGAGTTTGTCGGGAGGACGAAGCCGGATTTCCGGCGCGGTTCGGGTGTCGCATCCCGCTGCAGTGAAGATTAGACACTAACCTTCTTTGTAGTCAGGGGCTGCAAAGGAGGTATTTTTATGCAGAAATTCACTACAAAAACCATCGTATCCCTTTCAGTTCTTGTCGCTCTCCAGATTGTTCTGACAAGATTCTGTTCCTTCAGCGCATGGAACGTCCGCATCGGCTTCGGCTTCGTGGCGCTCGTCATCGCCGCGGTCGTGCACGGTCCGGTGGCAGCTGCCCTCGTCGGCGGTCTCGGCGACATGATCGGTGCCATCGCGTTTCCGACCGGCTCCTACTTCCCGGGCTTCACGCTGACGCAGGTGCTCATGGGCCTGTCCTTCGGCCTCGCGCTGTACCGGAAGCCGCTTCACGTTTCCGACGCCAATGCAGACGCCCCACACGCAGATGGCGCTGCCGCTTCTGCACTGGATGCCGCTGCAGCCTCGGTGCTGAACGCCGCACTTCCGCTGCCGATTCGTGCGACCTTCGCGGTGCTCTTTAACCAGCTGGTGCTGAGCCTTCTCATGAACACGCTCTGGATCTCCATCCTCTATGGCTCCAGCTTCACCGGACTGCTCACGACGAGAGTCATGCAGGCGGCGGTCACCGCGCCGATTCAGATCGCCGTGGTGCTCACCCTCGCCGGGATCCTGCGCCGCCGGGATATCCAGCAGGTGCTCGCCGCGTAATTCACTACTGATTCTTAAACTTTCGGTGCCGTGGGTGAAGCGATGTGCTTCGCCCCGGCACCGATTATGCTATACTGTGGCATGAACTAAAACACAAATCAAGAAAGAAGAAACGAATGGACTGGAATGAAGCAATCGCGCTCCTCCATGGGGCGAACTGGAAACATACGAAGATCGGGCTCGGGCGGATGCGGGATTTCATGCACGCGCTCGGCGATCCACAGGAGAAGCTCCGTTATGTGCACATCGCCGGCACGAACGGGAAAGGCTCGGCCTGCGTCATGACCCAGTCGATTCTGACGGCCGCGGGCTTCCGGACCGGTCTCTATATCTCGCCGCACCTCGACCAGTTCAACGAGCGGCTCTCCATCGACGGGCAGATGATTTCGGATGCGGATCTCCGCCGGCTTGCTGCCCGCGTGCGTGCCGCCGCGGAGACGCTCGGCGAGGAGCCGACGGACTTCGAGATGATCACCGCGATGGCCTTCTGCTGGTTTGAGGAGCAGCACTGTGATCTCGTCGTGCTCGAGGTCGGCATGGGCGGTCGCCTCGACGCGACGAACGTCATCTCCGCTCCAGAGGTCTGTGCCATCATGCACATCGGCCGCGACCACACCGAGTTCCTCGGGGACACCGTCGAGAAGGTCGCTGCGGAAAAAGCCGGCATCCTGAAGCCAGGTGCCGACTGCGTCCTCTACCACCAGCTCCCGGGCGTCATGGAGGTCGTGCAGAAACGCTTCGCGGACGTGAACCCGGACGCAGCTGCGCACGCAGATTCAGCCAGGATCACTGCGGGAAGCACATTCAGCGTGGACACCGCAGCTTCGTGCTGTGCGCCAGGCGCAGCTGCTGACAGAAGTACCGGCAGAAGCATTGCCCTGACCGACGGTGACAGCAGAAATACGGCACGCCTCGTCATCACGGATCCGAGCGCCTTCACCGCCTGCGCGCGAACGATTGACGGGCAGGTTTTCAACTACCGGAACCGTCCGGAGCTCCGCATCCAGCTGCTCGGCAACTACCAGATGGAAAACGCGATGGCCGTGCTCGACATCATCGACTGCCTGCAGTGCCGCGGCTTCGGCATCTCGGAGGAGGCCATCCGCACCGGTCTCGTCCGCGCCAGCTGGCCGGGCCGCTTCGAAGTCCTCTCGCGGGCGCCGCTCCTTATCGTCGACGGTGCGCACAACCCGAACGGCGTCGAAGCCCTCGTCGACACGATCCGCGCCTACTTCCCGGATCAGAAAATCAACTTCGTCATGGGCGTCATGAAGGATAAGGACTACCACACGATGCTCCGCCTCATCGCCCCATACGCCGCCCGTTTCATCACCGAGCTCCCGGACGCGCACCGCGCCCTCCGGCCGGAAGCATTGAAATCCGAGATCCGTGAATACTTCGACGGCCCGGTCGAAACCGCTGACTCCGTCACCGCCGCCGTCGAGCGCGCGATGGAACTCGCAGAAGGCACCGATGCCATCACCATCTGCTTCGGCTCCCTGTATCAGGTCGCCGACATTCGCCACTTCTTCCGTAAATAATCCGTACTTCATAAACGCCGAAGGCCTCTGCCTCCGGCGTTTATTGCGCCTCGCTATATAACCCCTGTCTATAACGGCGCCTAAATTTTACGTATTATACATTTCATCCATTCCCCTTTAAAATAAGTAAGATATTTTCACATTATATCTATATACGAAGAGGTTCTACTATATGAAGATTATCGATATTTTAAATCAGGATCAGATCACGCTTTCCTTCGAGGTGTTCCCGCCGAAGAAGATCGAGAAGTACGATTCGGTGCAGGCGGCGACGGAGGGTGTGGCAGCGCTGCACCCGAGCTTCATGTCCGTGACCTATGGTGCGGGTGGCGGAACCTCCGAGTTTACGCTGAACATCGCGAAGAACATCCGGGACAAGTACGGGGTCGAGGTGCTGCCGCATCTGACCTGTGTGTCTTCCACGAAGGCGCACGTGCACGAGATGATTCAGAAGTTTAAGGAATACGGCTTCGAGAACGTCATGGCGCTGCGCGGTGACATCCCGGAGGGCGGCGCACCTTATGACGACTACCACTATGCGAGTGAGCTCGTTGCGGACATCAAGTCCCAGGGCGATTTCTGTATCGGCGGTGCCTGCTATCCGGACGGCCATGTCGAGTGCGCACACAAGGATGACGATATCAAAAATCTGAAGCGCAAGGTCGACGCGGGTGTTGACTTCCTGACCACGCAGATGTTTTTCGACAATGCTGAGTTCTTCAACTTCCTCTATCGTCTCCGCGAGCAGGACATCCGTGTGCCTGTCCTCGCCGGCATCATGCCGATCACGAACCAGAAGCAGCTCGGCCGCTCCGTCGCCCTCTCCGGCACCACCGTGCCGACCCGCTTCAAGGAGATCGTCGACAAGTTCGGCGAGCATCCGGAGGCGATGAAGCAGGCGGGCATCATCTACGCGACCGAACAGATCATTGACCTCATCGCAAACGACGTAAAGCACATCCACGTCTACTCGATGAACAAGCCGGACGTCGCCGAGGCCATCCAGCGGAACCTGAGCGAGATTCTGAAGATCTGATATAGAGGGCACTATGATCGACATGCGACTCCGCGAGGTCTACCGTTACCTCGGCTACCGAAAAATCACACCGACGCCGGAGATTGACGCGCGCATCCAGCAATGCATTGGGCGAATGCAGGCGGCCGCGACGCCACGTGCCTTCGCACGACGCTTTCCCGTCCGCACAGAAGCGCCGGACCTCGTCGAGATCGCGGGGCTTACGATTCACTCCCGGGATCTCTGTCGGAACCTCTCCGGCTGCGACGACGCGTATCTGTTTGCCGCCACCATCGGCATCGGCATTGACCTCCTCATCAAGCGGGGCGAGGTCGCCAGCATGACGGATTCCATCATCTACCAGGCGGCGGGTGCGGAGATGATCGAGTCCTACGCGGACAGTGAGGTCGCGAAGCTTCGCGCACAGGAGGCGGCCCGTGGTTACCAGCTCCGCCCGCGCTACTCGCCGGGCTACGGGGACCTGCCGCTCGCACTCCAAACGGATTTCGCGCGCATCCTCGACATGCAGAAGTGGTGCGGCATCACGCTGACCGACGCGCT
>JAUNWX010000004.1:26228-75801 GCA_030540075.1 Lachnospiraceae bacterium
TCGCGCGCATCCTCGACATGCAGAAGTGGTGCGGCATCACGCTGACCGACGCGCTCCTCATGGTCCCGAGCAAGTCCATCACTGCCTTCATCGGCTGCACACGCCAGCCGAAAACCGAGCCCGACGGCGCGTACCTCGCGCAGGAGGTCAACCCGCTGAAGCTTGAAAATCATAATTGTAACGAATGTTCAAAAACAGACTGCTCGTTCCGAGCAGTCTGATACTCACGGAGGAAATTATGCGAAAGAATATCATGGATCGAATCGGCCGGGAGTGGCTGTTCTTCGATGGCGGCACCGGCTCCATCCTGCAGGAGAAGGGCCTGCAGCCGGGCGAGCTGCCGGAGACCTGGAACCTCCTTCATCCGGACCGGATCCTCGATCTGCACCGCGGCTATCTCGAGGCGGGTGCGGATATCTATAACACGAACACCTTCGGCGCGAATCGCCTGAAGTTCCCGGAGAACCTGGACGAGATCGTGACGGCGGCGGTGAAGCTCGCGAAGGAAGCGCGCACACAGGCGGGCCGTGACGAGGATGCCTACGTGGCCCTCGACATCGGTCCGACGGGCAAGCTGCTCGCGCCGATGGGCGACCTCTCCTTCGACGACGCGGTCGACATCTTCGGCGAGGTCGTGCGGATCGGTGCCCGTGAGGGGGCGGATCTCGTGCTGATCGAGACGATGAACGACTCCTACGAGGCGAAGGCGGCGGTGCTCGCGGCGAAGGAAAACTGCGATCTGCCGGTTTTCATCACCTGTGTCTTCGACGGCAGCGGAAAAATGCTGACGGGCGGTACGCCGGAGTCGATGGTCGCCATGCTCGAGGGCCTCGGTGTCGATGCGCTCGGCGTGAACTGCTCGCTCGGACCGGCCCAGATGATCCCGATCGTGGAGCGCCTCGTGAAGGCCGCCCACGTCCCGGTGCTTGTGAACCCGAACGCCGGTCTTCCGAAGTCTGTCGACGGCCGCACCGTCTATGACGTCGACCCGGAGGCATTCGCCGGCTATATGAAGCAGATCGCAGCGCTCGGTGCCGCCGCGGTCGGTGGCTGCTGCGGCACGACCCCGGACTACATCCGCGCGGAGATCGCCGCGGTGCGCCCTCTTCCACTGCTCCCGCCGCAGGGCCGTGAACAGACCGTCATCGCCTCCTTCTCCCGCACCGTCGAAATCGGAAGGGCGGCCCGTCCTGTCATCATTGGCGAACGCATCAACCCGACCGGCAAGAAGCGCTTCAAGCAGGCGCTCGTCGACCACGACATCGACTACATCGTGGACCAGGGCCTCCAGCAGGAGGACGCGGGCGCGGACGTGCTCGATGTCAATGTCGGTACGCCGGAAATTAATGAGGTGGAGCTCCTCGATGAGGTGGTCTGCCGCCTGCAGAGTGTGCTCGCGCTGCCACTCCAGATCGACACCTCGAACCCGGAGGCGATGGAGCGCGCGCTTCGTCACTACAACGGCAAGGCGCTCATCAATTCCGTGAACGGCAAGCAGGAGGTCATGGCGGAGGTCTTCCCGCTTGTGAAGAAGTACGGTGGCGTCGTCGTTGCGCTCGCGCTCGATGAAGGGGGAATTCCGGACAATGCAGACGACCGCATCCGTATCGCCGAGAAAATCTACGCAACGGCTGCGGAATACGGGATCCGTCGCGAGGACATCGTCATCGACGGCCTCTGCATGACGGTCTCCAGTGATCCGCACTCGGCGCTCGTGACGCTCGAGACGATCCGCCGCATCCGCGACGAGCTCGGCGGCAGCAGCATCCTCGGCGTGTCGAACATCAGCTTCGGTCTTCCGGCCCGCGAGCTCATCAACGCCTACTTCTTCGAGATGGCGCTGCAGAACGGCCTCTCCTGCGCGATCATCAATCCGAATAACAAGGCGATGATGCAGGCCTACCGGGCTTTCTGCGCGCTCACGAACCAGGATGAGAATTTCCAGAACTTCATCACCGCATACGCCGGTTACAAGTCGCCGGACAAGCAGGTGAGCGACGCCCTGACCGCCTACAAGACCCGCGTGCTGAACGCGCTCGGGGTTTCCGCCGGGGACCTGCAGGCCACCGGCCGTCCCCTAGGCGGCGCGACAGGTAACGCCGGCGGTGCGAGTCTCGGACCTGGCGCGGCAGGTACTGGTGCCACGGACCTTTCGGCGGGCAATGTCTCCGGCGCGGTTGCTGGTGCCGGTGCGGCCGGTGCTGGCTTCGGAGCTGGCGCGACGGGTGCTGGCGCGAACGCGGGATCTTTCGGCAGCGGACGTGCCGCGGGCGCAGACGACGGTCGGGGACCGGGTGTATTGGCCGGAAAATCCAGACTCGTCGAAGCCATCGAACGCGGCATGGCGAAACCCGCCGCGGAAGCCACCCGCGAGGCGCTCCTCACACGGAACGCCCTCGACATCATCAACCAGGACCTCGTGCCGGCGCTCGACGTCGTCGGCCAGGGCTTCGAAAAGGGCACCGTCTTCCTCCCGCAGCTCCTCATGGCCGCAGAAGCCGCCAAGGCCGCCTTCGCCGTCGTGAAGGAATCCATGGCCGGCAGCGCGCAGGAATCGAAGGGCCGCGTCATCCTCGCGACCGTCAAGGGCGACATCCACGACATCGGAAAGAACATCGTGAAGGTCCTGCTCGAGAACTACGGCTACGACGTCATCGACCTCGGCAAGGACGTGCCGCCGGAAACCATCGTGGAGACCGCCCTCCGGGAGAACATCCGCCTCGTCGGCCTCTCCGCTCTCATGACCACCACCGTCGTAAACATGGAGGAAACCATCCGGCAGCTCCACGAGCAGAAGCCGGACTGCCGCATCGTCGTCGGCGGCGCCGTCATGACCCAGGACTACGCCGACAAAATCGGCGCCGACTGCTACGGCCGCGACGCCATGACCACCGTCCGCTACGCAGACGAACTCGCAGAAAGAGGCGAGTTGTAAATCTTCTATAGAGAAAGCCCCGGCTCACGCCGGGGCTTTCGCAGTTTAGGGGGTCAGACCCCATTACGTGGGGTCTGACCCCCTTACAAAATTCTTAAGATGCTACTCCACTGCGCTCACCAGCAAGAGCGTCAGCCCGATATATACGAGGGCGATCAGTGCGAGAATCGCACTGAAGCTGATGCAGAGTATGCGAACATGTCGATCCGCACTCATATTCCGGCGCGCCAGCACCATCCCGAGCACCGCCAGCAGCAGAATTACACATGCAAGCCAGAGTGGCATAGAGCTCACCTCCTTCAGTTAATGGGGTCTGACCCCATTAAATTTTTCTAAACAGAATCTAAACTGAAGTTTATGGGGTCTGACCCCCTTACGAAATTCTTAATTCAGCAGGAACGTGTCGATCGTGTCGGTGAACCACCTGATTTCCCGCGCGAAGCGCGCCCGGAGCTCTGCCGGGGCTTCCTTCCCCTTCACGGTGTCGAAGAAGCCGTGGCCGCTGTGCACCGCGATGTAGAGCTTCCCGTCGGTGTTCAGATTGAGGGCGAGCTTGCCGCCCGCCGCCTCCGACACCGCGAGGATCCGCTCCATGCGCGTCGGCGTGAGAAGCAGCAGCGCCGTCGTCTCATCTCCGCTCGTCAGATTGAAGCGCTTGTCAAAGGCGGCATTTCCTGTCTTGATGCCGCGGCCGCTGAACACCTTATCGAGGGCCCCGCGCGGCCAGATCGTGAGCCAGGTCGGGAAGCTCTGCCCGAGTTCGCACAGCAGCCACTGCCCACGGTAGACCTCGCGCTCATTCTTCTCCCACAGCCCGGTCTCCTCCCGCTGGATCTCCTCGGAATCCACCAGCTTCACCGTGCAGAGCTCGATGGTCTTTCCCTGGTACGTTCCGCGGATATACCCGCTGCCGTGACAGTAGTCGTGCGTCGGCACCGGAATGTTCGTATCCCCCTGGTACAGCAGCTTCGGATCGGGCGGGTTCTGATTGATATCCTGAAACATTGCCCCCAGAATGTCCGGCGCAACGCCCTCGAAGGTCTGCCGGTTCACCTGGTCGCGCGCCTTCCCCTGCAGCATCTGCCCGAGCGCGAGCACCACGCCACCGAAAATCATCACCACGAAGTTACCGAGCAGGACGCCCGCCACCGCGACCACGAAGCCGAGCGCCGCCAGCAGCTTCCCGGCCATCCGCCCGCCGCTGCTCTTCCCCAGCGCCCGCGACAGCTCCGCATCCGTCATCTTCCTGTTCTCATCTCCCATATTTTTCTCCTTCCATTCACTCGCAGATCCGAAAATACAGGCTGCTGTACGGTGCCAGTGTCGGCAGGTTCATCACATCCGCTTCCGGCGCGATGCTGTCGAGCTGCATGCGCTTCGCGTCGTCCTTATAGTCCCACGGCTCCGCCTGCGCAGCGAACACGAGGCCGTCGTAGTCCTCCGGTACATACGCGACGTAGCTCTTCGTGAGCACCTGCGCCCAGTCACCGACGTTGTACTGCCAGTCGGTGGAGTACGCAAATTCGATCTGCTCGCTCACGCCATCCCGGTTGATCGTGTGCAGGTAGTAGTTCTCCCCACGCTCCGTGGCGCCGTAGGCTGTCGCCGCCGTCAGCCACATGCCGGTGTAGTAGTCGTACAGCTCGCTGCTCGTGACGGTGATGTAATCCTGCGGGAACACCGTGATCGCCCCCTGCGGGATGTAGCAGATTGCGTCAAACTGCAGCTCCCGGATGCCGTCATGCGTCTGATCGTACTTCTTCGTCACCTCCCAGTAGCAGTCGCCGCGGTTGTAGCCCTCGCCGAGCCCCACATAGCTCGACACGCCGCCCTCCAGCAGGTAGGTGCCCTGGTCGACCCGCCCCTCGATATCGAGGCCATTCCGCTCGAAGTACGCCGCCTGCGACCGGATCTCCTCCACCGGAAGCAGCGCCCCACCGGTGAGGATATCCATAAGTTCACCGCTCTCGCTCCGGTCAAAGTACATCGCCTCATCACTGCCGGCATACTCCAGCGTCAGCCCGTCCTCATCCACGAGCAGCGTGCCGTACTCGATGACCTCGTCCTGATCGTTCACGAACTCCCAGGTCCCGTCGTCGTGGACACGCAGCCACCTGTTCGCGCCCACATACTCCCAGAGGCCAATGTAATCGGCCAGCAGATCGTCATTTTCCGGCTCGGTGACGACGTCCGCTACGTAGACATTAGACAACGCCGGCTGATAAACGTAGCCATCCGCCGCGTCCCAGTACCACACGAGATTGCTGTGCGTCATGTCCGGGTGCTGCAGGAAAAGCTCCACATCCGTCTGCCCGTCGCCGTCGAAATCATCGAAGGTGAACTCGACACCGCAGTCGCCGATCTCCGGAAATTCCTCCGGAAAGTTCACGCTGTCGACCACCTCCGGTTCAAACTGGTCCCGGAAGAACGCCGCGCTCATCGGGTCCACCGTCGCCAGCACCGTGATGCTCTCCCCGTCCCGCACGATCGTGCCCTTGCCGACCACCACCCCGGTCGTCCGCCAGTCCTCCCCCGCGACATCCTCGCTCTTTGTGTCGTCGGTGGTGTCCGTACTGCCGCCACAGCCCGCGAGCATGAGGCACAGCACCGCCACGCCGATCAGCCCATATCTCTTCCACTTCTTCATCGTCCCCTCACTTTCCACTCCCTCATGAAGTACTCGCTCATTCAACAGTTCCTGATCCAGACCTCAATTTCTCATCCTTATAGGCATGGTAAGCTCCAAAAATCATCTTCATGCCTACAGCGAGAATGTCTGGAAATTTCAATCGTAGGCATGGCACTCATTTTTCTGCCTCATCATGCCTGCTGCTTCATTTCTCCATCAGGTAGTACACGCCTTCGTCGCCCCAGACCAGCGCATCCTCGTCGAACTCGAAGACGCGGTAGGACACGCCTTCATACTGCGTCGAGTCCGCGTAGTAGGTGCTGGTTTCGCTCGTCGAGTAGCCGAGGAAGCCGTGGTCCATCTCCGCCGCTTCGGCGCCCGATGCACGCTGGTAGTAGCTCCAGTTGCCCTTGCCGTCGATCACGATATAGGTCTCCGCTGCGAGATCCCCCTCGTAGTACCATATACCCTTGAATTCAGAGACATTGCGCTGACAGAGGTCGGAATCCCAGCTCCAGTAGCCGTCCGAATGCCGGTCCGTGTTCCCTTCCAGGCGGCCGTTCCACGCCGGCACCTCATCCTGCGCCGGCTCGTCATCTTCTGTGAGGTGCCCGCCGTCCTGATACCAGAGGTACTCCATGCCCTCGCCCGGGTTGAAGTAACCGTGCGCGGCACTGTAGAGCTGGCCATCCTCCATCATGATGCGGCTGCCGGAATCATCGCGGTTGCTGTAGGCATAGATTGCCTCCCACTCCGGCTCGTAACGGAGATAGCCATCGTCCACGATCTCGCCCGCGAGGTACAGCCACCAGTTGCCCTCCGCATCGATCTCCATCGAATCGTATTCGTTATTCGCCTCCCCGAGCCAGATCCCCGCGAAGCCGCTGAAATCATTGACCGTGTCCTCGGTGAGCAGATCCCCGCCGAGCCCCTCGTTCGGGTCATCCACCGGTGAAAGCGTCGTCTCCGCCTGCGCGAACACCGATTCCTCCGCCTGCGTCTCCGTCTCCACCGCTTCTTCCGCGCCGCCGCACGCCGTAAGCATGAGGCACAGCGCCGCCATACCGATCAACCCATATGTTTTCTTCCACTTTTTCATTGTCTCCTCACTTTCCACTCCCTCATGAAGTACGCGCTTATCCAGCAGTTCCTTTTTCCGATTTTTCATCCTCGATAGGCATGTTCATCCCCAAATTTCATCTTCATGCCTACAGCGCGAACACCTGGAAATTTCAATCGTAGGCATGGTAAGCGCTTTAAAACGATCATATGCCTACAGAAATGTCCACATTTCGGTGTACACCGTAGGCACGTTAGTCCCGATTTCAGGACACCATGCCTATAAAATCGAGCATATTTGTAGGCATGATGATCATTTTTCTGCGTCAACATGCCTGCGCACGCCTCTTCTTTCAACCATCACGTTTTCAGGCCAATGCAGTCGGCCGTTCATGCCGCCTCATCCGTGAGGTATAATTCCCCGAAGATGTCCTGTGCGATACCGTCCATGTCTTCTGCGGCGTCCATATCCGTGCAGACGCCGTAAAGGTAGGTGTACTGGTCGGTGTCCATCGCAAAGACGGTCCACTTCACGCTATCTTCGTTCGCGCCGGTCGTGAACTCCACGATATAGACCGGATACGAGAATTTCTCTGTCAGTTTCGCGTCCTGCGTGATCGAGCGCAGCTCGTAGATGTCCGTTTCATCGAGCTTCCGCGCGCAGTCGACGAGGTACTGCTCGAGATCATCGCTCTCCATATCTGCGTCCTTCGCAAGGACGGTGTTCACAAGCATGGTCAGTCCATCCGCCGTGATATCCGCGTAGCAGTAGGTTCCGTCCGCATAATTATCCTCGCGTACCGTCTCCATCCCGGTGAACGGCAGGGCCCCGCCCATCAGGACCGGGATCGTCGCGCTGTCCGCCGCCTGGTCCGCCGGAATCAGATCTCCGCGGCCATCCTCCGAAGCTTCTGCTGCCCTGGCCGCCAAGGTTCGATTCTCCAGGCCAGCATCTGCTCCGTCCGCCGCCGAATTCTCGCTGCCATCCGCTGCCTGATCTTCCGGGATCAGGTCCCCGCGGCCATCGCCCGGCCAGTCCGTGCCCCAGACCGCCGCCGGGTCATATGGCGTCTCCGGCCACTCCGGCGCAAACGCCTGCCCGGCTTCATCATAGGCCATGCCATCGTCCGCCAGGGTATATCCGGCCGGCACTGCGAACTCGTGGACGCCATCGCTGTACCAGAGACGGCCATCCGCCTCCCGGAAACCTGCATTGGCCGGATCCGCGTACTGCGCCATCGCCCCGTTCCGATAGAACACGCCGGTGCTCCGCGCATCCGTATCGCGCGCCGCGCCGCCATCCGGGAAGAGCACGAAGCTGTTTCCGTCCGCGCTGAGGCACGGGTAGAGGATCTCGGCACCACCGAGGAAGAGCCCGCGCCCATCCTCCTTGTCGTACATGTCGCCTCTGCTCATGACGCCGATCGGGTCACTCTCCGCGACCTTCATCGCCGCCGTATCGAAGACATACGAGTAGCCGCGCGCGTTCTGCCACTCGCCATCCAGCACGCTCCGGTCGAACGCCGTCATCTCCTCCGCCGCCGGATCGAAATGCCGCTCATTCAGCTCGCCCCACTCGCCGCCGGACTCCCCGTTCACGTGGTACGGCATCAGACCGCCCTCGTCCTCGAGGAGGTAATAATCGTTTTCGCCGTCGAGGTCCCCGTAGATCAGCACGAGGTCCTCGTCGTCATGCTCGAGACTGCCCGTGCCGACCCGCCCGTACCAGGTCCGGTAACTGTAGCTCCCCGCCGGCAGATTCAGCAGGAGCTGCCCGCCGTCCGCCGCCACCCAGCTCGTCACATCCGCCTCGAAATCCGCGTCCTCCAGCAGCTTCCCCATCCCGCGGGATGCGCTCGTCGTCTCCGTAGCGGTCTCGCTGTCTCCACCTGTCCCGCGTCCAATGTCTCCGCCGCATGCGCAGATGGCGAGGGCGGTCAGCAGTGTCCCCAGAAGGACTGTGTATCGTTTCCCGTTCTTCCTCATAATCCTCTCCTTTTCCACATGGGCCGTTTTCTTTCTCGTATGCATCGTGTTCTTTTCATTTTCAGATGCACCGTGACCGCATGCTCTGTTTTCTCTCCTTATTCGGATGCACCGTTTTTCCCGTGTCAATGCTCCTGCTCCGCCATCGTCAGGATCTCGTCGTGACTCAGCTCCACATCGCCGAAGCGGACGAAGATGCCGTTCGTCACCGCGCTGCGCCACACCGCGGGATCGACCAGCGGGCGGAAGCGGATCTTGTCGAGATAGGGCTTCATGTCGAGCAGAAGCCGGCTTCCGGACACATAATCGACCTGCAGCACATAATCATCGAGCGGTGAAACCGCCGTAAGATACCTTCGGTTCACGTGCGTGCCCTCCTTTCCTCATAGATAGGAGACGATGCCATCAGATGCGCCTTCGGCGCGGGCATCGTCGCTTGATTTTGCCACCCCAGGGTGGCAAAACGGCCTCGCCGCCCGGGGGCATCCATGCGCCTCTCCGTCCTTCGGACGGCCCTCTCATGGATATTCATAAAAAATCCACCGTACATTTACTGTACGGTGGATCACGAGAAATTAATATTAACCAAAGGTTAGGTATATTTTAAGTCTTCTGCCCGAGCAGCTTCGCGAGCTGCGCGCGTTTCGTGCGGGTGTCGCCTTCGATATGAAGCTTGGCGTAGATCTGGTTGACATATTGCTTGACGCTGCCTTCGGAGAGGAAGAGCTGCGCCGCGATTTCGCGGTTCGAGAGGCGCTCCGCCATCCGCTGCACGATCTCGAACTCACGCTCGGTCAGCACCTCGAACGCGGCCGGCCGCCGCCCCGCTGCATGCCGCTCTGCCGCGGCGTCACCCAGTGCGAGAATCTGCTCGATGAGGGGCGTGACGATCTCCCGTGAAAGCATTGGCCTGAGCAGCTGGAAGTTTTCCACAAACGGCATCGCGAAGCCGTCCGGCGCTGCGTCCGAGAGCGCCCGCGCAAGGCAGCTATGTGCCTCCTCGGTTTTTCCGAGCTGTTCGTAGGCGATGGCGGTCTGGATCTGGATGTGGAGCGCGACGAGGGCGTAGTGCATGGCTTCACACAGCGCCAGCAGTTCCGCGCTCCGGGCGATGAGCTTCGCATACGCCGCCTGCGCGAGGTAGACCTGATTCTCGATCATCTCCATCATCGGCCGGCCCGGCGCCAGCATATTGATGTCGGAGAGCCGGTGCCGCGCGAAAATGTCCGGGATCTGCCCGAGCTCGCCCCGCAGCGCGTGATAATACGCGCTCGTCGCCGTCCAGATATTGATCCAGGCCGCATCATGATAGCGCAGAAGCTCCGTATAACGCGCCTCCAGAGTGCCCCGCGTCGGCACATCCGCGAACAGCGAGAGCCGCCAGGCGAGGAAATCGCAGCAGAGGCCCATATTCACCTGCCCGTTGCCCTCGATCTGCGCGTACGCCCGCTCGAGCTCGATATGCGCATCCGTGAAGCGCCCCTGCATGTACGCGGCCTCCGCCCGCATGATGGTCTCCGCGCCCTGGCCGTGGTTTCCTGTGATCCGGTAGTAGTGCGGCATGCACTCGTCCATCTCCGAAAGCTCCTGCTCGAGCTCCCCCGGCGCGCGGTAGAACATCATCAGCACCGATGGCGAGCCGAAGGTCCAGCCGCCGCTGTTCTGAATGCTGATCGCCGGCCGCGACATCTGCCGGCTGGCGCTCCGGTGCAGTCGGCTCATCGCGCTGATGTCGTTGTAGCAGAGGAAGCTCAGGATGAGGTCGCACTCGCCGAGCAGATTTCCCCTCTCCTCCTCGGACAGCTCCGGATGCTCCTCGATGGCGCCGAGCAGCAGTGCCTTCAGTTCCATCATCTTCGGGATCTGCCGCCAGGTGAACATGCGCCGCATCAGTACGAGCAGCGCGAAGGGATAGGATTTCAATGTCTCCGCCGGGCATCTGTCAAGTACCTCCAGGACATCCGCCGGCTTCAGGGAGGCGAGGAGGATGCCCGCATCACTGCGGATCACGCGGAGCAGGGCGTCGTAATCCTCGCTCTTCCGATACGCCGCGATGGCGTGGATGTACTGCTTTTCTTTTTCGTACCAGGCACCGTAGCGCGTCCAGTAGAGATGCTGCGACGCTTCGCTCATCTTATGGAAGCGGCGCTCCGCACACTCCTTCATCATATGGTGGAAACGGTAGCTCACCCCATCCGGCAGACGCGTGACGAAGGCATTCTGCTCGGTCAGCATAGCGACGATCTGCCCCGCCTCCGCATCACCCGTGACGTAACGCGCCATCTCGACCGTGAATTCATCCGCGAGGCCCATGACCGCGAGAAACGCCTGCTGCTTCTCCGGCAGCGGATCGATCATCGCCTCCGAGAAGGTCGTGTAGATGTCGGAGTGCCGGCTCGGCAGCACGCCGTGCTCGGAAAATGTCCGAAGGTTCAGGTACACCGCCGAGAACCAGCCCTCGCTCGAATACAGCAGGGTCTCGACCTCCGCATCCGAGAGATCCGTGCCACAACGATGCGCGTAGATTGCGAGCTCCGTGTGGTTGAGGCGCAGCTGCTCCGTCCCGATCTGGTACACCTTCGCTCCGAGCCGCACCGCTTCCGCCGCCGGCAGGAAACGATCGCGACTCGCCACGATCAGATGCACATTGGCCGGCAGACGATGCGCCAGCATGCACAGAAAAATCGAGGCCCGCCGATCCGTCAGCAGGTGGAAATCATCGATGAAAATAAAGCAGGACGTCTCGCCCGCGAGCGCATGGCACAGATCATCCACCAGGAGCCCCGCGCCCGCTGCATCGCTCGGACAGCTGTAGTCCCGGAGGAAATCCAGGCCGGCGCGCGCGAAGGCGTCCTGCACACTTCTCCATAAAATCGCAAGATTATCAGAATAAACACTGATGCGGATGACGATCGGGGTCTCGCGTAAAGCTCGACCGGACGTTTCCATACCGGCGCGCGGTGATCGAGCAGACGCATCTGCTCGGACGCGCTCTGACAAATCGGCCTGCGCATCGCGCGCAGCCCGACCGGAGCCCTCCACACGGGCACGCTCTGCGAGATACCAGTTCACCGCCGTCGTCTTCCCATAGCCCATCGGCGCCACCACCGTCGTCATCGCACAGCGGGAAATCGGCCGCAGACTCTCCTGCAGCCGCTCGGAAATGTAAATCGTATTCAGGTTCCACTTCGGCTTCGGCATAGACGCCTCCCTCTCTCACTTATTTTCCCTTCTGTCGTGATTTTAATCCGTTAGAAGTCTATCTCATATTCCAGGTATCTTCGAGATTCATTCTGAACCTCACTTACGACCGTTGCATTTCCACATACTTTCATACCCTTCAGAACAGCATCGATTTTTGCCGCGTCATTTTCCTTAATACCGGAAGAATTACTCATTTTGATGGATATTTTATGATGATGGAAACTCGATCCGCCGGCCATACGAAGATGAATTAAATTCTGTACATTCTCATCCTTTAACAGATATACGAGTTTAGGCTCGTGTGGTTCATGTCCATCCATCTGCATTTCAGCTGCTACATCCATCACAGAGTATTTTTTCTCCGTTTCATCATGCTGACCATCCAGATTTACGGCTTTCAGCATTTTGAGCTGAGCCTTCCCTTTGCTTTGAGAAAACGATGTACGCTCTTCTTTATATGTGACCTTGAAATGCTTTGCGCCCAGGTCCTGTGCCACCCGCTGCAGTTCATTAATCCGCATCATTTTCAGATAGCTGAAGTAATCATCCAGCGAGATATAGTTATCCCGATCGGACGGATTGACATAGTAAAACTCGCAATCTGCATCCGGATAAAAAGATAAGCCGAAAACATCCAGCGAATCTTTAAACAGGTTCACCACCTGCAAGCCACCTCGGTCAGATAAAAAACCGATGGATCCTTTACAGACTTCATTTTCTGCATGTTTCTTATCTCTATCCACAACGCGAATCAGCTTCGACATCAGAAAATCAGCCTGATCCAATGTATCGGCAAATATCGGTCGCAGGGCTCTTAAATCCATTCGCTTCCGGCTCTCGTCAGCGTTTTCCTTCACCCTGGCAACGCCCATTTTTGCAGCATCTCCCACCGACTCCGCGATAGCTGCCACATCATTCAAATCAAACTTCCCATCCGCATTCTGATCCATAGAACGAATTGCAGCATCCTTTGACTTATTGATATGCTCTTTTGCTGCGTGTCCTGCATTTACTAAAATATCGCCCAGTTTATTCTTATCCATTATTTCGCACCTTTATTTCTTATATTACGGAGCATTCTTTTTTGAGTAAAATTTTAGATTATTTCGGGATATTAAGCACCCGAGTAAAGACGCTAAATTTAGCACACATTAATGTCGTCAATCTGCTCTTTTTTCTCTCCATTTCAGGAATTCCAGATACTCAGCCGCTTTGCATAAATCCTCTGCCTTTACATCTTTTGATGCACTAAAAAGAATACGTATTTCTGGTCTATCTGATAATTCTTGTGAATTTATCGGAGTCTCCATATTCGTGCATGTAGTTTCCTTAGCTGAATCATTACTATTATTCCAGCCCATTAAATTTCCAGGTGAAGTATTAAGAACAATAGCAAGTCTTTCTATTTTATCTGCTGGAATATTCGTAACAATGCCGTTTTCATATTTATATAAAGTCTGCTTTGAAACAGATATTTTATCAGCAAGATCGACTTGGCTTAAGCATTGTCTTTCTCTTAATTCCTTTATTCGTTTTCCTACAGATATTTCTTTATCGAAATGATGTTCATTTGGTACTTTCCATCCCATAAGATTGAATGGCGATAAATGTAGTGCTTCTGCAAATGTGATAACTTTCGAGACTGGTATATCAATTTTTCCGGATTCAATCTTCGCAATCATACTCTTATCCGAGTATCCTACTTTTTCTGCGAGTTCGGTCTGAGTCATCCCTAGCCTTATTCTCTGTTTTTTAATATTCCTATAGAGGTCAGCACAAAGGTTATTATCCATCGGATCTTCCTCCTCATTTGAGAAATGAGAGATATTCTACAGCTTTTCTTATGTCTTCTGAACTTGCATCAAACGCCACATTAAATACGTCTTTAAATTCCATGGTTCACCACCTATCTGTATTGTAACACCGAACGAATAGAAACTGCCAAAATACAATCTTGATATTAATGTTTAGACCACAATACAATTATCGTCAGTTCTCTTTTTCCCTTTCCCATTTCAAGAATTTGAGATACTCTGCTGCTTTATATAAATCTTCTGGTGTTGCCTCTCGCGCTGTGTCGAATAAAATCCGCATTGCTGGTGTATGAAATACTTCCTGCGATATCGGTGCCGTCTCAGAATCGGTGCGGTAAGACTGGCCTTTCATCGGAACAGTCATGCCCATAAGCCAGGTTGCATTAATGTCATACTTAATTGCCAGTTCACTTACTCTGTCTGCTTTCATGAGCCGTTTTCCATTTATGTACATAGATATAGATGACTTAGGGATATTATTCGCTTCTGCAAGTTCTGACGGAGTTAGCTTTAAATATGAAATTAATTCTCTTAATCTTGATGCAGGATTATCGTCGCTGATCAAGTCGGATTTCGAGCAATTCAGCACCTCAGCAATCTGCTCAAGCATTCCAAAGTTCGGCTCCGTTCGGTTGACCTCCCATGATGAAATTGTCTTAGCGCTAACATTTAGTCTTTCTGCCATGTCGGATTGACGGATTCCTCGTGCCATGCGAATTCGTTTAATATTATTTCCGATCATAATGCACCTCCCTATCACTTTCTATATCCAAGTAATTCGAGCTCGTGCATACGTGCTTTAATCATCTTCTTTCCTTCAACATTCAGCATCCTATAATCCGTGAGCAAGTGTATTTCATCTTCGACAAGCACCTTTATCGCTGCATCATCCCACCCAATGATATACGAAGGTGTACATCCGTAGATTCTTGCATACTTTTCAATGATGTAATGAGGTATATTTTTAGTAGAAGATTCATGCCGTGACACCATAGCTTCAGAGACACCGAGTTTTCCTGCGATTTCCTTCAACGTATATCCACTTTGCTCTCGTAATTGACGCAATCTATCATTCCAAATCATAACTATATTCCTTCTTACAATTTGTAATTGATGCCCAGTGGACGCCTTACTTCAGATACTCTCCGAGCATCTCCTTCACACACGCTTCGATCTGTTCGATGATATTTTCGCAGCGTTCCTTTTTCATCCCCGCCTGGATGCCTACCGCGAGCAGTTCCTTCCTGCCTGGATTTCGCCCATTTCCATCCACCGTTGTCGTATGCTCACCATAATATGTATTACTGTAGGTCAGGTCATAGGCCGGGCTCAGATGCCAGCGGTCATTTGCTTCATCGTACAGATATGTGAAGTTTTTCGAGTGGTCATCCCGGTTGTGGGCGTAGACATTGAAACACATACGCCGAAACATGTTTTCCAGATCGAGTGGATGATCTCTGGTCAGAATCTTCGTAAGCTTCATCATGCTATGGTAATCCAGGCTCGGCTGCTCAAAATCCAGCTCCAGCAGCGCAGCGGCAGTCAGCATATGTACTCGTTTCCCGCCTTTCTCTCGATCGAAGCGTCGGATGCCGAAGTATCCCTTGCACTTATCGGATGGAAACAGTCGGGTTTCGCTCATCTCAATTCCGCACTCTCTGGCACAGCAGGAATAATCAAATTCCATCTTTCCTGCATCCCTGCCATCTACATGCGCAGGAAATTTGATCATCCACTCTTCCTGATCGATCGTGGTCAGGATTTTTGGTCGCGCACCACCACTCGTACCACCTAAGCAGTAGAGTTCATCCAGTTTATCCGAGTATTCCGTATTCAGGATTTTCTCACATTCTTCTGCCAGCTCATCCAGGGCAACATGCTCGTAATTCTGTTCATAGCTTTTCTCCGGATAGTAGGTCAATGCTCCCATTCCGGACTTTCCGACGATGGCCAGACGATCCAGAACCGTCAGTTTATCCGTGTTCTGCCGATGTGCACGGAGCAGGCGGTTCAAAAGCAGCCTGCCCCAGTTATCCGGAAGGCTATCTGCGAACACGCCAAACAGTCCGTCGAAATAATCTTTCGATGGAATAAAAACCTGACTTTTCAGAGGGAGTGAAAACGGACTGATCGAAAATCCCTTTTCCAGCCATTCATCACTATATTGAAAGGCCACCTTATAGTCTGCCGTCATTGCGAGTGTCCCGACGAATCGATCTGCATAGTACACCCGCAGCGCATTATCTTCTCTCATTTATGACCTCCTGAATATCCTTATACGGTGCCTGCGTGAAAAGATTTCGGAGCTCGTCCGCCAGATCCAGTGCGATTGCAATCTTCGTGAGCGAAATCAGGGATATCTGACCGGACGTTTCAAATCTCTTGATGGAGCCATAGCTCACGCCACTCATCTCTGCAAGTTTTTCCTGTGAAATCGAACGACGGCGCCGGATATTCCGTATCCTCTGCGCCAGTTTCTGATCCAGCTCTTCGGCTGTTTCCCATACAAACGGTTCCATGTGCTCCTCACCCGCTTTCTACGCCCCCTTCAAATCATGCAGGAAGCTCCCTGATCGTAGATCATGGCTGCCAGTCAGCAGATAAATCATCCCCTATGTCAAATGGCGATGGTTCATCCATGGATACTATATTATCTAATACCGGCATTATTCGCCATTAACATACAAAATGTTGTCTATTTTCATTTTACACTCAACTCATCTGGAATGCAATCCGGCCCACGCAAAAAGCTGCCCCACCAACGTGAGACAGCCTCTATATACACCTAATGCCGGTTCATGATTCCATCTTTCGAATCATGATTGTTCTAAACGTTCTATTTCGTCTCGGCATCCTGATCAGTCTTCAGAATCCTTATCCTCTTCTTCGTTCGAATCTCCATCCGTTTCAGAATCCTCGAAATCATCTTCCGCATCGTCGAGGTCGTCAAAGTCATCGAAATCCTCATCTTCGAACTCATCCTCGTCCTCGAACTCATCGAACTCCTCATCCTCGTACTCGTCCGTGTCCTCATCCTCCGGGTCCATGAAGATCGACTCGTAGTATCCAGCGGTTTCGAAGCCGTCGTCCTCATGCTCGTCGAGGAACCAGTCCATGAGCTCCGTCATCTCGTCGTGGCGGCCGTCGAAACGGTCACGCACATAGAACAGCGACAGGATATCTTCGCTGAGTTCCATCCCCGGGATCTTATTATGGAAGGTCTCGAGCAGCGTCCACAGCGGCACCATATCGTCGTAGCAGATGTCCATGATCAGCACATCCATCTTATCCGGATTGTAATAGCAGTGAATCGTATCGCCGACACTGTCCTCGCCGAACAGATCCATGAACGCCTGCCGGATCGCCTTCGCGCTCATATCGTCCGCATCATTCAGATACTGCCGCGGATCCTCGATCGTCACCTGGTAGTGATCGAACTCCTCGTTCTTCAGCTCGAGAAACTCCAGCGTATCCGCCAGCGCCGTCTCGACCGTCACGTTGTTCTGCTCCGCGTACGAACGCAGAATATTGATATACTCATCTGGGAATTCCAGCTTTACACTCATCTTCACACCTCTATCTCTTATTTTGCCAATGCCGTCGGCCGCAGCCATCGTCACTTCGCGGCACTTTATGGGGCAGCCCTCATGACCGCCGGTCAGTTCATGTTCCGAAGCTCCGCGAGGAACATATCGTAGTAGTCGTCCTGTCCGTCCAGCTTCGGTGAATTCTCACCCCCGCCGTTCGTGGAGCGCTTGATCGCCGCGTAGAACTCCTCGCCGTAGGTGAGGATGTCCATCTCATAGAGCGGGTACTCCTCCCGCTGCGCGATCGAGCAGAACGCCGCCAGCGGATTCTTCTCCTCCGCCGTCGCGAGCAGCTCCGCCCGGAACCCCGCATCTCTCTTCGCCTTCTGTCGAAGCGCATCCAGCGCTGTCTCTACATCCATCAATCATCCTCCATGATCCGTCGTGTCACCACGGCCCCGATCAGCGTGCCGAGCGCCAGCATTGCCATACCCAGCAGCAGAAACTTCGGGATGTGCCGCTTCACCGGGATCTCAAACTCGCCGCCGGTCTTACTGATCATACCGATTTCGCCGTCGGAGATCAGATACGCCTCGCCATAGAGCATTTCCTTCTTCGTCTTCGTGTCCTTCCGGATATACGCACCATCCGTCAGGCAGTAGAAGGACTCGCCCATGCTGTCCGGGAAGGTGATGTCCTGGTACAGCCGCTTGCCGTCCAGCACCGCATCGATCGTCTGATTATAGTGCGGAATGACCTTCGTCTTCGTGAGGCCCAGTCCCTCGAGGAAGCGCTGATAATGCGGGTTCACCGCCTCGCCTTCCTCCTCCGGCTGCGCATAGACCACCTCCGCACAGTTCATCGTGCCGGCACTGATGCCGATGACGATGCCCCGGAAGTGCTGCAGGTGTTCGCGAAGCTTAATCTGGTGAAACCAGGCATTCTCCGTCGGCACATGCCCGCCCGCGAGAATCACGACATCGAAGCGGTCGAGGATCTCCACCGTCTTCGGCTCCCGCCGATCCAGCACATCGATCGAATCCATGGACAGACCCGAGCGGTTGAAGCACTCGAGATAGGTCTTCGCCATGGCACTGTTAAACTTCGTATCATCCGGCTCGGAAGCGATCAGCACACACTTGCTGTGCGGCTTCCAGTCCTCCTTCAGCCGATCCACGAAATGATTTTTATTACTGAGCAGCTCCGGCCGCCCCGTCGCCCGGTTGATTCCTCCAGGCGTTGATGTCATATATAGAATCATGCGCTCTCCTCCGCTCACTTGATACGTCTATTATAAACCATCTGGACGAGGCGCGCGATGAGAACATTTCCGCCGATGATCGCGAGGATCCAGAACACGGACATGTACACCGGCTGCTCGTAAACGTGCAGGAACGGGTACGGGCCGACGTAGAGCTTCGCGATGTTCAGGATCAGCACCGGAATCGCGTAGGCGATTGTCGTCGCCACCGCGCAGAGCGGTGCCCACTTCGGGAGCTTCTGCCGCGGCTCGGTCTCGAGACAGAGGAAGATGTAGAGCGACAGGAGCGGCGCGCCGACGTGGTTGATGAGGTGCGTGCCATCGAGCAGCATCTCGCGGTAGCCGTCCGTCGGGACGAGCACGAAG
Organism: Lachnospiraceae bacterium; assembly: GCA_030540075.1. Taxonomy (GTDB): domain Bacteria; phylum Bacillota; class Clostridia; order Lachnospirales; family Lachnospiraceae; genus Oribacterium. Next base: position 45,010 of record JAUNWX010000004.1, read on the forward strand.
ATCACGACGAGGAAGGTCACGAGCAGACAACAGCTCGTAACGTAGCGCAGCACCAGCAGCAGCGTCGGAATCGTCACCTTCTCTTCTCCATCCTTCCGGTAATTCCGCATCAGGAAGGTCGAAACGAAGCCGTTCGTCTGGCCCTTGAAGATGATCGGCAGCATCACGAGCGTAAACAGCGCGCTCACGATGAGGCAGAGCAGGTTTGAATCCTCGGTATAGTAGATCAGCATACCGAGGCCGTCCTTCGCGTAGGCGTGGTTCGTGTCGATCATCTCGAGCACCACCAGCACGATATGTAAAAACAGTGCAGTTCTCAGTTTCTTGTTATCCATAATCCTCTTTTCACTTTTCTTCTATTTTCGGCCAATGCATCCGGCCTCTGCATCCTCACGCGCCGTTCCTCTCCGGCCCCGGGATGCGCACAGAATGCGCCTGCAGTTCCATCAGAACAGCAGCATCCGTGTCGTATGCGCGTCGAAGGTCACGGTCTTCACACCGGTCGTTTCGATCTGGTAGAGGGCGTTCGCGGCGAGGTGCTCGGCGGCCTGCTCGAGGTCGCGGCAGCCCGTGTCGTTCCGGTACTTCTCGAGGATCACGTCGATCGCGCGGTCCTCCACCACACACTCCTCCGGTCGCATGCCCATGCGCTTCAGCACCTTCGGCAGCGAGAAGCGTTTGAAGATCGTCCGCTTCTCCTCCGGGGTGTAGTCCGGGATGTCGATCACCGCGAAGCGGCTCATAAGCGGCGCGCTGATGCGGTTCTTGTCGTTCGCCGTCGCGACCGGGTAGACGCCCGAGGTCGGGATGCGGCACTCGATATAGTTGTCGGTATAGCCGATGTTGTCGAGTAGCGTCAGCAGCGCATCCGCCGGATTGCCGTTGATGCTGTTGTGGTCGGCCTTGTCGAGCTCGTTGATGATGAAGACGGTATTGCTTGCGCCGCTCTGGGCGAATGCCTCCATGATGCGCCCAGGCTTCGCGTTTGCGTAAACGCGCGGGCTGCCCGTCAGCGCCTCCGAGTCGTGGATCGCACTCATGTCGAGGCTCGTCCACGGGAGCCGAAGGATGCGCGCCACCGCATAGGCGAGCTGCGACTTGCCGATGCCCGCCGGCCCCGCCAGCAGCAGGCCGTAGGCCGGCAGCGTGTGTGTACGATTGATCTGGATGATGGTCTCCATGATGCGCTGCTTCACGCGCTCGAGGCCATACAGCTCCTCGTCGAGGATCGCCCGCGCCTTCACCGGATCGATGGACTCGAAGTAGTCGCCCTTCCACTGGATGTTCAGCACCATCTGGAGCGCCCGCTCTGCATGCCGTCGCTCCTCCGGGCTGATCGTGCTCGACCGGATCGTCGCAACGTTTCGCTCCGCCCAGGCCCGCATATTCTCCGGCAGGGTCTGTCCCGCGCAGGCGAGGTAATTCAGCATGGAATTCAGGTCCGAAATCGGTGTCACGCCCGGATTCTTCCCCTCACGCTCCTCCGCATCAAACGCCGCCTCCGCGTCACTCTTCTCCTCCGGCGCACGGCTCTCGAGCAGTCGCCGGATCACAAGCTGCAGGAAATCATCCCGCTCGGACTGGATCCGCTCGCCATCCGCCGCCATCGCCCGGATGCGATACACCGCGTAGCCCTCGCTCGTGTGCTCACCCGACAGCCGGAGCGACACATGGTTCTCCCCGAGCCAGTGCTCGAGCGCCACGAATCGCTGGTCAATGCAGGCGATCGGAACGCTCAGGTCGCGACCATCCTTGTCCCGGCCGCTGACATTGGCCTCGGTCTTCCCGTCGGTCCAGGCAAATGCGGTTCCGCGCACCGGATTCAGGAAAACACCGAACGCGTGGTGCGGAAGCTTCCGCTCCGGGTCCGCCAGGGTGAGGATCGGGTGCACCGCGTCCGCCCGGTCATTCGTGCAGCGCAGCACTGTCCAGCCCGCCGCGGTCTTTACGCCTGCAGCGGCCTCCGCCTGTGCCTTCGCCTCGTCTTCCAACTGATTAAAATCAAACATCCGATCTGCCATGCTGTCTCTCCTTTATCTGTATGTTCTTCGGGTTCTTCTATAAATATCTATGCCGCCCGGCCCTTCTCCATGTATCGGCTCAAGACGAGCTTGCACTATGCGGGTTCGGCATTTCGGACATCAACCATAACGGCGCTGTCTCATCGCTTCACATCGTCGATGCCGTACAGGAGCGCGTTCACGATGCAGGCGGCGATGTTCGAGCCGCCCTTCCGTCCGCGGGCGACGATCCACGGGATGTCGCCGATCGGTGCGGTCTCCTCCGCGAGGCTGAAGATCAGCTCCTTCGCCTCGACGACATTGACGAAGCCGACGGGCACGCCGATGATACCGGCAGGACGCAGCCCGCGGTCATGAATCAGGCGATAGAGCTCGATCAGTGCGGTCGGTGCGTTACCGATCGCGAAGATCAGCGGGCGGTCCTTGATCCGCGCCGCGTACTCCATGCTCACGACGGCCCGCGTCACGCCACGCGCCCGCGCCTCCGCCGCCACATCCGGATCACTCATGAAGCAGCGCGTCTCCGCACCCAGCGCGGCCAGCGCCTTCTTGCTGATGCCCGCGCGCGCCATCTCCGTGTCGGTGACGACGATCGCCCCCGCGCTGCGCGTCTGCGTTTCCGTTGATGCGCCTTCACTTGAGGATCCCGCAGCACCCTCGCGCAGCGTCTGTGCTCCCGTCGATGCGTCTGCACTCGAGGATCCAGACACCCCCGCGCGCAGCGACGTGCGCATGCGGTCGACGGCATTGGCCGAAAACACGAGATTTTCGGCGTAGTCGAAGTCCGCGGAGGTATGAATGCAGCGCTTCACGATCGGCGCCTCCACCGCATCGAGACGGATGTGGCGACGGTCCAGCTCCTGCTGAATCAGCGCCATCGAATGACGCTCGATATCCTTCGGTTCGATATGTTCCAGTTTGATTTCCACGATGTCCTCACTTCTCCACGCCGACGCGCGCCGTGATGCCGTCGTCGTACGGGTGCTTCTCCTTCTCCATATTCGTGACGTAATCCGCCATCGAGAGGAGGGTGATGTCCGGGTTCCGGCCGGTCAGGATGACCTCCATGTTCTGCGGGAGGCGGAACAGGAAGTGAATGAGCTGGTCGCGGTCGAGGAGGCCCTTATTCAGGACGTCCAGGATCTCGTCGAAGACGAAGAGGCCCGCGATTTCCGGTTTCTCCGGCTCATGCTTCACGACACCGATCTTCTCCTTCCGGGCGCGGGCGGCCTCGGCGCGCCGCGGCTCCGTCTTCTGCAGGATCTCCATCGTGTGCACCGCGCGCCGGAACAGGGTGTCCGAATCCGCGCGGGTCGCCGCCTTTTCCTCCTCCGTCATCCGGAAGGTGAAGCCATAGCAATGCTCCGGGAGCAGCACGAACACGCCCGGGATCTTCTCCAGTGTACTGATCTCGCCGGACAGCCCGTCCTTCAGAAACTGGCAGAACACCACGGGCACACTGTGGCCCGCAGCCCGCACCGCGGCCCCAATCGCCGCCGTCGTCTTCCCTTTTCCATCACCGTGGTAGATTTCGATCATTGCTTTTTTCCTGATAAGATGTCATAGATCCGCGCCATGTCGAGCGACGCTCTGAGCGCCGCGCTCAGCTTCGCAAACTGCGCTTCCTTGAATGCTTCATAGTTTACGACCTCGCGGCCTTCCGGGTCAATGCCTTTTCGTCGACACAGTCGCTCCACGAAGGCGTTCCGGGGCCCGTCACGGTCGAAGAAGCCATGCAGGTAAGTGCCGAAGACATTGTCCTCCTGTGCGTAGATGCAGCTCTCCGACGGACGGCCGGTCGTGGCCGAACCGGATGCCGAACCAGCCGACACCATAGCACCGTCGTACCCGGCCATCTGCAGATGCAACGCGCCCTCTGCATCGCTCGTGCGGCGGTCCGGCATCGTGCGCCCCATGTGGATCTCGTAGCCGTCGACGCGCTGGCCGTTCAGCGCCGCGAACTCGCCCGTGAGGTCCTCGAGCACGAGGCTCGTCTGCGTCCGGGTCTTCTCCGCCTCAAATTCCGTGCGGAGCGGCAGGAGCCCGAGCCCCCGCGCACGGGCACCGACCGGCCCTTCCACGCCCTCGACGTCAATGACCTCGGTGCCGAGCATCTGGAAGCCGCCGCAGATGCCGACGATCAGCGTGCCACGCGCCTGCTTCTGCAGGATCTTCGCCTCGAGGCCGGTGCTCCGCAGCCAGTCGAGGTCGCGGATCGTGCTCTTCGTACCCGGCAGGATCAGCACATCCGGCTCGCCGAGCTCGCGCACGCTCGACACATAGCGGACCGAAACGCCCGGCTCGGTCGCAAGCGCTGTGAAATCCGTGAAATTACTGATGCGCGGCAGACGGATCACCGCGATGTCGATGCCGCCCTCCGCCTGTCGCTGCTCGAGCGCCGTCGACAGCGAGTCCTCGTCCTCCAGCGCAACATCGAGATACGGCACCACGCCGAGCACCGCCTTACCGGTCCGCGCCTCGAGGATGTCGAGCCCCGGATCGAGGATCGTCTTATCGCCGCGGAACTTGTTGATGATGAGGCCCCGGATCCGCGCCCGCTCCTCCGGCTCCAGCAGTTCGATCGTCCCGAGCAGCTGCGCAAACACACCGCCGCGGTCGATGTCCCCGACCAGCAGCACCGGCGCGTCCGCGATCGCCGCCATGCCCATATTGACGAGGTCGTCCTCCCGGAGATTCACCTCCGCCGGACTCCCCGCGCCCTCGATCACGATGATGTCATACTCCGACGCGAGCGATTCGTAGGCCGCGCGCACGACCGGCAGCAGCGCACGCTTGTTGCGATAGTACTCGCGCGCCGTCATATTGCCCTGCGCCCGCCCGCGCACGATTACCTGCGAGCCGACATCGGTGGTCGGCTTCAGCAGAATCGGATTCATCCGCGCATCCGGGCCAATGCCAGCGGCCTCTGCCTGGACGACCTGCGCGCGACCCATCTCGAGCCCCTCATCCGTGATGAAGCTGTTGAGCGCCATGTTCTGTGCCTTAAACGGAGCGACCCGATAACCATCCTCATGGAAGATGCGGCAGAGCCCCGCCACCAGCAGACTCTTCCCTGCGTTCGACATCGTGCCCTGCACCATGATCGCACGCGCGCGGTGAGACGTCATGCCGGCCTTCGGTACTGTATCTGATTTTACCCCAGTTTCCTTTTTCATTTCGTCCGCGTGCATACCGCTCCTCTTTTTTTCTGCCGGTTTCATGTGCCTGTTCTCATCGTCAGGCTTCCTGCCGGATACGCATTTTATAAGCTTCTCCATCTCCGAATCAGCTCCAGATTCTCCTCGTGCGTCCGCACGCAGATCCGGTAGTAGCGCTCATCCAGCCCCTCATAGTTCCCACAGGCACGAATCAGCACGCTCCTCTCCAGCAGCCGCCCCTTCAGATCCGGCGCACCCTTCTCCGTACGGAACAGGATGAAGTTCGCATCCGATACCGGCACATAAACCTTCTCCACATACGGAAGTGACGGGAGCGTCTGCACCAGAAAGGCCCGCTCCGCCCGGATCAGTGCCCGTGTCTTCTCCACGAATTCCCTTTCCTCGAGGGCCGCCACACCGGCGAGCTGCGCCGGAAGGTTGATCTCCCACGGCGTCATGGTCGCCCGCACCGCGTCCGTCAGCACCTGCGCCGCCGTCAGCATGTAGCCGAGACGCAGCCCCGGCATACCATAGATTTTCGTGAAGGCGCGCAGGATCACGAGATGCGGAAATGCCCGAAGCGACGGCACCATGCTGTAATTTATTTCCGAATGTAGAAACGGCAGGAAGCATTCATCCACGATGAGCCAGCTGCGGTGCGCTTCACAGGCCGCCGCGATACGCTGCAGTACCTCCGCGCGGATGACATTGCCATCCGGATTGTTCGGATTACAGAGGAAGACCGCAGAGCCGGACGGCGCCGCTTCGATCGCCCGGATGAACTCGGCTTCCACCGCCGGCGTAAACGAAAAGTCATCCGCTTCCGGCAGATAGACCGGGACGACCTGCGCCCCCACGCGCTCCGCGGCGACGCTGTACTCGGCGAAAGCCGGTACCGCGACGACGACCTGCTGCGGTCGAAGCACCTGCATCAGACGGTAGATCAGATCCGCCGCACCATTGCCGAAGCTGATCCACTCCGGCGCGACCGGCGCAAACTTCCGGTTCAGAAACGAAACGACGGCGTCGCGGAGCTTCTCCACCTTCCAGTCCGGATAGGCAGTGCTCTGGTCGACGCCGTGCTTCGCCGCTGCACACGCCCGTGGAGGCATGCCCAGCGGATTGATATTGACAGAATAATCGAGATCAACTGCGCGACGATACACATCGCCGCCATGTACATAATTCATATTTAAACCCATCCTGTATACAGCATCACCGTCCGCATGATCATGATGCCGACGAAGTAGATCATGAACACGCTCAGGTACATGATGCGGTTCGCTGTTTCGATGTCCTCCGGGGTGATCTCACGCTTACTGTCGCCGATTGCCGGCTTGTGGACGAGCTTTCCGAAGTAGTAGGCGTCGCCGAGGAGCTCGACGCCGAGCGCACCGGCCATTGCGGCTTCCGTCTGTCCGGAGTTCGGGCTCGTGGACTTCCGTGCGTCGCGACGCCAGATGCGGAACGCACCCTTCCAGTCGAGGCCCAGGAACATGGCCGCGATGCACATGAAGAGAGCGCTGATGCGTGCCGGGATAAAGTTGCAGATATCATCGAGGCGGGCAGCCGCGGTGCCGAAGTACTTATACTGGTCGTTCTTGTAGCCGATCATCGAGTCCATGGTATTGACGGTCTTATAGAACCAGCCACCGGCTACACCGAACACCATCATGAACAGGAGGGGTGCGACCACCCCGTCGGAAGCATTCTCCGCGACGGTCTCGACCGTCGCCTTCGTGACGCCGGTCATGTTGAGACGCTTCGTGTCGCGACCGACGATCATGGAGACCGCATCGCGCGCTTCCTTGATATTTTTCCGCCTGAGGGCCTCATAGACCTTCATGGATTCCCGCTTCAGCTGCTTCATCGCGAGCATCTGGTAGGCAAGGAAGGCGTCGATCGCCCAGGTTAGGGTCTCGCCGAACATCGTCGCGATGTTGTGGATGATGAGCGGGATGACCGTGAAGATCACAAGCATCAGCACGACGAGGATCGCACCCGCGAACTGCTTCTTGCCGCGGTCCGCCTCCGGATCATCCGAGATATGGAGGCTCCGGCGCAGGAACTTCTCCAGCCACTCGATACCGCGCCCCATCGCCATCACCGGATGGAACCAGTTGTGCGGATCCCCGAAGACCAGATCGACGATCAGCGCCATAATCAGAATCATGATTCGCTCGTACATGCTACACTCTCCCAAATACAGAAATTGGAACTATTTTATCATAAACAAAAGCAGAACGGAACACGCATAGCGAGGCATGTTCCGTTCTGTATACGACAGTGTGTCACAGGTCAGCCATGGGCCCCGGAGGGGCGGTAATGGAGGCCATACGTAGAGACCGTGCCTCCATTGCCGCCCCTCCGGGTCCCTCAGATGACCTGTGACTACAGGTGAACGAGACCGTCACCCTGCAATCATCTTCCGAAGTCTTTCCAGATCCTCCTGATCCGGGTGCGAAAGTGCCTGATCGAAGTTCTCGATCAGCGCATCCAGATTCAGCTTCGCATCCGGCATCTCCTTCATCTTCACATAGCGGTCCCGCACCGCCTGCGGCATCCTGCCCTGGCACATATACTCTCCGACCACCGTGTTACTTGCGTCGATGGCCGTGCGGACATTCGCGAGGATCTTCTGATAGTATGCTTCACTGCCGCCGAAGCCCGCGGTACCAAACAGGAAAATCTTTTTGTTCCGCAGCCTGCCCAGCAGCTCCAGGCACGCCTGATCCGCCGTGCCCTTGTCCGTCCAGAATCCCACATAGATCATCTCTGCATCAGGATCTGCGGATTTTGCATCCCCAAAATAATCACACAGCTCCTCCGGCAGTGCCCCACGAATCGTATCCGCGAGCTTCCTCGTGTTGCCCGTTATGCTGCTGAAAATGATGGCATATCTCTCTTCGCTCATCGTCCTGTCCTTCCTTTCATCCTCTTCATTCAATGTCTGCATCCCACTGTTTCATCTCCGACCTCCTGCTTATTCGCTCAGATGAAATCCTGCACCATTCCAGTCATTTCAAGCCTCGGCCTTCCTGATGCATCACGCTTCCAGTATCGCCTTGATGCCTTTCGCGCTTCGCATCGCCGTGTCCCGGAAGTGATTTCCGGGGTTCAGCTCCCAGCGCACATCCACTCCGAGCGCTTCATAGTGCTGAACGATGGCTTCCGTATTTTCCTGTACGGTCTTCAATACCGCATGCTTCGTCTTCGCCTCGGCATCCCCTAACGACATGTAGAGCTTCTCCGGTTTCCGCATCAGCTCATGCCGAAGCACGTATTCCCGGAACTTCGGAAACCACAGGGAGCCGGACATGCTGGCCACCCGCGCGAAGCAGTCGCAGCGGTACATCGCATAGAGCGCGAACAGTCCGGCCAGCGAGTACCCGGCGATGCCCACGTACGGCGCGCTTCCCCGGATTCTTTCCCTGGCTGCCGGCACGATTTCCGACGCCAATGTCTCCAGATAAGCATCCGCGCCTCCCGTAGCAGCCGGATCCCGCTTCGACAGCGGCGGACAGCTCCACGGCGTCATATCGTGATACCACTGTAGCTTTCCGACCACCAGCAGATTACAGTCCGGCGCATCCAGCGCCCGAAGCGCCTGCGCAAGCTCTTCTCCGTCTCCCATCACCGTATTGAAAACGATCAGTGGACTGTTCTCGCCCACCGCCGGATACAGCGTAAGCTCTTTTTCACATATCTGAAATCTGATTTTCTCCATTTTGTCACCGTATATCTATCCGTACTCTAATCACTCAAATCTCAAATCCACTTCTTCTCTTTCAGATACATTTCCGCGATATACGACGGCCCATTCCACCACAGTTTAGAAGACTCATCGTATAGCAGCTTTCCAGTCTCAGAAGAAACAAAGTCATGGAGGGCCTTCGCCTGATCTGTACCCAGTTTCTCTGCGATTTCTTCTACTACCAGCGTCGTCGTCAAATCGATTGCATATTTTTTCTGATCATCTGTGAGATTCTCTAATTTTTCCATACCTTCTCACTTTCCATAAATTCCAGGCATTCAAGCGCACGCTCCGTTCTGAAGCAATACTGGTTTTCCAGTCGATCGGGAAGCAGTCGGCTGATGCAGAAAGCATCCGCCTCCTTGCTTCCGATGTCTCCATATGTCCCTGCGATATATGCCAATATCGTATAGTTTGTTGCATCATCAGCTATTTTCCCTACGACTACATCGTATTTTTTCAGTGCCTCAATAACTTCCGGGAATGCTTTATTTTTTCTATGTGCCACAACACAATGAAGCCACTCTGCATTTGCATCGGCATAGGTCTGAATCTTCAGTTTTCCATCCGAATGATATTTAAACGTTGTTATCACGCCATAATTCCGGTCCTGTTCTATCAGGTTCTGCGCCTTTGCTTTTTTCAACGATGTATCGATAAATTTCCTTGCCTGCCGGTAAGATGTTGTTAAATAAAATCCCTTTCCAAAATCTTTATATGGCGCGCATTTATCTAAATCCGGAGATGAAATTTCGCAATAACTTCCATGATATAAAACCATGCCATCAACCAAGTTCAGCATGAATATCTACCTCCTTATTCCGAAGCAGTACTTCTATGTCATAGAGCACCGCGTCATCACCTTCCATATGAAATTCACCGAAGCACTCTTCGATAAATTTAAAGATATTATATTTCGCGAAAATATCATTCACTTTAATGATGGATGTATTCCATTTTTCTGAAGCAAGACGTAAAAGCCTTGTCTGCATAAAAAGGATCTGAGACTTCTCACTCATGTCATGCCTCCTCAGCTTAAATTAACTTTGCTACTTCTTATATACATCATATAGAGTCACATCCTTAACTTCAAACCTTTTTGAAGTTTCATCTTCTACCAGGGCATTTTCATCCGATGCAGATTTCCTTCTCACACTGCACACGCCTTTACACCTCGATTTCACCTTCACACTTCCTCCCAGAACAGTTCGTCCAGTGTCCGGTTCAGCGCCTTACAGATTGCGATGCAGAGTCGGATCGTCGGATTATAATCGCCCTTTTCGATGGCGTTGATGGTCTGCCGCGACACACCGACGAGATCCGCCAGCTGCTGCTGTGACAGGTCAAGCGCCGCCCTCGCCGATTTCATCTTCAGGTTTTTCATTTCAGCAGACCTCCCACCGATCGATACCGTTTTTCACGCATTTTATCTTCCGTTTTTCCATCCCACCGAATCTTACTCGCATATCGATATAGTATTTCATTTTCCGGTTCTTCATTCCGCCGAACCTCCTCGTTTATCCACCCACGCTTTCAGCAGCAGGTTCACGATGATCAGGGCGAAGAAAGCAAAAATCAGCAGATAGATGCCGCCATCCCAGGTGAGGACGCCATCGACGATCACGTCGCCAGCATTGGCATGTCCCCGGAAACCCAGGTACTGCATTACCATCACCGCCACCATGAGCACGATCGCGGCGTTTGAGCCCGACGTCTGCCGGATGCCCCAGTACGCATCCTGCCAGATATCATAGAGGATGATCACCAGACATCCCACCATAAGGCAGGCCATCATGAGGAGTGAAAACTCGATCGGCAGTGCACCTACGCACTCCTCCCACAGCACCGCTGCCGCCAGCAGTGCGGCCAATGTCAAAAAGCCGTAGCGAAATGCCCTCCCGCGGATCAGCTCCTGCCGCTCATCATAGCCACTGTAGTCCTTATCCTTCTTAAACATAATGATCTTAAATACCTGAACCGCGACAAATGCAGCCGTAAATGCGAAAATATCTGACATATACGCCGACCTCCTTCCGACATTATGTAAATTATATCTTACATCTACAGCATATATCAGAGACGTCATTATGTCAAGAATACTTTACTTTTTCGGGGGCAGGCAAACAAAAAGAGACGCCCCGTATGGACGTCCCTTAGATGTAACCGGCGCATTAATTAACCTGGCTGAAATGTCACCAATCTCAAAATCCCGCGCCGGTTTCTCACCTCAGCGCGGGATTTTCGTCTCATCATATTCAGTTTGTCTGTTCAGTGCACGCTCAAACACGGATACCGACGAATTCATCCCCTCAGCTTCGGGCCATCTTTGTCAGGTACAGAAGCATTGCCCGCTCGGCCGGGGACGGTGTGTTTGCGAAACGGATTTTGCTGACATCGAAGAGGATGCAGCCGCAGTGTCCGGGGAAGGTCGGGAAGCTGATGATTTTCAGGTAGGCGTCGATCTCCGGGGAATAATCGAGGATCTCCAGGATCTCTCCATAGAGGACGGAGCGTTCATAGGAGCGCAGCCACTTGGCGTCCATGTTGGGGAAGAGACTGCCGAAGGAGGCACCGATCATGGTGTCGAGCGGCAGCTTCTCGAGCTCGGCCAGTGCAGGATTTCCGTAGCGGAAGATCCAGTCCACGGCGCTGCTCTTCTCGTCGAAGACCATCTCGATATCCGTGAACGCGAACGGAAGGTTGTCAAAAACCCGATAATGCTCCCGGAAATCCGTCTTTCCGGCCTCCGGCAGCACCTGCAGCAGGTTCTTCTTCCGCTTCTTGATTTCCGACTGCAGCCATGCCTTTTTACTGGCGACATAGTTCAGCGTCTCGCCGTTGTTCAGATTGACCGTATCCGTCACATCATGGATAGCGCGAACAGAAACCAGGGTACTCCGGTGGATCTTCACGAAATCCTCACCGAGCCGCGTCTCCAGCTGCGCCATGGTCACACGGACATCCTTGGTTCTCCCACCTGCCAGGTGAAACTCTGCGTAGTTTCGCCGCATCATAATATAGAGCACGGTCGCCGTATCCAGCTGACTGCCGTCCGAAAATGTAAGCATCCGCGCTCCTGTCTGATTCTCGTTCATCACACTGCCTCCCTTTTTCCCATCATTTTACAGTATTGAAAAGAGGGACGCAATCGCTTTACGCCTCAAATCCGACCATCACCGAGCCCGGCTCTGCGTAGTAGCAGCACAGCGCCCGCTCCGCGTGGATCACGCCATTGAAGGTACCAAACAGCTCCTCGATCCGCATCTTCAGCTGCAGCGCCGCCTCCTCGTTCTGGTTGTGCGCGATGACAACCCTGCCGCCCCTGTAGCCGAGCTCCTTCATCTTCTCTAGAATCAGCGCCAGCACCTTCTTATCGCCACGGCACTTGCCCTTGAAGTCGAGCGTTCCCTCCGGGCTCGCGGTGCCTACGATCCGGATGTCCATGAGGCCGATGCCCTTCGCGATCACGTGGCTCACACGGCCGTTCTTCGCGAAATTATCCACCGAGGCCAGCGAGAAGTAGAGATGCGTCGTCTGCTGGTATGCCCGGATCTCCTCATAGATCTTCTCCGGCGTGAGCCCCGCCAGAATCAGCTCGCGCGTCTTCTCCGCCAGCAGGTAGATCTCCGGCCCCGTCGACAGGGAATCCACGACGTACACCTTCGCACCCGGATGCTCGCTCTCGTAGCTCTCCCCGGCGATCACCGCGCTGTTGTGGGTCCCCGACATTGCCCCTGTCAGCGTGAAGCAGAAGATGACATCCGCATCGCCGAAGGCCTCCTCCCACTCGCCCGGACTCGGTGCCGCCGTGGTCGTCTTCCCCTTGTAGTCCCGGAGATGCTGCTGGTAGGCCGCGAGATCGATCTCCGCCGTATCCGCATAGTCCTGCTCGCCCACGATGATGTGCACCGGCACACTCGCGAACTCCACATCCTTCATCTCTAACAGATTCGCGGACGAATCCGCCACAATTCTCATCTTCATCTTCTGATTCCTCCTCTACCCGATGGTGGCGCTCCCGCTCCTTCCGCCAATGCAGACGACCTTCACATCGTCTCCATCTCCTCTCGTCTTTGTTTCCGGACGCGCGTGGAGCCATCCGACGACCGGCGGCTTCATTGCCACCCACCAGATATGCGGTTTTTTAAACTGTTTTTTCGGTTTTCCGAAATCTTTTGTCATGTTGTATAGTAGCCATTCCGTATTGCTTTGTTAAGCTCTTTTAAAACTCTATTGCGGTTTTCAAAAAACCGATGTAGAATACTGGATATTGATTCGTCAGAAGAGGGGGAAAACAAATGAACTTTTTAGCCAGAGATTTCCGGATGCCACGCTACGATGAGCTCCCGAATGTGGGACTCTATCTCGAGCAGACCGTGAAGTATATCAACGAATGCCTCTCACCGCTGAACATCCCGGTCACCTCCTCGATGATCAGCAACTACGTGAAGAAAGGCTACATTGACCGACCACTGAAGAAGCAGTACTACGCCGACCAGATCGCCTACGCGATCTTCCTCGTCCTCGTGAAGCAGGTCCTCGCGATGGACCACATCGCCTCGCTCATCGACATGCAGAAAAAGAGCTACCCGCTTCCGATCGCCTACAACTACTTCTGCATGGAGCTCGAGAAGAAGCTGATCATCCTCTTCGAGGACCGCGACGAGACCCCGCTCCACACCGACGGCGTCTCCTTCGAAAAGAAGGTCCTCTACCGCGTCACCTCCGCCGTCGCCCAGGTCATCTACCTGAACGACCTCTTCCAGGAGGCCGACAGCGCATCTTAAGAATTTCGTAATGGGGTCTGACCCCCATTCATTTTCTCTAAAAAAGGGAAGCCCTTCCGGAGCCATACGTTAAAAACGTACGGTGTTCCGGAAGGACTTCCCTCTTTTTTACTTCTTTTACTGGTCCACGCCCAGCTTACCGTAGCTGGACTGCAGCTCATGCGCGATCTGGTGGCCGGTCGCTGCCGCGCCTACCGTCGTCGCACTGGATTCTTCACCGATACACGGGTCAACCGGTGCCTTCGGGGCTGCCGGCGCACTGTGATCGACCGCGGTCGCATCCCCGATGCCGAGGCTCTCACCGACAACGCCCAGCGTAGAAACCGCCTGCGTGATGTCGGACGGCATGAAGATCTTCGTCGCACGACCGTTGGAAACCTCCTTCAGCGCATCGAGGCCCTTCAGCTTCAGCACGCCCTCGCTGACCTGCGCACGATTCAGACGCTCGATACCACGTGCCTCCGCCTCATAGACGAGGTCGATGCTCTTCGCCTTACCTTCGGCCAGGGCGATCTGGGCATCTCTCTCCGCCTGTGCGGCGATGACCTTCGCCTGCTGGTCACCCTTCGCTCTCGTTACAACCGCCTCCTGATGTGCCTGTGCCTCGAGCACTGTCTGACGACGCTCACGCTCTGCACGCATCTGCTTCGTCATGACCTCCTCGATTTCCTTCGGCGGCTGGATATTCTTAATTTCGACTCTCGTCACCTTGATGCCCCACGGGTCCGTCGCTACATCCAGCGTCGTCTGCATGCGCGCATTGATCTGATCACGACTCGTCAGGGTCTGATCGAGCTCCATGTCACCGATGATCGCACGCAGCGTCGTCGCCGACAGATTCTGAAGTCCCGACAGCGGATTCTCCACACCATACACGAACAGCTTCGGATCCTGCACCTTCATGAACACCACCGAATCGATGGTCATGGTAACATTATCCTTCGTGATCACCGGCTGCGGTGGAAAGTCCAGCACCTGCTCCTTCAGGCTCACCTTCTTGATGACCCGCTGCACGATCGGAATCTTGAAGTGAAGACCCGCACCCCAGGTGCCGCTGTACTGCCCCAGCATCTCCGTCACATACGCATGTCCCTGCGGCACGATGCAGATCATCCGCATCAGCACCACGATGACTAAAAGCAACAATACAAGTACAAACATATACGCCACGCTCCTTTACTGCACTTAAAATAGTATCTGTCCTTTATTATACAGAATTTTGAAGCAAAAAACGAGGGCGTTTCCGCCCTCGTCCATTTCTCCTCAGCAGCTTTCCCGGATCTTGAGTTCTCCAGGGAATATCTGCTGGAATTTCGCTGTCTTTTCTTTTACTTCCGCACTGCCCCCCGCGAGCTTCGCGGCAACTTCCTTCTCGCGCTCTTCGAGGAGTCCGAGGAGGGCGTGCATCGAGGCTTCTGCCATCTCGTCCATCGGCTGTGCCAGTGTCGAGAGTGACGGCGTCAGGTAGTGCCCGATCTCAAGGCCATCGAAGCCGATGACCGCGACATCCTCCGGCACGCGTACGCCCTGATCGCGGAGCGCCCGGAGAGAGCCGATCGCGATGGAGTCCGCGATGGCGAAGATCGCATCGAACTTCACGCCCGACTGGATCAGGTCCACCGTCCGCTGATATCCATTCTCATAGGTATAGGTCTTCTGAATCGAGATCGGCCGGCAGATCAGCGCCGGGTCCGGCTCGAGGCCATGCTTCCGAAGCGAATGCAGGTAGCCCTCGAGACGGAGCATACCGTTACTGATATCGGCTTCCGCATCGCTGAGAATCGCGATCCGCTTCCGACCCTGTCCGATCAGGTAATCACACACCTTCTCGGCCTCTACCCGATCATCGATCGCCACATAAGAGTACTCTTCGAACTCCTTCCGGTCCGGAACGGCCACCGAACAGAACACGAACGGAACCGTCAGGCGCTGCAGGCGTTCCACCGACTGCACCGGATTACCGCCGAGGAAGATGATGCCGTTCAGGCGCTTCTCCTTCTCGAGCAGCGCCGCAAGCTCGGTCTCATCCTGCTCCTCCTCGACGTGCTCGAGCACCAGGGAGTAATCATGATCCGAACACTCCTTCTCAAACACCTTGATCATGCTCGTGAAGAAGGGATTCGTAATTCCCTTCACGAGCACCGCGATGTTCCGGGCGTCGTTCAGCTTCAGATTCCGCGCCGAGTTGTTCGGCACATAACCATACTGATCGATGATCTCCTGGACCCGGCGCTTCGTCTCCGGACTGATGTCGTAATGATTATTGATCGCCCGCGACACGGTCGATACACTGATGCCCGACAGTTTGGCAATTTCTTTAATTGTCAGTTTCTTCGCTGCCATAGCTTTCTACTTTCTGATACGCTGGCTCTCCTCCGTCATCCGCCGGATCTTCTCCGCGCATTCCTTCGAAAAATCTTCCTCTATAAAACGGAAGGTCCAGTTCTGTCCGAGCGTCGACGGCGTGTTGATGCGCGCCTCCGACCCCAGGCCGAGGTAATCCTGCATCGGGATGATGGCGGTCTCCGGCTTCGCCGCGAGCGTCATCTGAATCAGCGCATCGGTGTAGTCCGACTGAAGGAAGTCTCTCGTCACGCTGCGGTCCTCGGCGATCTCCGCCTCCGGACGCGGACGCACGTTCACTTCCTCTCCCTTCCCCTGCTTCCACGCAGTATAATACCGAATCGCGAAATCACGGTCAACCGGAGATATCTCACGCACCCACGCAGCCAGCGTCTGATTGTCGTGTGTACCCGTATAGCAGACAGCATTGGTCGGCCAGGTGCACGGACGATAATCCCCGCTCTCGCGCGAATCAAAGCCGAACTCGAGCAGCTTCATACCCGGGTAGCCCGTGTCCTCCACGAGCTTCCGCACCGTGTCGGTCACATAGCCGAGGTCCTCCGCGATAATCCGCTTTTCTCCGAGCGCCGCCTTCAGCGCGTTGAAGAGGTCAATGCCGGGGCCCTTTTCCCAGTGCCCACCCGTCGCATCGCTCGCGCCCGCCGGGATGGCGTAATACTCATCGAAGCCGCGGAAATGATCGACCCGCACCACATCGAAGAGATCGAAGCAGCGGCGCATCCGCGCGATCCACCAGTGGTAGCCCGTCTCCTTATGGTAGGCCCAGTCATAGACCGGATTGCCCCAGAGCTGACCGGTCGCCGAGAAGCTGTCCGGCGGGCAGCCCGCGACCTGCTTCGGCTGGCCCTCCTCATCGAGCTGGAACAGCTCCGGATGCTCCGTGAAATCCACGGAATCGCTCGATACATAGATCGGAATATCGCCGATGATGGCGATGCCCTTCTCGTTCGCATAGGCCCGCAGGCGCTTCCACTGCCTGTCAAACTCGTACTGCGTGAAACGGTAGAAATCCTCCGGATAGTCCGTCTTCGCAGCCATGAACTGCGCGTACGCCGGCAGCCAGTGCACCGTGTGCCGGATGAACTGACGATACGCCTCCTTCTCCTCCGCGTCGGGCGCGACATTGCCCTCCCCGCTCGTCCGCTCCTCGAAACGCCCGAAGGCCTTCAGGAGCAGCGGGAAGCGACCGAGATACAGCTTCTCATAGCTGATCTTCGAAGCATCCGCCCCGAAATCCACCGCGTCGCACTCCTCGCGCGTCAGCAGCTCCTCATCGATCAGCGTCTCCAGATCGATGAAATACGGATTGCCCGCGAAGGTCGAGAAGCTCTGATACGGCGAATCGCCATAGCCCGTCGGCCCGATCGGAAGCACCTGCCAGTAGGTCTGCCCGCTCTCCGCGAGGAAATCCACGAAGCCGTAGGCCTCCTTTCCGAGTGTTCCGATGCCGTAGGCACCTGGAAGAGCGAACACCGGCATCAGAATCCCTGCTGCTCTCCCCCAGATGCGCTCCCTTGCTTCCTTTTCCATACGTTTTCCCTTCCAGTCATATATTTCATCCATTTCCCCCGGCCAATGTCTCCGGCTTCCGTCTGACATCGCCCGGAAATGGATATAAATCGTTCTAAAGTCTGATCAGCCCTTAACGGCACCGGCCACAACACCCTCGATGATGTACTTCTGGCAGCATGCATAGAAGATGATGATCGGAATAATCGACAGCACGAGGACACCCATCATGGCACCCATATCGACGGAGCCGTAGCCGCCCTTCAGGTACTGTACGGCGATCGGGATGGTCTTCCACTTCTTGAGGTCGAGGACGAGGGACGGAAGCAGGTAGTCGTTCCATACCCACATGGTCTCAAGGATCGCAACCGTGATACAGGTCGGCTTCATGATCGGCATCACCACATAGAAGAAGGTCTGGATCGGTGTGCAGCCGTCGATCATCGCGGCCTCCTCGATCGCGAGCGGCAGGGACTTGACGAAGCCCGTAAACATGAAGACGGCAAGTCCGGCACCGAAGCCGAGGTAAATGAATACGAGACCGAGCGGGTTCGACAGCTTCAGCATGTTCGCGATCTTACTGAGCGGGAACATAACCATCTGGAACGGTACGATCATCGAGAAGAGGCAGAGGAAGTACATGCCTGCCGTGAACTTTGTATGCACACGTGTGATGTACCATGCGCACATCGAGGTACAGAGGACAATGACAGCGACCGCAAGCACCGTCACGAAGAGGGACACAAACGCTGCCTGGATGAGGCCGGTCTTCTGGATACCGGAAACGTAGTTGTCGAAGCCGACAAAGGACTTCGCGTTCGGAAGTGCGAACGGCTTCTTCGAGATGTACGCCTTCTTCTTGAAGGAGTTCATCAGAACCAGCAGGATCGGATATACATAAAATACAGAAAGGATACTGAAGAATACCGTTAAAAAGGCACCTAATTTCTTGTTCTTCATATTACTGCTCGACCTCCTTCCGACGGGACAGATAATTCTGGGTCAATGCTACCGCGCCGACGATGATGAAGAAAATGACGGCCTTCGCCTGGCCGACACCCTCCCAGCCGTTCCGGCCATAGAAGGTGGTGTAGATGTTCATGGCGAGCATCTCGGACTTCTGAGACGGCTCACCGTTTGTCAGTGCGAGGTTCTGATCGAAAAGCTTGAAGCCGTTCGTCAGCGTCAGGAAGGTGCAGACGGTGATGGATGGCATCAGCATCGGCAGGATCACGTAGCGGAGCTCCTGCCACTTGTTCGCGCCATCGATACGGGCAGCCTCGAGGAGGTCACTCGGGATGTTCTGGATACCGGCGATGTAGATGATCATCATGTAGCCGACCTGCTGCCAGAGCATCAGGATGACGAGGCCCCAGAAGCCGTAGGTCGCACTGTAGGTCAGGGTACGCATCCAGATCGCGAGGATACCATTGAGAAGCAGGCTCCAGATGTAACCGAGGACGATACCACCGATCAGGTTCGGCATGAAGAAAATCGTACGGAATAAGTAATTACCCTTGATTTTCGCAGTCAGCGCCATCGCCACAGCGAAGGCGAAGAAGTTGATGAGGATGACCGTCACGATCGTGAACAGTGTGGTGTACCACAGAGAGTGTACGAAGGTCGCGTCACCGAAGACCTTCGCGTAGTTGATGAAGCCGACGAATTTCGCATCGGTGATGGTCGTGAACTTACAGAACGACAGCCAGATACCGACGAGAAACGGTGCGATGAAGCCGACCGTGAAGGCCGCCAGCGTCGGCAGCACGAAGATCGGCATATAACGTTTGATCGCTTTTTCCATGTTGAACCCCTTTTCTAAAAAAATCTCCGGCAGAGGATCTGCCGGAGACCACAGCTTCGAATCTTACCGGATCAGCTGTATCCTTTTCTGCAGGTGATGCGCTTCACAGCGCCGTGTATCGAAGGCGGATGAACGGCTGCACCGCCTGCAGCATCAGTTTGAAATTAAGAATTTGCGTTCTTGTACTCTGTTGCCCAGTTGTCGACGAATGCGGTCTTCACTGCATCCCAGTCGCCGGTGCCCTGTGCATACTCAAGCATTGCAGAACCAAGTACGTTCTTCCACTGCTCACTCGGCATCGTGGTGAAGTTCCATGATACAGGTGTCTTATCCTTGTTGAACTCATTCGCTGCGATAACGAGCGGGTTCTCCGGAAGGTAATCAGCGAAGGTAGAGAACGGAGTAACGAAGCCCATCTCCTTGGAAAGGGACTCACGACCTGCGTCAGACTCTACAACCCACTTCATGAAATCGAGGGTTGCCTGCTTGTCCGCATCGCTTGCCTTATCGTTTACGCACCAGAAGTTCTCAGAACCTGTGCAGGTACCCTGGCTTGCATCGTCTACACCGAAGTAGATCGGAAGGATGCCGAGATCCTCATCTGCAACCTCGTTGCCCTTGATGTCGTTGTATGCCCATGTACCATTCTGATAGAATGCAGCCTCGCCGAGTGCGAACTCAGAAGCGGCATCATCACCGGTCTTACCAGAGAGAAGTGAAGGCTCTGTGGTGGAGTCTGTGATGTAGAGATCGAATACGTTCTTGAAGTTGTCGAGGTAGGTTCCCTTTACAGCATCGGTAGAGCTGATGTTGTCTGCCTTGTACTCGTAGTAGAGCGGAAGGTTTGCGAGGTGGGTCTTGAAACGCCAGTCAGAGGAAGAATCGAAGCCTGCGGATGTGAATGCACCCTCGATACCGAGCTCATCCTTCTTCACCTGCATATCGTCTGCCACTTCCTTCAGCTTATCGAAGCTGTTCAGCTCAGAGATATCGCTGATCTTTGCACCATCGAGTGCGATGTAGTCATTGAGGATCTTCTTATTATAGATGATGCCGTAGGTCTCGATAACGTATGCGATACCCTTTACGACGCCGTCGGTATTCTTCAGAGCGTAATCCTCACTCTCGAGATCCTTGAATACGTCGGTATCCTTGAGATCCATGCAGTAGTCATCCCATGTTGCGAGACCAACCGGACCGTTTACCTGGAACATGGTCGGTGCCTCGGACTTCGCCATCTCGGACTTCAGGGTCTGCTCGTAGGT
Organism: Lachnospiraceae bacterium; assembly: GCA_030540075.1. Taxonomy (GTDB): domain Bacteria; phylum Bacillota; class Clostridia; order Lachnospirales; family Lachnospiraceae; genus Oribacterium. Next base: position 65,672 of record JAUNWX010000004.1, read on the forward strand.
TCCGGACGCTGCGGTCTGCACATGAACCTCTACACCGGTCTCCTCGGTATACTTCTTTGCGAGGTCTACCCACTGATCCGCCTGCTCTGGCTTGAAGTTGAGGTAGTAAACCTTACCACCGGTCGCGGTCTGCTCTGCCGGAGCGGCTGCCTCGGTTGTCGGAGCCGCTGCCTCGGTCTTCGCTGCCTCAGTTGCAGCTGCCGTCGTGCTCGCGGTGTTCGAACCACCACAACCTGCCAATGCCGTCACTGCCATCGCAGCGGTCAGGCCCAGTGCTGTAAAACGTCTCATCTTCTTCATAACATATCCTCTCTGCCCTTCAGGCAAGCTCGAAGCCGCGCCCATCGCCGCCCCGATTATGATGTGTATCACCTGATCTCTCCCGCCCGCTCCGTCCTGGAGTTTTTTGTGCAGATTGCTCAGATGATTCGCTCTCGCGTTCTCCGGTATGTTTCCGTTAACGTTACCGGTAACGTTTCCGATAACATATATTTAACACTTTTCACCAAATAGTGCAATACTTTTTAAAAATAAATATTATATTTTTTATCCAAAATGGCAGGGTCCCCGAAAGGTCCCTGCCATTTTGCACTGTTACATCACTTTCCGAGATGCCAGATATCCCGATCATACTCCGCGATGGTCCGATCCGAGGAGAACAGGCCGGCCTTCGCGATGTTCACGAGGCACTTCCGGCGCCAGCCCTGCGGATCGCAGGCGTAATCACTGAGCGCCTGGTTCTTGCGCACGATGTAGGCATTGAAATCCGGAAGCGTCTGGAACCAGTCCTTATGGATGAGCTCGTCGTGGAGACGGCAGAGGTTTCCGGCATGGCCGGCGGCGAGCATCTCCGGGCCGGTCAGGAAGTCGATCGCACGACGGATGTTCGGGTCGCCCTCATACCACTGCTGTGCGATGTAGTCCCCCGCAGCGTAGCGGTGGATGACCTGATCCGAGGTCTGGCCGAAGATGTAGACATTGTCCTCGCCGACCTGCTGCGCGATCTCGACGTTCGCGCCGTCCATGGTACCGAGCGTCAGCGCGCCGTTCAGCATGAACTTCATGTTGCCGGTGCCGGACGCCTCCTTCGACGCGAGACTGATCTGCTCCGAGAGGTCGCAGGCCGGAATCAGCTTTTCCGCTGCGGTCACGTTGTAGTTCTCGATGAAGACCACCTGCAGCCACTTCGACACGACCGGATCCGCCGCAATCACCTTCGACAGCACGAGCAGCGCATGGATGATGTCCTTCGCGATGATGTACGCCGGGGCCGCCTTCGCGCCGAAGATGCTGACGAGCGGAGTCGCCGGCAGATGGCCCGCCTTGATCTCGTGGTACTGGTGGATGAGGTAGAGCAGGTTCAGCTGCTGTCGCTTGTACTCGTGGAGACGCTTCGACTGGATGTCGAACATCGCGCCCGTGTCCACCGTCACGCCCTGGGTCCGGCGGAGCCAGTCGGCCAATGCCTCCTTATTCTCGCTCTTCACTTCGCGGAGCTCTTCCAGCACCGCTGCGTCATCCGCGAAAGCCATCATCTTCTCGAGCTCGGACGCATCCTTGCGGAAGCCCGTGCCGATGTGCTTCTCGAGCACCGCCGTAAGGCGCGGATCGCACTCCAGGAGCCAGCGACGGAAGGTGATGCCGTTCGTCTTGTTATTGAACTTCTCCGGGTAGAGCTCGTAGAAGTTATGGAGCTCGGAGTTCTTCAGGATCTCCGTGTGCAGCGCTGCCACACCGTTCGTGGAATGCGTGAAATGGATGTCCATATGCGCCATGTGGACGACATCATCCTCGTCAATGATGGCGAGCGACGCATCCTCCGAGCGGGTCCGTGCCAGTGCGTCGAGCTTCTCGATGATCGGCATCAGCTGCGGCACGACCGCGTCGAGGTACGCGCGCGGCCACTTCTCGAGGGCCTCCGCGAGGATTGTATGATTCGTATAAGCGCAGGTCTTCGCCACGATCTCCACGGCCTCCTCGAAGTCGATGCCGTGCTCGCCGAGCAGGCGGATGAGCTCCGGGATGACCATACTCGGGTGCGTGTCGTTGATCTGGATCGCCGCGTAGTCCGCGAGATCATGGTAGTCACAGCCACGGGCCGCACACTCCGCGAGGATCAGCTGCGCGCCGGCGGACACCATCAGATACTGCTGGTAGATACGGAGACGACGGCCGGCCTCGTCGGAATCGTCCGGGTAGAGGAACAGCGTCAGGTTCTCGTCGATGGCGGTCTTGTCGAAGGCGATGCCGTCATGCACGATGCTCTCGTCGATGGTATCGAGGTCGAAGAGGTTCAGGGTGTTCGTTCGGCCCTCGTAGCCGGTCACGGCGAGCTTATAGAGACGTGCGGTATACGGCTTGCCTGCGAGCTCCACCGGATAGGTCACGTCGGTCTTCTCCGCCCAGCTGTGCGCGGTCAGCCATGGGTCCGGCTTCTCGTTCTGGATATCCCCCTCGAAGGACTGGTGGAACAGTCCGAAGTGGTAGCGGAGGCCAATGCCGTCGCCCGGCAGGTTCAGTGTCGCAAGCGAATCCAGGAAGCAGGCTGCGAGACGGCCGAGACCGCCGTTGCCGAGGGATGGCTCCGGCTCGACCTCTTCGATGTCGGACATGCTCTTTCCGACCGCCGCCAGCGCGTCACGCACCTCCTCGTACAGCCCGAGGTTGATGAGATTATTTGACAGCAGCTTTCCGATCAGGAACTCCGCACTGATATAGTAGAGCTTACGGCCATGCACCGGCTTCACACGCTCCGCACTCTTCGCCCGCACCAGCTCCAGCAGCGCGAGGTACAGCTCCTGATCACTGCAGTCCTTCAGTGCCTTCCCACTCAGCTTCTCTAACGTCTCTGTGATATTCATAAGATCCTCCTTTGAACGGATGTCTGATTTTTCTATTTACCTCAAGATATATCACATAAAACGATCATTTACTTGCCAGATATTCTCACATTATGGTACGATTCTATCATTGAGTCAAAAGGAGAATCATATGAAGAATCAGGCCTCTCTTCAGGAGACGAAGCAGCATGGTGCGCTGCGTTTTCCCTTCAATATATATCCCTGTACGATCCCGGGTGATTTTCCGCAGGTAGCGCTGCACTGGCACGAGAATATGGAACTGGTGTTCGTGAAGCGGGGCGAGGGGATCATCCAGGTCGGTACGGAGAACTATCCGGCGCAGATGGGGGATATCTTCATCTTCGTGCCGGGGACGCTGCATGCGCTTCGGCAGGCCGGGGACCAGACGATGGAGTACGAGAACATCATCTTCGATCTCGAGCTGCTCGGCGGCACGGATGATCTCTGCGCGGAGAAGTACCTGCTGCCACTCCAGAGCGGGCGTCTGCCGCTGCCGGAGCATCTTGTGAAGAGGGATCCCTCCTACCGGCGCGCCGCGGCCTGTCTCCGGGAAATCGAGGAGGTGAACCGCACCCGCTTCAGTGGCTACGAGCTCATCATCAAGGCGGATCTCCTCCACTTCCTCGCCGTCCTGATCCAGGAGGAGAAGACCCGGCTCCCGGCGGAGACCGCGGATACCCTGCGCCTGAAGACGATCCTGCAGTGGCTCTCCGCCCACTACACCGAAGCCCTGCGCGTCGAAGACGCCGCCGAAGTCTGCTCCTTCAGCAGCAGCCACTTCATGCGCTGGTTCCGCCAGATGACCGGCCAGAGCTTCATCGCCTTCCTGAACGACTACCGCCTGAACCTCGCCGCCGACGCCCTCCGCACCACCGACGACAGCATCCTCGCCATCGCCACCCAGTGCGGCTTCGCAAACCTCTCCTACTTCAACCGCGCCTTCAAGGCTCACTTCCAGATGACCCCGCGGGCGTACCGAAAGAGATAACGGAACGGCCCCTCCGGGGACGGCCCGCCGCAGACGTACTGTGCTGCAGGAGGCCGCCCCCGGAGGGGCCGTTGATTTATTATTTCTTGAGCCAGCTCATCATCTGACGGAGCTCTGCGCCGACCTTCTCGATGAGGAGATCCGCTTCCATACGACGCTTTGCAAGGAAGTGTACCTTGCGGCCGCCGTTCGGGTTCATCTCCGTAAGGAACTCACTTGCGAAGGTACCATCCTGAATCTCGGTGAGGACCTTCTTCATCTCCTTACGGGTCTCCTCGGTGATGAGACGCTTACCGGTGCGGTAGTCGCCGTACTCTGCGGTGTTGGAGATGGAGTAACGCATCTTGGAGAAACCGCCCTCGTTGATGAGGTCGACGATCAGCTTCATCTCGTGGCAGGTCTCGAAGTACGCCATCTCTGGTGCATAGCCTGCCTCCACGAGTGTATCGAAGCCTGCGTGGATGAGCTCACATACACCACCGCAGAGCACTGCCTGCTCACCGAAGAGATCGGTCTCGGTCTCCTCCTTGAAGGTGGTCTCGAGGATACCCGCACGACCAGCGCCGATGCCGGAAGCGTATGCAAGTGCGGTGTCCTTTGCCTTGCCGGTGAAATCCTGCTCGATGCAGATCAGGCTCGGTACGCCCTTACCCTCGACATACTGGCTGCGAACGGTGTGGCCAGGTCCCTTCGGTGCGATCATGATGACGTCGACGTTCTTCGGCGGCACGATGGTCTTGAAGTGGATGTTGAAGCCGTGTGCGAACGCCAGGGTCTTGCCCTCGGTCATGTACGGCGCAACCTGCTTGTTGTAGATGTCTGCGCAGAGCTCATCCGGTACGAGCATCATGACGATATCGCCGGCCTTGGCTGCCTCCTCGACCTCCATCACGTGGAAGTTCGGGCAGGTCTCGGCAAACTTCGCCGCCTTCTCCCAGTGGCCGGAGCCCTTGCGAAGACCAACAACGACATTCACGCCGCTCTCTGCGAGGTTCTCGGAATGCGCATGGCCCTGTGAGCCGAAGCCGATGACCGCAACGGTCTTTCCATCCAGTACACCAAGGTTACAATCTGAATCATAGTACTTCTTGATTGCCATTTCTTTTTCTCCTTTTCTCTTTTCTTGTTCCAAATGCTGGTTAACAGTTTTTATTCATAAAAGCCGCGAAGACCGCTTTTACTGACATTTCTACTCCTCTTCGTCCCCGAAGATGTGATCGGTGCCGCGCTCGAGGGCGGTGATGCCGGTCCGGCACATCTCGAGCACCTCGTAGTTCCGCATCATGTTGAGGAAGCCCTCGACCTTCTCCGGCTTACCGGTGAGCTCCATGACGAGGCTGTCCGGGGAGAGGTCGATGATCTTCGCCTTATAGACCCCGGCGATGTCACGGAGGCTCGGCAGATTATCCTTATCCGCACGGACCTTGATGAGCAGGAGCTCGCGCTGCACACTCGCCGTCGCAAGCTCATACACCTCACGCACATCCTCGAGTCGCCGTGTCTGGAGGAGCAGCTGCTTCAGCTTCTGCTCGTCGACATGGACCGTGATCGTGATCCGCGCGATGCCCGGATCCATCGTCTCTGAGGTCGTGATGCTGTCGATATTGAAGCTCCGGCGGTTAAACATATTCGAGATCCGCGCCAGCACGCCGTAGCGGTTCACCGCCAGGATGCTGATGACCCTGCGGGGATACTTATACTGATTTTCCATCATACCTGCCCCCTTTCGTCGTCGGACATCGTGATATCCTGCACCGTGCCTCCCGGCGGAATCATTGGCAGCACCTTCTCATCCTTATCGATGCGGCACTCGATCCAGCTCGGGCCCGGGTTGGTCAATGCTTCTGCCATGGCTGCACGGAACTCCGCCATGGTTTCACAGCGGTAGCCCTTCGCGCCGAAGCCCTCGGCGAGCTTCACATAGTCGGTCTTCCGCTCCGGATCGGTGCTCGAATAGCGCTTGCCGTAGAAGGCCGTCTGCCACTGGCGCACCATACCGAGCACCTGGTTGTTGAAGATGATCGTGATGATCGGAAGCTCGTAGCTCACCGCCGTACACGCCTCGTTCAGATTCATATGGAAGGAACCGTCACCCGTGAAATGGATCACGCGATGCCCGTTACCAAGCGCCACCTGGGCACCGATCGCGGCGCCGTAGCCGTAGCCCATGGTGCCGAGACCACCGCTCGTCAGGAAGCCGCGTGGCTTCGTGTGGAGCACGTACTGTGCCGCCCACATCTGATGCTGGCCGACATCGGTGACGTAGGTCGTGTCCGGGCCGGTCATCTCGCATGTCTCACGGATGATCTGGTGCGGCTTCAGGACGGTCTCGCTGTCCTTCGGCTGATAGTCGGCCGCCTGCCACTCCGCGATCTGGGCGAACCAGTCCGGATGGTCGACCGCATTGACCAGCGGAAGCAGCGCCTGCAGTACGACCGCCGCATCGCCGACCACCGAAGCGTCGACGAGGACGTTCTTATCCACCTCACTGGCATCGATATCAATCTGCACGATCTTCGCACCCGCGGCGAACTTCTCTGGATTCAGTGCAACACGATCCGAGAAACGCGCGCCGACCGCCAGCACGAGATCCGCCTGGTCGACCGCCTTGTTCGCGGTGTAGGTGCCATGCATGCCGATGAGACCGAGGTTCCGCTTATCCCCGTAGTTCAAGACGCCCGCGGCCATCAGCGTATAGGTCGCCGGCATGTCCGCCTTCGCGATGAGATCGCGGAGTGCCTGACAGCTCGCCTCGCTGACCGCGACACCGCCTCCGAAATAGACCACCGGACGCGTCGCCTGGTTGATGAGCTCGGCGGCCCGCGCGAGATCCTCTGCGTCAACCTCCGTATTCACCGGAATCTCCGCCGGCTTCTTCGGCGTAAACTCACAGCTCGCCGCCGTGATGTCCTTCGGGATATCCACGAGCACCGGTCCCTTACGCCCGCTCTGTGCGATACGGAACGCCTCCCGCATCGTATCCGCGAGGTCCTCGACCCGGCGCACGGTGTAGTTGTGCTTCGTGATCGGCATCGTGATACCCTCGATATACGCCTCCTGGAAGGCATCGCGACCTAAGACCGCGGTACCGACATTGCCCGTAAAGGCCACCATCGGCACGTTATCCATGTAGGCCGTCGCGATACCGGTGACGAGGTTCGTCGCACCCGGACCGCTGGTCGCCAGCACGACGCCCGTCTTGCCGGTCGCCCGCGCATAGCCGTCCGCCGCGTGGCTCGCACCTTGCTCGTGCGCCGTCATGATGTGGTGGATGCGATCCTGGTTACGGTACAGCTCATCGTAGAGGTTCAGCACCGCACCACCCGGATAACCGAACAGTGTATCGACGCCCTGCTCCACCAGCACTTCTACAAATATCTGAGAGCCATTTAAAATCATGGACTGTTTCCTCCTCTTCCACCGCTCCCTCGCGGTTCCTGTTTCATCTATCGTCTGTCCTCGCATCAGGCGAGAACGCTGTTTTTCACTTCATCCGGCACGCCCTGCGCCGCTCGATCCGCGGCTCCCCGGTGCCCCATCTTCACTCAGCTCAACACGCCTGCTTTACATAATTCTATGAACTGCTTCGCAACACGCGGGCTTCGTCCGCCGGCGCGGATCGCGAAGGCCTCCGCCCGCACGATCAGCTTCTCCGGATCGTCCTCCACGCCGTACTGTGCGGCGAGGTCCGTGACGATCTGCACGAAGCGGCTCTTGTCCGGCTGCCCGAAGGTCACCGTGAGGCCGAAGCGCGCCGCGAGGCTCATCAGCTCCTGGCGCGTATCGCTTTCGTGGATGTCGCTGCCCTGCCGGTCCTCGAGCGTCTCCTTGATGAGATGCCGCCGGTTGCTCGTCGCGTATACCGCGATGTTGCCGGCGCGACCCCCGACGCTTCCCTCGAGGATGGCCTTCAGCGCGGCGAAGTTATCGTCGTTCGTCGTGAAGCTGAGGTCATCGATAAACAGGATGAACTTCAGCGGGTTCGCCGCGAGCTGATCCATGAGATCCGGGATCTGGTAGAGCTGATTCTTCTTCACCTCGACCAGGCGCAGGCCCCGCGCCGCATACTCGTTCGCGATGGCCTTGATGGCACTCGACTTGCCGGTGCCCGCATCGCCGTAGAGCAGCACGTTGTTCGCCGGACGTCCATCCAGCAGTGCCTCTGTGTTCACGATGACCTTCTCGCGCTCCTTCTCGTAGCCCGGCAGCTCGGACAGCCGCTGCGGATCCGGATGCTTCACCGGCACCAGCCGGCCATCCTCCACCACGAAGACGTGGTTCCGTGCGAACATACCGTAGCCCCTCGTGCTGACCTCCTGCATGCGCTTCGCATACTCCGCCGGCAGCGCGCCCGTCCCGGTGACCCACGCGACGAAGTAGTCCGGCGCGTCACTCATCTCGGCCGTCAGCTCTTCCAGGGTCAATGCAGAGAGCTCGTTCAGCAGTGCCAGCTCCCGCTGCAGACTGTCCCCGAGGACGGCACTGAGTTCGCCGTGGGCCTGTCGCTGCACGCAGATGTTCTCGCTCTCCAGCACCGCGGTGCTGAGGTACTCCGTCCAGTTCTCCGTCTTCTCAAACAGCCGGTGCTCGAACGCCGCACAGGCCGTGGCGAAGGCATCGCCATCGTCCAGCTCCGCGCTCTGCAGCATCTCACGAAACGCCGCGATCACCGGATCCTGCAGCAGCTCCCGGAACACGACGAGACTGCTTAGTCGCTGATACATATAATGCAGATTCATCCTTCTCCACTCCCTTCTCTCTGATTCCATGAAGGGCGTTGCAAGGAGGATTCCTGTACAGCCCTTCGCTGAGCTTCTTGATTTTCTATTTTTGAACTGATTTTTCTGATTTCTTTCTAATCGGTTTCTGATTCACTTCATAATCCGTTTCGGGGATCTTTTTCTCAAATGACCATCTCATTTACCCAACAGACTTACAGTCATCTGTGGGCTGCACGACGATGTCTCGTCGGAAGCATTGGCCCAGGTCAGGCTCTCTCCGTCACCAGACGGAAGCCAGCCTGCGTGAGGGCCGCGCGAATTTCCTCGATCTGCTGCTTGTCACGGGTCTCGAGACCGAGCTTCAGGAAGCAGCTGGAGATCGCCATGTTCGTGTCGCCGCGGTCATGATGCACGGAGACGACATTGGCACCGCACTTCGAAACGATCTCGCTGACCTGCTGGAGCTGGCCCGGCTTGTCCTCGAGCGCGATCATCAGGTTCGCGTTGCGGCCGCTCATGACGAGGCCACGGGTGATGACGCGGGACAGAATGTTCACGTCGATGTTGCCACCGCTGATCAGGCAGACGACCTTCTTGCCCTGAATCGGGAGCTTCCCGAACATCGCGGCAGCGACCGAAACGGCACCGGCACCCTCGGCGATCAGCTTCTGATTCTCGATAAGGGCGAGGATCGCCGCAGCGGTTTCGTCCTCGCTGACGGTCACGACATCGTCCACGTACTTCTCGACCATCTGGAAGGTGGTCTCGCCCGGATTCTTCACAGCGATACCATCCGCGAAGGTCGAGACACTGTCGAGGGACTCCCACTTGTGATCGCGGTAAGCATTGAACATACTCGGCGCACCGGCCGCCTGCACACCATAGACCTTGCACTGCGGGCGGAGGCTCTTGATCGCGAAGGCGACACCGGAAATCAGTCCGCCGCCACCGATCGGCACGATAACCGCGTCCACATCCTCGAGCTGGTCGAGGATCTCGAGACCGATCGTGCCCTGACCCGCGATGACCGCATCGTCGTCGTACGGATGGATGAAGGTCATGCCCGTCTCCTCCTGGAGCTCGACGGCCTTGTCATGCGCATCGTCATAGGTGCCCTTCACGAGGCAGACCTCCGCGCCGAGCCGCTTCGTGCTCTCGACCTTCATGATCGGCGCACCATCCGGCATGCAGACGACGCTCTTGATACCCATCTTCGTCGCCGCAAGGGCCACGCCCTGTGCGTGATTGCCGGCGCTGCAGGCCACGATCCCGTGACTGCGCTCCTCCTCGCTCAGCTGACTGATCTTATAGTAGGCGCCGCGCACCTTGAAGCTGCCGGTCACCTGCAGATTCTCGGTCTTCAGATACACCTGTGCGTCCGACACGAGCCGAGGCGCCGCGATGAGGTCCGTCTTCCGCGCCACATCCTTTAAAACGAAACTTGCATGATAGATTTTATCCAGTGTCACCATAGTGTGTGCCTGCCTTTCTCCTGTGTTGCATCTGTGGGGGATGCGCTTCCTCAGCTTCCGGGAGAAAGTTAAAAGAAAAGCCTCCGCC